>NZ_JBXAQY010000005.1:0-483905 GCF_058807735.1 Flavobacterium sp. GW821-FHT12A05 | reverse complement strand
TTAATCCAAATTTCTCTGGGCTATCCCTCTGTGAAAGGCAGATTGCATACGCGTTACGCACCCGTGCGCCGGTCTCTATATCCGAAGACATATACCCCTCGACTTGCATGTGTTAAGCCTGCCGCTAGCGTTCATCCTGAGCCAGGATCAAACTCTTCATCGTATATTTTTTATATTATATTGCGATGCTTTATTCTAGTGGTCTTTTTCCGAATCTAACGATTCTATTACTCTTTATTATTTGTTCCGATTTGCATCGGAACGGCTGTCAATTCAATATGTCTACGAACGTGTATTTCTTTTTGTTTTCGCTTGTGTTTCAAAGCGGGTGCAAAACTAAAAATTTCTTTTGTTTCTCGCAAGAAAAATTTAAAAATTTTTGAAACTTTTTTTTCGTCTCATTTTTCTATTTTTTCTTGCCAATCTCTCAAGGAACTTTCCGTGTTTTGCGGGGTGCAAATGTAACATCCGTTTTCCATTCTCACAAGCTTTTCACAATCTTTTTTTGAAAATTTCTTTTCGTCTTAATCTCGTCTGCTTGTCAGTGTTTCAGGGAACGTTTGTCGTTGTTGCGGGTGCAAAAGTACCACCTTTATTTACATTTACAAGCCCTTTTAGCGAGTTTTTTTAATCTTTTTTATAAGTCGCTGGTTATGCGTTTTTTACAAGGCAAAGTTTTTTGGTTTGTTTTGGGGTTATCTTTGTTTTTGTGTGGTTTTGCCCTGCTCTGCTTTATTTTGCCCCGAAGACACTAAGACACAAAGCTTGGTTTTCTGCTCATGTTTTTCGAATCTCGCAAAGACGCAGAGGCGCAGAGTTTCTTTTTCAAGCCGTCTTTTCTTCTGGAAACCTGCTTTCTTCCCTGTATTTTCTTTTGGAAACGCATATCATAGCCCCGATAGTAGTGGAAATCCTTTTATTTTGGGGTTCAAAATAAAAGATTGCAGCGGATAGCGGGAAATTGCTCCTTAAAATTCCAATAATGAAAATTCCAAATTCCAAAAACTGTTCACGCTTAATTTCAAATTCCAAAATCAAAAGGGCTTCGACTTCGCTCAGCCTGACAATCGAGGCTTTCTACTTATATATATGTATAACAAAAACAAACCCGACAGTTTTTAAAAACCTGTCGGGTTGTGGGAATGAAATCTACTCTTATATATTATAGTATAATTTTACTCCTATATATGTATACCCTTTTGTATGTATCTGGTGAAAACTAAGTAAAATACTACTTTATCTGTTGTGATATTCTGCAATAATTAATACATTCGTACTATACAATTTTTAACTATTTGATTTACAAATAAATAATCCAATTATTTAGTGAATCGTTTTAAAAATTCTACCCGCCATCTTACTTCTAAGAGCCCATTCCCCATATATACTTTGGTTTTGATTTAAAACAATTAGGTTCCCAATAAACCTTACAGATATTATTAACACATTAAACTAACTAATCTTATGAGAAAATCTAATTTACCATCAGACATACTTACCGATGAGGAGTTGCTTAACAAAATACAACAATACACCTTTAAATACTTTTGGGATTATGCCTCTAGTTCAGGAATGGCGTATGAGCGTATACCTGTTTCCGGAACAGCAGGAAACACCGTTACCTCAGGCGGATCAGGATTTGGAGTGATGGCAATTTTAGTCGGCATAGAAAGAAGCTTTATCACCAGAGACGAAGGACGTCAGCGGATTGAGAAAATTGTTGATTTTTTAACTAATTCAGCAACTAATTATAAAGGCGCTTTTGCCCATTGGATTAACGCAAATACCGGCGAAACAATTCCGTTTAGCACTGACGATAATGGAGGCGATCTTGTAGAAACCTCTTATATGATACAAGGTTTAATTACGGCGCGCCAGTATTTTAATCAGCCAATCTTAACCGAACAAAGTCTAGTTGCTAAAATCAATATACTTTGGAACAATGTCGACTGGAATTATTTTACATTTGGATCAGATAAGCTGTATTGGCATTGTGATAATGAATTACAAAATACCCTAAAATTGCAAGTTGTTGGCTGGAACGAGTGCATGATTACCTATCTATTAGCTATCGCCTCACCCACTCATGCTATAAATCCAAGTTTATGGCAAAGCGGCTGGTCATCTGGCGGTACTTATAAAACTAAAAATCAAAGATTTTACAATATAACACTTCCAATTGGCAATGGAAACGCCAAAGGAGGCCCTTTATTTTTTGCCCATTATTCCTTTTTGGGTTTTAACCCGAAAAATTTAAGAGATACACATAATGATGTAAATTATTTTCAACAAAACGTGGCTCACACACTCATAAATAGAGCCTATTGCGAACAAAATCCATTAGAATATACTGGGTACGGAGAAAATAAAGCCTGGGGATTGACTGCTTCTGACGGAAACACGAGTTACAGCGCACATTCGCCCGGAAATGATAAAGGTGTAATTGCCCCAACAGCAGCCATCTCATCAATGCCCTATACTCCAAAAGAATCATTGGCAGCGTTGAGATATTTTTACGAAAAGCTAGGAACAAAAATCTGGAATGAAAAAGCAGGATTTATAGATTCTTTTAACGAAACTGCGAATTGGGTCGATGGCAGCTATTTAGCTATTGATCAAGGACCTATTATTTGTATGATCGAAAATTATCGCTCGGGATTACTTTGGGAGTATTTTATGTCTGCACCAGAAATCCAGACAGCATTAGGCAAACTAAACTTTAAACCAGATTATTATCCGCGTCCGATCACTAGAGAACCACTTTTACTTGATAATTTCGAAAACGGACAAATTAACTTTACAAATAAAATAAATATCAACCCAGCCGGCGATATGCAAATTACAGTAGTGAATAATCCAGACAAAACAGGATCAAACCAAAGCAATAAGGTCCTGAAATTTGAACGGATTGGCAATACTGCTAAATGGGCTGGATTTTTCTGTACACTAAATCAACCGCTTTCTGAGTACAAATATTTATACATGAAATATTATCGAAATAATCCAAATTCTCAGATCAGATTAAATATTTCGACTGAATTCTTACCTCAAAGTCCATTAGATAAAGTAAATGAATGGGGAGTAGTCGTTTTTGATTTACTAACAAACAAAGTAAAAGATATTTCTGCTTTTGGCATTCAACCTGATTTTACAGATAATCGTGCCATTGGCGATATTGTTTATATTGACGAACTAACTTTTAGTGATACCGAAATTGACATCAATCCTTTTTACAATAACAATCCTAAAGAATTAAAGGCAACCAACATACAAACGAACTCTCTTACTTTATCATGGGATCCGCTTCCAGGTATAACATCATACGATATATTTAAAGAAGGGGTTTTTCATCAAAATGTAACTGCCAATTCGATAATAATAGATAATCTGAATGCTTTTGATATTTATTACTTCTCCGTAAGAGGCAGAGATGACAATCAGAATCTTTTTACGAAGTTAAGCACTAACCTTTATGTTGCAACCGAAGAAACAAAATTACACAAAGATCAGCGGATGGCCTGGTGGCGTGAAGCTGGTTTTGGCTTATTTCTTCATTGGGGCGCCTATTCAGGGTTAGCCGGACATTATACAGGTCCTACTTTGATGAAGTCAGGAACTTACGTTAATCCTGATCATTGGATGCAGGATTACTATTCAGCCTATCGCCCTGAATGGATTAATCCGGATGGGACAATTAAAATCGATCCTTCTACCGGCGAACCTTATCAACGCGGTCAATACGCCGAATGGATTATGTTTGCTGCTCAAATACCAAGAGCAGAATACAAAACGCGCTGGCAGCAAAATTTTACAGCACAAAACTTCAATGCTTTCGATTGGGTAAAAATGGCAAAAGATGCCGGCATGAAATACATTGTCATCACCGCCAAACATCATGAAGGCTTTGCATTGATGCACACAAATCATATAGGATACAATATTGAAGACGATACGAATATTTCAGCCGATATTTTGAAAGATTTAGTAGAAGCAGCTCATGCAGCAGGCTTAAAAATTGGGTTTTACTATTCGCAATGTTTAGATTGGATGAATCCCGGAGGAATGGGATGGATTCCTCAAAACACAACTCCAAGTCACGAAGCTTCTTACGAAGATCAATCAAAATATACTAATACTATCGTAATTCCCCATATCCATACCATGATTAATGATTATGGCATTGACCTAATTTGGTGGGATATGGGAGGCGGAAGCACACCTGAATTCCGCTACCGAATGATGAAAGCTATTAAAAACATACCCGGATCTGATCGCTTAATATTCAATAACCGAATGGAAGATGATTTAACCGGAGATTATTTTACCCCAGAACAAAATATTCCAAGTATGCCTCCAAACGGAAATGGAACAGATTGGGAAACCTGCATGACCATGAATGACAATTGGGGATATGACGCTTACGACCCACGCTGGAAAACCGAAACAGATTTACTTCAAAAATTAATCGATATTATTAGTAAAGGAGGTAATTTTCTGCTCAATGTTGGCCCTGAAGCTGACGGAACATTCCCTCCTCAAGCCATAAACAGACTGGAAGGATTTGCCGTTTGGATGGCTATAAACAAAATAGCTATAGAAAAAGTTCAACCCAGTCCCTACACCAAACAATTACCTTGGGGGCGCGCTACCCGAAAAATCGTAGACGGAACACAATACCTATACCTACATGTTTTTACAGATAACTGGCCTATTGATGGAAATTTAGTCGTTCCCGACCTTCTTGACGGAAGCATCGTTAAAGGCTATTTTCTAGCCGATATTACCAAAACGGCATTAAACATAAGCCCTAACGACAAAGGATCAGGATACATTATTCCGGTACCTGCCAACCCTATAGATAGTATTAGCACCACTATTGTTTTAGAGATGTCAGTAATTGTAGATATCCTCATACCTTTTGTAAAACAATTTAAAGACAGCACACTTAATTTAAATGCTGTCGATGCTATCGCAACAGGATTAAGCATCGAAAACGGACCTCTTTACAACTTAGGAGGCTGGACTGACGACAGTAAGTTCGCAACCTGGCACGTTGAAGTTATTCAATCCGGAAACTTCATTCTTGATGCAGTTGTATCCGGCTACTCTGGGCAGTTTATAATTAAAGTAAATGAAACAGATCAAGGTCCTTATCCGTTTACTATTACAACAAGCGGTTTTACGAACTACCAAACCTTATCTATAGGAACCATCAATTTACCTGTTGGCGTTTATGAAATCGAACTGCATCGTATTTCAAACGGAGGATGGGATCCTGTTAATGTACGTCAAATTTCAATTCACCTCCCAGTTGACACAACACCTATCATCAATCAAAATGCAGACAAAACTCTTGTGCTCCCTGCAAAAAATGCCATACTACACGGAAGCGGCATCAATATAGAAAATGCCCCAAATTACAATATAGGAGGATGGACAAACGGACAAGCTTATGCAGCCTGGAGAGTAAAAATAAACAAAACAGGTATTTATCACTGGAAAAGCGAGCTGGCTGGTTATTCAGGAAAATTCCAATTGATGATAAAGGATAGTTTAAGTATTATTTATCCATTTACCACAATCAACAATAATTTTAATAACTACCAAATAAAAGAATTGGGTGATATTTATCTTGAAGAAGGAGTTTATTATATTGAACTGCATCGCATTTCAAACGGAGGATGGGATCCCGTTAATGTACGCAATATAACTTTCTATCAAGATCTGATTTAAAATTAATAAGAAGATAAATAATTTAACAGCACTTCTAAAAATAAAAAAAAAGGAGTAAAAACAAAAAAGCCACTCAAATTGAGTGGCTTTTGTTGTGATCCCAGAAGGATTCGAACCTTCGACCTACGCATTAGAAGTGCGTTGCTCTATCCAGCTGAGCTATGGAACCAAAATAAGTTTTCACAAAACTTTTAAAAAGTCGGGGTGGCAGGATTCGAACCTGCGGCCTCCTGCTCCCAAAGCAGGCGCGATAACCGGGCTACGCTACACCCCGAAGGCAAAATTTAAGCGGAGAGACAGGGACTCGAACCCTGGCGACGGTTACCCGTCGACAGATTAGCAATCTGCTCCATTACCGCTCTGGCACCTCTCCAAGCTCAAGAAACGTGTTCTGTTTTGCGGTTGCAAATGTAAGACAACATTCCATATCTCACAAGTATTTTCAAGCTTTTTTTTAAGTTTTTTTAATCTTTTTTCAAAACCACTTCACAATCAAACAAATAGAATTAACAAAAATTTCATCTTAAATTTAAAATCATCGTATTTGAGACAAAATTTGAATTTATTCAAATAAAGAGTAAATTTGCTAGATAACTAATATTAACAGAAAATGAACAAAAGAGTTGTGATTGTTTCTGCCGTTAGAACACCTATCGGAAGTTTCATGGGAGGGTTATCTACCGTACCCGCACCAAAATTAGGCGCTGCTGCCATAAAAGGAGCCCTTTCTAAAATTAACCTTGACCCAAAATTAGTTGATGAAGTTTTCATGGGGAACGTAATCCAGGCAGGCGTTGGACAAGCTCCGGCTCGTCAGGCTGCGCTTTTTGCAGGATTATCAGAAAAAGTTGCTGCCACAACAGTAAACAAAGTCTGTGCCTCTGGAATGAAAGCTGTAATGTTTGGCGCCCAGGCAATCGCTTGTGGAGATGCTGAAATCGTAGTTGCAGGCGGAATGGAAAGTATGAGCTTGATTCCACATTATGTGCAAATGCGCAACGGAAACAAATTTGGTCCGGCAACAATGCTTGACGGAATGCAAAAAGATGGTTTGACAGATGCTTACGACAACAACGCAATGGGAGTTTGCGCTGATTTATGTGCAGCTGAATACAACATCAGCCGTGAGGAACAGGACAATTTCGCGATTCAGTCTTATGAAAGAAGCGCAAAGGCCTGGGACGCCGGAAAATTTGACAATGAAGTTGTTCCTGTTGAAGTACCACAAAGACGCGGTGAACCTGTTATATTCTCAAAAGACGAAGAATATACAAATGTAAAACTAGACAAAATCCCTACTTTAGGCGCTGTTTTTACAAAAGACGGAACTGTTACCGCTGCAAATGCCTCTACAATCAATGATGGTGCTGCAGCATTAGTTTTAATGTCTGAAGAGAAAGCAAACGAATTAGGTTTAAAACCCCTAGCCTACATAAAAGGTTATGCAGACGCGGCTCAGGAACCAAAATGGTTCACTACAAGCCCTGCAAAAGCATTACCAAAAGCATTAAATAAAGCAGGAATCGCAATTGGAGATGTTGATTATTTCGAATTCAACGAAGCATTCTCTGTTGTTGGTCTTGCCAATTCAAAAATCTTAAATCTTGATAACGATAAAGTGAACGTAAACGGTGGTGCGGTTTCATTAGGACATCCTCTAGGTTGTTCTGGAGCACGTATTATTGTAACCTTACTAAACGTGTTAGAGCAAAACAATGCCAAAACCGGAGCAGCAGCTATTTGCAACGGCGGCGGTGGAGCATCTGCAATTGTTATCGAAAGAGCATAATTAAAATTATAATTAGGAGTTATGAATCGTTATAACTCCTAATTTTCAACTAATACATTACCTAAATGTTCGGAATTTGTAATCTTGCCATAGTACCCGTTCGATCTGAACCTAGTGACAGAAGTGAAATCGTTACACAACTTTTGTTTGGCGAACACGTCGAAATTTTAGAACGCCATAATCAATGGGCCCGAATAAAAATTCAGTTTGACGATTATGAAGGATGGGTCGATTCTAAACAATATCAGGTAATTTCTGAGGCAAATTATAATTTATTAAGCAAAGAAGCCATTATTTTAAATGCTGACTTAATTGATTATATCACAGCTCCGGACAATTTATTGTTGCCAATTCCGCTTGGAGCTTCTTTAACTTTTCTAAACAACAGCGAAATCAATACTGCAAATTTTGATTTTGAAGGAACAAAAACTAGCGGCATAAAACCAAAAAGCGCACTTATAAGCACTGCTTTTATGTATTTAAACGCACCCTATTTATGGGGAGGCAAAACACCTTTTGGAATTGATTGTTCTGGTTTTACACAGATGGTTTACAAACTAAACGGATATAAAATTCATCGTGATGCATCACAGCAGGCACTTGACGGCGAACCATTAAGTTTTATAGAAGAAAGTGAAGCCGGAGATTTAGCCTTTTTCGATAATGACGAAGGAAACATTACACACGTAGGCATTATAATGGAAAATAATTACATCATTCATGCAAGCGGAAAAGTACGTATAGACCGTTTAGACCATTCAGGAATTTACAATCCTGAAATAAATAAACACACACATAAACTGCGTGTAATCAAGAAGATTATTTAACACACAAATTGCACGAATTAACACAAATTAAAATCCTTTTAATCCATGAAATCTGTGGTTAAAAAAATTAATGCAAATTAGTGTAATTCGTGTTTACGCACTAATACGAATCGTTTTTCTAAACTCCGAAGGACTATTCCCTCTCTGTTTTTTAAAGAATTTATTAAAGTGGCTTTCATCTGTAAAACCAAATTCATACGCAATTTCGTTAATACGCTTATCGCTAAATTGTAAACGATGTTCAATCAGCTTTGTTTTATAATTGCTGATATATTGCTGCATTGTTTCGCTGGCATGCTTTTTAAAATAGCGCCCTAAGTAGGTATTCGAAATCCCGAAATAATCACTAATAGATTCTGCTTTAATCTTCTCCGGATAGTAAATATTCGTCTGAATATATTGTAAAATATCCATCGCCTTAGCTTCAGAACCTACATTTACCTGTTCCGGTAAATACTTCGCAATGTTTCTTGCCACAATAATAATCAAGGTATTAACCAATTGCTGAATTAACTCTTTATTATAAACATCTTTATCCTGATGTTCACGACAAATAGCTTCAACCATTACTTTTACCAAACATTTATCGGCATCATTCTTTAAAATACATCCCGGCTGATGATTGGCATTTTGCAGAATATATTCTAAACGCTGAATGTTCTCGTTTTGCAGACTCGAATTTTTCAAATAAATATCATTAAACCTCAAAAAGAAAAACTTCGTTTTTGTCTCAATTGTAAAATTATGACAATCCTCAGGCGTCAATAAAAACATGTGTCCAGCATCATACTCAAAAATGTTTTTGTTGATGCACTGCGTTCCTGTTCCGCTTAAAATATAAACCAATTCAAAAAAATTATGACGATCTCCAACATCCGGATATTCATCCAATGTTTCGAAAGACACTGTAAACGGTTCGTATAAATTTTCTTTTTTCATAATCTGCAAAAATTAAATCAGGATGCAAATATACCTAAAAAAGACAAATATATACAATTTAACACTTAAAAAAATGGTATAATTTTGTCAAAAAATTTTAAGACATCAATTTTAACATCATGGAATATAGAAAATTAGGCAACTCAGAACTTGAATTATCAACTATAACTTACGGTGCATTTGCTATTGGCGGTAACATGTGGGGCGGAAACGAAAAGAAAGATTCAATCGACTCTATTCACGCTTCTATCGAACACGGCGTAACTACAATAGACACCGCTCCTTTTTACGGATTTGGTTTAAGTGAAGAAATGATTGGTGAAGCTTTAAAATCTCAAGATCGTTCAAAAGTCCAATTACTAACCAAATTTGGTTTAGTTTGGGACGGAAGCAATAACGGAAAAGGTGATTTCTTTTTTGATGCCGATGACAACGGAAAAAAATTACCAATTTATAAATACGCTTCAAAAAACAACATAATAAAAGAAGTAGAAGAAAGCTTAAAACGTCTTCAAACAGATTATATCGACTTATTACAAATTCACTGGCCAGACTCCACTACTCCAATTCAGGAAACTATGGAAGCTTTAGAAACCCTTATTCAACAAGGAAAAATCAGAGCAGCTGGAGTGAGTAATTACGATGCTGACCAAATTAAAGAAGCGCAAAAAACAATACAATTAGCATCAAACCAAGTTCCGTTTAGTATGCTGAATCAGGCAATTCAAACCGATTTAGTACCGCTTACTATTCAGGAAAACATAGGAATCATTGCTTACAGCCCAATGGAACGAGGGTTATTAACCGGAAAATATTTCACCAACGGTAAACTAAAAGAAAACGATCACAGAAACGGTTATTTCGGTCAGTTTGATCTTCAAAAAGTAAAAACTTTAGTCGAAGAATTAAGCTCATTGGCCAACACAAAACACATGTCAATTTCACAATTAGTTTTACGCTGGACGACTTTACAAAAAGGAATCACCATTGTTTTAGCCGGAGCAAGAAACGCAGAACAAGCTATTTCTAATGCAAAAACAATGGATTTCGATTTATCAGCTTCTGAATTAGAGTTCATTAATCAGGCGATTTCAAAATTGAAATAATAAAAAATCTCAAAAATTAAATAATAACAATTTGGGCGTGTTTCGCCGCGGCGAACCGGGCTATCCGCTAAATCTTTTCCTTTTTAAAGAAAAAAGAAAAAGGATATCGCTCCTATCCCTCACGCAGCCCAGATTCATCAGAACAAAAAGTAAAATGAAGAAAATATTCATCATCAACGGAAGTCAAAATTTTGCGCATTCAGGCGGAAAATTCAATGAAACCGTTACCAATTGGACAATCGAATACTTAAAAAGTAAAAATTACGAAATTAAAACAACCGATATCAAACAAGATTTTGACTTAGATCAAGAAGTAGAAAAATTTGTTTGGGCAGATGTTGTTGTCTATCATACACCAGTTTGGTGGTTTCAATTACCAAATCTTTTCAAAAAATACATTGACGACGTTTTTACTGCCGGGCACCAAAAAGGAATTTACAAAAGCGACGGAAGAAGCCGTGTAAATCCTGACATCAATTACGGAACCGGTGGAATGCTGCACGGACGCAAATATATGCTTACTACAAGCTGGAATGCACCCGCAACTGCCTTTACACTTCCGGGAGAATTCTTCGAAGAAACATCTGTAGATGATGGAGTTATGTTTGGTTTCCATAAAATGAATAAATTTGTAGGTATGGAAAAATTAGACGGTTTCCATTTCCACGACGTTGAAAAAGGTGCAACTGCAGAAAACATTGTCATCTTCAAAGAAAATTACACCAAACATTTAGAAGAAACTTTTAAAACCTTATAATCATGATATCGATTACCGCAATTTTCAAAAGCAAACCCGAAAATATAGAACAAGTTCAAAGCATGTTAAATCACCTGGTTACTGAAACCAGAAAAGAAGCAGCCTGCATTCGTTATGATCTTCATCATAGTGAAAATGTTTTTATTATTTGGGAAGAATGGAAAGATCAGCCAGGTCTTGACATACATAACAACCAGCCCTACTTACTAGAATTTATTACTAAAAGCGAAAGTTTAGTTGCCTCACCAATTCAGGTTTACAAAACAGTTCAAATACTATAATTAAAACAATGAAAGCACTTTTAACTAATACTTACGAATCTGAATTTGTAAGCACCGAAATCGAAAAACCAGCTCCAAAAAAAGGAGAAGTTTTGGTAAAAATACACGCAAGCGGCGTAAACCCAATCGATAACAAAATCAGACTTGGACTTTCGCCCTATGCATCTCCAGTATTGCCTGCTGTTTTAGGAACAGATCTTGCCGGAGTAATCGAAGCAGTTGGCGAAGGCGTTACCGATTTTAAAGTTGGAGATGAAGTCTACGGACTTGCCGGAGGCGTTCTGGGACTTCAGGGAACTTTAGCCCAATATACATCCGTTGATGCTGATTTACTGGCCATAAAACCAAAAAATCTAAGTATGAAAGAAGCAGCTGGTATTCCGCTGGTTTTGCTTACCGCTTGGGAAGGTTTGATTGACAGAGCCAGAGTACAAAAAGGCGACAAAGTTTTGGTTCATGCAGGAGCCGGCGGCGTTGGCCACATGGTAGTACAGCTCGCTAAAATTTTTGGTGCCGAAGTTTTCGCAACCGTTTCTGAGCAAAAAGCAGATTTTGTAAAAGCTTTTGGAGCAACCCCAATTGATAAAAGCACACCCGTTGAAGATTACGTTAATCAATACACAGACGGAAAAGGTTTTGATGTTATTTACGATACCCTTGGAGGCCAGTCTCTAGATGACTCATTTAAAGCGATTCGTCATTACGGGCAAATCAGCAGCTGTTATGCTTTTGGAACTCATACATTAGCAACAAGTTCTCTTCGTTCTGCAAGTATTCACGGTGTTTTCGTTTTACGTCCTATGATTGGAAACGAAAATCGTAAACATCACGGAGATATCTTAAAAGAAACAACAAAACTAATTGAAGAAGGAAAATTAAAACCAATTATTGATCCAAGAAAATTCACTCTGGATAATGCTATGGAAGCCCATAAAGCAGTAAGTGACGGGTCTGCAATTGGAAAAATTGTTGTAGATATTATCTAAGTTTTTTTGCCGCGAATTCACGAATTTTATTCTTTCCAATCTATACGCAAAGTATTTAATTTAGATTAATTCGTGAATTCGTGGCTATTAAAAAACTTATTTAATCCCGCCAAAAGCTCCGAAACACATATTTTTATGCAAAATTTCTACGCTTTTAAAACCCACTTTTTTCATTAAATCCAATTGATAATTCATTGATCTTGGTGTATCTTCTTTGGCGATATAATCGAATACATTTTGGCGATATGCAACACCGCCAATTCCTTCTAAATATTCACCGTATCGCTGCCACGTATATTCATTCAATAAATCAGTATCCTGCGTAATCAAATCCGAAACCATAAAACAGCCGCCCGGTTTCAATAATTTAAACAATTTTGTAAAAGTAGTTTCCCAATCCTGATCGTCGCGTAAATGATGCAAAACTGCTCCAGCCAAAATAATATCAAAAGTATTTTCTTCTAAATCAACTTCACGAATATCCCCTTCTTTTATTTCTACTTTTCCGTTTGTTGCTGCCGAAACTCTTTCTAAAGCCTTATCTAACATTGGCCGACTCAAATCGACCAAAGTACAGTTTAAATTGGGCAATTTAGATAACATCATTAAAGTATAATTTCCGGCACCACAGCCTATATCTAAAACATGAGTCGCATTAGGCACAATTCGTTTTGAGGCTTCGGTAATTAATTCTAAAGAAACTTTTGCGTCAATTGTAGATAATTGTCCCGTTTCTAAATTTGAAAATCTTTCGACATCATTATCAAACCGTTCTTTAATTTCTTCAATAGTTGATTTTTTCATACTTCTTGCTTTTTAATCTCTCACAGATTGAACAAATTGAGCGAATCTTTTTTGCTATTATTGATTGGAATATTGTGATTAAGATGATTTTATCTAAACTCATAATCTGCTCCATCTGCAAGATCTGCGAGAGATTTGTTTTTTTCTTTTTCAAAACTATTCCTTTCATAAATACTTTAAAAATACTATTTTTATCATTAAACAATACCTTATAAGTATTATGGAATTACGTCACTTAAAATATTTTTTGGCTGTCGCCGAAGAACTAAACTTTACCAGAGCTTCAGAAAAACTTTTTATCTCGCAGCCGCCATTAAGCCGTCAGATTATTGAATTGGAAGAAGAAATACAAGCGAAACTATTTATTCGGAACAATAAAAAAGTAGAACTTACCGAAGCTGGAAAATATTTCGAGAAAGAAGTTACAGCACTTTTTCAGAATCTGGAACGCGTTGCCGTCAAAACAAAAAAGATTGGCGAGAATGTTTCCGGCGAATTCAGAATTGCTTATATCAGCTCCATTTATTCAGCCGTAATTTCAGAATTAATTAAACATCTAAAAGTACAATTTCCTTATGTAAACTTCAAATTATTTGAGGTTTCAACTACAAAGCAAATCAACGCTTTAGAACAAGGAAAAATCGAAATGGGAATTATTCGTTCTCCAATAAAATCTCCTAAAATAAAATCACATTTATGGTTTCAGGATGGATTTTCGTTAGTTTACAATAAAAATAGTATCCAATTAAAATCCGAAAAAGAAATTCTAAACCTAAAAGACGAAACTTTTATATTCTTCAATAAAGATTATGCACCGCATTATCACGAAGTTTTATTAGAACTTTGTGCTTTTTATGGCTTTACGCCGAAGATTATTCACGAAGCGAATAATATTAACTCAATTGTACAATTAGTCAAAAACGGACTGGGAATTTCAATCGTGCCTTCAAATATTGCCAAAAACAATCAGGATTCTGAGATTGGTTTTATGGAACTCAAAAAAGTAAATCTTTTTACCGATGTTTCTATTATCACCTCAAAAGCAGACGATTCTGAAATCACGCAATCTGCTGTTGAGTTTTTATTGTCACAAAGGCAATAACAAAAAAACGTTACAATTTATTACAGAAATCCACATTATAAAAAGAGAACTTTTAAATACCTTAGCAAATTATAATGCTACAAAAATAAAATCAATAAAAATGGCTGAACAATCTTCAATTCAGTGTCCAAACTGCGGAACTCCTATCGATGTCAATGATGTTTTAAAACATCAATTGGAAGATAGTATCCGTAAAGAATTTCAACAAAAAGCTACGATCCAAAATAAAGAATTAGAACTTAAAAACGAACAGCTCGAAAAAGCCAAAACCGAATTTGAGGCCAAAAAAAAGCAGGAAAACGAACTTTTTGCTGAACGTTTAGAGCGCGAAAAAAAGACAGCTGAAAAAGAAATTACTGAAAAGCTAAAAACGAAACTCGAAGAAGAAAACAAAGATCGTTTGCTTTTAATGGAAAAAGAGCTTTCTGAGAAATCAGATAAAATCAGGGAATTAAATAAAATGCAGGGCGAAATTGCAAAACTCCAACGTGAAAAACTGGAAATGAAAGAAGCAATTGAAGCCGAGGCACAAAAGCAGTTAAATGCTACTTTGGTTTTGGAACGCGATAAAATCCGCAAACAGGAAGAAGAAAAAAACGAGCTGAAAATAAAAGAATACCAAAAGCAATCTGACGATCAGAAAAAGCTGATTGAAGAAATGAAACGCAAACAGGAACAAGGTTCTATGCAATTGCAAGGCGAAGTAATGGAATTAGCGATTGAAGAATGGCTGGCAAATAATTTTCCGCTTGACAGCATTGATGAAATCAAAAAAGGAGCAAATGGCGCTGATTGTCTTCAAATTGTAAATACACGCGAATTGCAAAACTGCGGTTCTATTTATTACGAAAGTAAAAGAACAAAAGCTTTTCAGCCTACGTGGATCGAGAAGTTTAAAAATGATATTAGAACTAAAAGAGCCAATATTGGTGTTTTAGTTACCGAAGTAATGCCGGCCGGAATGGAACGTATGGGCATGCGCGACGGAATCTGGATTTGTACTTACGAAGAGTTTAAGGGCTTAAGTGCCGTTTTACGTCAGTCTTTAATTCAGGTAAGTCAGGCGGTTCAGGCGCAGGAAAACAAAGGCGATAAAATGTCGATGTTGTACGATTTCTTAACCAGCAACGAATTTCGTTTACAAATTGAAGGTATTGTAGAAGGTTTTACCCAAATGCAAAACGATTTGGATTCTGAAAAAAGAGCCATGCAGAGAATTTGGAAACAAAGAGAAAAACAAATTGAAAAAGTAGTTCACAATACGCTGGGAATGTACGGTTCAATTCGTGGTATTGCCGGAAATGCGGTTCAAACCGTGAGAGCTTTAGAACTGGATTTTATTGAAGGTGATGATGAAGATCCTAAAGAATTATTAGAATAATTAACATAAAAAAGGCTTCGATTAATTTCGAAGCCTTTTGTGAATTAACCTTTTTTGAAAGACATTGTCAATCCAAACTGATTAGAAAGAAAGTTATTTTAAAACTATAATAAGACATTTTTTGAAGTAAACATTTTAATCCACTTTCTTAAAAACTAAAAGCTTACCGGACGGATTCGACAATGTTAGTCTGTTATTTTCTATAGAATAAGTTGTGGTGCTCTGGAGTGCTTTAGTAAATTCTCCTTCTTTATTTCCAGGTGCACAGGCCATTAAAGTCGAAATTACTTTAGAAAAACGCAGTAAACCTTTTTCATAAAAAATAGAGCCGCTGATAGAATTACAGCCACCGTAACCCATAAATCTATTCTCTGATGAATTGATTTCGATTCTAGGGAATTCTCTCTGAAAATCAGTTACAAAAACCTTAAAACCATTTAGTTCTTCCAGAACCCAAATATCGTGCAAGCGGTAATCAGTATTATATTTACCACATCCACTTAGCTTTTTAACTTCCAGCTCAGCATTGTTTTTAATTTCTACAGAAACTTTATAAGGAGAAATAACTCCCGACATTGAATCCTGGCAATCAACCTGCTGGATAGTGACCGTTGCAGTAGATGTTTCGTTACTTAGTTTGTACATTTTTACATTGGCATCCATAGCTCTTATGGCTTCAACTGCCGGAAAAATAAGTTTTTCTTTTCCTGGTATCAGCGAAGTAAAAACAAAATTATCATTTCCCATCTTTAAGCCCCAAAACGGCTCATTTCCGGTCGATGTAAAAAAGTACTTCAACTCATCTTCCTGAGATCCATATTCAGAAGTGGTTTGTGTATCAGAAGTTTTGCCTGCTGTAGATTTACAGCCAACTATTAAAGTAAGCAGAAGCAATAGGGAGAGTATATTTTTCATAATAATTTATTTGAAGTATAATCTTTTAGCAAAATTACAGGTAAAATTCTTATGAATTTACAACATTTATTTGAATTTCTTATTTAGAATCTTTTCAAATTTAAAACAATCAGCACTATTAGATTACGCTCAAAACCCGCACTACGTAAAAGATTAAGTTAAAATACGTAATTAGTAAAAACATTATCTTATCTAAAAATTTACATATTAAGTATTTTTATAAGTATAAATACTTATATTTGCGTAGTAATACTTAATTAAAGAAATCATGATTAGAGTAATAGTAGTTGGAAACGGCATGGTTGGTTATAAATTTTGCGAAAAGTTCATTGCAAAATCAGGACAGGAAAAGTATCAGATTACGGTTTTTGGTGAAGAACCAAGACGCGCTTACGACAGAGTACATTTGAGCGAATACTTTGGAGGAAAATCTGCAGATGATTTATCATTATCAACAACCGAATGGTACGCAGAAAACAACATTACTCTAAATACATCTGAATTAATTACAGATATTAACCGTAAAGACAAAACCATACATACCCATTTAGAACACACACACACGTACGACTACTTAGTTTTAGCAACAGGTTCTTCTGCTTTTGTTCCTCCAATTGACGGAGTAGAAAAAGAAGGCGTTTTTGTTTACAGAACAATAGAAGATCTGGACGCCATTATGGCCTACGCTAAAAAGATAAAAATAAAAGGCGCAACCGAAGCTGCCGTTCTGGGTGGCGGGTTATTAGGCCTTGAAGCAGCAAAAGCGGTTAGAGATTTAGGATTGAATCCGCATGTAGTGGAATTTGCTCCTCGATTAATGCCAAGACAATTAGACAAAGGCGCAAGCGATATGCTGCAATCTAAAATAGAAGAGCTTAATATTGGCATTCATCTTAACAAAGCAACCCAATATATTGACGGAAACGAAAGTATAACAGGAATGATGTTTGCTAATGACGAATTGCTAAAAGTAGACATGCTGGTGATATCTGCCGGAATTAAACCTCGTGACGAACTGGCTCGAGTTTCAGGACTTGAAGTTGGTCTAAGAGGCGGTATCGTGGTAAACAATCAAATGCAGACATCAGATCCTTCTATTTTTGCTATTGGCGAAGCCGCACTTTACAACCAAAACATTTACGGACTCGTTGCGCCAGGTTATGAAATGGCCGATGTAGCCGCTGAGCAAATCTTAAATGGCGATAAAACCATGAGAGAAACCATCGATATGTCGACACAATTGAAATTAATCGGTGTTGAAGTGGCAAGTTTTGGTGATCCTTTTATTGAAAACGAAAATGTAACCGCTATCATTTATGAAAATAAATTGAGTGGCATTTACAAAAGAATAAATGTAACCAAAGATTCTAAAACCCTATTAGGCGGTATTTTGGTTGGAGACTCGAGCGATTACAATTCGCTTTTTCAGATCTACAGCAACGCAATGCCCCTGCCTAAAAATCCAGAAGATTTAATTTTAGGTTCTCGCGATGGTTCTGAAGGTTCAAGTTTAGGAAGCGTAATGGACTTGCCAGAAAGCGCTGTAATTTGTTCTTGCGAAAATGTAACCAAAGGTGCTATTTGTTGCTCTCTTCTGGACGAAACTTGTTCCAGTTTTTCTGATGTGGTAAAACACACCAAAGCCACTTCTGGATGCGGAGGCTGTAAACCAATGGTTTCTGATTTAGTAAAAGCGACTCAAAAATCATTAGGAAAAGAAGTAAAAGAAGTGATCTGCGAGCATTTCAGCTATAACCGTCAGGAATTATTCGATTTAGTAAAAATCAATAAATACGAGAATTTTTATGATGTTCTGGATCATCACGGAAAAGGAGACGGCTGCGAAATTTGTAAACCCGTTGTGGCTTCTATTTTCTCCAGTATTTACAACGATACGGCAAATAAACATGTTACAACTCAAGATACCAACGATAGATTTCTGGCTAACATTCAGCGAAACGGAACCTATTCTGTTGTACCAAGAGTTGCCGGAGGCGAAATTACTGCCGAAAAATTAATCGTTATTGGAGAAGTTGCCAAACAATTTGATTTATATACCAAAATTACGGGAGCACAAAGAGTTGATTTATTCGGAGCCCATTTAAGTGACTTGCCAAAAATCTGGAAAATCTTAATCGATAATGGTTTTGAAAGCGGTCATGCCTACGGAAAATCCCTTCGTGCCGTTAAAAGTTGTGTTGGAAATGCCTGGTGCCGCTACGGAATGGACGACAGCGCCGGATTTGCCATTGAACTCGAAAACAGATATAAAGGGATTCGTTCTCCACATAAATTAAAAGGCGGAGTCTCAGCCTGCATCCGCGAATGCGCAGAAGCCCGAGGAAAAGATTTCGGATTAATCGCTGTGGAAGGCGGTTGGAATTTGTACATAGCCGGAAATGGCGGAGCAAATCCAAAACATGCCGTTTTATTAGCTGAAAAAATCGACAAAGAAACGGTTATTAAATACATGGACAGATTCTTAATGTATTACATCCGTACAGCTGGTCCGCTTATTAGAACATCAACCTGGTTAGAAAAACTAGAAGGAGGTTTAGAATATTTAAAAGAAGTTATAATCGAAGATAGTTTAGGGATCTGTGAAACACTCGAAGCCGAAATGCAGACTTTAGTAAATACCTTCGAATGCGAATGGAAACAAGTACTCGAAAAACCAAGATTATTAAAACGTTTCAATCATTTTGTAAACTCTGAAGAGAAAGATGACAATGTCGTTTTTGTTCCGCTTAGAGATCAAAAAATGCCAAAAGCGTGGACTTAAAAAAAATATCTTGCCATAAAGACGCAAAGTCACGAAGTCAAATCATAAAAACTTTAAAAAAAACTTAGCGCCTTTGCGTCTTTGTGGCAAAACATATAAAGCTCCAAAAAAAAAGAAAAATCACAAACGTTTGCTGTCCTTCTTACCCTCTTTTTTACTGCGCCATCAAATCTCTCTTGATTGTAAAAAGAGGGCTAAGAAACAGGAAATCAAAACTCAATCAAAATGGAAGAAATCTTAAATCAATACGAAACAGTTCATGCAAACGATGCTGTAATTTGGTTCAAAGCAGGCAAAGTTGAAGATTTTCCAACCAATCGCGGAGGCTGTATCAAATACAAAAACAAACAAATTGCTATTTTTAATTTTGCACGCCGCAACGAATGGTACGCTTGTCAAAATGCCTGTCCGCACAAAATGGAAATGGTTCTCGCCAGAGGCATGACCGGATCTTCAGATGATATCCCAAAAATTGCCTGTCCAATGCATAAAAAAACATTTTCGTTAGTAGACGGCTCCAACCTAAACGGCGAAGAATATAGCATTGCAACTTACCCAATTAAAATTGTTGAAGGCGACGTATTCGTAGGTTTTGCAGACTAATTTATAGGCCACAGATTACACCGATTAAAAGGATTAAAATTGTTTGCCACGACCCGAGCGATAGCGAACATGCGAAGCAATTTCACAAATTAACACGAATTAAATTCGCACTAATTTGTGAAATTCGTGGCAAAAAAAACTTAACACAAGATTAAATCCAAAAAATCCTTTAATCTGTGGCAAAAAAACAAAACAATAATTCGCGAAATTCATGGCAAAAAAAAAACTTAACACAAGATTAAATCCATAAAATCCTTTAATCTGTGGCAAAAAACAAACCAATAATTCGCGAAATTCATGGAAAAAAAACTTAACACAAGATTAAATCCATAAAATCCTTTAATCTGTGGCAAAAAACAAACCAATAAATCCGCACTAATTCGAGAAATTCGCGGCAGAAAAAAACTTAATTCCGTATCTTTGAAATTCTATTATCAAACCAAAAAATGACTACACCTTTTCAAAAAGCAAGCGAATGGATTGATGCTGAAAACGCACAAGATCCAAATATCGAAATCGATCAAAACACAGAGTACCCAAAGGAATTACTATATTCTAATCGAATGTATGAACGATTAATGCAGTTTGAACCCGAAGCTTCAGAACAAATTCAAATTGCCTCAAAAGCACAACACATCTGCCGATGGAAAGTTGCGCGCGAATCGTACCCTATGGATCGTGTTGGTTATTTGAAATGGAGAGAAGAACTTAAAAAATTTCATGCTAAAACTACTGCCGAAATTCTGGAAAAAGCAGGTTACGATCAAACTTTTATCGATCGTGTTTCTTTTTTAATCGAAAAAAAACTGCTTAAAAAAGATGCCGAAACTCAACTATTAGAAGATGTTATCTGCCTTGTGTTTTTAGAGTATTATTTAGATCCTTTTGTTCACAAACACGACGAAGAAAAACTAAAAAACATCATCAAAAAAACCTGGGATAAAATGTCAGACAAAGGACATCAGGAAGCCTTAAAAATCAATTATTCCGAAGAAAATTTAAACCTTATAAAAGCTTCTTTGGGATTGTAAAAAAATATGAAATGAGCTAAAGCGAATTCCATTTTCCTATAGAAAGACAAATATTATCTTCGAATGAAAAAAAGCAATCAGGAAGCTGCAGATAAAATCACTTTCAAAAATTTACGCCGACTGTATTTTTTTGCGCTTCTTACTATTGCCTTAACCATAATCGTAAGTCAAGTTTTAGTACAATACAATCTGAATCAGCAGTTAAGCGATTCTAAAATCATTAATTTTTCGGGCAAGCAGAGAATGCTGAGCCAGAAAATTGTAAAAGAAGTTCTCATTCTTCATTATGTTTCAGACACCGCTTCGTCTAAACAAATCTCACATTTAAAAGACGTTTTATCACTTTGGAAAAAAAACCAAAACGCACTCGAAAATGGCAGTGACAGCTTGGCCTTCCCAAAAGAAAAATCAGAAACACTCTCTAAATTATATCTGGAAATCAATCCCATTTTCAATAAAATTGCACAGACAACCCATTCATTTTTATCGAATTTAGAACAGAAAAAACAATCTGCTGAAAATCAAAAACTGGTGCAGACTATTTTAGAAAACGAAGGCGTTTTTCTATCCAAAATGAATCAGATTGTAACCCAATATGATCTCGAAGCACATGAAAAAGTAACCGAACAGCGCAAAATAGAATACTGGATTTTTGGGTTTACACTTTTGGTACTGCTTTTAGAATTTTTCTTCATTTTTAAACCCACAAATAAGAAAATCGAAAGACTAATTGCTAAACTTTTATCTTCAGAAAAGAAAGCCTTAAAACTGGCTCACGATACTGAAATTATTAGCGAAATCAAGGAAAACTCCGTTAAGGAATTAAAATCGCTCAATTATGCAATGGAAAACACCTTGCTTTATTGCCGAATTGCACCTGATGGCTCTATAATTCATATTGGAGAAAAATTCGCCAAACTTTTAAACTACACCAAATTTTCGTCCAACAAAAAATTCTCTGAAGTTTTAACGATTGACGAAAAAGAACAGCTCAATGTTGATCGTCTTATTTTCGAAAAACAAAGAAGCGGCTGGCAGGGCGAAATTAAAATTCTAAACAAAGAAGATCAAACGATCTGGCTCGATTTATCAATGGTTCCCGTAACAATTAAAAAAAATGAGCTGGAACTTTTAATCGTATGTTTCAACATTACCGAACGTAAAAAAGCACAGCGTGAAGTAGAACGTTTGAATCTCGAAAACATCACCGAAAAAATCAATCAGCAAAAGATTATTTCCAGTAAAATTGTTGAAAACCAAGAGAACGAACAAAACCGAATTGCCAAAGAAATTCACGACGGAATTGGTCAAATGCTTACCGGTTTAAAGTTCAGTTTAGAAAGTATCAATCTGGATGACAAAGAAAAAGCGGCACAGAAAATCGAATATTTAAAGAAACTTTCACTTGATATTATAAAAGGCGTTCGCACGGCAACATTCAATTTAATGCCGCCGGAATTAAGCGATCACGGAATCGTTTCTTCTCTGGCAAAACTCACGCAGGAGCTTTCAAAATTAACCGGAAAAGAAATTCTTTTCTACAATAAAACCGATTTCGATCAGCGTTTAGATTCTTTAATTGAAATCAATATTTATCGTCTTACGCAGGAAGCCATCAATAACGCCATAAAATACGCCGAATCATCGCATATTATTGTACAGTTATCGCATAGCGAAACCCTCTTAAGCATTATTATTGACGATAACGGAAAAGGTTTCGACATTGCCTCCGTAGACAAAAAACGAAACAGCGAATCCGGAATGGGATTATTATTTATGAAAGAAAGAATTCAATACATCAACGGACGCGTTTTCATCAATTCAATTCCAGGCGAAGGAACAAGGATTACCTTTAATATTCCGATTCTTAAATAAGATAATGTGTCAATTAGAAAATTGGATAATGAGATAATTTACCTAAACGTCGAACTTCCATTTGTCAGGCTGAGCGAAGTCGAAGCCCACGTAAAGAAAATCGATAAAATCATTATCTAATTATAGCATTTTCAAATTATCTAATTTATTAGGGCAAGCCACCATCCCGATAAGAGGGCAGACTCACTTTGTCTTTATTCGCCCTCTTATCAGGATGCTGTCGGGCTATTCGGGCTACTTCGGTAGCTTCCTCCTATCCCTCTCGCGGGCACTCGTTTTCAAAAGAGATTTTGATTTTATATAAAATTTAAAGTAAAACAAATCAATTACCTCCAGCTAAAGCTGGAGGTAATTTAGCTCCAAACTTTGTCAAAGTTTTAAACTTTGACAAAGTTGACCTCACTCGACTTTGGAATTTGGGATTTCCAACATTAGAAATTTTAATATTGGAATTTATTTTTAAAAAAAGTACGTATATTAGCATCTTCTTTTTAGATGAATATACGTAAGAAATCCAAAATCAAATTAAGTAAACTATGAGTAATATCATTCGTGTAGTACTAGCAGACGATCATGTTTTTGTTAGAGATGGAATTAAATCTCTACTTGAAAATGAAGCGAACATTGAGGTTGCAGGCGAAGCAATTGATGGTGCCGATGCGCTTGAAGTGGTTGCAGAAACCAAACCCGATTTACTTATAGTAGATATTCGTATGCCTAATCTAACTGGTATTGAGGTAGTAGAAAAACTTAGAAGCGAAAATAACAGCGTAAAAATCATCATGCTTTCGATGCACGAATCGGAAGAATATGTACTAAAATCTATAAAAGCCGGTGCGGATGGTTATTTGCTAAAAGGTTCAAGTAAAGAAGAATTCTTAAAAGCTTTACATACTGTTGCTGCAGGCGGAAAATATTTTAGCGGTGACATCTCCTCTATCTTAATCAGCCAACTCACAAATCCTTCTAATTCATTAGAGCCTAAGCAAAATTTAGCCGAGGAAATGATGATTACCAAAAGAGAAAAAGAAATTCTAAGTCTTTTATTATCTGGAAAAGGAAATAAAGAAATTGCTGAAGCCCTTGATATCAGTAAACGAACTGCCGAAGTGCACCGTTTTAACCTGATGAAAAAGCTAAAAGTGAAAAATTTAATGGAACTTTCTAATAAAGCCACAGAATATTCTTTGATATAAAAAATACGTATAAATACGTAATTATTTTTCAAAACCTGCGTTTTAGCATCTTTCAACTAAGTTATAGTACTTATTTTTACTCAAAAATCAAGTACTATGAAAAACACAAACTCACTATCTCAATCGCATAAAATTTTATTCTTAAACACATTGGCTTTTACAGTGTGTTTTGCCTGCTGGACATTAAACGGGGTTTTAGTAACCTTTTTAGTCGATAACGGAATTTTCAATTGGAACGTAGTTCAGGTTGGCTGGCTTCTTGGAATTCCAATTTTAACGGGTTCTATTATGCGTCTTCCTATTGGAATCTTAACCGATAAATTTGGAGGCAAATATGTTTTTTCGCTTTTACTCCTGCTCTGCTCTATTCCGTTATTCCTTCTCCCTTATGCCAACAGTTTCTTTATGTTTGCTTTGCTTAGCTTTTTCTTCGGGATGGTTGGAACCAGCTTTGCCGTTGGAATTGGATATACCTCCATCTGGTATCCAAAAGAATGGCAGGGACGCGCACTCGGAATCTTCGGGATGGGAAATGCCGGAGCCGCAATCACTACTTTTCTCGCACCTTCACTATTAAATCATTTTTCTATCAATGATCCGCAAAACGGCTGGAAAATACTCCCAGTTATTTACGCCGTTTCTTTAGTTGCAATAGGTATTGCTTTTTTGATTTTTGCACAAAACAAAAAAATAGAAAACAATACAAAAACAGTTTCCCAAATGCTTAGTTCACTAAAATCGACACGAGTTTGGCGTTTTGGAGCCTATTATTTTTTAGTTTTTGGATGTTTTGTGGCCTACTCACAATGGCTTTTGCCAAACTTTATGAACGTTTACCAAACCAGTTTAGTTATGGGTGGTTTATTTGCCACACTTTTTAGTCTGCCATCTGGTGTAATCAGGGCTTTTGGAGGATATTTATCAGATAAATTCGGGGCTCGAAAAGTTATGTATTGGGTTTTAAGCTCATCCGTACTATTGAGTGCTTTATTAATGATTCCAAAAATGGAAATAACAACCACTGGTCCAGGAATTTTGGCCTCCAAAAAAGGAACAATAACTTCTGTAACAAAAGACAATATTAAATTAGGAAAGACTGATTTTGCCATTGCTCAAAAAAAAGAAAATAATACGGAGAATGCTATTTTTCCAACAAGTTCTTCATGGCAGCAAGTTGTGGTAGCACAAAATCAAACCGTAAAGAAAAAAGAACTTCTGGCCAAAGGAATTACGGTTATTAAGTTCGATGCCAATATGTGGGTCTTTTTGGTTTTGGTAATTTTAATTGGAATTTCATGGGGAATAGGAAAAGCGGCTGTTTACAAACACATTCCGGAATACTTCCCTACAGAAGTTGGAGTTGTTGGCGGCATGGTTGGAATGATTGGCGGTTTAGGAGGCTTTTTCGGCCCAATAATCTTCGGGTATTTACTAACTGCAACCGGAATCTGGTCGAGTTCTTGGATTTTTATTTTTCTTTTTTCTCTTATTTGTTTAATCTGGATGCATTATACCATTAACATTATTAACAAAAAAACACTTATATTTGCGAAATAATTGAAGTACAAGCAGTTAAAACTTAAATTTAAGCGTATAAAACTAGTTAAACATGATTTTTATCATAAAAAAAGAACTATTTTTCTTATAAATTTGAATTTTAAAAAAGACCAATTATGAAAAAACTACAAATAATTTTGTTCTTATTATTAGCAGGAATAAGCTTTGACATTCAGGCACAAGAACTAGATGTAAATCTACAATTAAGACCGCGTTTTGAATATCGTAACGGATTCAAACAACCGCTAAATTATGGCCAGGAGGGAACATCGCAAATTTCACAACGTTCCCGTTTAGGTATTAATTATAAACAAGAGGATTTAATTGTAAAATTAACTTTCCAAAATACAAGAACTTGGGGAGATGTACCAACTACCACAACAAAAGATGCAAATGGAGTAGCAGTTTTCGAAGCTTGGGCACAATATAATTTTACTGAAAAATGGAGCGCCAGAATGGGACGTCAGGTTCTTTCTTATGATAATCAGCGTATCCTTGGAGGACTGGATTGGGCACAGCAAGGACAAAGCCATGACGCGTTAATAGTTTCTTTTCACAATGAAACTCAAAAATTAGATTTTGGAGGCGCATACAACTCAGATGCCGAAAATCTTGTTCAAACTGCTTATACGGTGCCAAACATGTATAAAAATATGCAATATGCTTGGTACCATAACCAATTCAGTGAAAATTTAGGCACAAGCTTTTTAGTATTGAATACAGGTTACGAATTTACTCGTAATCCAAATACTCCAGAGAGCAAAATTCTTGTAGATTACAAACAAACTTTTGGATCTTATGTGACTTATAAAAAAGGTAAATTAGACACTAACTTTTGGTTGTATGGGCAAACTGGAAAAAGCAATGATAAACAGGTAAGTGCTTGGAATGCTGCAGCCAATTTAGGATATAACATAACAGAAGCTTTTAAACTAGATTTAGGTTACGAATTTTTATCTGGAAAATCTTCAAATGACGGAAGTACGGTAATCAAATCTTTTAATCCGCTTTTTGGGACCAACCACGGATTTAACGGTTATATGGATTATTTTTATGTTGGAAATTACATCAATAGCTATGGTTTACAAGATGCCTTTATCAAACTAAATTACAATGTAAACAAATGGCAGTTTGCTTTGATTCCACATGTGTTTTTAACAGCTGCTGATGTTGTTACGCCTCTAAATGAAAAATTAGATTCGTATTTAGGAACTGAGATTGATGCAACTTTTGGATATAATTTCAAGAAAAACATAACCGTAACTGGAGGTTACTCTCAAATGTTTGGATCTAAAACAATGGAATTTGTAAAAGGTGGAGATACAAGTCATACTAATAATTGGGCTTGGTTAATGATATCTGTTGATCCTAAAATTTTTAGCTGGAAGAAATAGATTTTTTCTAAAATATACACTTTTTAGTTTACCCTTTTTCAGTATTGGAAAAGGGTATCTTTTTTTTAACATTGAAGAACATTATCGTATGTTTTATTAGCTATATTTGAATGGATTACGAACCCCAAATTCTATCTCATGAAACCATTTCTAAAACTATCAATGTTAACTTTTATTGTTACGCAAACAGGCATCGCACAAAAATACAATGATGCCTTAATTTCAAAAAATTCAGAAATAAATTTTGCAAAAACACAAAAAAGAGGAATCAAAAAAAACAACATTATTTATTATGTTGAAAATGATTTACAAACAATATCGGCCTATAAAAAAAGCAAATTGAAATGGCAGACCAATGTAATTTCGGTTTGCGGAAAACCAAAAAAGGGACAACCCGAAATTAGATACGTAGGTTATAACACAAACAAACTGCTTATCGTTATTGGAAAACATAATTTTGCTGAAATTGACATTGCTAATGGTGAAACAAAATTAGTCGGTTAAGGGTAAATAAATTATAAATGAAAATCATAGCTTGGAATTGCAACATGGCATTCAGGAAAAAAGCCGAATTCATTTTGGCTCATAATCCTGATATTGTCGTTATTTCTGAGTGTGAAAATCCTGAAAAACTAAAATTTCCAGACGGAATACAATTACCAAATCAAATTTTGTGGTATGGCACAAATCCTCATAAAGGACTTGGTGTTTTCTCGTACAGCGATTATCGGTTTCAATTGCTCGATTGTCATAATCCCAACTTTAAAAATATCCTGCCAATAGCCGTTACTGGCGGAAAAATAGATTTCACGCTATTCGCAATTTGGGCAAATAATCCCGAAGACAAAGACGGACAATATATAACTCAAGTCTGGAAAGCAATTAATTATTATCAAGATCTTATTAAAGAAACCAAAACCATTTTAATTGGCGATTTCAACAGTAATACCATTTGGGATAAACCACGACGGGAAGGAAATCATACAACGGTTGTAAATGCATTAGGAGACAAAAATATTTTTAGCACTTATCATAAATATTTTAATCAAGTACAAGGCAAAGAAGAGTACCCAACGTTATATCTTTACCGACACGAAAACAAACCTTATCATCTGGATTATTGCTTTGCATCAAATGATTTTATCGAAACTCTGGAAAGTGTTGAAATAGGAAATTATCAAGACTGGACTAGTCTCAGCGACCATAAACCTTTAATAATTAAATTCAATATATAAATCATGAACAACTGGACCAAAAGGTGGGACGACCGTTACAGCAGCGAAGAATTTGCGTACGGCGAAGACCCCAACAATTATTTAAAAGAACAAATAGAAAAACTCACTCCCGGTTCGATTCTTTTTCCTGCCGAAGGTGAAGGACGAAATGCCATTTTTACTGCAAAATTAGGATGGAATGTTTCGGCTTTTGATATTAGCGAAGAAGGTAAAAACAAAGCCCTCCGACTGGCCGAAAACAACAATGTTTCGATTGATTATCAGGTTGGCGAATTAGAAACCTTAGATTTCCAAGAAGAGCAATTTGATGCTATTGCTTTAATTTATGCTCATTTTCCGGCTGAAATTAAATCGAGTATTCACAAACAGCTTGATAAATTGTTAAGCAAAAATGGTATTATTATTTTTGAAGCTTTCAGCAAAAAACATTTAGAATATCTTGCTGTCAATGAAAAAGTAGGCGGTCCAAAAGATATTGAATCCCTATTTTCAATCGAAGAAATCAAAGCCGATTTTCCTAATTACCAAATTATCGAATTAGAGGAAAAAGAAATTGAATTGAATGAAGGTTTATTTCATAACGGAAAAGGTTCTGTAATTCGATTTATTGGCAGAAAAAAATAATTTATCCCGACGTAGAGATGCACTTCGGTGTATCTCTACAAAAGCAATACGTATTATTACGTAAATCTAAATTGCTAAATATTTATGTTCCATAATTTCAGATTTTAATTCTGGAACATCTAAAATCCCAATCCTTTTTCCTTCAGTTTTAATTAAAGTTTCTTTTTTAAGACTTGAAATAACACGAATAGCTTGTTCCTCTGTAGTTCCTGCAAAATCAGCGATTTCTTTTCGTGAAAGTTCAATATCGATTAAGCCATTGATTTGTCCAAATTTACGATGAATATAAAGCAGTAAATCTATAACGCGTTCTCGGACATTCATGTGTGCAATCTTCCGAATATTGTTTTCACTTTTATTCAATTCATCGGCATAAAACAACATTAAAGCGTATGTAAATTCGGGAACATGTTTTAAAATCTCCAGCATCGTTTCATTACTGAAGTTACATAAAACAGTATCTTCTAAGGCATAAGCGCCAATTAAGTACTTTTTTCCTGTTCCAAATCCGCGAAAACCAATTATATCACCGTTTTTTGTCAGGCGAACAATCTGTTCACGGCCGTTAATTCCGGTTTTTACCGTTTTCACTTTTCCTTTACAGATAAAATAAAGCCCTTGCAATGGCAGACCTTCTGTAATAAATTGATCCGCCTTTTTACATACAATATTCTGTTTCTTCGAAACATACTGAGTCATTTGCTCTAAATACAAATGTTTCTTGATAAAACAGTTTTCATTGGCACAGGAATAACAAATCGTTTGCTCTTCTTTCATGAGTTCTCTTTTTTAAAAGATTAAAATCTAATTTGTTGTTCCTCATTTAATTCCATCAAAAATAAAAAATAAATTTCGAAAAATAAGTATTAATACGTAAAAATACTTATTTTTGCTTAAGTGATTTATCTAAATCCCCTAGATTCAAGAAAACAGCCGCTAAAAAAAGAACTGTAATGCAAAATACCAAAATCAAAACTACCTGTTCCTATTGTGGCGTTGGCTGCGGTATAATCGTAACCAACGATGCCAAAAACGGCGTTATGGTAGAAGGCGACAAAGATCATCCGGTAAACAGAGGAATGTTATGTTCTAAAGGAATGAATCTGCATTACGTAGTTAACGATACCTCAGACAGAATCTTATATCCCGAAATGCGAGGAAGTAAAACCTATCCTTTAGAACGTGTAAGCTGGAATACTGCATTGGATCGTGCTGCAGCTGTTTTTACTTCCATCATAAAAAAATATGGGCCGGACAGTATTGGGTTTTACATTTCAGGCCAATGTTTAACAGAAGAATATTATCTCACAAATAAATTGGTAAAAGGTTTTTTGAAAACCAATAATATAGATACGAATTCGAGACTTTGTATGAGTTCTGCCGTTGTGGGATATAAAAAAACCTTTGGAGAAGATTCTGTACCTATTGCTTATGATGATATCGAACTTTCGGATACAATTTTAATTACAGGTGCAAATCCAGCTTGGTGTCATCCAATTCTATTCAGAAGAATTGAAAAACACAAAGAAAAAAATCCGAAGACAAAAATAATCGTAATCGATCCGAGGCGAACAGATACAGCTGCTTTTGCCGATTTGCATTTGCAGATTATTCCCGGATCAGACATTATATTATATCACGCTATTGCCAAACGAATCATCGAAAAAGGATACGTAGATCATGATTTCGTTAAAAACAATGCCGAGAATTTCAAACAATATAAAGATTTAGTACTAAGTACTTCACTTGAAAAAGCTTCAAAACTTTGTGGAATTCCAGTAAATGATATTAAACTCGCAGCCGATATTATCGGAAAAGCAAAAGGTTTCCTTTCATTCTGGGCAATGGGATTAAACCAAAGTGCTGTTGGAGTCGATAAAAACACAGCGTTACTAAATTTATCTTTATTAACGGGACAAATTGGAAAACCCGGTTCTGGGCCTTTTTCCTTAACCGGACAACCTAACGCAATGGGCGGACGTGAAGTTGGCGGAATGGCAACACTTTTAGCCGCGCACAAAGACATTGCAAATCCGGTGCATCGTAAGGAAGTGGCTGATTTTTGGGGCGTTGACGAACTTTCAGATAAACCCGGCTTAACGGCTACCGAAATGTTCGATGCGTTGGAATCTGGAAAAATGAAAGCGGTTTGGATTATCTGCACAAATCCATTGGTAAGCTTACCCGATTCTCGACGAGTTGAAAAAGCACTTCAAAATGCTAAATTCGTTGTTGTTCAGGATATTTCACATAATGCCGACACGGCCAAATATGCCGATTTATTATTACCCGCTGCTGGATGGTTAGAGAAAGAAGGAACAATGACCAATTCGGAACGTCGCATTTCGTATCTCCCAAAAGGAATTAATGCGCCCGGAGAAGCACTTCCGGATATTGAAATCTTAATACGTTTTGCAAAAAAAATGAATTTTAACGGTTTCGATTTTAATAGTGCCGAAGAAATTTACAAAGAACATTGTGCACTTACAAAAGGCACTAACATTGATATATCGTATTTAAATTATCATCGCTTAAAAACCGAAGGTACTTTTCAGTGGCCAGTTCCAGATTACGGACATCCGGGAACTCCCCGCCTATTTACAGATAAAAAATTCTACACGCCATCGCAAAAAGCCATTTTCAATTTACCAACGGTAATTGAAAATACATCAGAACAGCCAACACCGCAATTTCCCTTTATATTAACAACAGGAAGAGTTCGCGACCAATGGCATACGATGACCAAAACGGGAAAAGTTTCGCGATTAATGACGCATACACCAAGTCCGGTTTTAGAAATTAATCCTATTGATGCTTTTAAAAACAATATTAAAAACGGCGATATAGTTATTGTTTCAAGTAAAAATGGTGAAGTCAGAGTAAAAATAAAAGTAACCGATTCCATTAAAGAAAAAGTCGTTTTCCTGCCGATGCATTGGGGAAAACAACTCGAAAATGATTTAAACCGAACCAACAATTTAACCAATACGGTTGTGGATCCTGTTTCAAAAGAACCTGATTTTAAATTCACCACCGTTGCGATTACAAAATATGTAAAACCTTTTCAGAAAATTGCGATTGTCGGAGCCGGAGCTGCTTCTTTTAGATTTATTCAAAACTACCGTGAATTCAACACAACCGATGAAATTATTGTTTTTTCGAATGAAATAAATCCGTTTTACAACCGTGTTTTACTGCCCGAATATATGACGGGAGAATTCAGTTGGGACCAACTTTTAAAAGTAAAAAACGGTGAAGCTTTAAATAAGCTCAACATAACAATGAAAGCTGGTATTGCTATTGAAAAAATAGATCCGGCGAGTAAAACCATAAAAGACAATTTAGGCGAAACACATTCTTTCGACTCACTGATTTTAGCCACCGGAAGCCGGCCTTTTATTCCAGAAAATGCACAGCTTCATCTTCCGGGCCGATTTACCGTAAGACGTAAAGAAGATGCAGACCGCTTAAAAAAACATCTAGACAGTACTAATCTTCCGCCCGAAGAACAGCATGTTGTTATTATTGGCGGCGGCTTATTAGGATTAGAATTGGCTGCAGCTTTAAAACATAAAAAAGTAAAGACGACTATAATTCAAAGAGCTTCGCGCTTAATGGAACGTCAGCTCGATTTAATATCCAGCAAATTATTGGCAGAAGAAGTACAGCTTCGTGATATTCAAATTTATTTTGATAATGAAGTCAGCACCGTTTTTGAAACCGATAATCCAAACGAAATAGAAATTGCCTTAAAAAGCGGCCGAATTATTACCGCAAATGCCATCGTTTATACCATTGGAACAATTCCAAATATAGAAATTGCCCGAGAAGGTGGACTCTCATGCGGACGGGGCGTAAAAGTAAATCAGTATTTACAAACCTCAAATCCGGATATTTTTGCGATTGGAGAAATAGCCGAATTCAATAATAAGCTATTTGGAATCACATCTGCAGCCGAAGAACAAGCCGATATTTTAGCCAACTTTCTGGCAGGCGACATCAGTAGTTTTTACAAAGGGTCTATCTTGATGAATATCTTGAAATTAGAAGATATTAACCTATGCAGCATTGGCGACATTCTGATTCCTGAAAATGATGATTCGTACGAAGAAATTGTTTTCTCTGATTTGAAAAAACGTTATTACAAAAAATGTATTGTAAAAGACGATCTTCTTGTTGGCGCTATTTTAATGGGAGATAAAAACGAATTTGCCGAGTTCAAAACGATGATTGAAAGCAAAATCGAATTGTCAGACAAACGAAATTTATTATTAAGAGGAAGTTCAAACGCAAAACCGGTTTTAGGCAAACTAGTCTGTTCCTGCAGTCAGGTTGGAGCCGGAAACATTGAAGAAACAATCAAAAGCGGCGTAAACGATTTTACCGATTTATGCAAAAATACAGGTGCCGGCCTAGGCTGTGGCAGCTGTAAAACAGAGGTTAAAGAGATATTGGCGAAGTGTAAAGTTTAGTTTTCAGTCGCAGTCTCAGTTTTCAGTGCAAATTGAGACTGAAAACTATGACTGAAAACTGAGACTGAAAACCGAGACTGAAAACCGAGACTGAAAACTGCGACTGAAAACTGCGACTGAAAACTGAAAACTAAAAAAATGGAACTAACAAGATTAATAGTAAAAGGAGGCGTAATCTCTCCGGGAGAATTGAGAGAAGTTGTCAATATGGCGATGGATCAGGGATTGGATTCCATTTCGTTTGGCTCCAGACAGGATATTATTTTCCCAAACGGATTTAAATCTTTAGACAAATCAGCCTTAGGAAAACATCATTTTGTTTATCCGGATCAAAAAAGCGGTAATAATATTGTTTCCTCTTATGTTTCGACAGATATTTTCAGGAATACCAATTGGCTTACCGGCAATAAATTCCTTTACATATTAGAACTTTTTAAAGAACAGCCAAAACTTAAAGTCAACATAAACGATCCGAAACAACAGTTAGTTCCGTTGTTTACCGGACATCTAAATTTCATCGCTTCAGAACATGAAGATTATTGGTATTTGTACATTCGTCTGCCAAAATGGGAACGTATGGAAGTGTATCCCGTTTTGATTTACAGCTGGGATATTGCCAAATTCTATTATGAAATCGAAAAAATTACCACCGAAGAATCCATCGGAATCGATCTCATTTTTAGTCTTGTAAGCGAAGCATTGGATACCAATAACAGAACAATAGACAAAGCTTTAAGCATTCCGTTTTATCCGTTTCCGTATTACGAAGGAATGAACAGAATGGGAATCGATCAATACTGGCTGGGTTTATATTGGCGAAATAACCTTTATAATCTTGATTTCTTAAAAGAAATGTGCGATTTATGTTTTGACTGCAAAATTGGAAAAATCTGCATCACGCCCTGGAAATCTTTCATTATAAAAGGAATTCCAAAAGACAGAAAACTAGAATGGGAGAAATTCCTTGGCAAAAGAGGAATCAACGTTCGCCATTCCTTATTAGAATTAAACTGGCATTTACCTGTTGCCATGGAATGGGCTTTGAATCTGAAAACATTTTTGGTTCGAACACTCGACCAATTCGACATCAGTACCTACGGATTAACTTTTGGCTTGTCTGAATACAATCGGGATGGTCATTACTTTACTTCTATTGTCGTCGAAAAAAACGAACTTCCATCGGCCTTAGAATCCATTAAAATTCGCGATACCTATAATGTTTTGTTTGCAAAGAATTTCGATCCTAATACTCGGGAATACATTGTTCATTCGCAAGACATTGACAAACTCGAACTGCCGACAATTTTAATTGAGTTAAGCCGAAAATACTTTGATGAACTCGGAAATGTAATTCCCGAAAGCAACGAAAATCAACAGAAAAAAGAAAAGCCTCAACAAGATATTTACCAATGCCAAGAATGTTTAACGCTTTATAAACCAGAATATGGAGATGAGAATCAAGGTATTCCAAAAGGAATTCTGTTTACCGATTTAGGTGAAAATTACTGCTGTTCCTTATGTGAAGCCCCTAAAAGCAACTTCAAAATTCTGAACACGAGCGATAGCGAACTGACGAAGTAAATTGCCGAAAACTAATATCGAAGAATAATTTTTAGGAGCTTATTCCAGCTGTCCGCTGTATTCCCGATAAACAAAAACTACGGCTAAAAAGCCTTGTTTTTCTAAATCGGGAGATGTCGCTCCCATCTGGGCTAGGCAGTCATTTTCAAAAGAACTTTGTGGAACAATAGATTTTACAATTCACAGTTTCGTTATACCTTTTACAACTCCCATTTTATATCTCAATTTTATCCAATTTCCTTCATTTATACAGCAATTTCCTCCTTTTTTTCATGTAGAATTGTTAAGAGATTTTGATTTTTAATTTCTTCAAAAAACACAAATATTTCACTTTCAAATATTTAACATTAAATTTTATCTAAAAACTTAACATTGGGAGACTTGTTTTATAGTTATCTTTACTTAACCGTAATTTAACAATTTAGTTACATTGTTAATAATAATCCTCATCTAAAAGCACATTTAATATGGAAAACAAGACCGAAGAAACTACCCCAGAGAAAATTGATTCACCAAAACCTGAGGCCGTTCAACCAGCAGCTGAAACCGCAAAAACTGTAAATACACCTGCACCAAAAGCTCCAGTACGTAAAGCACCTGTTAAAACTGCAGCAACTGCAAAACCAGCTGCAACTGCAAAACCGGCAGCTTCAACAGCAACAAAAGCTCCAGCTGCATCTGTTGTAAAAACAGCTACAACAACTACAACTAAAGCACCTGCTAAAGCTGTTGTAAAAGCCGTTGCGACAACTGCTCCAAAACCTGCAGTAAGAAAAGCACCTGCCAAAAAAGTGCTGACTCCCGCTGCTAAAACAGAAGAAAAAAAGCCAGTTACTCAAACAGCTGTTGCTGAATCAAAAGATAAAAACACAAACGAAGCAGTTACTACAGAAGAAACTGCTAAAAATAAATCTGATAAAAAAGCCAAAAAAGTGAAAGACAAAGAAAAAGACAAAGCGAAAAAGAAATTAGCTAAGAAAAAAGAAAAAGCTAAAAAAGACAAGCAGAAAGAAAAAGCTAAAAAAGCAAAACTGAAAGCAGCTGCTAAGAAAAAAGAAAAAGCGAAAAAAGCGAAAGAAAAAGCTAAAGCGAAAAAAATTGCAAAAAAGAAAGTAAAGTCTAAAAAGAAGGCAAAAGCTAAAAAGAAAAAATAATATCAAAGAAAGGTTTGACTTTAATAAGTTTAACCTTTTTTTTTATGCGGCAAAGAGTCATTGCGAGGAACGAAGCAACCACACGAACAAAAGCAGTTTTTTTTCTTTGACGATAATATTAGTGAGATTGCTTCGTTCCTCGCAATGACAAACCGTGTCACCCGAGCGGAGTCAAAGGGATATTAACGATTACTCACAATTCACAATTCACAATTCACAATTCACAATTCACAATTCACAATTAATAATTATTATCCTCCAATCGCAATCATACTGCGATTATCAAAATGTTTTGCAGGATCGTTCATTTCATCAATTGTAACCATTCCTGCGCGTACTTTCTTTTTATTTTGAATAGATTCTGAGATTAGATTCGTGATCGATTCGCCGTTTCTAAATGGCGTTAAAAGATCGGTCTCGGAATTAGAGAACAGACAATTTTTAATTTTACCATCGGCAGTCAAACGGATTCGGTTACAGCTGTCACAAAACGGATTTGTAATCGAACTGATAATTCCGAAATTCCCTTGATAGCCTTTTATTTTATAAGTTCTGGCAGTAAAATTTATTTCGTCTTCGAGTTTCTCCACTTCATCTGAAGAAAAAGTTTTTTCTACCAAAGATAAAATCTCATTTTGAGAAACCATTTTACTTCTGTCCCATTGGTTTCCCGCAAAAGGCATAAACTCAATAAAACGAACCGAAATAGGTAAAAACTGCGTTAGTTTGACAAAATCAACAATTTCATTATCGTTAAAACCTTTCATCAAAACCACATTCACTTTTACCTGAAAATCATGATTTAAAAGTAAATGAAGATTATCAATCACCTTTTCAAATTGATTTCTAAGCGTTACAGAATGAAATTTAGATGCAACCAAAGTATCTAAACTCAAATTGATCTTTCTGACTTTAAACCGCTTTAAAACGTCTATATGCCTGTCGATTAAAATTCCGTTTGTAGTTATAGACAGCGAAACATCCAAAGAAGATAATTTTGAAATAATCTCCGGAAAATCTTTTCGTAAAAGCGGTTCCCCGCCTGTTAATCTAATTTTGTCAACACCATTTTTTGCAAATGTCTGAGCGATACTAAAAATCTCATCGGCCGTCATTAAACTGGCTTTAGGAGAAAGCGCAATTCCGTCAGCCGGCATGCAGTACGTACAACGCAGATTGCATTTTTCCAGCAGCGAAATACGCAGATAATTGTGTCTGCGCCCAAAAACATCCGTTAAAATAGTGTTAGAGGCTGTCATGATTTTTTCCTTTTAATATATGAAAGACGTGCATAACATGCGGAAACACAGCATCCATCGATTCTCTTACTCCGTTTGTTGAGCCCGGCAATCCTAAAACTAAGCTTTTACCCAAAGTTCCGGCTACGGTTCTGGATAACATTGCATAAGGCATTCTCTGCTGTCCGTAATCGCGAATTGCTTCTTCGATTCCCGGAATTCTGCTTTCTAAAATTGGCGACAAGGCTTCCGGTGTAACATCTCTTGGAGACAATCCGGTTCCGCCAGTAAAAATTACCAGCTGATGGTCTTTTGCAAAAGCCTTTGTTCTTTCCTGAATAATATCTAATTCATCAGGAATAATTTCGTAATGCGCTGTTTCAACTCCGTAAGAATCTAATTTCTCTACAATAATTTTTCCCGAACGATCTTCTTTATCACCCGCAAAAATGGAATCAGAACAAACGAAAACTGCCGCTTTTATAGCGTACGGAAATTTATTTTTAAAAGAAGATTTCCCTCCTTCTTTATTAATCAATTTAATAGTCGAAATTTCGATTTCCTTATCAATTGGTTTCAACATATCGTACATCGTAAGTGCTACAATTGATGCACCGTGCATAGCCTCAACCTCAACTCCTGTTTTATAAACGGTTTTTACATTGAAGATAATATGAATCTCCAGTCCTTCAATTTTATATTCTACCGATGTAAATTCAATCGGAATCGGGTGGCAGTCCGGAATAGACAAATGCGTGTTTTTTACTGCAAATAATCCTGCCGTTTTAGCCATTTCAAACACATTTCCTTTCGGAACCAAATTATTCACTACAGCCTCAATCGTTTCCTGTCTGCTGACTTTTACAATTGCCGTTGCTGTTGCTGCTCTTAATGTGCTTATTTTATGCGTAATATCTACCATTTTAATTTATTAGGTATTTTGTTTCCAAGTGAATGTATCATTTTCAAACATCTCTTTACCAAAAATTGGCACATCGGTTTTAATCCAGTTTACAATGGCTTCTGTTGCTTCATAAACCTGCTTCCGGCGTGTTGCCGAAACAAAGACGAACAAACAAATTTCGCCCGCTTTCACAACACCCAAACTGTGGTAAATATGCATACAGGTCAAGTCAAATTTGGCAAAAGCTTTCTCGCGGATCGCATGCAAAGATTCATTTGCCATATCCGTATAAGCCGAATAATCAATTGCAACAACCGTATTGTCGTGAATTACATCGGCTCGAACTTGTCCTAAAAAAATATTGTGCGCGCCAATCGTATGTTTCGATTGATGTTTCGCAATCGATTCGGCTATAAATTCAGGAGCAATTGGCCCTTCTACAAATACATTTTTACTCATTTTTTATTTTTTTTATTTGCCACAGATTACACAGATTAAAAGGTTTTGCCTCGAATTACACGAATTTTCTATTTTACAAAACTTCAATATAACTCTACTTCCCATTCTTCATAAGGTGGATCAACTTTAAAATTGGGATCACAATATTGTTTTAGAAAATCTGTCGCTCTCAATTGTGCATATTCATTGTTAAGTACTGTTCCATTTTCATCCATTTCAATAACATTGGCATAAATAGCAAACACTTGTTCAATTGCACTTGGTTCTTCACCATACAGAGACAAATAATCAATCCCTTTCAAATTATAATGAGTTCCACTTGCCATAAAATACGCGAATGTTCTTAACGCACCACTAAATGAATCACTTAACTTCATATTTTTATTTCTAAACTCCAATTTTCTCTTTTAATAATTCTTTCATAGCCAAAGCGCCTCCAGCAATACTTTTTACATTCTTAAAACCTTGTTCTTGAAGCAATTTCGCAGCAATTTCACTTCGAACTCCCGATTGACAGAAAATATAAATGGTCTGATTTTTATTCAGTTTCTCTATCTCTTTTTCTAAATTCGGCAACGGAATCTGAATCTGATTTTTTAAACTTATTTTTGGAACTTCATCTTCATTTCTCACATCCAAAAATAAAACTTCATCGTTGTTTATTTCTTCCAAAACCAACTCAAAACCTATTTCTTTGACTTGTTTTTCTGTTTTGTTATATTTTTCTTCAAATGCAGCTCTGGTTATTGAATGGGCTTCACTTTTATCGAAATCATACTTTTGCTGTTCGTTGCTCAAAATATTATAAACTAATATTTTCCCACTTAAAACGTTTCCAATTCCGAGAATCATTTTTAAAACTTCATTTGCCTGAAACATTCCAATAATTCCAACCGAAATTCCTATTACTCCAGCTTCTTCACAATTTAATGCGTTATTATTTTCATCTGGATATAAACATCGATAAGTTGGTCCATCTTGATAATTGAAAACCGAAACTTGTCCCTGAAATCTAAAAATAGATCCGTAAACCATTGGTTTATTTGTTACCAAACAAGCATCGTTTATTAAATATTTAATCGAAATATTGTCGGTTGCATCAACAATAATATCATACTTTTCAAATAACGAAATCGCATTGTTTCCGGACAATCTTTCCGAAAAAGCATTTACTTTAACTAACGGATTCAATTCTGAAATCATCAATTTAGCTTCTTCAGCCTTAGATTTTCCAACAGCCGAACTCTTGTAAATAACCTGACGATGAAGGTTTGAAATTTCGATATCATCATCATCTACAATTCCTATCTCTCCTACTCCCGCTGCTGCCAAATAGGGCAAAATTGCTGCACCAAGACCTCCTGCTCCAATCACTAAAACTTTAGATTTTAGTAACTTGCTTTGGCCTTCCTCTCCAATTTCAGGAAGAATCATTTGTCTGTTATATCGTTTCGATGACTCCATAAATATAAATTATCCTCCGGCAAACGGCGGTAATAATGCTATAATATCATTTGTTTGCAAATCATAATCTGCATTTTTTGAAACTATTTTTTGATTTACGGCTACGCTGAAAGAAAGCGATTCAAATTGGTATTTTTCATCCAAATCACGCAATAAATCTTGCAGTGAAACTTCAGAAAAAGTAACCTTTTCAAACTCACACTTTGTCTTTTCGGCAACAGCTCCAAAATATTTAATCTCAATCATTTTTATAAATTTAAATTCTGAAAAATGAATTCATCTTCAAAATGTTCCTGAAAATAGGAAATCCAGCTTGAAGTATTTCTAACTACTTCGCCAATCACAATAATTGCAGGCGATGCTATATTTTTTTCAACTACCAATTTAGTAATTGTGTTAATGGTTCCAATCACTTTTTGTTCGGAATTTTTCGTTCCGTTCTGAATAATTGCAATTGGCAAATCGTCATTTCTGTTTGACTGATAAATAGCAATTATTTCATTCAATTTATGCATTCCCATCAAAATAACTACGGTTGCAGCAGATTTCGAAGCCAAATGAACATCTTTTGACAATTTATGATCTGATGTTGTTCCGGTTATCACCCAGAAACTTTCGGCCACTTTTCGCTGTGTCAAACTAATTCCAACCGAAGCAGGAACTCCCAAAGCAGATGAAATCCCAGGAACAATAGCGGTTTCAATTCCAAAATCTTCTGCAAACTCGATTTCTTCACTTCCTCTTCCAAAAACAAAAGGATCACCGCCTTTTAATCGCACCACATGTCCGTGGATTTTTGCCATAGAAACAATCAATTCATTAATTTGGTCCTGCGTGTAAGCATGACAACCCAAACGTTTTCCAACAAAAATAATCTCAGCGTTTTGGGCATATCCCAATAGTTCTTCGTTGACCAAAGCGTCATACAGTACTACATCAGCACTTTTTAAAGCTTTTATAGCTTTCATTGTTATCAACTCAACGTCTCCCGGACCTGCGCCAACAATCGTTAATTTTGGTGTTTTTAAGCTTTTCATAATCTCTAACTTAAATTGATATTCAGGTCGTTTAATTCGTCTGCCGAATTAATATTTGTCAAATGAAAATTTTCACTTTCTTCTATATTCAAAATTTGATGAGGCACTTTGGCCAGCAAATCCATCATTTTTAATTCATCCGAATCTATAGCACTTTTGATAATCGAAACAATTTTCTTTGAATAAATTCCAATTAATGGATGCGTTTTACTTTCTGAAGCAAAAACGGTAATTCCGGCTTCTTCGGTATGTTTTGAAATTAACTCTCTTAATAATTCTGTCGAAATCAACGGAATATCACAGCTTAAAATCAAATTAAACTCGGTTTTAGAATTTGATAAAGCAGTATAAATGCCACCTAACGGACCTTTATCTGAAATAATATCCTGTATTTTTTGATACGGCAGATAATCGTATTCTTTGGATGCCGTAATCAGTTTTATTTTATCTGTAATAGGCAAAATCGCCTGAATAATATGTTCTATAAATGGTTTTTTCTGAAACAAAACCAATCCTTTCTCTGACTGCATTCGAGAACTTTTTCCGCCGCAAAGAATAAATACTGTTGGTGTTTCCATGGTCTTTTCTTGTTTCAGGTTTCAGATTGAAATGAGAAAAAATTTAACCGCAAAGTGCGCTAAGTTTTTTTATTCATTTGGTCTGTTTTAAATTAAGTTCGCAAAGCTTTGCGAACTTAACTTTGCTATTTTTATAAACCGCTTTTACAAAACCTTGCGTACTTTGCGGTTAATTCTAATTTATTATTTCAAGGAAAAATCAATTTAACGCTTGCCATTAAAATCACTGTTCCTAAAACTATTTTTAATGTTTTGTTAGAAAAATAGCCGCTGCCGTAAAATCCTCCAAGTACACCTCCTATAACTGCAATAGGTACTAAATAAAAACTCTCCATTGGGATTGTTTTTCCTCCCAGAAAGAATCCCAGCATTCCGGCAAATGAATTCACAAAAATGAATAAACTTGAAATCGCTGCTGATTCTTTTACTGATGCCCATCCTAAAAACAATAAAATCGGGCTTAAAATAATACCACCTCCAATTCCTAACATTCCTGATAATAAACCAATCGCAAAACCAATCGCTAATGCAAACGGAAGATTAATTTTTACGGATTCCTTTTCTTTAAAATTAAATATCCCAAACAATCGCAGCGCTGCAAAAACCAGTACAATTCCTAAAACTATTTTATAAATCGTATTGTCTAAAGTGACAAATCCGCCAATAAATGCTGCCGGAATCGACGCTATAGCAAAAGGATAAAAAAGCTTGGGTTTGAAATAATTCATTCTATAATAAAAATAAAATGAAATACTCGAAACAAACAAATTCAACAATAAAGCCGATGGTTTCATAATCGCAACCGGAAAAGCAAAAATGGTCATTAATGCTAAATATCCCGAAGCACCGCCATGTCCCACGCTTGAATACAAAAACGCAATAACGATTAATGCGAAACTAAATAATAATATGTTTTCGGAACTTAATAGGTTCATTGAGTATTTGTTTCAGGTTTCAGGTTTAAAGTCTCAAGGTTTTAGCTGTATGTTTTAAATTATACACCGCTTTTCGTCTTTGATACTTAAAAATCTATTTTCTCTATTTTTTTATTCTAAAATTTAATCAATTGGCAATAATGTAACTAATTGATCTTTTTTATATTCTTCAATATCTTCCGGCACAATTAATAAACTATTGGCAACCGCAAATGTATTAAGCATTGCTGAACTTTGACCATTTAAAACTGTAACATTTGTTTCATCATATTTAGCTTTCAAAAACAATGTTTTCCCGGTATTGTTTGTAATATCCGAATTTAATTTCCTCACTACCTTTGGCTTATGTATTTCCAAAAATCCCATTCTGTTTTTTACTGCCGGAGAAACGTAAATATAAAAATTGGTCAGCGATGAGGCTGGATTTCCAGGCAGCGCAAAAACTAAAGTTTCTTTTTTAGCCCCAAAGAACATTGGTTTTCCAGGTTTCTGATTAATTTTATAGAAAAGTTCCTTTACATTATTCTGCAACAAAGCTTCTTTTACAAAATCATAATCCCCAACCGAAATTCCTCCCGAAACTAAAACAATATCGTATTTTTTCAGAATACTTTTTAATGCCTCTTTAGTATCTTTCAGATTATCTTTCACTCTGTAAACTTTCGTTTTATTTATTCCGATAGTCTGAAGCGCGACTTCAAGCATAACTGAATTACTTTCGAAAATCTTTCCTTTTTTAAGTTTTTTACCCGGCTGTACTAACTCGTTTCCCGTAACTAAAATAGCAGCTTTCGGTTTTTTATAAACTTCTATTTCTGTAATTCCCAAACTGGCTAAAAAACCAATTGCGGCGGGAGTTATTAAAGTTCCTTCTTCAAATACAACATCGTCTTTACCAATCTGCTCTCCTGTTGGGCGCACATTTGAAAGTTTCTGAGGCATTGTGGCAATCAAAATTGAATCTTTATTTGCCATTACATGTTCCTGCATCACTACCGTATCAGCGGCATCAGGTACAAAAGCTCCGGTAAATATTCTTACGGCTTGATTTGGCTTTAATTTTATATTCGAATGATCTCCAGCCTGAGAAACACTTACTACATCATATTGATGCTTTATACTATGAATAAAAGCATATCCATCCATTGCCGATTGACGAAACGGCGGCATATTAATTGGCGAAAGCACTCTCTCAGCCAAAATATAACCTAATGCTTTGCGTACTGAAATTTTCTCTACAGGCATTTTTGCACTGTTCGCTTCAATAATCGCTATGGCTTCTTCTACTTTAATCATTATTGCTATTTTAATTATAAGCAAAAAAATACTTATTACAAATATAAGTATTTTTACTTAGTTAAATTCATTAGTACTGAAATATTTTAAAAAATATAAATTTAGCTTAATTCTTTTAAATACGTTCAGAAAAACTTAAATAGCTTTGAAAACAGAAAGATTATCGTTGTTTCTTTCTAAAATTTCCCTGCGGAAGATAATACAGCCATGCAAAACCAATTAAAAATAATATTGCCGAAGCTATAAATGCCGGAATTAAAATTTCTTTATTATTTTCTAAAGCATTGTTTAAAGAAGCATATAAAAGCCAAATTTGGATACTGACATTTAGAATTAGAATAAAAATTAATGTCGAAAGTATATTGTTCAGTTTATTAGGATTCGAACGGTTCTGGCTGCGTCTAAAAGTACTCATATCTTTTTATATTAAATTATACAATTAGTTGTCTTTTTAACTGTCTTTTTTCTCAATCATTGCTTTTACGTAAACTCCATTGTCTTTAAATACAACCTCTAATTGAGGTAAAGCTCTTGGCGGCGGTCCCGCAATCACATCACCTGTTAAAGCATCAAACGATCCTTCGTGACAAGGGCAATGTATAATTCCGGTTCCGGGTTTATAAAATACAGAACAGGAAAGATGGGTGCATTTTTGTTCGTAAGCTCTAAACTCACCTGTTTCCAGATGTATTAAAATATACGGAATTGTACTTCCTTCTAAAACAAAACCTCTGGTTCCGCCCACAGGAACCTCTTCTTTATTGCAAATAAAATGCTCTCCTTGTACTTCTTCTTTTGGCAATAAAAAAGCTTTTGCCGTTACAAATCCGCTTCCCACCATTAATCCGCCGGAAACAAAAGTTAGGAATTTGGCAAAATCGCGTCGGCTTACCTGAGTTGATTCCTGTTTTTTTATTGGGAAATCTTTTTTCCAGTTTTGATTTAAATTATCTTCTTTTGACATGATCCTGATTTAATAAATTCTTAATTCTGTGCTGCCTTTTGGCATCATAATGTTGACTTTTGTTTTCACTTTTTCCTGTCCAAAAATGAAATTGTTTATTGGCGTACTGTTAGGTCGCATTTCTTCGATTTGTTCTCTTGTACCATAGAACAACGCCCCACTTGGACAAACCGTGGCGCACATAGGCTTTTTACCAACGCTTGTTCTATCGTAACACATCGTACATTTCATCATCATATCGTATTCTTCGACTTTTTTCGGCACTCCAAACGGACAAGCCATAACGCAGTTTGAACACCCTATACATCTTTCTGTACTGGCAGTATGCACCACACCAAATTCATCTTGTGAAATAGCATCTGCCGGGCAAACATTGGCACAAACCGGATCTTCGCAATGCATACAAACCTGAACTGTGGTTTGAATGGTTGAAGAACGATCAACATAGTTGACACTAATTAACGTCTGCTGTCCGTTTGTTTCACATTCAGCGCAGGCCATTTCGCAGGCTTTACAGCCAATGCAGCGCTGCATATCTACAAAAAACTCTTCGTTCGTATTAAAATTTGTCAAATTCATAAGTTCACTTTTTTATAGATTAAACACTTGCATACGCTTCAGATTCTTTAGACGGCGGTGCTATTTGTCCCAACGGATCCAATAAACATGCGCAGACTTTAAATTCCGGAATTTTAGAAATAGGATCTAGAGTTCCCGGCGTTAATTGATTAGCCGATTTATGACCCGGCCAGTGATATGGAATAAATACAGTATCTTTTCTAATTGTTTCCACAATATTTGCAGGGAAAATTCCTTCTCCTCTCCTGGTTGCCACTCTAACTAATTCACGTTGCTTAATTCCATATTTCTGAGCTAATTCCGGATGAATTTCTAACATTGGCTCAGGAAACTGATCTACCAGTTTTCCTATTCGGCGTGTTTGTGTTCCGCTTAGATATTGAGAAACGACACGACCAGTTGTTAATGTTATTGGATATTCTTCATCTGTAACTTCGCCGGGCAGTTTATATGGAGCAGGATTAAAATGCGCTTTTCCATCAGGAGTTTTAAATTTTTTATCTTCCCATAATCTTGGTGTTCCGGGATGATCTTCTGTTGGGCAAGGCCAGAAAACACCCATATTATCTTCGACTTTTTTATACGTTATTCCGAAATAATCAGCCGTTCCTCCTTTTGAGGCAACACGAAGTTCATTAAAAACAGCTTCGCTGTTATCGTAAGTAAATTTATCTTCTTCGCCCAGTCTTTTTGCTAGTTCAAGTAAAATAGAAGTATCGGTTCTCGCTTCTCCCGGAGGCGTAACAGCTTGTCTGATTCGGATAACGCGTCCTTCTGCAGAAGTTGTTGTTCCTTCTTCTTCTTCCTGTAAAGAACCAGCTAAAACAATATCTGCATGGCGAGCCGTTTCATTTAAAAAGAAATCGATACAAACGTAAAATTCTAATTTTTCTAATGCCGAACGCACATAATTATTGTTTGGAAGAGAAACTAACGGATTGAAACACAACGAAATTAAACCTTTAATTTCACCTCTATGAATAGCTTCGATGATTTCATAGGCTGTAAGTCCCGTATGGGGCAAATCTTCTTCTTTAATACCCCAAACTTCAGAAATATATTTTCTGTGTTCCGGATTCTCAATATCACGATTTCCAGGCAATTGATCACATTTATGTCCGTGTTCTCTTCCTCCCTGACCATTTCCTTGTCCGGTAATCGTTCCGTAACCGCAATAAGGTCTTCCAATTCTTCCGGTAGCTAAAACCAGATTAATACAGCCTACCACATTATCAACTCCTTTAGAGTGATGTTCAATACCACGTGCATGAAGTAAAAAACTTGTTTTTGCTTTACCCCATAATTCAGCGGCTGCTTTTATTTTTTCTTTAGCAATTCCGGTCACTTCTTCTGCCCATTCTAAAGTATAATCTTTTACAGCGTCGATTGTTTCCTGAAATCCTGAGGTATAATTATCAATAAAATCATGATCCAGCATATCGTGATCTACTAAATATTTAAGCATTGCGCCATATAAAGCAGAATCTGTTCCAGGTTTAACATCTAAATGAATATCAGCCGTTCTCGCAAGCGGGATCATTCTTGGATCAACCACAATTAATTTAGCACCGCGATCACGAGCCTTCCAAATCCAATGTGTCAGCGTTGGAAAAGTTTCACTAATATTGGCTCCGGTAACAATAATTACTTCAGCATATTCTAAATCAGAATAGTTATTTGAGGCGCGGTCTAAACCGAAGGCTTTTTTATTTCCGGCACCGGCACTCACCATACACAATCTTCCGTTATAATCCAGATTTCTTGTTTTTAAAGCAACACGGGCAAATTTCCCAACCAAATAACTTTTTTCATTGGTAAGCGAAACTCCGGATAACATAGAAAAAGCATGTTTACCATATTTTTCCTGAATTCGTTTTATTTCAGAAACGGTTTTATCCATTGCATCATCCCAGGAAATTTTTTCAAATCCTTTTCCTTCTACTCGCTGTATTGGATGCAAAAGTCGATCTGGGTGATTGTTTTGAAGATATCTTTGAACACCTTTTGGACATAAACGGCCTTCGTTAAAAGGAAACTCCATCCAAGGTTCAAATCCTACTACTTTATTTTCTTTTACCAATAATTGAATACCACACTGCATACCGCAAAAACAACAATGCGTTTTTACAACATCATCCGGTTCGTCTCTCCCTACATAACCGTCTATTGGTGCATAATTCAAATGCGGGCCAAAAGCCTCTATTATTTTTTCAGTTGATACTGGTAGTTTTGCCATTTTTTTTTAGTTTTAAGTTTTCAGTCGCAGTTTTCAGTCTTGATCTCAGTTTTAATCTGTAAACTAATAACTGTGACTGAATACTTTTTTAATATAATTTCCAGTTTTAATCTATGCACTAAAAACTGCGACTGAGTACTTTTTTATAAATTATCCAAATAAATTACCGCCTTCTTGTCTGGCTCTTAGATGTGCCTGTGCTAAACGTGATCGTTTTCCTTCCGGACTTAAATCAAGATGAGAAGTTCCATCTTCATGCGTAAAATCAAAGCCCAATTGTTTGGTTACAATTTTTAAATCATCAATATGAAGCTGTGTAGCAAATTCTTCTCCTGTATGCGGACAAATTGCCATTCCTTTTTTGATTCCTTCTTGCTTGTAAATATGAGCTCCAATTTGTGCTGGACGCTGAATGATATGGAAGAATTTCCCAAACGGAATCCATATTAAAAACATAATAACGGTTACAGCATGAATTACGGCTAGAAAATCATACGCAAATCCTTTCATGAATTGGTACGAATAAGTCAGACACAATCCTGTAACAGATATAGCGATTAATAAAATAAGCGGCAATAAATCCCCTTCAAAAGTCTGCGTTGCAATTAACCCAGGATTTGTTAATCTTCTTCGTAAGTAATAAACAGATCCAATTATGACAAGCCATGATGACCAGTTTAAAGCATGAAAAATAAGAAATGCTAAAAACGAGTTTATTTGGAAATCCATCATTTTAAATCCGAAGAAATGTGCTTCGTAAATCGATATAGAATCAGGAGCCAGTGTAAAGTGAATCCATCCAAACGTAAGCGGAATTGTAATAGCAAAAGCAGATAAACATCCTATAGCGATACAAAAGTGAGCAAACCATCTCCATTTACTTCTTGGATAAATAAATTTCTGCACTACAATATTTCCAACTGATTCTTTTCCTAAAAACCATAAATGAGAAAATACTTTTCCGGTAAAAAGGAATTTAATACTTCTTTTAAAATACATCCAAGTTGGAGGTCTTTGCAGCCAAACAGTATATCGATATACAATTCCGAAGAAAGCAAATACGGTTCCGAATAAGTAGGTTACTAATGCTGCATCAAAATTTTGAAGTTGTCTAGATCCATAAAACACAAGTATAATTGTAAGTATGGACACTAGCGAAGCAACAAGCAGGGCTTTGGTATTAAACGTTTTATCTTTCATCTTAAACTAGATTTAATGATTACTTATTTAACTTGGTTTTTCACAATTTTTACGATTGTAGAACCACCAATTGATACCTGTAGCTAATATAGCAAAAAAAGCAACACCAATAAAGAATTGATTTACAGTACCATTAGAAGAAATATTATTTCCGATTAACTTAGAAAAGATAAAAGGTCCAAAAGCAGCTATTGCAGCTGTCCATCCAATTACTCCGGCAGCCTGACGTGCATTTTCTTTAAAGATAATTGGATATTGTCTAAACGTACCTGCATTTCCAATTCCGGTAAAAAAGAACATTGCTAAAATTACCGTTACAAAAAGCGGGAATTGTTCCATACTTGTTGGTGCTACTAAACCTTGTGTAACCAAAATAATTGATCCGGCTAAAATTCCTAAACCTGTAATGGTAGTTAAAATAGCCCCACCTACTCTATCAGCGACAAATCCGAAAGCGATACGGCTGGCAGAACCAATTAGCGGACCGTAAAAAGCATATACTAAAGGATCTGGTGCATTAGGGAAATCACCGTATAAAAATTTAATCATTAAAGGAAACGCAGCAGATAATCCGGCAAAAGTTCCAAAAGTCATTACATAAGTTATGGTACAATACCAAGTATGTTTGTTTGAAAATATATCCAGCTGTTCTTTAACAGAGGCTTTCATTGGTATACTTTTTAGGTAAAACCAGCTGACAAGTGCCATAATTATTAAAAATGGAGCAAACCAAAAGGCAGCAGATTGTAAATATATCTGTGTATTTTTAACTGCTGTATTTTCAGGACTGATATTATTTAAGATTTTCTCGGCTAATTTTGGGTTTGCATTCGCAATGGCTTTTGCTTTTGCTTTAACCGGAAGCGAAGTAAATACTACTACATTATCATTAGAATTCACTGCAGTACTTACAGAATCTATTACATTTTTCTTTACATTAGAAAGTATTTTTGTCTGAACATCAGCATCAAGGGCAGCGAAAACTTCTTTTTGTTTTTCTACGCTTGAATTTTTAAAAAGAGCGATCGTTTCTTTTGGGTCTATACTTGTAAATCCAGAAGCTGCTCCATAAATTCCGACACTAATAATAAGCGGGGTAACAAATTGTGCGATTGAAACACCAAAGTTCCCAATTCCTGCTTGGATTCCCAGTGCTGTTCCTTTTAATCTTTGAGGAAAGAATAAACTTGTACTTGGCATGTAAGAAGAGAAATCACCGCCACCAAAACCTGTTGTAAAAGCTAAAACAGCAAAAACCCAAAACGGCGTATTAACATCCATAATAGCAAAACCAATTCCGATTACGGGAATTAACTTTATCGCCGTTGCAAAAGATACTACGTGTCTTGTACCAAATATTGGTAAAATAAAGGTGTGGATAATTCTTAGAAATCCAGCAGCTAATCCAGGTATTGCGGTCAGCCAAAAAAGTTGGTCTTTAGAAAAGTTAAATCCAAGACCGGGTAATTTAACGGCAATAACACTCATCATAAACCAAGAGGCAAATGATAACGTTAATGTCAATGTTGTAATAATTAAAGTTCTCCATGCAATTTTACTTCCGCCAGCATTCCAATATGCTTCATCTTCCGGATTCCATTTATCTAACCAAGTTTTCATCTTTATTCAAATTTTAATTTATTATTTATCTTCTATTTCTCGTGTAAATTCTGGTGATTTACTATTCATCGCATTTATAATTGTTCTGTGCATCCATAACAGACAAAGGACAGAAACTACGAAAATGAAAATCCATGAACTGGTCCAGAGACCGGTGTAATTAAGCAGGTAGCCAAAAATAATGGGCCCTAAGAAGCCTCCTAAACCACCTATCAATCCAACCATTCCTCCTACAACTCCCACTTCATTTGGAAAATATTCCGGTATATATTTATAAACTGCCGCTTTTCCTATTCCCCATGAAATCCCTATAAGAATTACAAGCACCAAATAAACCCAAAGGTTTGCGCTGAATTTAATTTGCGTAATTCCTTCTGCGAGCAATTCTTTCTTTTTAACTTCTTGATTTTGCTTAACAACAATTTCCTGCCAGGAGTTTTTTACAGGAAAAATAGATTCTTTAGCATCTGATTCTTGTTTAGCATTTATTTGATGCGTTTTTCCATTTACAACTATCTTATCAGTCGTTACTTCGGTTACGATTCCATTATTCATAGACATAACGCCGGGACCTGCGGTAAAGATTTCCATTTTTGGAAACATCAATAAAAAGCTGATTACGATTGATGATCCTAAAACCCAGTACATTACTTTTCTGGCACCGAATTTATCTGAAAGATAGCCGCCAAAAGCTCTAACGACTCCTGATGGCAGACTGAATAGTGTAGCAAACATACCGCCCATTACTAAGGTGGTGTGATATACATTCATAAAATTTGGAAGAAGCCATTGCGAATACGCGACAAAAAAACCAAAAACCAAAAAGTAATACGCTCCAAAACGCCAAACACGCATATTTTTAAGCGGTGACAGTAATTCTTTCATGTTTTTTGAAACTCCCTGATTGGTTTTATTTTTAGCAAAAACAATAAAAAGAAACCCAATAAACACTAGGGTTACAGCATAAATAACAGGAAGCATTTTCCAGCCATTTACCGGATCGTTCTCAGATAGATAATTTAACAGCGTTGGCGCAATAAAAGTGGTAATTGCTGCTCCGGCGTTTCCCATTCCAAAAATTCCTAAAGCTCTTCCCTGCCATTCTTTTGGATACCATATTGAAGTATACCCAATTCCAACGGCGAAACTTGTACCAACTAAACCGAAAAAAAAGCTTAATACAGCAAAACTCCAGAATGAGCCTGCAAAAGGAAGAAGAAAAAGCGGAATAGAACATAATAATAGTAAAGTAGAAAAAACTATTTTACCTCCGTATTTGTCTGTTAAAATCCCGATTGGAAGTCTGAATACTGAACCCGAAAGAATAGGAATTCCTAATAACCATCCAGTTTCGACTACTGTAAAATTGAATATACCTTTATCTACTAAATAAGTTACTAAAACACCATTTAATGTCCAACAGGCAAAACAAATTGTAAAAGCAAATGTGTTTAAAAATAAAATTCTGTGCGATTGAGATAGATTATTCATATATAAATATTAAAATATCTAATTTTAATTATAGAGAGTATGTGTCTACTCAATTTATAACACAAAATTAGACCGTTTGATTCTTACAAAATATGATATATATCATATTAAAAGATAGTTTTATCTTAATACAAAACAAATAATAAACATCTAAATATTAGATAGTTCAAAAACAAAATTGTGATTTTTAATTAGATACAGGCGTAGAAGAAAAAAATATTTGTAAGATTTTTGGTTTATGCAATAAGTAAGATCTTTTTATTTCTTCCTAAAACCCCTTTTCAAAACATAGAAATTGCATCATCTTAAATTTTGTACAAAAAAATTACAGAATAAATGTACAAAAAAAACAAAACTAAAATGTTAATTATTAGATGATTGTGGAATATTTTCACAAAAAAGGGGCTTTTTACTCTTAAAAAGTTCAAGTTTGATGCTCAATTTAAGCAGTATATTTTCTTACGTATTAGCTGCTCTGACAAAAAATAATTTTTGGTTAAAAATCAATGTAATTTTTATAAATTAATCAAAACTCGACGTTTTGAATCGTTTTTTGACTTACTCAAAAATTTGCTAAGTTTTTAAAAACGAGAAAATTAAGTATAAAATACTACATTTTTTATCACGTTCAAAAACCATTTTTAATATTTTACCTTTACACAAAACAACAAACAAATCACTAATAATCAACGACTTAAAATAAAATTAAAATAATCTTAAAATATTTTTTTCGCTTCAAATAAAAAAAAAAGAATAAATTTTTGGTTTTTATTATATTAAAATTAACTTTGTCTATAGGATTAGTAGAGTTTATAAATAATATTTGAAACCAAAAAAACTATATTTTGAAAACAACCGAAAGCATATCGTCTTATATTCTTCCTAAAAAATATACTTATAACAATTGTTGTTATATGTGCTTCTGTTGCTAATTCCCAATGCAATACATTCGTTAATAGATTAATTTCTAAATCTAAAAACCAAATCTCAATTTCACCACAAGATTACCTTTATTGAATTACAAACTTCTAGTTGATGCATTAAATGTGCAGCAGAAAGATTTTTGAATATACCTATATTTTAAAAAAGAAAATAATTAACCAACTAAAAAAACTAAAAATGAAAACATTGCAAACCAGCTGCTGTAAATAAAAAAAGCCATTTCTGCGGCAACAGAAATGGCGAGGCTTAAAGAACATTTATCACTAAATCAAGGACACAATCAGAGTGCTGAAAATTCAGCTCTCAGGGCGCCTTGTTAATTACTTAAACCGTTACAAAGAAATGAAAAAAAATATAAACCTCATTTTATGGGTTACAATTTTGTTAACATCCCTGCAATTTCAGGCACAAAATACAACACCGCTTATACAATCTAAACTCGACGGAACTGTAGTCGATGACATTACAAATCAGCCCATTATAGGCGCATCAGTAAACATTAAAGGTACCACTCACGGTGTACAGACAGATACCGAAGGAAAATTTTATTTTCAGACTGGTCAGAAATTTCCTTACACCTTAATTGTAAGTTACATTGGATATAAAAAACTGGAAATCGTAGTTGATAAAAATCCCGTTATTATTCATTTAAAAGAAGAAAGACAAGAACTTGACGAATTAGTTGTAGTGGGTTACGGAACCCAAAAAAGAAAAGACATCACGGGTTCTGTAGCTTCGGTTCCAAAGGCAAATTTATCTCAGGTAACCTCATCGGCAGATAACTTATTAAGAGGTGCTGTGGCTGGTGTGGTAGTTACACAAAGTTCTGGCCGTCCGGGTGCTTCATCGAGTGTTCGTATTCGCGGCGGAAACTCTATTACGGCAGGTAATGAACCCTTGTATGTGGTTGACGGAATCCTTATTTATAATGACAACAATAACAGTTCGGCAGGGGTATCTTTTGCCGGTGCCAGTGTCAACGTATTATCTACTATAAACCCAGCTGATATTGAATCTATTGAAGTGTTGAAAGATGCCTCGGCAACGGCAATTTATGGTTCCCGAGGGGCAAATGGTGTTGTTATTATTACAACCAAAAAAGGAACGAAAGGACAAGATAATATTTCGTATCAGGGTTATTTTGGATTTCAAAACATCTCAAAAAAACTCAATTTAATGAATGCCAGCGAATGGGCAAGTTTAAGAAATGATGTTCAGGCAAGTATTGGTCAGGCACCTTCTTTTTCGGCGGCACAAATTGAGGCTTTAAAAACGTCTGGAAACTACGACTGGCAGTCGGCGGCATTTAGAACTGCCGCTCCGGTTCAAAATCACCAATTGTCTTTTTCCGGAGGCGACGAAAGATCACGTTATGCTGTTTCTGCCGGATATTTTGATCAGGAAGGAATTGTACTTGGATCTGATTTTAAAAGAATTTCACTTCGCATCAACTACGAAAAGAATTATTCTCAGAATTTTAAATTTGGCGTAAATGCTAATTACAGCCACTCCATCTCAAACGGAGTAGGAACAAATGGCGGTGCGGCTGCTGGAAGAAATCCAAACCCGCTTGTAAGTATTTTATTAAATGCTCCGGTTGTACCCATTAAAAATGAAGATGGAAGCTACAATGTAACTAATAATCCTTACGCTACTTCGGTTAACGGTTATATTCCAAATCCTATTAATGATTTAGTCAATACAACAAACGAAACTAAACTAAACCGAATTTTGACCAGTTTATTTGGTGAATATAAAATCACTAAAAAATTAACGGCAAAAGTGGCAGTAAGCGGTGATGTATTAAATACAAAGCAAAATTATTACGCTCCTGCCAACACAACAACTGGTGCAGGAACAAAAGGTTTAGCTTCTGTTGGAGACCGATTAGTAAGTTCTGTATTAAATGAAAACACATTGAATTACAACACAACCTTTGGCGAAAATCACAAATTTTCAGCTTTAGGAGGTTACACACTTCAATACACACAAGGTGAAGTAGTAAATGCCGGCGCCAACACTTTTATAAATGATGCCAATACTTATAACGCTTTGCAAGATGGTGTAGCAGTAAAACCATACAGCGATGCATTTGAAAGTGTTTTAAAATCATGGCTTGCGAGAGTAAATTACTCTTATAAAGGAAAATACAACTTTACACTTTCTGCACGTGCCGATGGCTCTTCAAGATTTGGTTCTGAATCGCTTTGGGGTTATTTCCCATCAGCAGGTTTCTCCTGGAATATTACCGATGAAGAATTTGCAAACAACATAAAAGGCGTAACCGAAGCTAAACTTAGAATTACAGCCGGAACAACCGGAAATCAAGAAATTGGAAATTATCTTGCCTTAGCTCAAATGGGTTCTGTAAACTATTCTTTTGGAGGAACTTTATATACAGGTCTTGCTCCTACCCGATTAGCAAATCCGGATTTGAGATGGGAAAAAACAAATCAATATAATGTTGGTTTAGATTTATCATTATTAGACCGAAAAGTGAATTTTGTTTTTGATGTGTATTACAAAAAAACAAACGATTTATTAATTAACGTTCCAGTACCGCTTACATCAGGATATGCAACGGTTCTTCAAAACATTGGAGGTGTTGAAAATAAAGGTATCGAAATTGGTTTAACAACTGAAAACCTAAAAACAGAAAATTTCTCCTGGAATTCGAATATCGTATTTTCTGCCAACAGAAATAAAGTAGTTGCCATAGGAAACGGTGTTGATCAATTTTTTCCTGTGGTGCCAAACGGTTCATTATTACAGCAGCAGCCTGTAACCGTAAAAGTGGGTCTGCCATTGGGAACTTTCTGGGGATATAGAACCAATGGAATTTTCCAAACTCAGGAAGAAGTAAATACGCAGCCAAAAATTAACAGTTTAGCCAATACTAAAGTAGGTGACAGAAAATATGTTGACACAAACGGCGACGGTGTAATTACTGCTCTTGATAAAGGCAATTTAGGATCTTCTCAGCCCAAATTCGTTGGAAGTTTCAGCAACACGGTTTCATACAAAGATTTCGATTTGAATTTCTCTTTCCAGGGATCTTACGGCGGTAAAATATTCAATGCTTTAAATCAGCAGTTAGAAATTTCTACTCTTGGAACAAATGCCGCGTCGACTTTATTAGACCGTTGGACACCTTCGAATCCGAGCAATGAGATTCCTAGGGCATCTAGTTCTCCTTTAGGAATCGTTTCAGAGCGTTATGTAGAAGATGCTTCTTTCTTACGATTAAAATTAATCACACTTGGCTACACTTTACCTAAAAGCGTTTCTAAAAAACTGGGAACCAAAAGCGTGAAATTCTACATATCGGCAGAAAACTTAATTACATGGACAAAATATACTGGTTATGATCCAGAGGTAAGTTCATACGAACAAAACAACTTATATCCGGGAATTGATTTTGGTTCTTATCCAAACTCGAAAACATTCATCTCGGGCCTGAACGTAACTTTCTAAGTAAAAAAATATAAAATGAAAAAGATCATAACATTTCTACTAAGCGTCGGTTTATTTATATCGTGCGCGGACCTTGAGGTAACACCAACCTCATTTGTAACCGAAGATAATTACTTTAAAACTCAAGATGATGCCACTGCAAGCGTAACAGCTGTTTATGCATCTTTAAGCCTTGATCCGGGTGAGCAGAGTTTATTTGGAAGAAACCTTTATTTCTTAACCGATATGGGTTCTGATTATGCTGCAGCCGGAGTTTCGGCAACCAACCCACAGGTTAGAGCTATGAGCAGTTTAACTCATGATGCTACTAACGACCGTGTACAGGTAGCCTGGAGACAAATCTATGCAGGAATTAACAGGGCCAATGTTTCAATTGACAATATCCCGAAAGTTTCTGGATCTGAAACCGTTAAAACAAGATTAATCAATGAAGCTAAATTTATTAGAGGATTGCTTTATTTTCAGGCCGTTCGTATTTGGGGAGCCGTTCCGATTGTTTTACATGAACCAAAATCTATTCAGCTAGAAAGTTTAAAATCCAGAAGAGAATCTGTAGATAATGTATACGCACAAATTATTAAAGACTTAACAGATGCCGAAAGCTTACCAGCAGCGTATCCTGCTGCAGATGCCGGCCGTGCGACGTCTGGAGCTGCAAAAGCTATTTTGGCAAAAGTGTATCTGACTAGAAAAGACTGGCCAAACGCTATTTCAAAATCCAGAGAAGTAATTAACGGAGGTTACGGATATGCTTTATTCGAAAACTTTCAGGACATTTTTACTAAAACAAAAAAGAACGGAAAAGAGCATATTTTCTCTGTTCAGTTTGAGCCGAATCAAGCCGGAAACGGATCAAGCGGCAGCACATTTCAATCGACATCATTTACTGGATTTACAGCAACAGAACCTGCTGATATTATTTCGGATGTAGCTTTGTTTTATGATATTTATGCGCCAGGAGATACACGCAGAGATGTGAGTTATGCCAAACAACTGCTTAACCCCACTACAGGAACGCTTTATACTTTTCCAAAGCCTATTTTCAAAAAATATTTGGATTTAAGCAATTTGGCAACACCTGGAAACGTAGCGATCAACTTCCCGCTTATTCGTTATGCCGACATTTTATTGTCTTTGGCAGAAGCCATAAACGAACAGGGCACACCAACACCTGAAGCTTATGAATTACTTAATCAGGTACGAAGAAGAGCTTATGGAAAACCAATTACAACGCCAGACCCTACAATCGATTTAAGCGGATTAAATCAAGTAACGTTTAGAGCCGCCATTCAGGAAGAACGCAAAAAAGAATTTGTTCAGGAAGGACAGCGCTGGTTTGACTTAGTTCGTTGGGGAACGCTGGTTACAGAAGTTAAAAAAGTTACCGCTAAAAATTCTGTTTCAGAAAGAAACAATCTTTACCCAATTCCGCAAAGCGAAAGAAATATCGACCCAGTAGGTTTACCACAAAATCCCGGATATTAATAATCAACCACAAAACTATTAGTTATGAAAAATTTTAAAAATACCCTTATTATTAAAAGCCCTAAAAAAGGACTTTTGATTACGGCATTACTAGTTGCACAATTAGGTTTTGCACAAGAGAAACCAGAAGAATTTAAAGGCGTTATTGGTAAAACTTTAGCCGACTCTAAAGAATATTGGCCGGATCCGGTTAAAGCGCCAAAAGGTGCACCAAATATTGTTTGGATTTTATTAGATGATGTTGGTTTTGGAGCTGCCAGTGTTTTTGGCGGTTTAATTCAAACTCCAACTTTTGAAAATCTGGCCAATAACGGTTTACGTTACACCAACTTTCATACAACTGCTATTTGTGCTCCTACTCGTGCGGCATTATTAACGGGAAGAAATTCAGGAAAAGTACACGTAAGCGGCTTTTCGCACACTATTTTATCGGCAGGTTTTCCTGGATGGGACGGAAGAATTCCTTCCGATAAAGGAACAATTGCAGAAATTTTACGCGAAAACGGATACAACACTTTCGCAGTGGGCAAATATGGAGTTACTCCAGATGAAGAAGCTACAGACGCTGGTCCGTTTGACAGATGGCCAACCGGAAAAGGTTTCGATCATTTCTACGGATTCTTAGGTTCACAGACAGATCAATACAATCCTGATTTAGTTGAAGATCAGGTTCATATTAAACCTGACGGACGCCATTTAAATGAATTAATTACAGACAAAGCCATCAGCTACATTCAAAAACAGCAAAAAGCAGCGCCGGGAAAACCATTCTTTTTATACTATGCGCCGGGAGCTGTACACGCACCTCATCAGGTTGCCGAAAAATGGATCGAACCTTACAAAGGAAAATTTGACGAAGGTTATGATGTATACCGCGAAAAAGTATTGGCAAACCAAAAGAAACTAGGTGTTGTTCCTGCTAATGCGGTATTGCCGGAACGCAATGCACTTATTACAGAATGGAAAAAATTATCACCGGACCAAAAGAAAGTATATGCCAGATTCATGGAAACTTACGCTGGATTCCTAACGTATACAGATGCTGAAATTGGAAGAGTGGTAAATTATTTAAAAGAAAGCAATCAGCTTGACAACACTTTAATTTTTGTCGCAATTGGTGATAATGGAGCAAGTAAAGAAGGAACTTTGCAAGGAACTATTAACCAAAGCTTGTTTTCTCAAGGAAAATCAGACGAAGAAAATCTGAAAAGCAATCTGGCTAATATTGGAGAAATTGGAACGCCAAAAGGTCTAAATACCAACTATCCTTTAGGATGGGCACAGGCAACAAATGTTCCTTTTAAAAACTGGAAACAAGATGCCCAATCTGAAGGTGGAACTCGTAATCCGTTAATTGTATTTTATCCAAACGGAATTAAAGACAAAGGCGGTATCAGAAATCAATACAGCCACGTAACAGATTTACTTCCAACAACTTTAGACATTGCAGGAATTAAAGCTCCGGAATATATCAAAGAAATCAAGCAGGATAAAATTCAGGGTTCTTCTTTCCAGGCTTCTTTAGACAATCCAAAAGCTGAGTCTTTGCACAAAGTACAATACTATTACATTTTTGGAAACAGAGCGATTTATAAAGATGGATGGAAAGCTGCTGCGGCACATCTTCCGGATTCATTTGCAGTAAAACAATCTTTAGGCAAAAACGAAAAACCAACAGCAAGTAACTTCGACACAGATGTTTGGGAATTATACAACTTAAACGAAGATTTTAACGAGCGTAACAACCTGGCTAAAAAATATCCTGAAAAACTGGCTGAACTTCAAAAATTATTTGACGAACAGGCAAAAGAAAACAATGTTTACCCGTTGATTGACTGGCAGGATGTTTACAATAGAAGAATTCATAATACAGGAGCTGATAAAGGAAAGACACTTCAGGATTTAGTGAAACAAGTTACTAAACCAGGAAGCGCAGGAAGCAGCAACTAATAGATAGATTATACAACCTGCAAGGTTTTCAAAACTTTGCAGGTTATATTGAAACACTTCCAACCATTCAAAAAGTGAAGTAAATAAAAGGATTATAACAAATTAGAGAAAAATCAAACAACAAAATTCTACTAAATCCATAGAATTAGCAGTTAACTTATTTAATTTTACCTCTAAACTCTTTAAATACAAAAAGATATGAAACGAGTAGATTATGAAATTATAGGAAAAAAAATTGTCGTAGGGGCAATTGTATTTTTAGTACCACTGGTCATATTAGCCGGAGGTTTAGCATTAATTAATCAATTATTAAAATAAGAAATCATGGCAATAGTTCAAAAAGAAAAACTAACAAGAGATTTGAGTATTAGTCTTTTAATATACAGCTTGCCAGTTGTGGCAATTTTTCTGTATTTTAAATTAACAAATGGTGTTGTAAGCGAATCGCATCTTACCTTACCTTCCTTTTTAGAATTTGCAAAACCTGCATTCGAAAACATCCGTACCTGGGGATTAATTGTCTTTATGCTGGTTTTAGGTGTTATTGAGTTTACGGCAGGTTTATACGATGACGAATGGACAGGTGAAGAACGCAAAATAGATATCGTTTGTTTCCTCGCTCCAAAATTACTTTTACCGCCTGTAATTACCTTTTTCAGTTTAACAGTTTTACCTTATTTAATTCCAGATTTGGCCAACACTTTATCATGGGTTCCGTTTTGGGGAGGTTTTTTCCTAATTGCAATCGCCGATGATTTAACGCAATACTGGTACCACAGACTGCATCACCAAGTACCCTTTTTATGGCGTTTCCATAGAACACACCACTCGGCTCCATATATGGGAATGGCGATGGCTTCAAGACAAAACTTTATATATACGGTTTTATTTTCTCAAATTTATTTAACAGCCACTTTAACCTATCTAGGTTTAGGATTACCGGCTTTATTTGTTTTAGTTATTAAAAGCTTTATCACTTTAGGCGCACATTCAAGTATTGCGTGGGACAAACCTTTTTACAAATACAAAGCGCTGCATCCAATTGCATGGGTTTTAGAACGTTTGATTTCTACTCCGGCAACACATCACGCGCATCATGCTGATACAAGCGGAGACGGTGTTGGACATTTTAAAGGAAACTTTGGAAATATGTTTTTCATTTGGGATGTCATTTTTGGAACCGGATTAATCACTCGCAAATTCCCGGAATCGTACGGAACAAAATCATACAAACAAGAAGAATGGTACGCGCAGTTTTTATGGCCGATATTCAAATCTAAAAAAGAAGGAAGTTCTCTTGCCGATGGTGTATTGTCATTTCCTCTAAAAGCGAAACCAGTAGAAAATGTTGTAGAAGCGGCAGAACCTGCTCCGGTTTTAGAACAGGTTTAATCTTAAAATTTTAAATCAACCATAAAAGCAAGGCAGTGTATTCAAATAAACCTGAATACACTGTCGGCTTTATTCAAAACATAGATTATGAAAAATAAAATAAGCATCACCGCATTCATCCTGCTTTTTACAATCGTGGGGGTTTCGCAGAATAAAAGTTCAAATACCGTTTCGCTGGATGTTTTTTACAGCAAAATTCAAAACGAAAAAAAGCCGCAGATAATTGATGCCAGAGGTCCCGAAGAATTTGCTTTAAACCACATTAAAGGAGCGGTAAATTTTAACCTGGAATCAAAAGATTACGCGCAGCAAGTTGCTAAACTAGATAAAACAAAACCTGTATTCACCTATTCTATTGGTGCAGGAAGAAGTGTTTGGCTGGCCGACGAATTACTAAAAAACGGTTTTAAAGAAGCCTATAGTTTAGAAGGCGGTATCGCCAACTGGATTGGAAGCGGAAAACCTTTTTATTCGAATTCAAAAAGCAAACTGACCCTTGCAGAATACAATAAAATAATCGCCGAAAACAAAGATGTTTTGGTTGATATTGGATCTGTTTACTGCGGTGCCTGCAAAAAAGTAAAACCAGTTTTAGAAACCATCAAAGCACAATACGGCCCGAATTTAAAAATTGTAGAAATTGATTTAGAAGACAATACACAAGTCATTGCCGATTTAAAAACAATCAAAGTTTTTCCAACCTTGATTTTATATCAAAACGGAAAAATAGTTTTCAAAAAAGAAGGCTTTGAAAATTTGAAAAAAGAGGTTGATGTGGCTTTGGCTGTTAAGTAACAAACAATCTTCATCCTAAAAAAAATACCTCAAAACTTTGTCAAAGTTCTTATAAAAAAACTAACCCTATGGCAGCCTATAAAAAATAACCAAGATTATTCTACCCATTTTAATAGTGCTTCTTATTTTAGCAGCATTTTTATTCTGGCCCATCAATACAGATGGAACTTTGATCAAAGCAGATGAAAAACTTGCCGAAGGAAAAGCAGCATTTTTGTCTCAAAAAGACACTTCTAAAACCTCCGAAAAAAAGCCTAATATTATCATTCTTCTTGCCGATGATTTAGGCAAATATGATATTTCGTTATACGGAGGAAAAGCCGCACCAACACCGCAAATCGATTCTCTTGCGGCATCCGGAGTTACTTTTACCGAAGGGTATGTTTCATCTTCTATTTGTTCGCCTTCACGTGCCGGATTATTAACCGGACGGTATCAGGAACGATTTGGACATGAATATCAGCCTGGAGATCGGTATCCAAAAAACAACTTAGAATATTATGCTTTTAAATATTTAATCAATACCAACAACTGGAGATTAAATAAAAAAATCAATTATCCCAACGAAGCTTCAATCGCTACGCAAGGTTTACCGCAGTCTGAAATTACTTTTGCCGACTTAGCCAAAAAACAAGGTTACAGCACAGCCATTATCGGGAAATGGCATTTGGGTCATAACAAAGGATTTTTTCCTTTAGACAGAGGTTTTGATTATCATTACGGGTTTTATCAGGCTTTCTCCCTTTACACGCCCGAAGATGATAACCCGGATATTATCAACCATCATCACAAAGATTTTACCGATAAAATGATTTGGGGCAACGGCCGTGTCGGCATTGGACAAATCCGCCGAGATACCACCATCATAAAAGATAAAAAATATCTAACCGAAACATTTGCTGACGAAGCAGAAGCTTTTATTGATAAAAATAAAAACAAACCGTTTTTGCTTTATGTTCCGTTTAATGCGCCTCATACGCCATTTCAGGTTCGCAAAAAATACTACGATCGTTTCCCGAATGTAAAAGACGAAAACAAACGTGTCTATTTTGCCATGATCAGCGCACTCGACGATGCCATTGGAAGAATTAGGGCTAAAGTAAAAAAAGAAGGTTTAGAAGAAAATACCCTGATCTTTTTTGCCAGCGACAATGGTGGTGCCGACTATACTTTTGCCACAACAAATGCGCCTCTTAAAGGTGGGAAATTTTCTCATTTTGAAGGCGGCATCAATGTTCCGTTTGCACTTTCATGGAAAGGAACAATTAAACCGCATACCATTTATAAAACTCCTGTAAGTTCTTTGGATATTTTTAGTACTATCGCGGCTGTAACACATTCCGGTTTGCCAAAAGACCGTGTTTATGACGGCGTTAATTTAATTGATGTTGTCAATAACAATAAACCAGCACATAAAGATTTATTCTGGCGTTCCGGCGATGCAAAAGCAGTTCGAAGCGGTGACTGGAAATTAGTCATCAGTGGCAAAACACATGAAGAATGGCTTTACAATCTCGCAAAAGACAAATCTGAAACAACAGATCTGGCCCCAAAAAATCCCGAAAAAGTAAAAGAATTACACGATGCTTTACAAAACTGGGAAAAAGGTCTCGTTAAACCTTTATGGCCTAATCTAACTTATTACGAATTTGATTTTGGCAAACAAAAATACTTTGTCGATTTATAATACCGACAGGTTTTAAAAACCTTATATAAAGAAATGAATTGCCTCCAGCTTTAGCTGGAGATTTAAAAATTTAGAATACAGAAGGCTTTAGCCAAACTTTTTATTCGGCTAAAGCCTTGTTCATCAATAATATTTTACCTCCAGCTAAAGCTAGAGGCAATACAAAATAAAATCTCAGAATAAATAATTCTTAGATTAATTCAACTAAAAATATGTCAGCTCAACCCAAACAATTCAACATTCACGAAGACTGGACCGTCGTAATTCTGGGATTTATAATAATTGGAATTTCTCTTTTTGTTTTTCTTCCCGAAGTTCCGGTTTTCAATTGGTCAACGATTACGGATTTAAAAACAAAAGTATTCGATTTCGGAAATCTCAAAATCCTTTTAATTCAATTTTTGTATCTAATTTCTATTGGAACGCTTGGCGCTTTTTTAATTGGAAAATCAGTAAAGTATTTTCTTTTTACTTTCCCTGTCGTTTATCTCCTAACCCTCATTGCTCTTATTCTGGCTGGAAACGCTTCTATAAAATCTATAAATTTAGAAGCCGTAATTTTCAGTTTGATCATTGGGTTGGCAATTGGCAATTTCTTTACACTTCCGGAATGGTTTCGATCAGCACTTTCTACAGAAGTTTTTGTAAAAATTGGATTAGTTATATTAGGAACCAGCGTTATTTTCTCTGATATTTTAAAGGCAGGTTCATTAGGTTTATTTCAGGCTTTGTTTGTTGTAATATCGGTCTGGTATTTTGCTTTTTGGCTTTGCCGAAAATTAAAAGTCGACGACGAACTAACCATGATGATTTCAAGTGCAGTTTCTATTTGTGGAGTTTCGGCTGCAATTGCAACTTCAGGAGCTATAAAAGGCGATTCAAAGAAATTGTCTTATGTCATTTCGATTGTTTTGGTAACTGCAATCCCCATGATGATTTTCATGCCCATTATTGCCCGCTATTTCAATTTCCCCGAAGAAGTAACCGGAGCCTGGCTTGGCGGCAGTATCGATACATCAGGCGCTGTTGTAGCTTCTGGAACTTTAGTGGGTGAAACCGCCTTAAAGATCAGTACGATTGTAAAGTTCTCTCAAAATGTTTTATTAGGTTTAGCCGCTTTTGTCATTTCTGTTTATTGGACCTATTCACATAATACAACATCAGAAATTGAAGCATCAAAACCAACCTTAAAAGTTATTTGGGAACGCTTTCCAAAATTTGTAATTGGCTTTATCGGTGCTTCTTTACTTTTCTCTTTTTTAATTACACCGGAAACCCGAGACGGAGTAAAAGATAGTCTAAAAAACCTGCAGGGAATTTGGTTTGCATTGGCATTTACAAGCATAGGGTTAGAAACCAATTTTAAGGATTTGTTAGCCAACAACAGCCGTAAACCATTGTATGCCTTTTTAATAGCACAATTATTCAATGTTATCGTTACCTTGGCTATAGCTTTTTTATTGTTTAGTAAATAATTATTTTTAATCCGAGGAACGAGAATAAAACCCAACACTTTTCGACAAAATAAAATATCAATTCTAATGAAAAAACCATTTATTACGCTAAACCTTTTGCTTTCGGCAGTAGTTTTAGTTTCGGCACAAAACAAAACCACTATCGAAAATTCAAAACCAAATATCATTTTGATTATGGTTGATGATATGGGTTATTCTGATTTAGGGAATTATGGTTCCGAAATTAAAACACCTAATCTCGATAAGCTGGCTTCAGAAGGTTTACGTTTACGCGAGTTTTACAATAACTCAATCTGTGCACCAACCCGAGCTTCTCTCCTAACCGGTCAATATCAGCATAAAGCAGGCGTTGGTTTTTTTGATGTCAATTTAGGTTTACCCGCTTATCAGGGTTATTTAAATAAAGAATCTTTAACGCTTGGCGAAGTTTTCCGTTCCGGCGGTTACAGCACGCTTTTGTCCGGAAAATGGCACGTAGGTTCTGAAGATCAGGCACAATGGCCAAATCAAAGAGGTTTTGATAAATTTTACGGAATTTTAAAAGGTGCATCAAATTATTTTGATACTAAACCGCTTCCTTTTGGAAAAACACCTTATCCGGTAAAATTAATTCGAAATAACGAAGAATTGCATCCAAAAGACGATTCCTATTATTTTACAGATGAAATTGGAAATAATGCTGTGACTTTTTTAGACGAGCAAAACAAAGAAAATAAACCTTTCTTTTTGTATTTGGCATTTACAGCACCACACTGGCCATTACAGGCAAAACCTGTTGATATTGCCAAATACCGAGGCAAATTTGACGAAGGCTGGGATGTTTTAAGAGAAAAAAGAATCGAAAAACTAAAAGCAAACAGCATTTTACCAGCCGATCAAACTATAGCACCAAGAGATCCGGAAGTTCCGGAGTGGAGTAAATTAACCTATGACGAAAAACAATTTTGGAAAGCCAAAATGGAAGTTTACGCCGCAATGGTCGACAACATGGATCAAAATGTTGGAAAAGTACTAGACAAGTTAAAAGCTTTGAAAAAAGATAAAAACACGCTGATTATTTTCATTTCAGACAATGGCGCTCAGGGCGGATTCAATACGTATAATCCGCTTGGAAGAGGTTTGGTTCGAAACGAAGGACCTGTAGGAACTTCAGGATCATTTGACTATCAGGAACAAAACTGGGCTTATTTATCGAATACACCATTACAGCAATATAAAAACAATATGCACGAAGGCGGTTTTAGTTCGCCGTTTATTGCCTGGTTTCCATCAAAAATAAAGGCGGGAAGAATTGATAAAGGAACCGGACATATTATTGACCTTGCTCCTACTTTCTATGATTTGGCAGGAATAGATTACCCAAAAGAATATAATGGTGTGACAACAAACGCTTTGGTTGGAAAAAGTTTGCTGCCTGTTTTATTTAATAATGTTTCACAGGTCGATAGAGGCGCACCATTATTTTGGGAAAGAGCAGGAAACAGAGCCGTTCGTGACGGAAAATGGAAATTGGTTTCGATTTATCCTTCTTACGAATGGGAACTTTACAATCTTGAAACGGATCGTGGCGAAACAACCAATGTCGCACAACAAAATCCGGGAATTATAAACAAACTTTCGGCTTCATATTTTGAATGGGCAGACAAAACCGGAGTTGTAGAATACAGTAAATTCAAATTAAAGCCTGAAACAATGCCGGGCGGTGCAGCCTTAAAAAGATAGTTTAAGCTTTCATAAAGCCCTTAAAGACAGAAAAATAAGTTCATCAATTAAATTTGCACTTATTTTTCTGTCTTTTTTTATTCTCTTCACAAAATAATAAACACTTAAAAATCAACAGACTAAGCATTTAAAAACAAACTAAATCACTAATACGCTGCAAGTTGTTCAAATAAAAATTAAAAAATATTTGGTTTTTATTATATTAAATTTAACTTTGTCTATAGAATTAGTAGAGTTTAATATAAAGAACTACATTTTGAAAACAACCAAGAGCATATCATTTTACATTCTCCCTGAAAAATATACTTATAACACTTTTTGTTATATGTGCTTCTGTTGTTAATTACTGCCAATTTATTTCGTTTATAATGGATACCTATTTTATAGAATCTAGAATCTAATAAAACGAATTTTTATACCTCCCAAAGGTTTCCTATTGAAAATTAAATCTTCATTTTTTTGCATTTTCTGCATCAAAAGGAGTATTACGCATAATTATATACCAACCCAAAAAACAACCAAACATGATACAAATACATCTGGAAATGTGTTTTTAAAAAACTTTTTTGCGGCAACAAAAATGGCAGGACTAAAAGAACATTTATCATTAAACAAAAGAAATTCAATCGTTGATTTCTCAAAAAGATGTTAGTTATAAACCAAAAAATATCAGTTATGAATTCATTTTATCAGGAAATTGCAAAGCAGCATCAGGAATTATTGATTCTTCCTGAGAAGAAATTAATACATCAATTTATTGATGATTTATTTATAATTTTATTTTCAAATACATCAAAATCATACGAGTCCGAAGCGACTATCAAATACAAATTCAATCAGTTGAAAAAACAATTTGACGATCTGGTTTTTGATTTCTCACCAAAAAGTGATGAGAATAGAGATCAGACTACTCATTTTTTCAACGCTATTCCGAGTTTGCATAAACAAGCATTAAATGATTCATTAACCATATTAACAAAAGATCCTGCTGCCAAATCATTAGAAGAAGTTTTATACTCGTATCCAGGTTTTTTCGCAATTGCCGTTTATCGGTTTTCTCATCAGCTTTGGAAGCAGGATTTAAAATTATTAGCCAGAACAATTTCAGAATATGCGCATATTAAAACCAGCATAGAAATTCATCCCGGCGCCAAAATTGGAAGCGATTTTGCCATAGATCACGGCACCGGAATTGTTATTGGCGAAACAGCCGTTATTGGCAATAATGTTCAAATATACCAAGGCGTTACGCTTGGTGCTTTGAGCGTAAAAAAAGAGGAAGCTTTTATAAAAAGGCATCCTACAATTGAAGATAATGTAATTATTTACGCCAACAGCACAATTCTTGGCGGACAAACAACGGTAGGCAGAGATTCGATTATTGGAGGAAATGTATGGCTCACGTATTCCGTACCTTCAAATTCGGTTGTTTACCATAAAAATGAGATGAAGATCAAGGATAATAATCCTTTTCCCGAACCCATTTTTTATTCTATTTAAAAATATCAAAAACATGAAATATCAGAACATTTTAGAAACAATTGGGAATACCCCTCACATTAGGCTGAACAAGCTTTTTACAACACACGAGGTATGGATTAAACTAGAAAAATCAAATCCGGGATCGAGTATCAAAGACAGAATTGCTTTGGCCATGATCGAAGATGCGGAGAAAAAAGGGCTTTTAAATACTGATTCCATCATTATTGAACCAACATCCGGAAATACCGGAATTGGACTTTCGCTGGTTGCAGCCGTAAAAGGTTACAAAGTAATTATTGTAATGCCGGAATCAATGAGCGTTGAACGCCGAAAAATCATTGAAGCCTATGGTGCCGAATATGTCCTGACTCCAAGAGAAAAAGGAACATCCGGAGCGGTTGAAAAAGCAAAAGAACTGGCTGCTACCATTAAAAATGCATTTCTGCCTTCGCAATTTACAAATCCGGCCAATGTTGAAGTTCACGAAAGAACAACGGCGCAGGAAATCCTGGCCGATTTTCCTAACGGAATCGATTATCTCATTACAGGTGTTGGAACCGGCGGTCATATTACCGGAGTTTCTAAAGTTCTAAAACAACATTTTCCTAACTTAAAAACTATCGCGGTCGAGCCTGCCCTTTCGCCGGTTTTAAGCGGAGGTCTGCCCGCTCCTCACCCATTGCAGGGAATTGGTGCCGGATTTATTCCAGAAGTTTTTAATAGGGATTATATAGATGAAATTATAACGATCGAAAAAAACGATGCTTTTAATTTTGCCAAAAAACTTACGAAAGAAGAAGGCATTTTTGGAGGTGTTTCAACGGGAGCAGCTTTGGCAGCGGTTTCAAAAAAAATAAAAAACATTCCCGAAAATGCCGTAATACTGACTTTTAATTATGATACCGGAGAACGTTATCTTTCTGTAGAAGAATTATTCGGATTTTTTTCTTAACAAATTACAAATCATAAACTTATAATTAAATTAAAACGCATAATTTTAATAAATAAACCTATTAAATTTTTAATCAAAAAATAACCAAAAAATCTAAAAACTATGGCAGATTTACAAAAACAACAGACCGCATTAGGCGATGTTGCTGCAAGACAATTAGCAATTGCAACTCGTACAGTTCCTCAAATCGGGACCATTACTCCACGCTGGTTAACGCATCTTTTGCATTGGGTTCCGGTAGAATCTGGTGTATTTCGTTTAAACAAAGTAAAAAATGCAAACCATATCGAAGTCGATTGTTCGGCTCGTGATGAAAGGGTTTTGCCTAACACTTTTGTCGATTACATCGATAATCCAAGAGAATACAATCTTGCCGCAGTTCAAACCATTGTTGATGTTCACACTCGTGTTTCTGATTTATACAGCAAACCCTACAATCAAATTTCAGAACAGCTACGTTTGGCTATCGAAACTATCAAAGAGCGTCAGGAAAGCGAATTAATCAATAACAAAGATTATGGATTATTAAGCAATGTTGCGCCATCTCAAATTATAAAAACAAGAACCGGCGCTCCAACTCCGGACGATTTAGATGAGCTTTTAACTAAAGTCTGGAAAGAACCTGGATTCTTTTTACTGCATCCGCTGGCAATTGCTGCTTTCGGTCGCGAATGTACGCGTCGTGGTGTTCCGCCGCCTACCACTTCTTTATTTGGATCTCAGTTTTTAACCTGGAGAGGAATTCCGCTTATTCCATCTGATAAATTACCAATCGTAAAAGGAAAATCAAAAATCATTCTTTTAAGAACTGGTGAAAGCCGTCAGGGCGTTATTGGCCTTATTCAGCCTGGATTACAAGGCGAACAATCACCTGGATTATCTGTTCGTTTTATGGGAATTAATGAAAAAGCCATTGCTTCGTATTTAGTGTCACTTTATTGCTCTTTGGCTATTTTGGTAGATGATGCCATTGCGGTTCTGGAAGATGTAGAAATAGGAAAGTATCATGAGTACAAATATTTATAATAACGGTCTGCCTAACATCGACGATTTGCAAAATCTGGCAAACGAGTTGTTCAAAGCCCTGCCTAATGAATTTCCAAAAGAAATATCATTAAGCCCGGATAAAACGGAACATCCTCGTGCGACAAAGATTGCAGAAACGATATTACATGCCGGAAATACAGATCAGTTTGGTCAGATTCCTGCGGTAAGTCCGTCGAATGTACAGCCAGCGCCGCCAGCATTCAGCGGTTTTGGAGCTTCTCCTTCTGTATCAAATTACGGAAATACAGGAGCTTCTGCTTTATACCCAAATGCCGGAGCTGGATTTGATCCGCAAAGCAAAAATACTTCCTCAGGCGTTCAGGAAAATCACAATTTAAATATGGATAATCCGCATACCGGATTTTATGATGTGAATTTAAAAAACGGAAATCCTGCACAACTGAACGAAGAAACTGCTTTTTCATCGTTGTTGTTAAACAATCAATATCTGCCGTTTCAAACCGAAAATTCTTCCTTTGAAATTGAATTGCAAACGGCTTTGGCCAATGTTGACACACAGTTTAGAAAACGAGAAGATTTTCCGTTAAACGGAAATGAAACAAACGCTTCGTATTATTTTTTAGATCAGAATCCTTTTGCTTTTGATAAAAGAAGTACAGATATTATTGTGGGCAATTCTTTTGATCATAAAGAAATAAGCCTTTTTAAAGGACATCATTTTGATGCAGCTTTAGTGAAAAAAGATTTTCCTATTCTGAGAGAAACCGTAAACGGGAAGCCTTTAGTTTGGTTTGATAATGCGGCAACCACACAAAAACCACAATCAGTTATTGATAGAATTGCGTATTTCTACGAACACGAAAATTCTAATATTCATCGTGCGGCACATGAATTAGCTGCACGCGCCTCTGATGCGTACGAAGCAGCACGCGAAAAAGTAAAAGCTTTTTTAAATGCTTCTTCTGTAAACGAAATTGTATTTGTGAGAGGTGCCACAGAAGGAATAAATCTGGTAGCGTCAACCTGGGGCGATCAGAATTTAAATTCCGGAGATGAAATTATTGTGAGTAATCTGGAACATCATGCGAATATTGTTCCGTGGAAACGTCTTGCGGATAAAAAAGGCCTTAAGCTAAGAGTAATTCCTGTTGATGACGATGGTCAGATTCTGCTTGATGAATATGCAAAACTGCTTAATTCAAAAACACGTCTGGTTGCTTTTACACAAGTTTCGAACGCATTAGGAACCGTAACTCCAGCGAAAAAAATTACAGAAATGGCACATGCTGCCGGAGCAAAAGTTTTAATTGACGGTGCACAATCTGTTTCGCACATGAAAGTCGATGTTCAGGATTTAAATCCGGATTGGCTGGTTTTCTCAGGTCATAAATTATTTGGTCCAACAGGAATTGGAGCTTTATACGGAAAAGAAGATTTACTGAACGAAACACAGCCCTATCAATCTGGCGGCAACATGATTCAGGATGTTACTTTTGAAGAAATAAAATACCACAAAGCACCCAATCGTTTTGAAGCCGGAACTGGAAATATCGCCGATGCAATTGGTCTTGGCGCCGCGATCGATTATGTAACCAAGCTAGGAATTGAAGCCATTGGTCAATACGAGCATTATCTGCTAGAATATGCTACGAGACTTTTAAAAGAAATTCCGGGTGTACGATTGATTGGAACGGCCAAAGATAAAGCCAGTGTATTGTCTTTTAATTTACAGGGATATTCAAACGATCAGGTTGGGCAGGCTTTAAACAAAGAAGGTGTTGCGGTAAGAACCGGCCATCATTGTGCACAGCCAATTTTGCGCAGAATGGGAGTTGAAACAACAGTTCGCCCGTCACTGGCATTTTACAATACAACCGAAGATGTCGATACTTTTATTAAAACCGTTTGGGAACTTAAAAAAGTGAGATTCTAGAAAAATAAGGAGCATTTATGCCCTAAGAAATAATTACTTTTTTTGATATTTTAAGTAATTATAACCAAAGCGATTGTTTTCGGACAATCGCTTTTTGATTTATATTTAAGATGCCATAGCAATTTCTAACGTTTCGATACCCGCCATAGTAAGCGGATCTGAAAACCCTAGGAAAAACACCTCTATTATTTCCTGAAACACAGGATCTGCATTTACAGCCTGAGAAAAAAGCGTCATAGAAGAACGAAGCTTTCTCGCATTTAATTCTCCCAAAATAGATTCAATCGATTTGGCTTTATATTCTAACAAAACATGACAAATTTCAATCAGATGTTTGGCTAAAATAGGATGATTTAAAAAATCCTCTGCTTCTTTAAGATCAGCAAGAGCGTAGTATTTAGCAATCGTGCTTTTTCCCAAACCTTTTAGCTGCGGAAAAATAAACCACATCCAGTGCGATTCTTTTTTTCCATTTTTTAGTTCGGAGTAAGCAGTAAGATAAAGTTTGTTCTGTGCATCTAAAAAGCGGGTTAAATCATTATTTGCGTAAGCCATTCTGAAATCATTTTTATAAGGTTAAACAATGTTTTAGTCTTGTTTTTTAAAGTCAGTCAAAACTACTCCCCTTTCCTGATTTAAAATTTATACAATTAAAGCAGCTTCATTATATAATTCCAATTGGCGCAAAATAAAAACAGCCGCGAAATTAATCGCAGCTGTTTTAACCTTTTATAATAAACGTAAAATTTAGTTTTTAAACTCGTTTAGAGATTTCTCAATGATTTCAAGACATTCATTAATTTGATCTTCTGTCATTACTAATGGCGGAGCAAATCTAATTTTATTTCCGTGTGTTGGTTTTGCCAACAAACCGTTGTCTCTAAATTTCAGGCAGATTTCCCAAGCCAGATCAGAATCTTCACCGCTGTTAATTACAATAGCGTTCAAAAGTCCTTTTCCACGAACCAGTGTTATAAGATTGTTTCTTTCCGCAATTTTATTTAAACCTTCTCTTAGAATAATTCCTAAACGTTCTGCATTTTCAGCCAGTTTTTCCTCTTTAACCACTTCAAGAGCTGCAATGGCAACCGCTGCTGCAACAGGATTTCCTCCAAATGTAGATCCGTGTTGTCCTGGTTTAATAACATTCATGATTTCGTTATTAGCTAAAACGGCAGAAACTGGGTAAACACCTCCAGAAATCGCTTTTCCTAAAATTAAAATATCGGGCTGTACGTTTTCATGGTGAACGGCTAACAATCTTCCTGTACGCGCAATTCCAGTTTGAACTTCATCTGCTATAAATAAAACATTATGTTTCTCGCACAATGCTTTTGCTTTTGCCAAATATCCTTCTGACGGAACATAAACTCCTGCTTCTCCCTGAATAGGTTCTACCAAAAATCCTGCTATGTTTTTTGATGATTCTAAAGCTTTTTCAAGAGCTTCCAGATTATCGTATTCTATTTTTATAAATCCGTCTGTAAACGGACCAAAGTTTTTACGTGCTGTTTCGTCATTAGAAAATGAAATAATCGTAGTCGTTCTTCCGTGAAAGTTATTCTCGCACACAATAATCTGCGCTTGGTTTTCAGGAATTCCTTTTACTTCATAAGCCCATTTTCTGCAGACTTTAAGTGCTGTTTCAACTGCTTCTGCACCCGTATTCATTGGCAGTACTTTATCGAAACCAAAATATTTTGTGATGTATTCTTCGTAGTTTCCTAATTTATTGTTGTAAAAAGCACGAGAAGTAAGCGTTAGGGTTTGAGCCTGATCTATCATTGCTTTTACAATTTTTGGATGGCAGTGCCCTTGATTTACTGCAGAATAAGCCGATAAAAAATCATAATATTTTTTTCCGTCAACATCCCATACATAAACACCTTCTCCTTTTTCTAACACCACAGGAAGCGGGTGATAGTTATGAGCTCCGTATTTATTTTCTTTTTCAATTAAAATTTCTGATTTTGATGAAAGTATTTCTTGATTGTTTGCCATGATAATTTTCTTTTTACAGGAACAAAAATATAAAAATTATTTATTTTACAATCAAAAACAAATACATTTAACTTCAAAATAGGATTTAAAAATAAAAAATAACTTATTTTTACCTAAATTTAAGTCATTTTAAAACTGAGTGTTTAAATAGAACTAAGACTTATTTCTATCTTTACAGAAATTAAAAATAACGGCATGGATATTTTAGATGAATTTGACATTAAAATCATCAAAGAATTAGAGAAAGATGGTCGAATAGCTTATTCGACAATCGCATCTAACTTAAAAATTTCGAATACAATGGTGCATCAGCGTATAAACCGTTTATTTGAACAGGGCGTAATTACAGGTATCAAACCTATTTTAAATGAAAAACAAATTGGGTACGACTGGGCTTCTTTTACAGGAATCACACTGAACAAAGATTCTGATTCTGAAAGAATTATCGAAGCTTTAAAAGAAATTCCTGAAATTACCGAATGTTATTTTGTTACGGGTTCATTCACACTTTACCTAAAAATTACGGCAAAAAATCATGAACACATGCGCAAAATATTATACGAAAAAATCGATAATATTCCGGGAATAGCCAAAACCGATTCAATGGTAGAATTAGGCTGCGCCTTTAAACGAAATGTATCTTTATAGGTAATATACATTTTCATTTCATTTTTAAGAATATAAACCTCGAAAGAAATAACTTTCGAGGTTTTTTTGTAACATTTTATTTCTGATATTTGTTAAAAATTGTAAAAAAATGAAAAATTCGATCCTATTTATTTTCGCTGCAATATTGTTTTCAACTACTATGAACGCACAACTAAAACCCGTAAAATATACTGAAGGAAGCCAGGCACTGAATGGCTTATTTATAAAATCGGCTAAAAAAAGCGCCAATAATCCGGGCATTTTGCTTTTGCCGGCTTGGTTAGGAATTGACAATGCCTCAAAAGGTATTGCCGAAGATTTAGCTAAACTAGGTTACAACGTTTTTATCGCTGATATTTATGGTGAAGGAAATTATCCTAAAAATACTGGCGAAGCAGGAAAACTGGCTGGTTTTTACAAAACAAATTATGCAGCTTATCAAAAACGAATTAATGCAGCATTGCAGGAATTAGTTAAATCCGGAGCCAATGCAGATAATATTGTCGCTATTGGATATTGTTTTGGAGGAACAGGAGTTCTTGAAGCTGTACGAGGTCATTTGAATGTAAAAGGAGTTGCTTCATTCCACGGTGGTTTAGGAAAAGATGCCACTAGAAAAACGGAGCCAATTACAGCCAAAGTTTTAATTTGTCATGGAGCTGATGATCCGTTTGTACCGAAAGATGAAATTGCTTCATTTCAGCAGGAATTACGCGATGCTAAAGCCGACTGGGAGATGATTTATTATGCAAATTCTGTACATTCTTTTACAAACCCTGAAGCCGGAAGCGATAATTCTAAAGGTGCAGCTTATAATCCGGTTGCAGCAAAAAGATCTTTTGAACATTTACAGCTTTTCCTGAACGAAGTTTTGAAGAAATAAAGTTTAAGCCCACGGATTATTTTTTTAATCTTTTAATCTGTGGCAAAAAAATAGCACGCGGATGATACGGATTTGCTTTGCAAAAACGCGGATTTACACTGATTGCAATAAAATTAATTCGTGAAATTAGTGTGATTTGTGGCAAAAAAAACCAGCGTAAATCTGTTTAACCCGTATAATCTGCGGGCAAAAAACCGCATCATCAGCGGACAAAAAAACAAACCAAAATTAAACCAACTAAAATAACCAATGTCACACAGTCCGATTAGAAAAGACAAAACCTGCTTAAATTGCAGACATGTTGTTGAACAAAAATTTTGTCCAAATTGCGGACAGGAAAACACAGACAGCCGAAAAACTTTTCATCATTTATTTATCCATTTCTTCGAAGATTTAACGCATTATGAAAATGCATTCTGGAAAACCATAAAAAATCTTCTTTTTAAACCGGCGACTTTAACCAAAGAATATCTTTCAGGAAGACGTTTGTCGTACCTTGCTCCTGTTCGTCTTTATATTTTTATCAGTTTTATCACTTTTTTATTGATTGCTTTATTTCCGAATAAAGTAACCGAAAAGCTTACCGAGAGCGAAAAGGCAATTACGTCTAATATCGAAAAAGCAAAAGCAGAAGAACTCAGCTATAAAGATAAATCTTATCTTAAGTCGAAAACAATCGATAAGTCCTATTTTAAGCTGAAAACAATGAAACAAATCGATTCCATTCAAAAATATGGAAAAGAAGATGAAAAGCTTTCAGAATTTCAATATTGGCTTTATGAAAAGGTTGTCCACGTAACAGAGACTAACACTAAAAAGCAGATTATAGAAAAATTCATTGAATCTTTCGTCCACAATATTCCTAAAATTCTGTTTATCATAATGCCGTTTTTTGCCTTTTTCTTATGGCTTTTTCATGATAAAAAGAAATGGTATTATTTTGATCATGGGATTTTTACATTACATTATTTTTCATTCCTGTTGCTCATATTCCTCATTTTATTTATCATAGAAAAAATATTTGGGTTTCTTGGCCCGCTTAGTTTTATCTCAGATATTATAACTTTTGTGGGTGTAATATGGATGAGTTATTATTTTTATCCGGCACATCATCGTTTTTATGGAGAAAGCAGAATTGTGTCATTTGTTAAAAGCGTGGTATTATTCTTTATAAACTTCTTTTTTATCCTATTTTTACTCACGTTTTATATTTTATATACATTCATCAATTTACACTAATACAAAATGAAAAAAATTGTAGTTCTTTTATTAATTGCCTCGGCGTTTTCATGTAAAAATGCGCAGTCAGTTGTTTCTAAAGACAATTCAGATCCAACGAAATACGTGAATCGTATTTCTGAAAAAGACCTTAAAAAAATGCTTTATGTGATCGCTTCAGATGAAATGGAAGGCCGTGAAACGGGATCTGCAGGACAAAAAAAGGCTGGTCTTTATATGATTGATCAATATAAAAAAAGCGGGATATCATTTCCTAAAGGTGCTTCAGATTACTACCAGCACATTCCGGCATCATTTTTAAATGCCAGACGAAACGAAAACTTACCGGATTCTGAAAACATCTGGGCTTACATCGAAGGTTCTGAAAAACCAGATGAAGTTTTGGTTATTTCTGCACATTATGATCATGTTGGAGTTAAAAACGGTGAGGTTTACAACGGAGCCGATGATGATGGTTCGGGAACTGTTGCTGTTATTGAAATGGCCAAAGCTTTTGCTAAAGCTAAAAAACAAGGCCATGGTCCAAAACGTTCAATTTTATTCCTGCACGTAACAGGTGAAGAACATGGTTTACACGGATCTCGTTTTTATTCTGAAAACCCTTTGTTCCCTATTGCCAATACAATTACAGACATCAACATCGACATGATTGGCCGTCGTGATGTAGAACATGCGAATACAAACAATTACGTTTATGTAATTGGTGCCGACAGATTATCATCGGACTTACACAATGCGGTTGTAGCTCAAAACGAAAAATACATCAAAATGGACTTAGATTTTAAATTTAATGATCCTAAAGATCCAAATCATTTTTATGAGCGTTCTGATCACTATAACTTCGCTAAGCATGGTATTCCGTCAATTTTCTTCTTTAACGGAGTTCACGAAGATTACCACGGAAAAGATGATACTCCGGAAAAAATCGAATACGACGCTTTAACTAAAAGAACAAAACTTGCTTTTGTCCTTGCCTGGGATTTAGCAAATAGAGAGAATAGGCCGGTAGTTGATAAAAAATAGGTTCTGAGGGACTAAGGTTCTGAGTTGCTAAGGTTCTAGATACTGAGATTGTAAGTTTAAGAGACAAAAAAGGGATGAGTTTTAAAAAACTCATCCCTTTTTTTATATAATAGATTCCAAAGGAAAAAACTTAGTCCCTTGGCAACTTAGCCCCTCAGAACCTTTTTTTCTCTTAGTCATTCATAGAAATCAAAAACTCTTCGTTGTTTTTTGTTTTCTTGAAGCGGTCGTTTACAAAATCCATAGATTCTACCGGGTTCATATCGGATAGATATTTACGCATGATCCACATTCTTTGTAATGTTTTTTCGTCTAGTAATAAGTCGTCACGACGTGTACTTGACGAAGTAAGATCGATGGCAGGGAAAATACGTTTGTTGGCAATTTTACGATCTAACTGAAGCTCCATATTACCAGTTCCTTTAAACTCTTCAAAGATCACCTCGTCCATTTTAGAACCAGTTTCAGTTAATGCAGTTGCGATAATACTTAATGAACCACCGTTTTCTACATTTCTGGCTGCTCCAAAGAAACGTTTTGGTTTTTGTAATGCATTAGCATCAACACCTCCACTTAATACTTTTCCTGATGCCGGCTGTACGGTATTGTAAGCTCTTGCTAAACGTGTAATCGAATCTAAAAGAATCACGACATCGTGTCCGCATTCTACCAAACGTTTTGCTTTTTCCAAAACAATATTCGCAATTTTAACGTGTTCTTGCGGCTCTCTGTCAAAAGTAGACGCAATAACCTCGCCACGAACACTTCTTTGCATATCTGTAACCTCCTCAGGACGCTCATCTATCAAAAGAACGATTAAATAAACTTCCGGGTGATTGGCTGCAATTGCGTTTGCAATATCTTTTAAAAGCATTGTTTTACCCGTTTTTGGCTGTGCAACGATCATTCCACGCTGTCCTTTTCCAATAGGAGAAAACAAATCAATAATACGGGTTGATATAGAACTGCCTTTTTCGGCTAATTTAAATTTTTCAGAAGGGAAAACCGGCGTAAGGTGTTCAAAAGAAACCCTGTCACGAACCACCTGCGGGTCGTGTCCGTTAATTTTTAACACACGAACAAGAGGGAAAAACTTCTCACCTTCTTTTGGAGGACGAACAACCCCTTTTACAGTATCTCCGGTTTTTAAACCAAATAATCTGATTTGTGAAGTCGATAAATAAATATCATCCGGAGAAGCTAAATAATTATAATCAGAAGAACGTAAAAATCCGTAACCATCAGGCATCATTTCAAGTACACCTTCACTTTCGATAATTCCGTCGAATTCAAAATCTGAATCTCTGAAATTACTTTTTTTGTTTTTGTGATTTTGGTTTTGATTCCCATTATTACCATTTCCGCTACCGTTCCCATTTTGATTTGGGTTTGGATTTGCATTCGGGTTTTGATTTTGGTTGGGATTTTGGTTTTTATTCTGATTAGGATTAATCTTTTTAACCGGAGCAGGAGTTTCAGACTTCTCAGCAGTCGGCGCTGTAATACTATTTTCTGCAGTTTCCTCAGCAGGAGTTACTTCTTTTGCAGCTTCTTTTTCCTTTTGTAAAGCGACCTTTTTTTCATAAGCCGTCTTATTGAATTTTACAATTTTAGGTGCTTTTTTCTCTGCTGTTTTCGTTTCAGCCGGCTCTTCAGCCTGCACTATTTGTTTTTCTTCCACAGCCGCGGGAGTTTCAATTTCCTTTGGAGCTTCCTCTGCTTTATCAAATTCTAGAACAGGAGCATTTTTATTGACTGTTTTCTTAACCGGAGCAATTCTTGCTCTTTTTGGTTTATCAGTACTTGCATCCTTCTCTGCAATAGTTTCTGCGGGCGGTGCTGCAACCGTCTCTTGATGCGCTAATATCTGAGTAATCAGAGTATCTTTTTTAACGCCATTAATCTTTATAGTTTTAGCTAACTTAGCTATTTCTTGAAGCTCAGAAAGCTTCATTTCTTTTAATGCAGAAATATCAAACATGAATGTTCTATGAGTTTAATTATTTTAAAGGAAATACTGTAAAAAGAATAGGTAGATATTTTTTTTTTCGATTGACCGCAGTATGAAGTGCTTACGGTATTATGATGCAATAATACGAATAAAATTTAATCATACAATAGTATTTTAAAAAAAGAAAATATATTTTTGTAAAACAATTTTAGATCATGATACAAAGAATTCAAACCGTATATCTAATTCTTACCTTTGTAGTTACAGGGGTTTTAATGTTTTTTATGCCGCTTTGGACATTAAATACAGGGAAAGCTTTTTACTTTATGCAAGATCAGCTTTACACTATTTTACTAGGGTTAAGCACCATGCTTACCATTGTTAGTATTATATCATACAAAAAGAGACAAAATCAGTTTGTTATGGGCAGACTGAACATAATATTAAATTTAATTTTATTAGGATTATTTGTATATCGCTCTCTAAATTTATCTGGAGAGACAGTTAACGCTGTTTCAGAGAAAGGTATTGGGATGTTTCTTCCTATTGTTGCTATCGTATTATTAGTTTTAGCTAATAAGGCCATCAAAAAGGACGAAGATCTTGTAAAATCTGTAGATCGTTTGAGATAAACCTATAAACTTAATTTTTTTGTGCGAAGAGAACCCGAATGTATATTCGGGTTTTTTTGTGCCTTATTTTTACCTTAAACCAACAATATCCCGAAATCATTCTCGAAAAACGATTTTGTAAGATAATTTATTCATAAATTTGTGTTTTGCTCAAAAAGCCTTATGACAAACAAAATTAGAATACATCTTGCCGATGATCATCAGGTTCTTATTGATGGACTCACCAATTTATTACAAACAGTTTCAAACTTTGAAGTTGTAGGCAGTTCATTAAACGGCCTCGCCATATACGATGATGTAGTTCAGGATCAAGCCGATATTCTGGTCTTGGATATCAGCATGCCTGAAAAAGACGGAATTGAGGTTTTAAAAGAATTCAGTCAAAAAGGATTTCCCTGCAAAGTCATTATTTTATCCAGCTACGACGACCTTAAAATTATTAAAGAAGTAATGAAATTAGGCGCTAAGGGCTATTTAACGAAAAAATGCGCCGGAGAAAATATCATCGAAGCCATTGATGCCGTTTATCAGGATCAGGAATATTACAGCGATGCGGTAAGAGAAAAAATATTCAGCATGTTTTCGCAAAACAACCCGAAACTAAGTAAAAATATTTATGCCGAAAATCCCATTTTAAGTCCCAGAGAAATTGAAATCGTTACTTTAATCTGTCTGGAATACAGCGGAAAAGAAATAAGCGAACAGCTTTTTATCAGCATTAATACGGTAGAAACGCATCGTAAAAATATTATGAAAAAGCTGAACATCAAAAACACCATTGGACTAGTAAAATACGCCTTAAAAAACAACTTGATCAACCCTTAGTTCTGCCCCGAAAACTTTAAAAACAGAGCCATTTTATGCATTTTATTAGAATTTTTATATTCGTTTTTTTTCTTATTTCTACTGAAAATATGGCTTTCGGCCAGCAAAATATTCCTTCTGAAAAAACAAAAACAACCTCTGTCGAAAACCCTAAAAAAGCAACAGGCTCAGAACAGCTTAAACTGGAACAATTACGAAACAAAAAAGTTGTCAGTTTATCTATTGTTCTGATTATCATATTGTTTTTTCTTTTTTATTTTGTTTATCAAAACAACAAACTCAAACAAAAAATCAAGCGAAAAGACACCAAACAAAAAATACTTCTCAACGTAATAAACGCCGGCATTGACAGTCAGGAAACAGAACAAAAAAAGATCGCTTCGTTTTTACACGACAATATCAATTCACTGCTTTCTTCGGCCGGACTGCATTTAAATGTTTTTACAACCAAGCATAATATACAATCAGAAGAAATCCAAAAAGCAAAGTCTATTTTGCAAGAAGCACACGACCTTTTACGCGATATATCGCATGAGCTTGTCCCTACTCTTTTGGTACGTTTTGGACTGATTTATGCTTTGGAAGATTTATGCGAAAGAAACTCTAACTCAAGTATTGATTTTCAGTTTTCCAGCTCTATTTCAACGGATACAAGATATGCTGAAAAATTCGAAACTAAGCTTTATTTTATTGTTTCTGAACTGCTCAACAACGTTATAAAACACAGTGACGCCACAAAAGCTCAAATTTCGCTGCACGAAAAACAAAATCAGTTAATCGTTATTATTCACGATAACGGAAAGGGATTTAATGCCGAAAAGCTTAACGAAATTGAAGGTTTTGGTCTAAACCGAATCCGGGTTAGAATTAAAAAACTCAAAGGTTCATTCTCTATTATTTCCAGAGCAAATGAAAACAGCGGCACTTCTATTAAAATAAAAGTTCCAATATCGTAGCCTTTATTTTTTACCTATTTCGATAATTTCTAAATCCTTTATTTTATCATCGTCGATTACAAAACGAAGCATCGTTCGCATTTGATGGAAACCACTTTTTCCTGCCGCACCGGGATTCATGTGCAATAGATTATTCTTTTTGTCAAACATCACTTTTAAGATATGCGAATGTCCGCAGATGAATAATTTAGGCGGATTCGAAGCCATTTCTTCTCTAATAGCCGGATTGTACTTTCCCGGATAACCTCCAATATGTGTAATCCAAACTGAAACATTTTCACATAAAAACCGATTGTGAAGCGGAAATTCTAATCTTGCCTGCGCATCGTCGATATTCCCATAAACACAACGCAGCGGTTTTAGTTTTTTTATCGTATCGGTTACATGCAAATCTCCAATATCACCGGCATGCCAGACTTCATCGGCCTGAGCCACATATTTTAAAATGGTATCATCAATATGAGAGTGAGTATCGGAAAGAAGGAGGATTTTTTTCATTCTAAGGCGCTAAGGTGCTGAGTTGCTAAGATTCTAAGTTTTTTTTCTTTTTGAGGTTCAAAGCCTCATAGATGCAAAGGTACAAAGGTTTTTTTTGTAGAGAAACCCTATTAGGTAATACGTTTTACAAACTCCCTGCAAAGAAACCTTAGAATCTTAGCAACTCAGAACCTTAGCCACTTTAAAAACAACAGCAACTTTTTTTTGTACCTTTGCCCCTCAAAACCTTTGAATCTTTACCTTGAGATATTTTATTCATTTTGCTTACAACGGAACTCATTATCATGGCTGGCAGTTTCAGCCCAACGCATCTTCTGTTCAGGAAACGTTAAATAAGGCGCTTTCGGTTTTACTGAATTCAACTATAAATGTAATGGGCGCCGGAAGAACTGATACTGGTGTTCATGCCGAAGAAATGTATGGACATTTTGATTTTGAAAATTCAATTGATGTTCCGGTTTTGGTACACAAACTCAATTCGTATTTACCAAAAGACATTGCTGTTTATAATCTTATAAAAGTTCATGATGATGCGCACTGCCGATTTGATGCTACGAAAAGAACTTATGAATATCATATCAATACGGTTAAAAATCCTTTTTTAGAGGAATTGAGCTGGTATGTAAACCAAAAACTGGATGTTGATTTAATGAACGAGGCATCGAAGATTTTATTAAAACACACCGATTTTCAGTGCTTCTCGAAAGTGAATACAGATGTAAATACTTTTGACTGCACGATTTTTGAGGCATATTGGAAAAATGAAAACAATAAACTGGTTTTTACAATTTCGGCAAACAGGTTTTTACGAAACATGGTTCGGGCCATTGTGGGAACTTTAATTAATATAGGTTTGCATAAAATTTCGCTGGATGATTTTGAAAACATTATTGCCAGCAAAAGCAGAGAAAAAGCAGGATTTTCGGTTCCGGCACATGGTTTATATTTAACCAAAATTTATTACAATTATTTATAGCTGTAGGCTATAAGCTTTAAGCAGTAAGCTTTCAGCACTTTATTAAAAGCCTATTACTTAAAGCCTAAAGCTTAAAGCATCAAAAAAAATGAAAGCAAAAGCATTTGATACCGGTTTATTTAAAAGAATTTTAAAATACACCAAACCTTATAAGTGGCGTTATTACGGCGTGATTATTTTCGCTGTTTCGCTGTCGGTTTTTGCGGCACTTAGACCTTACTTATTAAAACAAACGGTCGACGGCTATATCAAGACGCACGACAAGGAAGGATTGCTGCTTTATATCATTTTAATGGGCGGCGTACTTTTAATGGAGGTCTTTTCTCAATTTTATTTTGTGTACTGGGCCAACTGGCTTGGGCAGGATATTGTAAAAGATATTCGAACGAAACTTTTCAAGCATATTTTAAGTTTTAGAATGAAATATTTTGATTTGGTTCCGGTTGGACAGCTGGTTACAAGATCTGTTTCGGATATTGAATCGATTGCACGTATTTTCAGTCAGGGTTTGTTTATGATTATAAGCGACTTGATGAAAATGCTGGTGGTTTTGATTTTTATGTTTTACATGAACTGGAAACTAACCTGGATTGTGGTGGTTGCTATGCCTATTCTGGTTTATATTACCCGAATTTTTCAGCGTAAAATGCAGGTTGCTTTTGAGGAAGTACGTACGCAGATTGCCAATATGAATTCTTTTGTTCAGGAACGCGTTACGGGAATGAAAATCGTACAGCTTTTTAACCGCGAAAAAATCGAGGCCGAAAACTTTAGGGTCATAAACGACAAACACAGAGTAGCGTGGATTAAAACGATTCTGTACAACTCGATCTTCTTTCCTATTGCCGATATTATTTCGTCGATTACTTTAGGATTGGTGGTTGTTTTTGGCGGCTTCAAAATTTTGAATGGCGATCATTTTACCACTTTTGGAGATTTGTTTTCTTATACGATGTTTATTGGAATGCTTTTTAACCCGCTTAGACAAATTGCAGATAAATTCAATGAGATGCAGTTAGGAATGATTGCAGCTAATCGTGTTTTTGATGTAATCGACACACAGGATCATATACAAGATACAGGAACGCTTGAAGCTCCGGTTTTTGACGGAAGCATCGAATTTGCAGCTGTTCGTTTTAGTTATATTCCAGAGGAAGAAGTTATAAAAGGCATCGATTTATCTGTGGCTTCCGGGCAGACTGTTGCCATTGTAGGGTCGACTGGTGCAGGAAAATCGACGATTATTAATTTATTAAATCGCTTTTATGAAATTAACAGCGGCACCATATATATTGACGGTCAAAATATAGAAAATTACACTTTGGCTTCGCTTCGAAAACAAATTGCTGTAGTACTACAGGATGTGTTTTTGTTTGCCGATACTATTTACAACAATATTACGCTTCATAATCCTGAAATCACCCGCGAAAAAGTTTTGGATGCAGCGAAAAAAATTGGAGTTCACGACTTTATTATGAGTCTTCCGGATAATTATGATTTTGATGTTAAGGAACGCGGCGTAATGCTGTCGTCCGGACAAAGACAATTGATTGCTTTTTTACGTTCGTATGTAAGCAATCCGAGTATTTTGATTTTGGATGAAGCGACTTCGTCAATCGATACTTATTCTGAAGAATTGATTCAGCGCGCAACTGAAACGATTACAAAAGGAAGAACTTCTATTATTATTGCGCATCGCTTGGCAACAATTGTAAATGCAGATAAAATTGTGGTGATGGACAAAGGACTAATTGTGGAACAAGGAACGCATCAGGAATTGTTAACGAAAACGGATGGGTATTATAAAAACTTATACGATTCTCAATTCTCGGTTGCGAATTAATTTATAAAATACTTTTGAGATTTAGATTAAAAAAAATAACATCCCGACGCGCTTTCGTAATTTACGTTATCGTTTCTATTCTTATCACCGTTTCTTCTGTTTACATGTTAAGTAATTTGATTACTGATGTTACACAAAAAGCGAATGAGAGTGAAGCGCGATTGAACTTCATTAAGAAGCATGAAATTATGTCGCGGGAATTTTCGAGATTTCTGGAACAGGAAAACAGAATCAAACATGTTTTAAAAATCAGCAGTAAATCTAATTTATCGGCTAATATAAAAGTATTGTCGTCTGTTCAGTCCATCAATTTAATGATAGTGGATAACTGGTTTCAAGTTAATGATGAAAAAATAGAATTCGGGAACGATTCTGTTTCTGATGAAATAAAAAAAGATGTTGCTGCTTTTATCTCTAAAAACAAAAACGCTTCGCGCAGTAACACCGTACTTAAACAAGGAAACGAATGGGTTTGGAGAATTTACTTTAAAATCATCTCCAAAAATAACACAACAGTTCGCTGTGGTTACGACATCAACTTAAAAAAACTACACGATTATTTTTCGACTGTTGACAGAGCCGCTTCGAATTATGCTTTTGTATTTAACAATGCCGGAACATGCGTTTATCATCCTGACTCTACTTTTATAGGAAAAAATATTTACAAGTTTTCGGCTATTGAGCCATCGGATACTATTTTCACTTATAAGAGGGATATCACCAAGACTGCCGCATCTGACTTTTTAAAATTAGATTACACCAAAAAAATTACAATGTCTGAATTCTTAAAACTGGATGTTATCAGTTTTACGACAAGATTAGATGTTAAAAATCTGCCTTGGTATATCTCCATTAGTTTCCCGAAAATGATCGAGGATGAGAATGTTTTATTGACTAAAAAATATTCAACCTGGATCTATTCGATAACAACGGTGATGCTTTTGCTGATTTTCTATTTATTCTCTTATGCCAACAGACGCGCGTATAGAGAGAAAGGAATAGCCATTAGAGAAAAAAACAGACTTCTGGTAGAAAACGAAAAAATTGTAAAAGAAAAAGCGCTTATTCAGTTGCAGCAATTAAAGGAGCAGATTAATCCGCACTTTTTATTTAATTCGCTTAACTCACTTTATATGTTAGTGGGCAGCGATGTAAAAACGGCGCAAAAATTTACCTTGAATTTATCTCGTATTTATCGTTACTTGATCGATCCGCCTCAAAAAAATATTGTGCCGCTAAAAGACGAATTGCTCTTTATTGAAAAATACATCTTTTTACAGCAAACCCGTTTTAAGGAAGAATTATTCTTTTCGATAAAAATCGAAGATCAGGAAGCTCTAGAAAAGTTTATTCCGTATCTGGCTTTTCAGATTGCGGTCGAAAATGCTATTAAGCATAATATGGCTACACAGGAAAATCCGTTAACGACAGAAATCCTGATTCAGAAAGATCAGGTAATTATAAGCAATAACCTTCAAAAAAAGGCTCACAGTGAACCCAGTACAAATTTTGGGCTTAAATACCTGTCGAGCATCTATAATTTCTACTCCAGAACCAATTTAAAAATCTCAGAAAAAGACGGGAATTTCGTATGTATCCTGCCATTAATAGCCATTCACTCCTAAAAAAAAGCCATTCACTCCTTTTTGTTTTTTTTCTGAACTAAATTCGAATAGTTTCGATGAAAAATTAACTTAAACTTAACATCAAGATGAGGGAAAAGGCATTCCTGCATAATGTAAAATTATTCTGCTTATTAATTTTATTATTATTCATTCCTGTTACGGTTCTTTCGCAAAAGAAAAAGAAAAAAGAAACAGAGACTGAAGTTGTAAAAGATTCTACTGACTCTAAAAAAGGAAAAAAATATAGTGACCTTATAAAAAAAGGAACACTTAAAAAAGGACTATTCAATATCATTCAGGTTAAAACCGATGTGTATTTCGAAATTCAGGATAGTTTATTTAAAAGAGAATTTCTGGTTGTAAACAAATTATCTCAAGTTCCTTTTCATATTAACGACGCCGGATTAAACAAAGGAATGAATTACGAAAATAAAATCATTACCTTTTATAAAGATACGATTGCAAAGAAAGTCTGGGTAAAATCATACGTACCTAAAGTTTCTTCTCCTAAAGAAGATGCCATCACAGCATCTGTAATTGATAATTTCGCTGAATCTATAATTGAAGTTTTTGATATTGAAACTAAAAACAACGATTCTAGCGCTGTTGTAATTAAAGTAAACAAGATTTTTGACGGAAAGCAAAAAAGCTTCAATGATGTTTTAAGCAACATTGGTCTTAGCAGCTCTGTAAAATCTGACTTATCATATATAGAAGGATTAAAATCTTTCCCAAAAAACATTGTTGTAAAATCACAGCTTACAACTACATTCAGCGATGGCGTAGCATCATTACCGATTACGCTTGGTGTGACAAGTAATATTATTTTATTGGATAAAACTCCAATGAAACCTCGTTTTTCTGATAACCGTATTGGGTACTTCACTGAAAAGCATTGGTATTTTGCCGATGCACAGCAGGCAATGCTTGAAAAAGAATTGATCACTCGCTGGCGTTTAGAACCTAAGAAAGAAGATGAAGAACGATATTTGAAAGGTGAATTAGTAGAGCCTAAAAAACCAATCGTTTATTACATCGATCCTTCGACTCCAAAACAATGGAGAAAGTATATTATCGACGGAGTTCACGATTGGCAGGTTGCTTTTGAAAAAGCAGGATTTAAAAATGCAATTATTGCAAAAGAGCCTACTGAAAAAGATTTAGATTTTGATATTGATGATGTACGTTATTCTGTAATTACGTATGCAGCATCTCAAAAATCAAATGCAATGGGGCCATCTGTGGTTGACCCAAGAAGCGGTGAAATTATCGAAGCCGATATTATCTGGTGGCACAATGTTATGACTTCGCTTCAAAGCTGGATGCGTATTCAAACCGGACCAATTGATCCAAAAGCAAGAGGAAATGTTTTTAGTGATGAACACATGGGCGAAGCAATTCGTTTTGTATCGTCGCATGAAGTTGGACATACTTTTGGTTTAAAACACAACATGGGATCTTCTTTTGCTTATGATGTTGAGTCTTTAAGATCTAAAGAATTCACAACAAAAATGGGAGGCACTGCACCATCGATCATGGATTATGCTCGTTACAATTATGTAGCACAGCCAGAAGACAACGTAACTGTAATTACTCCAAAAATTGGAGAATATGATAAATATGCTATTGAATGGGGTTATAGATGGTATTCGCCTAATGAAAACGAAACTGTAAAACTGAACGCCTTAATTACTAAACATCAAAATGACCCCATTTATTTTTACGGAGAACAACAAGGAACTGTAATTGATCCTCGCTCACAATCTGAAGATTTAGGAAATGATGCTGTTAAAGCAAGTGAGTATGGTTTAAAAAACCTAAAACGTGTAGTCGACAATATCCTGGACTGGACTTATGATAAAGATCAGTCTTATTATGAAACTGGCAAGCTTTATATTGGAACTATCGGACAATGGAATATGTACAACCACCATGTTATAAACAACATTGGAGGCGTATATCTAAATGTAACAGTTCACGGAGACAGCAAACAAAGTTATATTCCGGTACCTGCAGCAATGCAGAAAAAGGCGGCTGATTATTTAGTTAAAAATGTAATTACGATTCCACAATGGTTATTTTTTAATGACATTTTAGAAAAAACAAATCCATTAAAAGACTCGCCTGTTGGACCTTTCGAATATACTCCGTATACACTTTCAAGAGAATTGCAATACGATGTTATGTATAATTTATTAAGTGATGATCGTTTGCTTAGAATGACAGAAAATGAATTATATCAAAGAAACAAAACCAAAGAGGTCGTTTTTACCGTAAATGATTTGTTCAAAAAACTACATCAGAACGTATTTGCAGGAACCATTCAAAATAAATCTTTGACTATTCTTGAAAGAATGACGCAGAAAAATTATGTTGATGTTTTGATTGTTTCTACAAATAAATTGTTTGAAAAAACAGATGCTAAAAAAACTATCGAGGTACAAGAAACATTACAAATGCCTCATTTATGCAGTTATTTAGATGATAGTAATATGATAAGAAATATCAATCAATCAGCATTAAAAAGAGTTACAGAAATAACCTCTGATAAAAAAGGAGAACTGAACAAAGTACTTCAATTATTAAAATTGAAGAGAAACACTGGAGATCAATCGACCCAAAACCATTACTTCGATTTAATACAACGAATCGAAAAAGCCCTGAATAATACAACCTTTTAATACACAAACCAAAACATGAAAAAAATTCTACATGCCCTACTGCTCTTCCTGGCCATCGCAGGATACGCGCAGGAAAACCGAACTATTACGGGGATCATTCTAGATGAAGCAGACCAGTCGCCAATTCCTGGTGCGTCTATCTTCGTTGAAAATAATTCCATCTCAAACAAAACTGCTTTGGCAGGAATTATTCAAAGTGAAGGAATTGGAACTACTACAGATTTTGATGGTAAATTTACTTTGAAAATTGGAAAAAATATCACTTCATTGAGAGTTACTTTCATGGGTTACAAATCGTATACTCTTGATTTATCTGCTCAAAAAAACTATACAATTAACTTAAAATCTGAAACGGCAAAACTTCAGGAGGTTGTAGTAACAGGTTACCAAAAAATTGAGAAAAGAAAACTTACTGCTGCCGTTACCAAAATTGATATGGCTGCAATCCAGCAGACTGGGGTTTCGAGCATTGACCAATTATTGGTAGGACAAATTGCGGGAGTTGCCGTAAGTACTCCATCTGGAGCACCTGGAGCACCAGCAAAAATCAGAATTAGGGGTACAGCTTCTCTTAACGGTGCACAAGATCCTTTATGGGTACTTGATGGATTACCATTAGAAGGAAACGATATTCCAAAAACTTTTGATAAAGATAACATCGACGTATTAAACAATTACTCTATTGCAGGTTTAAACCCAGATGATATTAAAGACATTACGATTTTAAAAGATGCTGCTGCAACTGCTATTTATGGTGCGCGTGCTGCAAATGGTGTAATCGTAGTTACAACTAAAAAAGGTAGAGCTGGTAAAATGGTGGTAAGCTTTAACACAAATACCTTTATTACTCAAAGACCAGAGTTTTCTAAATTAAACTTGATGAACTCAAGCGAAAAAGTTGATTTAGAACTTAACATGGCAAGTCGTGCCGATTTAACATACAGAGATTCTGGCGGAGACATTGCTCGTATCTTAAACGGATCTAATGAATTAAACGCATTCAGAGCAGGAGGATTTTCTTCTTTACGTCCTGAAACACAACAATCAATCAATTCTTTAAGAAACAACAACACCAACTGGGGTAACTTATTATACCAAACTGCAATCAACACGCAGCACGGTTTAAGTTTATCTGGCGGAGGAGAAAAATCTGACTACTATTTCTCTTTAGGATACTACGATGAAAAAGGTACAACTATTGGTACTGGTTTCAAACGTTACAACGTAACTTTAAAAAACAACTACGAAATTACAGATAAATTTAAAGTAGGTGTTGGTATTTTTGGTTCTGAAAACAAAACTACATCTTACTTGACAGATTCTTACGCATTTACAAGTCCATCTACATACTCTAGAAACGTAAACCCATATTTAACTCCATACAATGAAGATGGAAGCTATAAATATGATCAGGATATTACTGGATATTCAGAGCGTAAAGTACCATTTAATTTCTTAGAAGAAAGAGAAAACACTTCTTACGAATTAAAAACAAGAGCTATAAAAGCTTTATTAGATGCAGAATACAGATTTAATAAAGACTTAAGAGTAACCTCTCAATTAGGTTTACAGTTAGACAACACAGCTAGTGAAAAATACGCTGGTAAAGACACTTATTATACTAGAAACTTAAGAGAAAAAACAAGTTATTTTAGTGGTGGAAAACAACAATACTTCCTTCCAGTTGGCGGTGTAATTCAAAATTCAAACACAGACTTTTTTCAGTACAACTTAAAAACAATGGTGAATTACTCTAAAACATTAGGAGAAAAACACGAAATTGAAGCAATGGTTGGTAATGAATTAAGAAAAAATTACTCTACAACTATTTCAACGAAAGGATTTGGTTTTGATGCAAATAATTTAACAACGCAGCAAATTGTATTCCCTAATACTAGTTTTGCTAAAGAATCAGATTATATTACATACATCAAAGCAAAAAATCAAAATGCGTTTGCTTCATTCTTTGCAACAGCTTCTTATACATACAACAGAAAGTATAGTGTATTTGGAAGTGTTAGATACGACGGTTCAGATTTATTTGGTGTAGATCCAAAATACAAATACTTACCACTTTGGTCAACATCTGCTTCATGGGCAGTATCTGAAGAAGATTTCTTAAAAGACAGCAGAGTAATCTCTAACTTAAGACTTCGTGCTTCTTACGGTTTACAAGGTAATATCGACAAAAACACCTCTCCTTATGTAGTAGGTGCAAATGGTAACGCTATTATCCTTCCAGGACAAACAGAACCTGTTATTTCTGTTACCAGCCCTCCAAACGATAAATTACGTTGGGAAAAAACAACCAATACAAACATTGGTGCTGACTTAGGATTATTTAATAACCGTATCAGCATTGTTACAGATTTATACGGAAGAAAAAGTACAGACTTAATTGGTTTAAGATCACTTCCGTTAGAAAATGGTTTTGAGTTTACAAACATGAACTGGGCACAAGTAACAAACAAAGGTTACGAGATTACTTTGTCTACAAAAAACATCGACCGTCCTAACTTTAAATGGAACACAAGCATTAACTTCTCTCACAACAAAAGTAACGTAGATCGTATCGAAGTACGTGATACTGATTTCTTACCAAGCAGAGAAGGAAGACCAGTAAATTCTGTATTTGGATTTAAAACAAACGGAATCGACGAAAACGGTTACCCTTTATTTGTAAACAAAAAAGGAGAAACAGTAAACGCTCAAACTTTCTTTGGTTTATATGATGCTTGGGCAGATTTCTTACCAGGTGAATTTGCTGATACAAAATTAACGCCTGCTGAATTTAGAGACTTATTTGTTTATTTAGGAGACAGAGACCCTAAGTTTACAGGAGGTTTAACCAATACATTTAAAGTAAGTAATTTTGACCTTACAATTGCAGCTTCTTTTAACATCAAACAAACAGTTACAAGAACTCCTCCTTACAACGGAACACAAGTTGACAGAGGACAAAATTATAGCAGAGATATCTTAGATGCGTGGTCTCCAACGAACACTTCATCTAACTTACCTGGAATTACAAGCCAGACATCTGGTACAGGAGATTCTTGGATGGCATACCAATATTTTGCTACTAGAAACGCAATCCCTACAATGAACTATTTAGATACATGGGCAAGCGAAATGAGCTACATGAGATTAAGCAGTATGCGTTTAGGTTATACATTCCCTAAAGCATTTACAGATCATATCAACATTCAAAGTATTAGATTAAATGTTGAAGCAAGAAACTTATTCGTAATCAGTTCAGATTATAAAGGTTACTTTGATCCGGAAACTTTTGGAAACATTTATGCACAACCAGTTCCTAAATCATTCACTTTAGGATGTAATGTAACTTTCTAATAAAATTAAAGATGAAAAAATTCTCAAAATACATATTACTTTTTGTTGCTGCAATTGCTGTAACAAGCTGCGATGACTATCTGGACGTTACACCGGTTGGACGTGTAATTCCGCAGACATTAGATCAATACCGTGCAGTTTTAACAAGAGGATACGATGCTTATCCTGAGCATAAATCGTTAACTGCAGTTCGTACAGACGAATTAATTCTGGATGAATTTGGAGGCGAAATCAATCTCTATAAAGACATTTATACTTGGAAAGATGCAAATCCGGATCGTGCTACAGTATCTTTTCACTATCGTGATTTGTACAGTGTGATTTTTTACACGAATGTAATTATCAATGATGCCTCTAAGAAGCTTTCTGATTCTCCAGAAAAGAATCAATTAGTTGGAGAAGCTTATGCTTTAAGAGCAATGGCTTACTTTGATCTAATTAACCTTTTTGGAAAACCTTATAACGCTGCAACTGCTGCTTCAGATAAAGGAGTTCCATTAGCTCTAGAAATTGACTTAGAGCAGGTTTATGTACCGCAAAGTGTTGAAGTAATTTACAATCAAGTTATTTCTGATACAGAAAAAGCGGGACAATTAATCAACAAAAATGTTCAAACTAAAGGTATTAATTATCGTTTTTCTAAAGTTGCATTATATACTTTCGAAAGCCGTGTATATTTGTACCAGCAGCAATGGCAAAAATCTTTAGATGCTGCTAATAAAGCACTTGCAATTAACAGTACACTAATTGATCTAAAAGCGACTCCTGTTTTGGCAACAAAATACGATTCAAAAGAATCTATTTTAGCACTTGAAGATGGATATACTGTTGGTCTTCAGAATATTTCTTATGCTTCAGCAGATTTAACTGGCGCCTATAACAAAACGACAGATTTACGTTACCCTCTTTACTTTATAGCAAGCGGAAGCCGTACAAGAATATTAAAAGGTGGTAATGATGAGCAAAAATCTTCTTTAAGAACTTCTGAATTGTATTTAACAAAAGCAGAAACTTCATTAAAATTGAATAATATTAGCGATGCAAAAGCAACTGTTTTAAGCTTTATCAAAAACAGATATACTGCTGCAGGTTATACACAACTTGAAAGCGATATCACAGCAATGGATGCTGCAGCTTTAACAAATTTCATTTTATCAGAAAGACAACGTGAGTTTGCTGTTGAAGGACAGCGTTGGTTTGATTTGAGAAGAACAACTCAAAAACAAATTGCTCACACTTTCAATGGGGAAAACTTTACTTTGATACAAAACGATCCGCGATATACCATTATTTACCCGGCAGAAGCGAGATTAAACAATCCCAATCTATAATACCTATTAAATCCTGAAAAAGGTCCAGTTGCAAAACTGGGCCTTTTTTGTTTTATTTCAACACATAGAAACATAGTTCCGTTACGCTAGAAAAGGCATTTCATTTGTTTAAATACACATAGCTATGTGTTAGAAACTAGTTTTTTTTTCTAATTCTTTTTGAAAGAAATAATAAAACTATGTTTCTATGTGTTTAATTTTGTCTCCTCACAATTCAACAAATCATTTTTAATTATAACAAAACTGCAAACTCCTATAAAAACTTGTTGTATAAAATCCAGAGACAATTATATTTGCAAAATCATTTAAGAGCTTCTTACTTAAAAATGAAACTTTTTAACTTTATCTGAAAAGAAAATGAGAATTGCCATTGTTGAAGACGAGTATCTAGCATCGAGTTATCTAAAATCAATTTTAGAGCAGCAGGACATTTTGCAGATAGCAGAAATTACAGTTTTAAAATCTGTAAAAGAAGCCGTCGTTTTCTTTAGCCAGAACAATGTCGACTTAGCTTTTATGGACATTCATCTTGGCGATGGAAAAAGCCTTGAGATATTCGAAAAAGCCACGATCTCCTGCCCTGTTATATTCGTTACCGCTTATGACTCTTATGCCATATCGGTTTTCAAACATTTTACAATCGATTATCTTTTAAAACCATTTGAAGAACAGGAATTGTTAGAAGCCTTATCCAAATTCAAAAAAATAAAAGACAGTTTCAATGCCGATGCTACTTTGCAATCTTTAGTTGCACTCGAAAATCCCGAAACAAGCAAAATACAGCGTCATTTTCTGGTGAACCACGGATATAAACTAATTTCAGTAAACGAGTCTGAAATCACTTATTTTGCCGCTTCTGGAAAGCATTTATTTATCTATGTAAAATCTGGAAACAGTTATTTATACAACAACACACTTACAGACATTATAAACAGCCTCGATCCGTTTATCTTTTTTAAAGTAAATAGAAAATATATCGTAACCAGAAACATTATAAAAGAAGTCGTAAAACATTCAAATCAAAAAATTGAATTAATACTTACCGTTCCCGCAGTCGAAAATGAACCCATTATGATCAGTAAAAAAGAAATAAATAATTTCAAAAACTGGCTCGATCAATAAATTGATCCTAATTTATTCTTAAAATTTTCACTTTTGCCCAAAATCAAAAACTGCATTATTCACAATTTGTGATTTAAAATCTGCCTAAAAACTATTAAAAGCATTTTAAAAAGTTAAAATAGCGTTATAAGAATCATAAAATTGATAGTTCAGAACCAGCACGATAGCATTCTTCATTTCGGAATTCTTTATCTTTGAGAGACAAATTTAAATGAAAAAGAAAAATGCCACATAATAGATTTTATCCTAACGAAGTATTCAAAGAAATAGAAATAAACGCCTCATTACAACTTAAATATGCCATTTCAAACAGAGGAAGATTAATCAGTTTTACCGACGATATTGAAAACGGCCGAATCTTAAAAGGCGGATTAAGCGATGGATATCCAACTTTCAGATTTAAAGTCAAAAAAGACGAAAAAATCATCAATAAATATTTATTTCTCTACAAATTAGTTGCCCAATATTTTATTCCAAAAGAATCCGAAGAACAAACCTATGTTTTACATCTTGACTACAATCGAAGCAATGATGATATAAGCAATTTACGCTGGGCAACAAAACAAGAAATGATGGCGCACAGCCGTAAAAGTCCGCGTGTAATTCAGGCCAAAAAGAACCTGATTGAACACAACCTAAAAGCCGATGGACGAAAATTAACTACTACAAAAGTCATGTTAATCAAAAAGATATTAGCAAGACCGGAACAAAAAACACGTCTCAAAATGATCGCCAAACAATTCGGCGTAAGCGAAATGCAGATACGCAGAATTGCAAGCGGAGAAAACTGGGGACACGTAAAAGTTTAATATTTAATTATTAATTGTAAATGGTGAATTGTTAATGGCTGTAAAATGCTTAATTAACAATTCACCATTTATAATTTACAATTATTCTTCAAAATGACTTATCACTCATTACTAATCACTTTTCACTAAATCACAAAAATCACTTCATAATTCACAATTTACAATTCACAATTCCTTAAGTTTCTGTGAAAAGATCAAAATCGGTACGGGTAAAAATAAAATTTCGAGCGTTTTTTAAAATAAATCCTTAAATTCGCAAGCACAAATAACAAAAGAGAAAATCGGCAGGAGAGTTTCGGAAATATTAACCTCCTTTTCGATTGTAAATACTAAAAACCAAAAAAATGAAATACGACGTTATTGTTTTAGGAAGTGGTCCTGGCGGATATGTAACTGCGATTAGAGCATCACAATTGGGCTTTAAAGTAGCTGTAGTTGAAAAAGAAAATCTTGGTGGTGTATGTTTAAACTGGGGATGTATCCCAACAAAAGCATTACTAAAATCAGCTCAGGTTTTTGATTATTTAAAACACGCTTCTGACTACGGATTAAAAGTTTCTGAATTCGATAAAGATTTCCCTGCTGTTGTTCAAAGAAGCCGTGGTGTTGCTGAAGGAATGAGTAAAGGAGTTCAATTCTTGATGAAAAAAAACAAAATTGACGTTATCGAAGGTTTTGGAAAATTAAAACCAGGAAAAAAACTTGACGTTACAGATAAAGACAATAAAGTTACTGAATACAGTGCTGATCACATTATCATCGCAACTGGTGCTCGTTCTCGTGAGTTACCAAACTTACCTCAAGATGGTGTAAAAGTAATTGGATATCGTCAGGCAATGACATTACCAACGCAGCCAAAATCTATGATCATTGTAGGTTCTGGAGCAATTGGAGTTGAGTTTGCTCACTTCTACAACTCAATGGGAACAGATGTTACTATTGTAGAATTTATGCCAAACGTAGTTCCTGTAGAAGACGAAGACATCTCAAAACAATTTGAGCGTTCTTTGAAAAAATCAGGAATTAAAGTAATGACTAACTCATCTGTTGAGCGTATCGACACAACTGGTGCAGGAGTTAAAGCTTTTGTTAAAACGGCAAAAGGAGAAGAAGTTCTAGAAGCTGACATCGTACTTTCGGCAGTTGGAATCAAAACAAACATTGAAAACATCGGATTAGAAGAAGTTGGAATCGCTGTTGACAGAGATAAAATCTTAGTAAACGCTTACAACGCAACTAACATTCCAGGATACTACGCAATTGGAGACGTTACTCCTGGTCAGGCTTTAGCTCACGTAGCTTCTGCCGAAGGAATCAACTGTGTGGAGAAAATTAAAGGTTTACACGTAGACCCAATCGATTACGGAAACGTTCCTGGTTGTACTTACGCAACTCCGGAAATCGCTTCTGTAGGTTTAACAGAAAAACAAGCAAAAGAAAAAGGTTACGAATTAAAAATTGGTAAATTCCCATTCTCAGCTTCTGGAAAAGCAAAAGCTGCTGGAAATGCTGACGGATTCGTAAAAGTAATCTTCGATGCTAAATACGGAGAATGGTTAGGATGCCACATGATTGGTGCTGGTGTTACAGATATGATTGCTGAAGCAGTTGTAGCTCGTAAACTAGAAACTACAGGTCATGAAATCCTTAAATCGATCCACCCTCACCCAACAATGAGCGAGGCTGTTATGGAAGCTGTAGCTGATGCTTACGGCGAAGTAATTCACTTGTAATACTATACCGTTTTACGGTTATATATAATTCTCAATTAATTAAATCCGATTTGTTTTACAAATCGGATTTTTTTTATGCATCATATTTTGTCATTTCGAGAAACGAGGAATCATCCAAACACAAATTCAAAACCACAATACAAACCTAAAAATTCAACAAACAAAAATTTGTTAAAAACTTCACATTAAAAAATATTGCAGTCGTCCTATAATTCTTATTTTTATTCTTTATAAATAAGAATTTATGGCATTACCTTTTATAGAAATAATCGAAGCAGCAACAAGTAATCCAAATTTACTTATGTGGAAATTTTATGATGAAGATAAAGAAATAAAAAACGGAGCAAAACTAACCGTTCGCGAAAGCCAGCAGGTAATGCTTTTAAACGAAGGCCAGCTTGCAGATGTTTTCTCTCCCGGGCTTTATACCTTATCTACAGAAAACATTCCGGTTTTAAGCAGACTAAAAGGATGGAAATACGGTTTCGAAAGTCCGTTTAAAGTCGATGTTTACTTTTTCAATACACACCAATTTATCAATAATAAATGGGGAACTCCCGCTCCTATTCTGCTTAATGATCCGCAATTTGGTCAAATCAGAGTGCGCGCTTTTGGAAGTTTCGATATTAAAATTGTGGATGTCGCCAAATTCTTCCGTCAATATGCCGGAACTTACGAACAGCTTACGATTTTTGAATTACAAAATCAGTTAAGAGATTTTGTGGCGCCAAAATTTGGAGAAGTTCTTGCCAATGAAAACATCACCATTACAGATGTTGCCGGAAACATAACCCAATTAGGCCAGAAAATAGAACCTTACCTTAAACCCTACTTTCTTCAATTAGGAGTCGAATTAACCCAATTTGTCATTACAAGCGTAACACTTCCGGAAGAAGTTACGGCACATTATGATAAAATCACCAATATGAATATGGTAACCGATATGGATAAATTTACCAAATTCAATACCGCAGCTGCTATTGGCGATAAAGGAACAGCACTTCATGATGCAACCCAAAATGCATTGAGTATGGGAATCCTTCTCAATCAATTACAACAAAATAAAGAAACGCCAAAGCAAGAAACTACAGACGATTTAACTTCTAAACTTCAAAAACTAAAATCGCTGTTTGATGCCGGTTTAATTGACGAAGACGAATTTAAGATCAAGAAAACCGAATTATTAAGCCAATTGTAATGGAAGAGAAAAAAGTCAATTCGTTTTTAGACAAACTCAAAGCAAATGCAAAAAAACAATCCAACTATGGCGGCGAAACCGAAATTAACGACGCGCAGCTAAATGCCAGAGACTGTCCAAACTGCGGTGCCGGAAGAGCCAAACAAGACGGTGTAACACATTGCGCCTATTGCGGATTTGAGTTCATATCTGTAAAACTTACAGACGGAGTTTACATTAAAAAAGAAGATAATTCAATTTAAATATAAAAGATAGTGTTCGGATTATTTAATAAACAAAAAAACGAAGAAGCCGCTCCGGAATGGTATTCGGAACTTCAGGAATCGCAGGAAAGATGGTTTAGTTTTTTAGAAAAACTAGAAGCCAAAATGGAAGAATTTGCCACAGCAGCCATTCCGGAACTTAAAGAAATTCTGCAAACCGATGACGATTTATACAAAAGAACTTTCCATAAAGTCTATTCGGGAGTAAATGGCCAATTATCCAATATCAGAGAAAAAGCCAGAAACACCTACGACGAAAAAATAATAAACGTTTATTACGATTACAATTCGCAGATTTCGGTTTTAAGCAAACACCACAATCTGGTTTCTGATTTCAGAAACAATTGTTCTGAGCGTTATAACGATTTTGAGAACAAATACGAGTATTGGAGAAACCAAATCGAAAAAACTCAGGAACGCGATCTCGAAATCGAATATCAAAAAATAGTAGACGAATACGAAGCCATTAAAAATAAATTCAACTGTACACAATGCGGCGGGAATATCGAAATCGAGAAAATCTTTTTAATCGAAACCTATATTGAATGTCCATATTGTAAAACACAAAACACATTTGCGCCAAGCACACAGGCCAGAAATCTACAGCATATTGCAAGAGGTTTGGCCGAACAAAGAACTGCGCATTTGTACGAAGCTTTTGAAACCGAAAACAACAAAGAACGCGAATTGTATCACCAGCGTCATGAATTGAGTTTGAGTAAAATTCACGAATCAGACAAAAAAGTGCTGCATGAAATTCAAACAAAAATGGACGAACTCGAACAACAACGACAATTTGTTATAAAAAATGCTCCCAAATTGTATCACGTATATCTGCGTGCCATGTACGACGAATGGAACTCCATTACGCCAGATTTAAAAGAACACAACGAAAAAATGTATCAAAATCAATTGCAAAACAAATAATTTATTAATCCACTTAAAAACAGGACCATGTTTAAAAAACTTTTTGGAGCTCTAACTGGAGACAAACAAGAAAACCAAAACTACGAACAAACTCAAACTTCAAATAACAATTATGAAAATGAGTACGAAAATGAGTATCAGGAAGTAGAGTACGATCCGGAAACTTTACACGGAACACATTATACAGTTGAAGATTTTGATGCCGAAGTTGCCGAAAGAGCCGAAGCATGGATTGCAGACGAACGTGCAGGCGGAGAAAATCTGGAAGAAAAAGACATTCAGAACATCTATTTTAATTACAGAAGAACAGTTTATACAGAATGGAACAACTGCGATTCAGATCAAATGATTCGTTTTGAGCACGCCAATTCTTTAAAATACAGCGGAATTCAAACTTCAGGATTTGTAAAAGTAGACGATAACAATCCATTTCTTGAGCCTGTTCATGGTGTAGATTTAAGAACTTACACTGCAATGTGCCTTAAAATTAGTGCCGGAGTCGATTATCTTGAAGTTTGCAAAGCAATGGGATTCGAACCTATAATCTGGGAAGAATTAAATACAATCTGGCCGCAGCGTATGGGCGAAGATACTTCATTTACGGTTACGACTTTGTTCGGACAATATTATGCTGAAAACGTAACAGTACCACAATTAGAAAATCTGAAAGCTGAAATTTCAGAAGAAGGAGCAGCTAATCTTGAAAAAATCAGAACAGATCGTTATTTCTACGAAGAATTAGCTGGTGCAAGACAAGCCGCTTACGAATATGGAATTGACGGTGCACAATGGATTTTGGATAACTTCGGAATTAATCTTGCCGATTTTCAATCTGTTGCAATGCAATGGATGACAGAGCAAAACCAAAACTGGAATGCAGCAGATATAACAGAATTCCATGATTATCAACAAGAAAAACAAAAAGAATATGCGACAAAATTTGCAGCAGAACAAGGCGGTAATATTGCCGACGATGTAAATTTCTAAACCTGCTTTTTCTTTAATTATAAAAAGGCCGATTTGTGAAAACAAATCGGTTTTTTATTCGTTTAAAACTCACATAAAATAATACATAATGGAAAACACACCCACATTCTTTGCCGACGGAGAAAGTCCAAAAATGATCGAAGCATACAAAAAAGCACAAGAAACATTTAAATATTTCTGGAGAGAATTATCGTGGGAATACCGCCGTATAGTTCCAGGACTGGATGTTGCCTGCGTAAAACTGGCTTTTACACAAGATATAGACGGAGAAACCATAGTCGAACACATGTGGATTAACGATATCAATTTTGATGGCGATACAATCTACGGAATCCTCGTAAATCAACCCAATGACTTAACCAATGTCAATAATGGCGACGAAGTACAAATACCCGTAAATCAAATAAGCGACTGGTTATTTGCCGTTCAGGGAAAAACTTACGGAGCTTTTACCATACACGCCATGCGCTCAGAAATGGAGGAAGACGAAAGACAAGACCACGACGATGCCTGGGGCTTAGAGTTTGGAGATTACAATGACATTTGGGTTGTTTCAGATCAAAAAGAAAAACCGGAAAATCTTGTAGAACATCCAATGAGTAAAAACATGAGAGAGAGCCTTATTGATTTTGTGAAAAATAATCCCGAAGAACTTACTGCAACTGATGAATTAGGCTATACTTTTTTACATCGCGAAACAATTGCCGGAAACAAAACCTCGGTTGAAGTTTTACTCGAATCAGGCGTAGATACTAAAGCTCAAACCGCAAATGGCAAGACCGCACTTGATTTTGCCAAACAATTAAACTGGGAACATTTAATTCCTTTATTGCAATAAAAAACCTCTAAAATCCGATTTGTAAAAGCAAATCGGATTCTTTTTTATTTTACTAAAATAAAATTTGATTTATAGTAACAATTTAGAGACTGACTTTTAATAATAAAGCACTAATTTTGCGGCACCCAAAACATATCTGCCATGAAAAAATTATTGTTCATTTTAACAATTTCACTTTTTTTACCTTCTGCCCTTTTTGCACAAATTAACCCGGAAGGAGTAAAAACATTTGCAAAATCATACGATTATGTAAATGATTTTGAAAAAATCCTTACTTCAGCTCAGCTAAAGGGTTTAAATGATTTTTTAAAAGCCGGAGAAGCCAAAACAAAAAGCAAAGTCCTGATCATTATAACGCCTACAATAGCACCTTATACGGATTTAACAGACTATTCAGCAGATTTAGATAAATATTTAGTTTCTCAATTAAAAATAGACACTTCTATTTTAATCATTCTAAGCAAGCAATTAAGACAAATTCAGGTTCAGGGAGTCGATAAGCTGCGTTTTAAAATGAGCGATCAGCAAATGAAAGATATCGTATCCACCTATATGCTTCCGGAATTGAAAAAAGGCGATTATTACAAAGCTCTGGAAGTAGGAACAACAGAGCTCATGAAAAAGCTGGAATAACAATAATAGAGAATCCGATTTGTTTATGCAAATCGGATTTTTTTTATGTTTTTTTAAACTTCAAATAACAAATAATTTTAATTTTCTGTCCTAAAAACAATATCTTGTCCAAGTATTAATCCCAAAATTAAAAGTGATGAATTTAGAAGATTATAAAAAAGAATTCACCGAAGATGATGCCGTTGGATGGCTTGAAATTGATAAAGAATTTGAACGCCTTTATCCTAATCAGGAACCCAAACATTACGCGCCCGCAATATCGTATATGTTAGGAGGCGAAAGTCCGCTTGACGGCATAAGCATTTACGAAAGTAAAAATCAGGAAGATCACTTTCATTTTATAACCTACGGCTTTTCTGAATTGTATTATAACGAAGAAAAAGTAAACGGCGATTTCAGCAAATGGGGATTTGAACTTACCTTTAGACTAAAACCTTTTGAAGCCGATAACGGAAACCCAAGCTGGGCTGTAGCACTTTTACAAAACATTGCTAAATATGTATTTGACAGCGGTAATTGGTTTGAAGAATTTCACTATATGCCTGCCAACGGCCCAATAAGACTTGATACCGAAACAGCTATTGTCGCTTTACTTTTTGTAAACGATCCCGAAATAGAAAAGAAACAAACTCCTCACGGCGAAGTTTCATTCCTGCAGATTGTTGGAATAACAGAAACAGAATACGAACAGTTAAAAGAAAAACCGGAAACAGTCGAAGAATTAGTAAATAAACTAAAAGAAAACAATCCGTTGTTAATTACGGATTTAAATCGTTCGTTGTAATTTTTTTCACAAATTACACCCCGCGAATTACTACTAAAAATGCTCCGGAGGAGCAAAATATTTATAGATAAGAATTACGAAAAAGATTTAAAGCTCCAGCGGAGCGAAATAGCTGTCGGTTTTAAAATATACAGCCCCGCTGGGGCTTTATACAAGAGAGGTCAAATTATGCTATAGCTATTTTGCTCCTCCGGAGCATCTTTATGAGCGATATAAATTTTGCTCTGTTAAAAAATATTTCAAAGGCATTTATTTTAATAACTTTATGCGTAAATAATAAGGTTATGAAAGAAATATGCATTGTTGAGTTTACTTCTAATTTAGGTCTAAAAGAACCCCAGCCAGGCAAAGAACCAGGCGTAAATCGATTACCAGATTGGTTGTGGAAACACAATTTGCATAAAACTGTAAAAGCCAAAAATATCATACGACTAGATCCGCCCAGATATTCCAGCATAAAAGATCCCGAAACCAATATTCTAAACGCAGATTCGCTAGTTACTTATGCCAGAGAACAGGCTTATTTAATAAACAATTTACTAAGTGCCAATAAATTTCCTTTTATACTAGGCGGCGATTGCAGTATTCTTTTAGGAACTGCAATGGCTTTAAAGCAAAAAGGCAATTACGGTTTATTTTACCTCGACGGCCATACAGATTTTATGAATATTTCTCTATCTGAAACCGGCGGTGTTGGCGGTATGATCGCCTCCATCGTAACCGGAAACGGACCAGAAAAACTAACCAATATTCTCAATCTATCTCCATACATAAAAGAAGAAAACCTTTGGTGCGCAGGCAATCGCGAATACGACGACGAATACGAAAATGAAATCAAAAAATCTGCAGCAACATATTTAAGTCTTCAGGATTTACGAAAACAAGGCATAAAAAATACAGTACAAGCCTTTCTTCTGGAAGTCGAAAATAAAAAGCTCGACGGTTTCTGGCTTCATATTGATGTTGATGTTTTAAACGACTCGATAATGCCCTGCGTAGACAGTAGAACTCCGGATGGTTTAACCTATGATGAGTTTAATGAGCTTACCTCTTATTTGTTTCAAAGCCCAAAACTAAGCGGACTCGAAATAACGATTCTCGATCCGGATTTAGACGAAACCGCGCAATACACAAAAGATTTTGTTGCCAATATCACTTCGACTTTTAATGAAAATTTCAATAATTAAATTTCAAAAAGCATAAACATCAAATAATCAATATTTTAATATTATTTTTACTACTGACAAACCGTTGTCATCCTCCCATTTTACTTTTACTTAAAAATAAGATTTATGGAAACGAAAGACGGAAAATTAGCAGTATATGCGCCAACCAGAGCCGACTGGCGCAAATGGTTAACAGAAAATAGTACAAACGAGAAATCGGTTTGGCTGATTTTATTTCACAAAAAAAGTAAAACCGAAAGCGTTAAACTAATCGAAGCAACAGAAGAAGCCCTTTGTTTTGGCTGGATCGACAGTTTGTGCAAAAAACGCGATGCCGAGAGTTATTATCTCACCTTCTCGCATCGTAATCCTAAAACCAGCAAATGGAGCAAACCCAACATAGAAAGAGCCGAACGCATGATTGAAGAAGGCTTAATGACTGAACACGGCCAGAAATTAATAGACATTGCAAAAGAAAAAGGAAAATGGGTTAAAGACTAATATGGGCGTTCCCTTCGGTCGGGCTGTCCGCTATATTCCCGATTAACAAAAACTACGGCTAAAAAGCCTTGTTTTTCTAAATCGGGAGATGCCGCTTCCATCCCTAACGCAAACTGTTTTCAGAATTACTTTTGTCGTACCTCAGCTTTAATTTGTATTTTAGTTTAACCAAAACCACAATCTAAACCTTTAGCGTTCTCAATGAAAATAGTAGAAGCCAGAAATAAAGACTACGATGCCTTAAAAGAACTATTCTTAAAAGAAAGACAAAGAACTTTTTTATGGCTTGACACTTCAGAATTTCAATTAGACGATTTCGAAAAAAGTACCCGCGGAGAATATATCTTAACAGCTCTTATAGACGACATTCCCGTAGGTTTTATTTCAATCTGGATGCCTACCCGTTTCATTCATCATCTTTATATAGATAAAAAACATCAAGGCAAAAAAGTTGGAACAGCCTTAATAAAAGCCGCAATTGCTGCAACTCAATTACCATTAACCTTAAAATGTCTCGAGAACAATTTAGTAGCCATTGAATTCTACAAACACAAAGGTTTTGTCGAAAAAGAAAAAGGACAATCCAGTAACGGAGCTTTTATATTATTTGAGTTATCTCAAGACATAAGTTAACCAACACAAAACCTAAAAACCATGAATCAGGAAATCCAGGCATACAACGATTCTCAAAGCGTTGAAGACAAAAAAATATGTGATATTTTAAGTTCTCAAATTAACGATTTCCTGCACGAAGCCGAAAGTAAAATCTGGCATCGGCATCCGGTTTGGTTTTTAGACGGAAATCCCGTTGCCGGATACAGTAAATTAAAAGATTCTGTCAGGCTGTTATTCTGGAGCGGACAATCTTTTGATGAAACAGGACTTCAAAACGAAGGAAGTTTTAAAGCCGCAGAAGCCCGTTACACAAATGTTGATCAAATTAATCTTGATGATTTAAAACGTTGGCTCGACAAAGCCAGAAACATTCAATGGGATTATAAAAACATCGTAAAACGAAAAGGCGTTTTAATTCGGCTGAAATAAAATACATTCCAAATCTCACATTTCTCAGGTACTTATAAATTAAAAAAGGACTCTCATAGCCCCGATGGAAGCGGTATCTCCCGATTTAGAAAAACAAGGCTTTTTAGCCGTAGTTTTTGTTAATCGGGAATATAGCGGACAGCGGGACAACTGGCTATTATAAAACCTTATTTTTCCTGCTCCTGATTAAATAAAGGTAAATTTTAATTAATAAAAAATAAATATTTATCGATAAACAATAAATTTATATATCTTTGTGGCATACTTATTTTAAATCAAAAATATTATGTCAACAAAATCAGCTTACATTTTAAAGCTCCTGAACGTCGTGTCATGGATTGCTTTTATTGGACTTTGCATTAAAGCAGGTTCGCTTTTGGCCTCATACGGAGTTAGCATGTTTATTAGTGAAGTTGGAGCAAAAAATCTGCCTTTAGGTTTAGATTTGTCAGCATTAAAAGCTTACGACCAAATCGATTACTCGATTATGGTTTTCTGCATCACTGCAATTACCATTTTTGAAGCTCTAATATTTTATGCGGTAATTCAGATTTTCCTAAAAATTAATTTTGTTAGTCCGTTTCATGAAACCATTGGAAAACTGATTCAAAAAATGAGTGGTTTTTCGCTAATTGTGGGTATTTTGAGTAACGTAACAGTTTCGTATTCGGGAAAATTTACTGCCATGGGAATCCAGCTGCCACATTTAATGGAACATATTGGTCTTGGAGATGCCTTTCTATTTTTTGCCGGTATTTTATATTTCATCTCACAGCTTTTTGCAAAAGGAATTGAACTGCAAAACGAAAGCGAATTAACCATATAAATTATGCCAATTATAGTAAATCTAGACGTTATGATGGCAAAACGAAAAATGTCATTAAATGAACTTTCGGAAAAAGTCGACCTGACGCTTTCGAATCTTTCGATATTAAAAACAGGCAAAGCAAAAGCCGTTCGGTTTAGTACGCTCGAAGCAATTTGCAAAGTTTTAGAATGCCAGCCGGGAGATATTTTAGAATTTATCCCCGAATAATTCAATTGATTTTATTTCTATTTCATATCAAAGAGAACTTTAAGTTCTCTTTATTTTTATTTTACAAATTGAAAAAGCCATTGAAAGAATTAAAAGCTATTTTAGTTAAGCATAAAAAACCAATTTTGTTAAAAGTTTAATGAAGCACTAAAAATAATGTCAAATTAAAGTAAGTCGCTTTTATGATCCCCTGATTTTCCTTATATTGCAAAGACCAAAAACTACAATGATGGCAAAAAATATAGAAAATCTTATTCCGCATAGAGCCCCATTTCTTTTTGTTGACGAAGTTTTATCCTATACCAAAGAAGAAATAATTGGCATTAAAACATTTACAGAAAAAGATTATTGGCTTAAAGGCAGTTTTCCTGAACTTGATTTTATTCCCGGAACCATATTAATAGAAGCTATGGCACAATGCGGTGGCGCAGGCGTAAAACTTTTAGGCGTAACCGATGGAATTTTTGGTTTAGTAAGCATCGAAAATGCCGAATTCTACCACGAAGCCAAATTTGACGATCAGGTAAAATTTGTAGTCGAAAACATTCGCTTAAGCGAAAAAATAATAAAACAACAAGGTACCGCTTACATTGACGACAAAGTAGTTTTAAAAGCAAGCTGGATGTGTATTAAACTATCTAACTAAAGTTTAAATTTGAAAATTCCAAATTCCAAAATCTAAATTCTAAAGTCTAAACTCTAAAATCTAAAGTCTAAAGTCTAAAATTAATCTTTGTCCGAAATCCCCCTCTAAATTGTCTTATCCAAACCTAACTTATTGATTTTTAAAGAATAAATTTGATATTCAACTTTTAAAAATCACAAAATGAGTGCAACAGATTTTACTACCGCAATTATAGTCGATAAATCTCCAAAAGAAGTTTTTGATGCCGTTACCAATGTCCGCGGCTGGTGGTCAGAAGAAATAGAAGGAAATACAGCTCAATTAAACGATGAATTTAACTATCATTATGAAGATGTTCATCGCTGTAAAATTAAATTGATTGAAGTTATTCCGAATCAGAAAATTGTCTGGCTGGTCGAAGAAAACTATTTTAAATTTACTCAGGACAAAACCGAATGGACAGGAACAAAACCAACTTTTGAAATCACCGAAAAAGAAGGAAAAACAGAACTTCGTTTTACACACTTTGGCCTAACTTCAGAATACGAATGTTTTGAAATATGCCAGGGCGCCTGGACCAACTACATTCAGAACAGTTTAAAAAAGCTGATTACAACCGGAAAAGGCGAACCCAACGCAACCGGAAAACCCCAAACTGAAAACGAAAAAAAGTTATCTCAAAGCTAAAATTTTGCCCGCCGATTTTACAGATTAAACAGGTTTTCACTGCTTATTTTTTTGCCACAGATTAAATGATTAAAAAAATCTAAGTCAATCTTATAATCTGTGGCAAAAACTCAGCACCTTAGCACCTCAGTAACTTAGAACCTTTTTTCAGCTACAACAATAGTAGATTTGGCTACAGCTGTCATTTTGATGTTGCGCAACTTTGTAATATCAAAAATTAGAACAGATGAAAATTATAATTACAGGTTCTTTAGGGAACATCAGCAAGCCATTGGCTGCAACATTAGTAGAAAAAGGACATTCGGTTACGGTAATCACCAGCAGTACCGAAAGACAAAAAGAAATTGAAAAATTAGGTGCAAAAGCAGCAATTGGTTCTGTAGAAGATTTGGGCTTTTTAACTCAAACTTTTACAGAAGCAGATGCCGTTTACTGCATGATTCCGCGTGCCAATTATTTTGACCCAAATCTTGATTTGGATGCCTTTACCCGCAAAATTGGAAATACTTATGCACAGGCCATCAAACAATCTGGCGTAAAACGTGTTGTTTTCCTGAGCAGTATTGGAGCACATTTAGAAAAAAACTCAGGAATTATCATGCGTTACAACGAAATCGAAGCCGTTTTAAAGCAGCTTTCAGATGTTTCGATTACTTTTATGCGTCCTACTTCTTTCTATTACAATTTGCTGGCTTATATCCCTATGATCAAAAATCAAGGTGCTATTAGCGTAAATTATGGAGGTGATGAATTGATTCCGTGGGTTTCTCCAAATGATATTGCCGAAGCTATTGCCGAGGAAATCACAAATCCGCTTGACGGAAAAAAAGTCCGTTATGTAGCAAGCGAAGAACTAAACGGACAAGAAACTGCCCGCATTCTCGGCGAAGCCATTGGAAAACCCGATTTAAAATGGCAGTTAATAAGCGACGAAGAAGTCTTAAACGGATTAGTTTCTGTTGGGATGCAGCCTAAAATTGCAACAGGTTTGGTCGAAATGTACGCCGGACTTTACAGCGGTTTACTAAGCGAAGATTACAACAAAAATAAACCTGCAGTTTTAGGAAAAACAAAACTGGCAGATTATGCCAAAGAATTTGCAGCAATTTATAACCAAAAATAAGTAACTTAGGCTATGGCAAATCAACAACCCTATAGAATAAAAAGCATCAGCGAATTTCATGAGTTTCGAGATTTGCCAAAACCTGAACACCCTTTAGTAAGCGTTTATAATTTTGAAGATTTAAAATATCTCAAAGAAAATGAACCCAAAAGCCTCATTCTTGATTTTTACTGCATCGCATTAAAAAGACACGCCAACGCCACCATGCGCTACGGCCAGCAGGAATATGATTTTAAAGAAGGTGTTATGTTATTTATTGCACCGGGTCAGGTTTTTTCTATTGAAGGAAATGCCGAGTTACAGCATACAGGATGGTCATTATTGATCCATCCTGATTTTTTATGGAATACGCCGCTTGCGCAGAAAATAAAGCAGTACGAATACTTTGGATATTCGGTTCATGAAGCACTCCATCTTTCTGATAAAGAAGAAAAAATGAGCATCGACATCATTAAAAACATCCAGCAGGAATATCAGTCTAATATTGACAAATTCAGTCAGGATGTTATTATTGCCCAAATCGAGTTATTACTCACTTACTCAGAACGTTTTTATAACAGGCAGTTTATTACCCGTAAAATAAGCAATCATCAAATATTGGCACGTTTAGAAAAACTACTAGAAGATTATTTTAACAATGATTCACTTTCTAAAAAAGGACTCCCGACTGTGCAGTACATTGCCGAAAACTTAAATGTTTCGCCCAATTATTTAAGCGGTTTACTGAAACATTACACAGGACAGAGCACCCAGCACCACATTCACAATAAATTAATCGAAAAAGCAAAAGAAAAACTTTCGACAACCACTTTATCGGTAAGCGAAATTGCATTCGAATTAGGTTTTGAGCATCAGCAGTCTTTCAGTAAATTATTTAAAACTAAAACAGCCGTTTCTCCGTTAGAATTCAGACAATCCTTCAATTAAAAACATTTTAGCAAAACAATTTATAATTTCATAAATTCGTAAAACTAAACTGAAAAATTTATGAATCCAATTTTAAGGAATGTTCTGGCTGTAATTGCCGGAATCATCGTTGGAAGTATTGTTAATATGAGCATTATTCTAATAAGCGGATCGATTATTCCGCCGCCAAACGGTGCTGATAATACTACGATGGAAGGTCTTCAAAAAACAATGCATTTATTTGAGGCCAAACATTTTATCTTTCCTTTTCTGGCACACGCCATCGGGACATTTGCAGGAGCAGTTACAACAGCTTTTATCGCTTTTAATCATAAAAAGAAATTAGCCTTAATTATTGGAGCATTCTTTCTGTTGGGAGGAATTGTAAGCGTCTGCTCACTTCCGTCGCCAATGTGGTTTACCGTTGTCGATTTGGTTTTTGCTTATATTCCAATGGCTTATCTGGCCTTAAGATTGGTTCGCAGTAAAGAATAAATTCAGAAAAAATGAACGAGAAAGAAACAAAACAGAAACCGGCAAAAATGTGCTACGAACATATTGGTGGAAAACTCGGCCAGCTGCTTGCCGTAACGTTTGCCGAAAAAGGCTGGATTACCAAGAAAAACCCAGCCGACAAACACTTTTATATTACTGATTTAGGCCAAAAAGAATTTACAAAACTAGGTATCGATATATCAGAAATAAAACCGGAAAATTTATAAAATTTCCGGTTTTTTTAATTAAAAGTGTACCTGTAATTTTCATAACTTAGTTTGCTGTTTAATCCTTTACATTATGACTAAGAAAGAAATTGCACAAAACTTCTTAAAACTTGCTGCAAGCGGACATCCGCATGAGGCATTCAGGCTTTATGTTGGAGAAAATTTCAAGCATCATAATGTCCATTTTAAAGGCGATGCCGATACTTTAATGCTGGCCATGGAAGAATCGGCCAGAAAAAATCCCAATAAAATCTTCGAAATCCACCATACCATTGCCGATCATGATTTTGTTGCCGTGCATTCGCATCTAAAACAAAATGCAGACGATTCGGGATTTGTTGTTGTACACATCTTTAAATTCGAATCAGATAAAATTATTGAGCTCTGGGATATGGGACAACCAATTCCAACCGAAATGATTAATGAAAATGGAATGTTTTAGTTAATGGTTAATTATTAATGGTTAATTATAATTCAAAAACAAAACTCAAATTTACACCTAAATCCTAATCTTAATTTTTCACAATTAATAATTCACAATTAATAATTAACCATTAATAATCAATGAACTTCATCGTCAAAATTTCTTTATTAACAATTCTAATTTTCACTTCTTGCACTTCATCGGCACAAAAAAAAGAGGATTACAAAAAAAGTATCGACAGTATACTTCAAAATTCTAATCCTAAATTTAATGGCGTGGTTTTGATTTCACAAAACGGAAAAACATTGTATTCTGAAGTTAAAGGATATTCGAATTTAGAAACTAAAAAACCTTTGAAATTAGACACACAATTCGAAATCATGTCAAACAGCAAGCAAATTGCAGCAGTTTTGATTTTATTGGAAGTTGAAAAAGGAAAAGTCGATTTGAATGCTCCTATCAAAAAATATTTACCAGAACTAACACAAACTTGGGCAGATTCTGTTACCGTTCATCAGCTTTTAAATCATTCGCACGGAATTGTCGATTTGCAAAAACCATTAGAGTTTAAACCTGGAACGCAATTTAAATACGGAAATCTGAATTTTAGTTTATTAGGGAAAATTGTAGAATTCAGCACCAAAAAAAGTTATACCGAAGTTGCCGAAACTCTGTTTAAGAAATTAAAAATGAGCCATACCTTTTGTTATTCAAAAGATAAAATCCAGAATCTTGCAAAGGGATACTATAACGAAAAAAATGTTTTAGTTCCTGTCGGCGAAACGTTTATTACATCAGAAAATTTAGGCGCAGATGGCATTATTTCGACCGTATCAGATCTGACAGTCTGGAACAATAATCTTCATAAAGGAAAAATCCTCAAACCAGAATCGTACAAGCTTTTTACAGCAAATACTATTTTGTCGCAGCATAATTTATTCGGAAAAGAAAAAGAACCATACGGTTATGGAATTCGCATAATCGAAAAAGAGCCTGTAAAATACCTTGGACATACAGGTTTAGGAGATGGATTTTCTTCTGTAAATTTGTATTTCCCAGAAAGTGATGTGAGTTTGATTCTATTGGAAAATCAGATGCCGGAAGATTCTAATTTGTTTTATGCTTCTGGATTTAAGATCAAAAACATCTTATTCAAAAGCGATTTATTAAATAAAAAGTAAAATGGCTAAAAATAAAACCACAGAAACCGAAAGCAGTGTCATTGATTTTATCAATGCTGTTCCTGACGAAACCAAAAGAAATGACGCTTTTGAACTGCTGAAAATAATGCAGGAATTAACCGGTTTTGAGCCCAAAATGTGGGGACCGAGCATTATTGGTTTTGGAACTTATCATTACATATATGCCAGCGGACATGAAGGCGATGCTCCTTTGGCTGGTTTTTCTCCCAGAAAAGCAGCAATGACCGTTTATTTCTATTTGCCCGAAAAAGAAAGAGAAGCTTATTTTTCGAAACTAGGAAAACACAAAGTATCAAAAGCCTGTATTTATATCAAGAAATTAGCCGATATCGACATCGAAATCTTAAAAAAAATAATTTTGCTTTCGATTGATTATACCCACAATTTATATCCATCAAAGTAAAATGATCACATTCTTAATTATAATTCTTATACTCGTTCTTGTCGTTTATAATTTTTTACAGCATCCAAAATTCGGAAAAGCACCTTCGGGAGCGAGACTAACTCAAATTCAAAATTCTCCTCATTATAAAAACGGAAAATTCGAAAACGAAAGCTTTACGCCCGATTTGGCCGAAGGAGCAAGTATGGCTGGAGTTTTGTTGGAGTTTTTCTTTAAAAAAGTAGAAAGAAAAATTCCAACCGATTTGATTCCGTCTATCAAAACCAATTTACACGAACTTCCTATCGATCAGGATGTTTTGGTTTGGTTTGGTCATTCTTCTTATTTTATTCAGCTTGAAGGAAAGCGATTTTTAATCGATCCGGTTTTCAGCGGCAACGCCTCTCCTATTCCCGGCACTACAAAATCGTTTAAAGGATCTGATATTTATACTGTCGATGATCTTCCGGAAATTGATTATTTATTGATTACGCACGATCATTACGACCATTTAGATTATGAAACGATCATCAAACTAAAACCAAAAACCAAAAAAGTAATAACGGCGCTTGGCGTTGGTTCACATTTTGAGTTTTGGGGTTTTCCACAGGAAATTATTATCGAAAAAGACTGGAACGAAAAAATAGAATTAGATCAAAATCTAACGCTTTACACTACACCATCCCGACATTTTTCGGGCAGAAGTTTTAAACGCTGTAACACGCTTTGGACTTCGTTTGTTTTGGAAACCAAAGATTTTAAAATGTATTTGGGCGGAGACAGCGGTTACGATAAACATTATGCCGAAATTGGCGCCAAATTTGGTCCGTTTGACATGGCATTAATCGATAACGGCCAGTACAACGAAAAATGGAAATACATTCATAATCTTCCCGATGATCTTATAAAAGCCATGGCAGACTTAAAGGCAAAAAGAGTTTTTCCGGTGCATTCTTCTAAATTTGCTCTATCACTTCATCCTTGGGATGAACCCCTGATTAAAGTAACCGAATCTAATGCAAAATCAGAAAATCCAATTCCGCTAATTACTCCAATGATCGGTGAATTAGTCGAACTGAAAAACGAAAAACAGGAATTTAAACAGTGGTGGAAAGGAGTTAGGTAATTGTTAATTATGAATTGTTAATTGTTAATTGTTAATTATAAACTTGAAACCTGAAACCTGAAACAAATAAAACTAAAACCTTGAAACTAAAACTAACCTATATAACCATAACCTTTCTCCTAACATTTAACGTGTTTTCTCAAAACACTTATGTCTTTTTAGGATCGTACAATCGTGATAAATCGGCAGAAGCGATTCAGGTTTATCAGCTAGATACTTTAAACGGAAAACTGATTAAAGTAACTTCGGTGAAAAATGTTGTAAATCCGTCGTATTTGAGCATTTCTCCAAACGGAAAATATGTTTACGCCTGTACCGATACTAAAACCCCGAATGCCGGAAGTATAAGCAGTTTTGAGTTTAGTCCCGAAAATAAAAGCCTGACTTTTTTAAACAGTCAAAGAAGTGGCGGCGAAAATCCGGTTTATGTAAGCGTTCATAAAAGCGGCAAATGGATTGCCAATGCCAATTATACAGAAGGAAGTGTTTCTGTTTTTCCTATTTTAGAAAACGGAAAAATCGATTCGATTGCACAGAATTTTCAATATATGGACGGAAGCACGCATAAAGAAAGACAAACCAGATCTCACGTTCATTCGGCTGTATTTTCACCTCAATTCGATTATCTATTCCTGCCGGATTTAGGTGCCGATAAAATACGTGCTTATGCTTTTGATGAAAACAAAAAACAGCCTTTAATTGAAACTAAAAATCCGTTTACAAAAACGGATCTAGAAGCCGGACCAAGACATTTTACTTTTCACCCTAATCAGAAATTTGGTTATTGTATTGAAGAAATGGCGGGTCAAATAAGTGTTTATCAGTACGAAAACGGAACTTTAAATAAAATCCAGCGTATTGCCACACATCCGGATAAAATAAAAGAAGGTTTTGAAAGTTCTGATATTCATATTTCTCCCGATGGAAAATTTCTATATGCTACAAACAGAGGGAAAGAAAATAATATTGCCATTTTCTCCATCGACGAAAATGGTCTTTTAAAAAACATTGGCTATCAATCTACTTTAGGAAAACATCCAAGAGTTTTTGCCATCGATGAAAGTGGGAAATTTTTAGTTGCTACTAATGTAATTACCGGAAATATTATTGTTTTTAGAAGAAATCCTAAAACTGGTTTACTCAAAAAAACAGGAAAAGAAATTAAAATGGAAAACGTTTCGTGCGTTCAGATTAAAAACATTTAATTGTTATTGCCCACGAATTTTGCTGATTAAAAGGATTAACGCAGTTTTGTCATCCTGAGCGAAGTCGAAGGGACACAAACTAAAAAAAATAAAAATCATGATATCAAACTTTAACTTACAGCCAGAAGTTCTGGAAAATGAACTAGTAAAACTTATTCCGCTTCAGGAAAATCACTTCGAGGAACTTTACAAAGCCGCTTCAGACCCGTTAATCTGGGAACAAAATCCTGTAAAAAACCGACATGAAAGCGAAGCTTTCAAAACTTTTTTTGATATCATAATTACAAAAGGTTCGTTCTTAATTCTCGATAAACAAACCAATGAGACAATAGGAACAAGCAGCTTTTACGATTACATTCCCGAAAAATCAAGCGTTGGAATTGGCTACACGTTTATAACCAGAAAATATTGGGGCGGCCCCTATAATACATCCATAAAGAAATTAATGATTGATTATGCTTTTCAGCATGTTAATTCGGTGCTTTTCCATGTTGGAGTAGAAAATTTCCGTTCGCAGAAAGCTGTTTTAAAACTCGGAGCAGAAAAAATCAATGATATCACATTTAGTGTGAATGGAGTTGACATGCCCTATTTTGAATACGAATTGAAACGATAATAGTTTTCAGTCTCGGTCTACAGTCGCAGTTTTCAGTTTCTGTACAGCATCTAACTCATGACTCATAACTCATAACTCATAACTCATAACATGAAAAATATCACCGTTTTCTGCGGATCAAGTTTTGGTACCGATGAAATTTTTAAAGAACAAGCCGAATTATTAGGCAAAACTCTGGCCAAACAAAATATTGGTTTAGTTTATGGCGGCGCAAATGTAGGCTTAATGGGCGCTGTTGCGGATGGGGCTTTAAGCGAAAGCGGAACCGTAATTGGTGTGCTCCCTAATTTTTTAAGATCTAAAGAAATCGCACATCAGGGTTTAACCGAATTATTTTTGGTGGAAAGCATGCACGAACGCAAAACCAAAATGAATGATTTATGCGATGGTGTAATTGCGCTTCCGGGTGGTTTTGGAACTCTCGAAGAACTTTTTGAAATGCTGACCTGGGCGCAATTAGGACTTCATAAAAAACCAATCGCGATTTTAAACACCAACGGATTTTATGATGCTTTAATTGAACTTCTAAAAGGAATGGTTGAAAAAGGTTTACTGAAAGATGTAAATGCCGAAATGCTCTTAGTAAGCGATAACATTGACGATTTATTAGAAAAAATGAGAAATTATGTTCCGCCAACGGTTGGAAAATGGATTGACAAAAAGAAATCTTAAACTTCAAATTAGTTTCTCTCAAACACTTTTAAACTGCTTTTTATAGTCACTTGGATTCACTCCATTATGTTTTTTAAACAACCGATTCAAGTGACTGGCATCGCTAAAACCAAATTCATAGACAATTTCATTGATCTGCATATTGGTATATTTCAGTCGGGTTTCAATTAGTTTTATTTTGTACGCGATTGTATATTCCTGTATGCTTTGCCCTGTTTTGGTTTTAAAATACTCGCTGATATACGTTGGCGAAACATTAAATGCTGCCGCCATATTTGACGCTTTTAATTGATCCGGCTGATAAATATTCTGATGCACATAATTCAATAAATCCAGACTCGGTACTGCATTAACTTCACTAATACTAAGAGGAGCCATAAGCGAAATATTTCTCGCAGCTATTGTAATAATCGTATTTAGTATTTGTTTTATGACTTCTTGCTGCTGCGGAAATTGACTTTTTTGTTCTATAATGAGCGCTTCTACCATCGCTCTTATCAAAGGTTTGTCTATTATCGTTTTTAGGATACAGCCCGGCATGTGATTATGGTTGTGGAAAATAAACTCTAATTTCTGAATCCAGTCACTGTTTTGCGTTTTAAGATAACTGTCATTAAAACGTATAAAGAAAAATTTCGTTTTCTCAGTAACTTCAAAACTATGCGTATCCTGCGGAAAAATCAGGAAAAACTTATCGCTGCTATACGGTAATCGATGATCGTTGATAATCTGCGTTCCTTTTCCTTCCAAAACAAAAACCATTTCAAAGAAAGTATTTTTACGTTCTTTCGGCTCGTATTCCAAAACTTCTAAAAACTGAAGTTCAAAAGGTCGGTGTAAGTTTCTAATTTCCATCTTCCAAAAATACAAATTATTCCAATGATTGTACAAATTTTAGAAAACCCTTATCCGCAACTTTGTACTATAAAATCACATCAATATGGAAACAACCTCTTTTTTATTATTACGTCTTGCAATCGCAATCAGTATGTTTGGCCACGGATTAGTACGGCTTCCAAAATTAGCCGCTTTCAGCAATTGGATGATTGGCAGTTTTGAGAATTCGATGCTGCCAAAAATAATCGTAACGCCTTTTAGTTACATTCTTCCAATAGCCGAATTTGTAATCGGACTTTTCTTATTATTAGGTATCTTTACTAAACCATCTTTAGTTGCCGGAGCAGTCGTTATGCTCATCTTACTATTTGGCACTTCGATGATTGAGAACTGGGAAGCCATTCCGTCGCAATTAATTCACATCGCTTTTTTTGCTTTGCTTTTGCATTTTGCAGATTACAACAGCTGGGCAATTGATACCTTAATTAAAAAATAAACATCATGAGTTCAAGAAGAAATTTTATTAAGCAAACCGGAATAATAGGCATGGTTGGAATGATGAATCCTATCGAAACCTTTTCCGAAGTTTCAAAAAATGCTCCTATTTTTTCTCCGCAAAAAGCTAAATGGGCAGACGGTTCAAGATTAGTGGTTTCAATCTCCATGCAGTTTGAAGCCGGAGGACAACCACAAAATGCCGAAAGTCCGTTTCCTCAAAATATACAAAAAGGCTTTATCGATCTACCTTCTGCAACCTGGTACGAATACGGATACAAAGAAGGTATTCCGCGTATGCTCGACAACTGGGATAAACTAGGCGTAAAAGTAACTTCACACATGGTAGGAACCGCTGTTTTAAAAAATCCGGAACTGGCCAAAGAAATTGTACAGAGAGGCCATGAAGCCGCCGCACACGGAATGAGCTGGAGTACACAATATACCATGCCGTATGACGAAGAAAAAAAGTTTATAAAAGATGGTGTCGATGCAATAAAAAAAGTCACTGGCTTTACTCCCGTTGGTTACAATGCTAATTGGTTACGCCGAGGACAAAATACACTCGATATTTTACAGGAACTGGGTTTTAAATATCACATCGATGATCTCAGCCGAGATGAGCCTTTTATTATTCAGGTAAAAAATAAAGATTTTGCAGTCGTTCCGTATACACTTCGATGCAATGATATTGTTTTAATTGAAGGGAAAAACTTCTCGGCAGATCAATTCTTTCAGCAGGCAAAATTGGAATTTGACCAGTTATATGCCGAAAGTGAAACAAAACGCCGACAAATGTCGATTAGTTTTCATGATCGTATTGGAGGTACTCCGCAAATGGTAAAAGCCACAAACGACCTTATAAAATATATGCAGCAACATCAAGGTGTAAGCTTTAAACGAAAAGATGAAATCGCCGAAATCGCACTGCATGATAAAACTACAATTAGAGAGTAAATTTTAGATTTTAGATTTTAGATTTTCCAAAAAATCGCTGCGCTCTTTTTTTAGAATTTGGAATTTAAAAAATTGAAAATTCACATTCAACATCCATACAGGTCAAAATACTTGTGTGGATTTTTTTTATTAAATTAGAGCTTCGAAAAAAGTATCAGTTTTAAACGCAATCTTGTCATTCCGAGAAACGAGGAATTTCCGCAAGTGGCTCGACAAAGATTGACTTTTCTTTACGGAGTTTCTAGCGGAGATTCCTCGTTCCTCGGAATTACAAACTAGACTTTTTTCACATTTTACATTTCACAAACAACATCTCACCAACAAAAAATGAAAACAGAAAATAACAAATTTGCAAAAGCCGAAATGCTGATTAGAAAACCTGTTTCAGAAGTTTTTCAGGCTTTTATTGATCCGGAGATTACCACTAAATTTTGGTTTACAAAAGGTTCCGGAAAATTAGAAGAAGGCAAAAAAACCGAATGGACTTGGGAAATGTATGGTTTTTCACTTTCGGTTACAACGCACGTTTTACAGGAAAATAAAAAGATTGTTATCGAATGGGGAAATCCAGACGAAACGACTTTAGTAGAATGGATTTTTACTCCTTTAAACGAAAATGAAACTTTTGTAAGCATTACCAATTCTGGTTTAAAAGGGGATTCAGATAAAATAATCGATCAAGTTCGCAATTCAACCGAAGGCTTTACTTTAGTTTTAGCCGGAGCAAAAGCGTATTTGGAACATAATTTACAATTGAATTTGGTTTTAGATCGATTCCCGAAAGGTCTTGCTTAATTGTGTTATTTAACCGCAAAGTACACAAAGGTTTACGCAAAGTGCGCTAAGTTTTTTTTGAGAGTCATTAAAATGAAAAGTTCACAAAGCTTTGCGAACTTAATATAGATTCTGCTAAGTCTCGCAATTAAAATATCTTAGCGTACTTTGCGGTAAAATATTAATTTAACCGCAAAGTACACAAAGGTTTACGCAAAGTGCGCTAAGTTTTTTTTGAGAGTCATTAAAATGAAAAGTTCGCAAAGCTTTGCGAACTTAATATAGATTCTGCCAAGTCTCGCAATTAAAATATCTTAGCGTACTTTGCGGTAAAATATTAATTTAACTGCAAAGTACACAAAGGTTTACGCAAAGTGCGCGAAGCCTTTTTGAGAGTCATTAAAATGAAAAGTTCACAAAGCTTTGCGACTTTGCGACTTTGCGAGATTAAAAAGAAAACAAACTTTAAATTACTTAAATGGAAACGAAAAAACCAGATAACATAGAGGAATACATTGGAGCATTTCCTAATGATGTACAAGAAATTCTGGAAAAAGTTAGAATGACGATTCAGAAAGCGGCGCCGGATGCCAAAGAAAAAATCAGTTATTCGATGCCGGCTTTTGAACAAAACGGAATCGTGGTTTATTTTGCTGCTTTTAAAAATCATATTGGTTTGTATGCCCTTCCAAGCGGTCATGAAGCTTTTGCAGCGGAACTTTCTAAATATAAATCCGGGAAAGGTTCTGTTCAGTTTCCGCTGAAAGAAAAAATACCCTATGATCTAATCGCTAAAATTGTAAAATTTAGAGTGAAAGAAAATCTTGAAAAAGCAAAAAAGAAGTAAATTTCCCTAATCACATTTCTAAAATTTAAACCATTAATTTCCATCGATGAAAAACCTAAACTTCTTTTTTATTGGCATTGCATTACTTACTGGTAATTTTGTAAATGCTCAGGATGATGCAGCTATAGAAAAAGAAATTGCCGAATTTCATCAACCTTATAAAACTAAATTTGAATCTATTCTGGCATTAAGCAAGCAAAATCAACTTGAAATTGAAACTGTAAAAGATTCGGTTAAATTACAACAGCTTTTACTCAAAGGCGATTCGTTAATCAACCAGATTGATGAAAATCGCATAAATGAATTAAAACAAGAATTTAAGTTTGCAAAAGAACATCCCAATTCAATAAAAAGTCTGGAAATGATTCGAATAAGAATAGGACGTTTTGAAGGCATGAACTTTTATGATACTTTCGAGGAAGTGTTTCAAAATTTTTCTCCAGAAATTAAGAACTCCATAAAGGGAAAAGAAATGGCAGAAAAACTAAAATACTTCAAACAAAGCAAAGTAGGAAGTCCTGCGCCCAATTTCATCTTAAAAGACATTAACGATAAAACTATTTCGCTTGCCGATTTTAAAGACAAAAAATACATTCTAATCGATTTTTGGGCCAGTTGGTGCGCTCCTTGCCTGGAAGAATTGCCATATATTAAAGAACTCTACAAAAAATACCGGCATCAAGGTTTTGAAATCATAAGTATTACAAGAGATAAAGAATCAGATTCCTGGAAAAATGCTGTTATAAAGAATAAAATAGAATCATGGAAACATATTTCGCTAGTAGAAAACCAAAGTAAAATCGATACCGAGTATTTTGTATATGGGATTCCGCATAAGGTTTTGATTGACAAAAACGGGGTTATAATTGGAAAATGGAAAGGAAGCGGCGAAAACAATAAACACGATTTACAACAGCTTTTAAAAACAATTTTTGAAGCTGAATAAACTTTTTAAATGAATTTAACCGAACATTACAATCAACTTTATAAATCTTCTTCAGAAGCCATTTTAAGCGGAAATTATCGTTTAGATGCCAAGATAAACGATCCATCGGATTCCAGATTTGGGATTACGCTTCTCCTCCGCCCCAGCGAAAAAATAAAAACCAGTATTCAGTTGTTTTTAGAGAAATTAAAAGCGATTGAACCTTCTCAATACTATTATCCGGATTCTGATATTCATATTACCGTAATGTCGATTATTTCATGTTATGAAGGTTTTAGTTTGGATCAAATTGCCGTTGAAAGTTACATCGAAATTATCCAAAAAAGTCTGGCCGATTTAGATGAAATAAAAATAGAATTTCGAGGTATAACCGCTTCAAATTCGGCTATAATGATTCAGGGATTTCCTTCTGATGAATCTTTGAATAATTTAAGAAATAAGCTTCGGGAGAACTTTAAAAACTCGGCTTTAGAACAAAGTATCGACAGCCGTTATTCTATCGCAACGGCACACTCTACTGTAATGCGTTTTAGGGAGAAACTTCAAAATCCAGAACAATTAATCCAAATCGCAAATCAATTTCGGGAATATAATTTTGGAGAATTCAAAGCCGACAAACTCGAATTGGTTTTTAACGATTGGTATCAAAGAGAGAGAAATACAATTCAGTTAAAAAATTTTCAGTTGTGAAGTTTTTTTTATCGCCGCGAATTACACTAATTTACACTAATTTTTTTTAAGGTAAGTATAAATTAATTCGTGAAAATTCGTGTAATTCGTGGCAAACCTCTTTATTTTTTAAATTCTCCAAAATGCCATAAAACACCTGACGGATCGTGTAAAAAACATTCGCTTCCCCAATCTAAATGTCGTGTTGGCGTTAATTTTACACCATATTTTTCGGTTAGGTTTAGTGCCAAAAGTTCGTTGTAATAACGCTCGGCATTATCGACTTCAAGAAAAATCATGGTATTTTCGTTCCAGCTTTTATCGTAATAATCCTGAAGATAAAAAGCAATTTCTCCTATTTTGAAAACTGAAAAATTAGATTCTAAAACAATTTCCTCAAACCCTAAATCGCGATAGAATCTTCTGGAAGTTTCAAAATCTTTAGCCCCAATAAAAGGCCGGATTGATTTAGCGTTATGGTTCATATTAGTTGTTTTTCTAATTATTTATCAAAACCAAGTTGTTTTCGTAAATCTAAATTCAGACTGTATTGTTCCTGAACCGGAATTATTTTTCGTGAACTTTTATTAATATCACTTCCTTCGGCTGTCCAAAGAAACGGGTAAAAATTAAAAACCTGATCGCCTTTTAATTTCGAAACTTCCTCTCTCCATCCGTTCCATCTGTTGCCTTCATAAAACTTATCAAGGTCATTATTAAAACAGAAACCTAAAAATTCAGAATAGGTAATATCAAGTTGTTCATATTCCAGGTTATCAGGAGAAAAATAATAGATCTTCCCCACATCAGATCCTAATCCGCCTCCATTCAATAAATAGAAACCGCCAATAGCATCATCAGCAATTAACAAATAAGGAGGCGCTTCGCCAAAATCCTTAAACGATTTTCCGTGATTCCAATCTGGCAGTGTACGATCAAATTTTGAATTTCCAGAACCCAAAATCCTAATCCAACCGTCGTCAATTAAAAGTCCGCCCGTCATAAAAACAACCGCTCCCATTGTCGAACGTGTCGTAACCTGTGTTTTATACAAAGCCTCTTTTGCTTTTGCAGCATCAACAGGTAAAATTTCAACTTTATTTTTTGCCGTTTTAATCCAGTCTTCCACAACTGCCCAGCCCGGGTCTTTTTGATCTATAAGTTCTTCTACTTTTTTCATTTTATTTTGTCCAATTGCTGCAAAAGTCATAAATAGCAATGCAATTAATGGAAACTTTAGTGTCATTAGATATTTTTTTAATCTTAAAATTAGAATGTGAAAACTTTACCATTTGATCCGAAAAAACACTAAATTCTATTCATTTGTATCACTCTCTAAAATATCAAGAAGAGCAAATCTTTCAAGTAGTCTTTTAACTCCAACTTCTTCAAATTTAATTGTCAAAGACATATCTAAAGTATTATTATTTTTAATACTAATTATCTTTCCTTTTCCAAATCTATTGTGCTTAACTATTGTTCCAACATTATACAATTTATTGGGGCTTTGATATGATTTATCTTCTACTATTAAATACTGATTTTTAAGAATTGTTGTTTTCACACCTTCAATTGTTTCATTATTTGCTTCAGAAAGAGTTAAAAAATCAACAAAATTTATTATCGAAATACTTTTCCCACCTGTAAATCTTCTAAACTCGTCAAATAATTCATACTTCGGATATAATCCAACCTTATCCTGTTTGTAAAACCAGTCATTTTTCTGATCATTACTTACAAAAATTACATCTCTATCCTTGTCTTTGGCAATTTCTAAAATAGTTTGCCATATAACCAAATCTCCAATTCCATCATCTGGCTTATTACTATCTTTAAAACCAGGCGATACTTTATAATCTATCCTAAATTTGATATCTTTTTCTAAGTCCTTTTTATCTTTTTTAATTTCAATTACTACATCCGATGTAAAAATTTCTTTGTAAGTCAAACTTATATTATCATCCCAATTCCAACTTCTGATTTTTGATTCAAGATTGTCTATATGCTCTCTAGATTTTTTTATAGATTTTTGAATTATTTCAAATTCATTCTGCAACTGTAGATAACTCTCATCATTATCCAAAATGGGATATTTATTGAGCTTAAAGCTTCCTGAATTAAAACTTTCTTTTAGTTGTCTAAGTTTTAAGAAAACATCTCCTATTTTTTTTGCTCTATTATTTGCAAATTCACGCGCAACCCTAGCAGGAATGTATAACCTCTTCTCTTTCTTATATTTTTCAAAAATATGTTTAATATCTATAAAGTTTTTTTCGTTTGTGTCATAAGGAATCAACAAGATATTAGTATCAAAAATTATAATTCCATCTTTAATAATTTCTTTTGAAGATTTATAAACCGTAGAAAATACTTTATCAGCTTGTGGAAATACCTCATCTAAATAAAAAATATTTTTTTCACTCATTTATATATATATTTTAAATTTAAAACTTCTATCCTTTTTTCAAAATACTTCCCAAACCACGTCCAATCTGCTCAATTGCTTCCAGACTTTTGGTTAAAGGTGATGCTGTAAAATCTTCATAGGCATCCATGGCACTTTCTTTTCGGTCGTCCTGCGGATACACCAAAATGATGTTGTTATCGTTAAAGAATTTTTCAAATTTCTGTGGCAATCTGTCAAAAATAGAATGATACGAAACCGAACCTTTTCTGGATAAATTGAAAACAATTAAATCTGTCTGGCGGATTTCATCTGAAATCGATTCAAAATCATCCCATTCTAAAACGCTTTTAAAACCTAACTTAGCATTCAATCGAAGATTATTCGCAATCTGCTGAATACTCTGATGGGTTTTATATTCGGCATAAATTACAATCGGAATACTTAATTCCTGCGATAACCTGCAGATTTTCTGCAATAAAAGCTGAAATCCAACACCTCGTTCTGAAAATGGCGGACAAATGAAAACCAGCCTTTTTTCTTCGATAAAATTTCTTTGAAACCTGCAGATAAACAAACTTTTATCGACATTATTTATAATCGAATCTACATTTTCTCCAAAAATCTTATCCAGAAATCCTGTTTTTCTCGGCCACCCTATAATCACGATATCCGACATAATTTCTTTGGAAGTTCTCGCAATACCACTCGCCGGATTATGGTCGATTCTGGCAATTGTATTTATTTTTACTTCGGAAGCTGAACCCTGAACTACAAATTTATCAACCGTTTTTCGGTATTTTAAAATGTTTTTCTCGGCCTGATCGTTATTCGGAACAATCGTTAAAAGTGTAACCGGATTGGCTGATTTTTTATCTTTAATTAAAAGGGCAAAATCTAATAAACTGGCTGTAGCCGAGGTTTTTGCCAGCGGAATTAAGATATGCTCGTCTAAAATCTGGTCTTTATCGGCATCTTCATGCGAAACTTCTTCTTCGCAGATGGCAATTTTTTTCGCTGCTTTTTCAGTCGCGAAAGAAGCCACAATACAAGTTATCAGAATCAAAATAATGGTTCCGTTTAAGATATTTTCATCCAGGATTTTAGCTTTAAATCCAACCAAAATTACGGCCAGAGTCGCAGCAGCGTGCGCACTGCTCAACCCGAAAATAAGCTGTCTTTCGGTTTTGGTATATTTAAAAACAATTTGAGTAAAAAATGCCGCAATCCATTTTCCAAAAATAGCAACAACGCTCAAAGTTCCCGCTACAATTAAAGCCGTTGGTCCGCTTAAAATCACGCTGATATCCACCAGCATTCCCACTGAAATCAGGAAAAAAGGAATAAATAGAGAATTCCCGATAAATTCAATTCGATTCATTAAAGCTGACGAATGCGGAATTAAAGGGTTTAAAGCTAAACCGGCAACGAAAGCTCCAATAATAGGTTCTACTCCTGCTACTTCGGCCAAAAACGCCGCAAAGAAAACTACTGAAAGTACAAAAATATAATGGGCGTGTTTTTCACTTTCCAGTTTTTTAAAGAACCATTTGGCAATTCTTGGAATAACCAGAAACATTATCGCAGAGAAAATGGCCAATGAAACTGTTAGTTTTATCCAAAATGCCTGATTTAAGCTTCCCTGAGCGCTTCCCATAATTACAGCCAGGATAATCAAAACAGCAGTATCGGTTAATATCGTTCCTCCAACTGTAATAGCAACAGCCTGATTTTTTGCAATTCCTAATTTACTTACAATTGGATATGCGACTAAAGTGTGGGTCGCAAACATACTGGCAGTCAAGAAACTGGCATTAAAATCATATTGCAGTAAATAATAGCAAACCGGAAAACCAATCGTTAAGGGGAAAATAAAGGTGAAGAATCCAAATAGTAAACTTTTATTTCGGTTGGCCTTAAACTCATTCATGTCCAGTTCCAAACCGGCAATAAACATAATATATAAAAGTCCGATCGTTGAAAATAAATCTACGGCCGAATTTTTTGCCAGAATATTAAGTCCGTGCGGCCCAATAATAACACCCGAAATAATAAGACCGATAATGCCCGGGATATTTATTTTTTTGAGTAAAATAGGCGACAAGAGAATAATGAAAAGTATTAACGAAAAAATCAATACTGGGTTGCTGAGTGGTAATTCGAATTCTTGTAAAAAATGCTTGAAAAATTCTATCATAATATAATTTTATCTTCTTCGTGGTATTTTAATTTCTCGCAAAAAGACGTATCCTAATTAAAATAAAATCTCAGAAGTTATGGTTTACCGATTTATTTTAAAACTAAAAAAATCGGATTGTTTAGTGATTGTTTCATTACAAAAATACCTAAAAAAAATACCAACTTTTCACGAAAACCGCATATTAAGCAATAAATTTTGTTTCGTTGCCAAATTATTAATATTTAATATTTTTTTTAACAAAACTGCAACATTAACAAACGAAAATAAATGATCATTGCATTATTCAATTATCTTTGTCTTAATAAATATTGCACAATGGAAGAATGTATCTCTGTTTTTGATATGCTTAAAATTGGCGTTGGCCCCTCAAGTTCACACACTTTAGGGCCATGGAGAGCCGCAGAACGTTTTTTAGATGAGTTAAAAGACGAATCAATTTTAGACCAGATTAAACGTGTAAAAGTCGATTTATACGGATCGCTTTCTTTAACCGGAAAAGGTCACGCAACCGATTTATCCGTGATGCTGGGCTTAAGCGGCCAGGATCCCGAATATATTCCGGTTGATAATATTGCCGGAATCATTAAAACTATAGAAGACAGAAATGAGATCATTCTGGCCGATAAATATCCTATTCCGTTTTATTTCCTTCAGGATATTGTGTTCAATAAAGAGTTTCTTCCTTTTCATGCCAATGGATTAAAATTTACGGCCTATAAAAATGATGATTCTGAATACGAATCTACTTTTTATTCTATTGGCGGTGGTTTTGTGGTGAAAGAAGAACGCGAAAACGCCAAAATCAAAGAAGTAATAAAATGTGCTTTCCCGTTTCCAATTCAAAACGCGGTGGAGCTTTTAAACTATACGGTTTCTGAAAACAAATCGATTTCTGAAATTGTCTATGAAAACGAAAAATCAATGCGTTCTGAAGAAGAAATCCATTCAGAATTAATGCGCATTTGGAATACCATGCTCGAATGTATGTACATTGGCTGTCATACCGGAGGAATTCTTCCGGGCGGTTTACATGTTCGCAGACGAGCTTTTGATATGCATCAAAACTTAATTGGTTTATCTAATTATAACAATCCGCAGTCGTGGCTCGAAGAAATTAGAAAAACCGAAGTAAAATTTCGCCAGATTTTAAAATGGGTAAGCTGTTTTGCTCTTGCCGTAAATGAAGTAAATGCTTCTTTGGGCCGTGTTGTTACTGCTCCTACAAACGGAAGCGCCGGAGTTATTCCGGCCGTTTTAATGTACTATCTGGTAATTGAAAACCATAATGCAGGCGAAAAAGAAATCAAACAGTTTTTAATGGTTGCCGGAGAAATTGGAAGTATCTTTAAAAAAGGATCTACCATTTCTGCAGCAATGGGAGGCTGTCAGGCCGAAATTGGTGTTTCGTCATCAATGGCAGCTGCCGCGCTTTGCGAATTAATGGGCGGTACTCCTGCTCAGGTTTTAATGGCGGCAGAAATTGCTATGGAACATCATTTAGGATTAACCTGCGATCCAATTGGTGGTTTGGTTCAGATTCCGTGTATCGAAAGAAATACTATGGGCGCCATAAAAGCCATAAACGCAGCCGAACTGGCTCTTGAAACCGATTCTAAAAATGCAAAAGTGCCTTTGGATAAAGTAATTAATACCATGTGGCAGACCGCAAAAGACATGAATTCTAAATACAAAGAAACCTCAGAAGGCGGGCTTGCCGTTGCGGTAAACATGGCCGATTGCTAAAAATAAATTTGCCACGAATTACACGAATTACACGAATTGTTTTTTATTCACTTCAATAAAAATTAGCGTAATTCGTGAAATTCGTGGCAAAAACTAAATACCTCATGAAAAAATTCTACTTCTTAATTGCATTATTTTGCTCTGTTTTACTGCATTCTCAGGAACGATATTTTCTTAATTCAGATACACGTTTATATACCTCGCCCAATACAACTTCTGCGTTTTTAGGTTATTTTAAATACGGTGCCGAAATCCGATTATTATCTGAAAGTAAAAACGGCTGGTACAAAGTTCAGGCTGATAATTTTAATGAAGGATATGTACAGGAAAATTTTGTTGCAACACGATTAAATGCAAAAGATGTTAAGATTACAGATCGCGAAAATCCAATTTTAGATGGCGGAGATCCTTATTATGGCGGTAATCATTTATTTGTTCTTGTTGCGGGTTTAAAAGCCAGAGCATTACCGGATAAAAACTCAAAAATAAAAGAAATTTTATTTACCGGAGATCCCGTTGCTGTAGATTACGTTCCGGTAAACCAAGAAGACTGGGTAAATGTAAACGGTAATTTTGATGAAGAATACGCCCGTTATACCTTAAGAAAATTCATTGGCTTAAGACCCAATTTTGAAACCTTGCTAAAAGATTTTGATAAACTGGATGTCAACGCCGTTTCTGATCGTAAAACGGTTAGCGAACGAATTGTAGAACTGGCCTGGAACAGCGATTATTCAAAATTAGAACCAGCTTATCAACGTTATTATGAAGTTGTAAAACAGCTGAACGATCCTAAATTACTTGCCGAAACCGAATTGAATATGGCTCTTGCCAAAGGTTTAGCAAAACATAAATTACCAGAACAAATTGTGGCATTTGCAAAAAAAGCCGAGTTTAGCTTAAAAGGAACCAAAACAAAATCACTGTACTTTTCTCAGACTGATTTGGTTAAGATATTTGGAAAACCAGCTAAAAAAGCCACAGTTAGCGATGAGTGCGGTATTTATTTAAGTGATTTATTTTATTACTATCCTGATTTAGAAGTTTCTGTAGATGAAAAGAAAAATCAGGCCGAAATTGTTAAGGTTTTCATCAACGAAAGCAACAAATTGATCCTAAATACAAATGCGGTTTTAGACAATTCAATGTCCGAAAAAGCTTTCATTGAAAAATATGGAACTTATATCGAAGCCTCTTTAAAATCGCCGCATATTTATTCTATTATAATGGAAGACAGTCAATTTAGAATTGAATTTAAAGACGGAAAGCTTTTTTCTGTCGAAATATTCTTTTATTGCTGATCCCCCTTTTACAATTATTCAATACTTTTACATTATCAAAAAAAATTAAAATGTCAGTAGCAAAAAAAGATTATAAAAGAATCACAACAAAGTCATTAATTGAAATGAAAAGCAACGGAGAAAAAATCTCTATGCTTACCGCGTATGATTATACAATGGCTAAAATTGTTGATACCGCAGGAGTCGATGTGATTTTAGTGGGAGATTCGGCATCAAACGTTATGGCGGGTCACGAAACGACTCTGCCAATTACTTTAGATCAAATGATTTACCATGCTTCATCTGTAGTTCGCGCTGTAGAAAGAGGTTTAGTGGTAGTCGATCTGCCTTTTGGAAGTTACCAGTCAGATCCTAAAGAAGCCTTACGTTCTGCTATCAGAATTATGAAAGAAAGCGGCGGACATGCTGTGAAATTAGAAGGTGGAAAAGAAATTAAAGAATCGATTAAAAAAATATTAAACGCAGGAATTCCAGTTATGGGACATTTAGGTTTAACGCCTCAATCTATCTATAAATTTGGAACTTACACCGTTCGTGCAAAAGAAGAAGAAGAAGCCGAAAAATTAATTGAAGATGCCAAAATGCTTGAAAAAGTAGGCTGTTTTGCCGTTGTTTTGGAAAAAATACCTGCTGATTTAGCCGAAAAAGTAGCCAAAAGTATTTCGATTCCAGTTATCGGAATTGGTGCCGGAGGCGGTGTTGACGGACAAGTTTTGGTTATTCACGATATGTTAGGAATGAACAATGAGTTTAGTCCGCGTTTCTTACGTCGTTACTTAAACTTATACGAAGAAATGACAAAAGCAATCGGCCAATATGCAGCCGATGTGAAATCCAGCGATTTCCCTAATGCTAATGAACAATACTAGTTTAGACTTTCTTAGATTCTAGACTGACTTAGACTTCTTAGATTTTGTGTTTTATTTTTTAAAGACATAAGCCTAAGAAGTCTAAAAAAAAGCTAAATAATTATATAAAATGCATCAATTTAAAGAGCTTTTAATTTGGAAAAAAAGCAGATTATTTTGTTCTAAGATATATTCGATAACATCTACATTTCCTAATGAAGAAAAGTTTGGAATAACTAATCAATTAAGAAGAGCTGCAGTATCAATTCCATCAAATATTGCTGAAGGTTCGTCAAGAAACTCAAATAAAGATTTTGCTCGATTTTTAGAAATTGCTATTGGATCTGCTTATGAGGTTGAAACCCAACTTTTAATTTCTTCTGATTTAGGATTTATGACTGAAGAAAACACAAAAGAATTAATCAATACCCTAGAAGAAATCACCAAAATGACTTCCAGATTTAGAGCAACTTTATTATAAATCTAAGAAGTCTAAGTCAGTCTAAAAATCTAAGCCAGTCTAAAATCTAAGCCAGTCTAATTATGAAAATCGTTTCAGATAAAAACAATCTCCAGGTATTACATGAAGACAATCACATTATTGTGGTTAATAAGCGCGTTGGCGATATTGTACAAGGTGATAAAACAGGAGACAAACCTTTATCTGATGTTGTAAAAGAATATATCAAAGTTAAATACAACAAACCAGGCGATGTTTTTTTGGGTGTGATTCATCGTTTAGATCGTCCAACAACGGGAATTGTTGTTTTTGCCAGAACTAGTAAGGCATTAACCCGAATGAACGAATTGTTCAGCAATCGTGAAACGAAAAAAACATATTGGGCAATTGTAAAAAACAAACCCCTTGAAAGTGCTGCCAAACTGGTGCACTATCTAAAACGAAACGAAAAAAATAATACTTCAAAAGCGCATTTAAAAGAAGTTCCGGACAGCAAACTGGCAAGTCTGGATTATAAAATCATCAAAGAACTTCAAAATTATACGGCACTGGAAATCAATTTACATACAGGCCGTCACCATCAAATTCGTGCGCAATTGTCTGCAATTGGTTCGCCAATAAAAGGAGATCTTAAATATGGTTTTGACCGAAGCAATCCTGATGGTGGTATTCATCTTCATGCCAGAAAACTTGTTTTTGTTCATCCTGTCACAAAAGAAGAAATTACGATTATTGCTCCAACACCTGACGAAACCATTTGGAATGCCATTTGATTTTATGATTAAATTGTTAATTTTTTAAATTTTATCGATTAACTTGCATATTCAAAAAAAACAAGCCAATCATAAAATGGACTTCAAAAACGACATCGGGTACAGAAAACAAACGCTGAAAAAGTTATTATATAACATTCAAAAAAGCGAAGATTTAATTGTAAAAGCTTTATACGATGATTTCAAAAAACCAGAATTTGAAGCTGTTTTAACCGAAACAAATTATGTTATTTCGGAACTAAAAGATACCATTAAAAACATTAATACCTGGGCAAAACGAAAACGCGTTTTTCCGTCTCTCCTTAATTTTCCGTCTTCAGATTATATTTATAAAGAACCCTACGGAAATGTTTTGGTTATTGCTCCGTGGAATTATCCGTTTCAGTTAGCTTTATGCCCGCTTATTGCGGCTGTTGCTGCCGGAAACAGAGTCGTTCTTAAACCATCAGAACTTACGCCTCACACCTCCTCTATCATTGCAAAACTTATCGAAAAAACATTCCACATCAGTCATGTCGAAGTTTATGAAGGTGGTGTCGAAGTTTCAAATAAATTATTGGCGCAGCGCTGGGATTATATTTTCTTTACCGGAAGTGTAAACGTTGGAAAAATCGTAGCCAAAGCGGCAGCCGAAAATTTAACGCCTGTAACATTAGAATTAGGCGGCAAAAATCCGTGTGTTGTAGACGAAACGGCTAATTTAAAATTAGCAGCCAAAAGAATTGTCTGGGGAAAATTTATCAATGCCGGTCAAACCTGTATTGCACCTGATTATATTTTGATTCAGAAAAACATGAAAGTCAATTTCATTTCTTTTTTAATGGAAGAAATTGTCAATGCTTATGGCAAAAAAATGGATAAATCTCCAGATTTTGCCCGAATTATCAATATGAAAAACTGGGTTCGTTTAGATCAAATGATTGAACGTGAAAAAGTAATTTTTGGCGGAGAAACCAATTCTGATAACCTTTATATTTCTCCCACTTTAATTGAAGATCCAAGTTTAGACAGTCCGATAATGAAGGAGGAAATTTTTGGTCCAATTTTGCCAATTCTAACTTATGAAACCGAGGCTGATATCCAAAACATAATTAGTAAGTACGAAAAACCTTTAGCTTTTTATATTTTCAGCGAAAGCAAATCATTTGCTAAAAAATTAATTGCAAATTACTCCTTTGGAGGCGGTGCTGTTAACGATACTGTCATCCATTTTTCTAACAAGAGACTGCCTTTTGGCGGTGTTGGCCACAGTGGTATTGGCGCTTACCACGGGCAAATGAGTTTTGATACTTTTTCTCATCACAAAGCCATGGTCAAGAAAGCCAACTGGCTTGATTTACCAATGCGATACGCGCCTTACAAAGACAAATTGACTGCGATTAAACGAATTCTGGACTGGATTTAAGTTCCGAAAACAATTTCGTAATGTTTTATAGATTTTTATAAGGAATTGATTAAAAATATTATATTTACGTCAAACAATCATTATCGTAAAACGTAAAAATATATAACAACTTTACCTTTAAAATGAAATCTACACTTGACCAGATTGAAGACATCAAAAAAGATGGCTATTCAATAGACTTTTCTACCGTTTTTAATTACGCTTTTGAAAATTATAAAAAAATTGCGCTTTACTCAGGACTTATAATTTTAGTATTTTCTGTTGTAGTTGTAATCGCTATCATGGGACTAGCAGTTGCCTTTTATGGCGTGCAGAGTTTAACACAGAATTTTCTTGAAGATTTTCAAAATCAAAAGCTGACTTATATCCAGCAGGTTATTTCTACCGTTTCCCTTTCGGCAGTTACGGCATTATTTGCACCTTTAGGAGCAGGATTCTTAAAAATGGCCGATTGTGCAGATAAAGATGAGGAGTTTAATGTTTCGACTATTTTTACTTATTACAAAGCGCCGTATTTTATTCAATTATTTTCGGTTGCGTTTATTTTAGGCGTAGTGAGCACCGGAATAGCTTATTTTTTAGATAGTTTAGGAACTCAATTTATAGGAACTGGGTTTTCATTATTTATTAATTATTTTACGTTTTTTACAATTCCACTAATCATTTTTGGAAACTTAAATGCTATAGATGCTATAAAATCGAGTTTTGTTCTTGTGAGCAAAAACCCAATAATCATATTCTGTTTATTTATAATTGGATATATTGGTTCGGCAGTAGGTCTTGTTGGCTGCTGTATAGGAATACTTTTTACAGCCGTTTTCAATACATCAGTTACGTATGCCACTTATTTTTCTATTTTTAATGAAGAAGAACAACAGGATTCCATTGATTCAATTGGAAGATCGGATTTAGAATAAAATCGAAAAGTTCTGAAATAAAAAAAAAGAGCCTAACCTACTCTATTTCAGAATTTTCAAAATACTATTTACTAAACCAAACATACCCCAAATTCTATGGTAGAAAACTATAGTTTTTTCAATTTATTGGTTTCAGGAATTGCCGGCTTTGGCAATACCCTGAAATCAATTATGACAAACTGGTACGTTTTCAACTCCGACATTATTTTCTTCAACAATCCTAAACTTATTGTTCTCGGCTTTTCGCTGCTGGGCTTTTTATCTTTACTCGTTTATCAATTTTTTCGGATTAAAGCGAAAATTGGAAATTTCATCGAAAAAAAGAAAGAAGCCGAAACGGTCGAAAGAGAATATCAGCTCTATATTTTATTCTTTGGGATTGCAGTAATTGTAATCGAAATAATAAATGAAATTTTTAAAATAAGACCCAAAAGCTTATTGGTTATAAACGTTTCCATTGGGTTTTCGGTACTTTTAATTTACGTTATAACAGATAAAATAAAATGGCTTCGCGACAGGATTCAGCGCATTTTTATATACAGTTTTTTTATCTACATCAGTTATGTTGGTTACAATATCGTTACACTCTCCAATGATGTTGTTCCTGTAATTGTCTTTTTAATTTCGTTTTTCTTTTCTTATAACATCCTAAAACCAATTAAGGTTTACTGGCTATTTGTAGCCGTTGTGTTTCTATTTTTGATTTTAACGGTTACTTATCATCTAATTCCTTTAAAATCATCCATTCTATTAATCAATTTCTGCATTTTAATCTTCATTATCAATCAGGTTAAATATGCTGTTTTATTAAACAATCGCGATAATTTTAGGTTTACAAATGAAATTGTACACAAAGGAAACTCACTGACAATTGCAACAAATCAAAGAGGCGAAGTCTTGTTTTGCAGCGAAACCATATATTCCATTTTAGGATATCAGCCCGAAGATGTAATGGGTTTTAATTTTTGGAAACTGACCAAAGGAGAAAAATACACCGCCAATATTCATCCTATACACCATCACGAGAACAAAGTATATACCCGAAAATTAAAAGGCAAAAACGGAGAATACAAATACATTCAATGGAAAGATAAAAAATTCTCTGATGATTTGATTATCAGTATTGGCCAGGATGTTACAGAACAAATTCTGGTTCAGGATCAATATAAAAACTTAATTCAAACCGCAACCGATATTATTTTTGAAGTAGATGCCGATGGTCATTTTACTTTTATAAATGAATTTGCGTATTCGCTTTTAGGGTATACAGAAAATGAAATAATCGAAAAACATTATTCGAATTTTATTCATGAAAATTACTCTATGAGTGCCGTTGATTTTTACGAAAATTTTGAAAATAACGGAAATAAATTTCCCATAATAGAACTTCCTATTTTAAAGAAAAACGGACAGGAATTATGGATTTCACAAAAAATTATTATCCGTAAAAATGATTTAGGCCAAACCATTGGTTTCGCAGGAATTGCAAGAGATATTACCGAAATTAAAAATGCCGAAAACGAGAAAAAAAGACGTCTTGAAAAAATTGAAGCGTATAACAATTCAACCAAAAAATTATCAACTACCGATTTTAGCACTTATGATAATTTAAATACCGTTATCGATTATATTATCAAAGAAGCTTCTATTGTAAGCAAATCGAACCGGGTTAGTTTTTGGAAATATTATAAGGATTTAATAACCTGTAAAAACCTTTACAGCGTTGACAATCAAAACTTAAATGACAAGAACATTTTAGATAAAGAATCGTATCCTATTTATTTTGAAACTTTAAAAAATAAAGCCATTATAAACGCCCCGGACGTTTTTAATAAACTGGAAACATCCGAATTCCAGAAGCTTTATTTCACCAAAAATCATATTAAATCGATGCTCGATGTCCCAATTTTCTTAAGCGGACAACTGGCTGGTGTGGTTTGTTTTGAAAGTACCGAAGAACAAAGAGAATGGGATAATGAGGATATTAATTATGCCAGAACGATTTCAGACGTAATTTCGCTTGCTATTTCTATGCAGATGCGCTTAGAAACAGAACGAAGACTTGAATTTAAAAGTCAGCTTTTATCGGCACTTTCGCTTTGTACAGAGAAATTTTTACTGAGTAAATCGACTGAGCAAATGTTTAAGGAAACGTATGATTTAATTGGAAAAGCATCAAAAGCCGATCATATGTTTTATTATGAAAGGGATTTTTCGACCAATACCGTTTCTCAAAAATACAAATGGTCCAGACAAGGCGTTACGCATCAAATAACGTCATTGCGCCACATGACCGAAGACAATTTAAAAGAGATTTTTGAAGCCGCAAAAAACAAACGAATCGTAAACACCTTTACCAGAAAACTTGAGGATTCCTATTTCAAACAGCTTTTGATTAAAAATGAAATAAAATCAATTTTAGTCCTTCCGCTTTATATCAACGATATTTTTACCGGATTTATTGGTTTTGATGATTGTACGGACGAAAGAAAATGGTCTGAAGAAGAAATTTATATTTTTCAGGTTTTAGCCAATAATATTTCATCGGCTTTAGAAAGAAACCGAAACGAAAATAAAATTATTGAAAGCGAAGAAAAATTCAAGTTAATTGCCAACAATATTCCCGGAACCGTTTATTTATCAAAATTTGATGCTTTTTCTACCAAGATTTTCTTAAACGATGAAATTCAGAATTTAACCGGATATTCAAAAGCAGAATTTATAGAAAATAACCTCTCCTTTTTATCGCTTATTCACCATGACGATCGTGATGAAGTTATTAATAACCAGATTGATAATCTTCAAAACGGGATGCCTTTGCATAATATTTACCGTATTAAGCGAAAAACGGGAGAATATATTTGGGTAGAAGAATTTGGCGACGTGATTAAAAAAGGAGATGAAATTGAATTTGTGGGCGGTATTTACTTTGACATCACCAATAAAAAAGAAACCGAAGATGCCATTAAAGCCAAACAATTAGCAGAAGCAGCTAATAAATCAAAATCTGATTTTCTGGCCAATATGTCGCACGAAATCAGGACGCCGCTTAATGGAATTATAGGTTTTACACATTTATTGATGAAAACTGAATTAGAAGAAATTCAGGAGAAATACATGACAACCATTAACCAATCGGCACATTCGCTGTTGGAGATTATCAATGATATTTTAGATTTTTCTAAAATTGAAGCCGGAAAACTTGAACTTTTTATCGATTTATACGACATTAAAAAAGTACTGGGTCAGGTTTTTGATTTGATTGTTTTTGAATCCAATCAAAAAAACCTGCAATTAGAACTCAATGTAGATCAAAATGTTCCTAAATACATTTGGACCGATATCGTAAGAATAAAACAAATTTTGATAAACCTGCTTTCGAATGCCGTAAAATTTACCCATCAAGGTTCTATAAAATTGAATGTTTCGGTTTTATCGAAATCAAAAAACAACTTTTGTACCCTGCGTTTTTCTGTAATTGATACCGGAATAGGAATTATGGAAAAAAACCAGAAAAAGATTTTTAAAGCTTTTTCGCAGGCTGATAGTTCTACAACAAGAAAATTTGGAGGAACCGGTTTAGGATTAACCATTTCAAATCAGCTTTTGGCTTTAATGGAAAGCCGACTGCAATTGGAAAGTAAAATTGGTGAAGGAAGTAATTTTTTCTTTGATTTGAATTTAAAAACAAGCAATCAAAGCATTAACGAAAAATACAATGCCGAACTGAAAAGCATTAATTTAAATAATGATGAAGTAATTAACGATCCTGATAATCAAAACATACGCTTTTTAATTGTGGAAGATAATAAAGTGAATATGCTTCTTTTAAAAACCATAGTTCGAAATCTTTACAGCAACGCTTATATCCATGAATGCGAAAATGGCTATGAAGCCGTAAAACAATTTGAAAGTATTAAGCCAACTATTGTTTTTATGGATATTCAAATGCCAATTATGAATGGTTACGAAACAACCAAAGCAATAAGAAACACGCTTATTGGGAAAAATATACCCATTATTGCTGTAACTGCCGGTGCTGAAAAAGAAGAGCGGAATAAATGCATTTCGGCTGGAATGGACGACTATATTTCAAAACCAATCATGAAAGGCACTGTAGAAGAAACTCTGGTAAAATGGTTAAAATAATTAAAACTAAATACGGTCAAATTAAACGTATTTGCCAAAAATTACATAAATTCGTACAAGAATAAATACAAAAAGCTTAAAAACAATAAAATATGAAATGGGCAGGCAGAAGACAAAGTGATAACGTTGAAGATCGCAGATCAATATCTGGCGGAAAAGTTGCCGTTGGAGGCGGAATAATTGGAATTATTATTTTACTGGTAAATGTTTTTGGTGGTGAAAATGCCCAGCTGATCACTCCTGTTTTAGAACAAATGCAAGGCGGACAAACTCAAACGGAAGCAGCTGCGCCATTAAGCAAGGAAGATGAAGAAATGGGCCAGTTTGTAAGAGTTGTTTTAGCCGATAATGAAGACATCTGGGGGAAAATATTTGCTGAGCACGGAATGACGTATAAAAACCCGAAATTGGTGCTTTTTAGAGGTTCTGTTCAAACTTCATGCGGAGGAGCTTCATCTGCATCCGGGCCTTTTTATTGTCCCGCAGATCAAAAGGTATATATGGATTTAGGGTTCTTTGAAGAACTTAAAACAAAATTTGGTGCCAAAGGCGGCGATTTTGCCATTGCCTACGTAATAGCACATGAGATTGGACACCACGTTCAGACACTTTTAGGAACATCGGCAAAAATGCATCAGGAACAAGAAGGAAAAAGCCAGGCCGAAGCCAATAAACTTTCGGTTGCTTTAGAACTTCAGGCTGATTTTTATGCCGGAGTTTGGGCACATTATAACGAGAAGAACTTAGATACCGGAGATATCGAAGAAGCTTTAAGTGCTGCAAATGCTGTGGGAGACGACGCTATTCAAAGCAAAATGCAGGGACAAATTGTTCCTGACTCTTTTACACACGGAACATCTGAACAAAGAATGTATTGGTTTAAAAAAGGCTTTAAAACCGGAGACATCAAACAAGGAACTACTTTTGACGAAATTAGATAATAAATAAACCAAATATAATAACCGCCAAAAAAAGCACAACTTAGCAGTTGTGCTTTTTTAATTTCCAATATTTTTAAATATAAAATTCCAAAATCTCGCAAAGCTAAAACCGGATGATGGAAAATGCTCGGCTGGAGCCTTCGCATCAAATAAAAATATTTACTCATAAAAACTTTTTGATCTTACTTAAATTTCCAATAGATCCCAGCTTAATCTTAAATCACTTATATGGTTCAAAAAAAATAAGCGCACAAAAAAAGCCTTGAATTTCTTCAAGGCTTTAAATTTCTGGGTGGCTGACCGGGTTCGAACCGGCGACCCGCGGCACCACAAACCGCTACTCTAACCAGCTGAGCTACAACCACCATTTTTGCTTAGCGAGTGCAAATATAGAACAAAGGTTCAGTTCTACAAAGAAAAAAATGAAAAATTTTCATGAAAATTACATCAAATTTTCTAAACTATTGACAGCCAAACATCTTTCAACAGTAAAACCTTCGGCAAAATCTTTCCCAACTAACCTTCCTAAGTCCTGCGCACGATAATTTAAGCTTTCCATAAAGTTCTTACTTGTAATTGGCGTAGCAGGTTCTTTTGAGTTTGGATCATAAAATTGCGTTTTATAAGCCATAACCGCTTCGATCTTTTTTTCTTCAAAACCTGTAATATCGACTACAAAGTCTGGCTCCAGGTTTTTCCACTGAATATAATGGTATACTACTTTTGGTCTCCACGCTTCTTGTTTCTCTCCATCGATAAACGTTTCAATTTTCATCAAACCTGACAAAAAACAAGAATCAGAGACTAATTTGCTTCCTTTTCCGTGATCGATATGACGGTCATCAACTGCATTACACAATACGATTTCCGGCTTGTATTTACGAATCATTTTTATAACCTCTAACTGGTGTTTTTCGTCATTCACAAAAAAACCATCACGTAAGCCCAGATTCTCACGAACCAAAACCCCTAAAATCTTTGCTGCATCTTTCGCTTCCTGATCTCTGGTTTCAGCCGTTCCGCGCGTTCCTAATTCGCCGCGCGTTAAATCAACAATACCTACTTTTTTCCCAAGGGAAACTTCTTTTAAAATTGTTCCGGCACAACCCAATTCTACATCATCCGGATGTGCACCAAAGGCTAATATATCTAATTTCATTTTTTTTTTGTTTGTTTTATTTCAGGTTTCAGGTTTAAAGTTTCAAGTTTAGTCTCAGTATCCAGTCTCCATAACTGCAAACTGCGACTGCGACTGAAAACTCATAACTCATAACTCATAACTCATAACTAATAACTCTAAGAACTCTTTTCATCGTCATTGATTTATTGACGCTTTCCTCCCATTCTTTTTCCGGGATACTTTCTTTTGTAATACCGCATCCCATATATAAAATCGCTGTTTTATTCTGGATCTGCATGCTTCGTAAATTTACGAATAAATCAGAACTCACAGATTCATTAGCAAAACTGCTGTTTAATTCGCCTAAAAAACCCGTATAAAAAGTACGATCGTAATTTTCGTTTTCTATAATAAACGCTTTTGCTTTTTTCTTTGGTAAACCACAAACCGCCGGCGTTGGATGAAGCGTATCAATTACTTCTTCAAGAGTTGAATTTTCATTCAAAACTCCCGAAATATCCGTTTTAATATGCCAGATCGATCCGGCTTTTAAACTATAGGGTTCCGTCACTACAACCGAATTAGCCACTTCGCGTAAACGCTTTACAATAAAATCGGTTACATATTGCTGTTCGTCTTTTTCCTTTTGCTCCCAGCGAATTTCCGTTTCTAAATCTGCTTTTTGTGTCCCGGCCAAAGCGGTAGTTTCAAAAACATTTCCGTTGGCTTTTAAAAGTTGTTCCGGTGTTGCGCCCATCCAAAGTCCGATTTGAGGATGAAAAAAGCAGTAACAAAAAGTGGTTGGATATAACTGCACCAAATGCTGAAAAGTTTCAATGAAATCAAATTCAGACAAAGCTGCTTTTTCGCTTCGGGATAAAACTACTTTTTTGAATTCGTCATTTTTAATGGCTTCAATTCCTTTAGAAACTAAGTCTTCGTACTGAATTTTAGCTTCGGCATCAAAATGCAAATCATCCGTTTCAAAAGATTCAAAAGCCGTGCTTTCTTTCTCGGCAGTAATAATTTCCGATTCATTTTCAGGAATCAGCACCAGCTCTTTTTCATCAAAAGAAGCAAAAACAAATCCTTTTTCGCTGTAATCTGAGATTTTGTGCAGTGTATTATTTTGCTGTAAAAGTCCAAAAACACTAGAAGTATTAGGCTTTGAATAAATTACAAAAGGTAAGTTTTGATTGTAATGTTGTTTTGTTTTTGAGAAAAAATTATTCATGTCCCTTATTCTGTTTTCTTTTTCTCCAAAACCATATTCGTCAGTTTGCAAAGCGAAATTAAATTTCCTGCTTCGTCTGTAATCTTAATTTCCCAAAGATGAAGGCTTTGGCCTTTGTGAATAATTCTGGCTGTGCCAAAAACAACACCTTCACGAATACTTCTTAAATGATTTGCCGAGATTTCGATTCCGCGTACTTCCTGCTCTTTTGGGTTAATAAAAAAGAAAGAAGCCGCACTTCCTACACTTTCTGCCAAAGCTACTGAAGCTCCTCCGTGTAATAATCCCATTGGCTGATGAACGCTAGGATTTACTGGCATTTTTGCAGTTAAAAAATCTTCTCCAGCATCGATATATTCTATTTTCAGCGTTTCCATTAATGTGTTTTTAGAAAACTCATTGCAGCGCGCTAAAATCTGTTCTTTTGTGTAATTCATTAAAATGGACTTTAAAATCGTAAAATTAAAGAAAAGATGAGATACAAATTCGAAAATCCAATTCTAAAATTAAAAATCATTTATAAACTTGTCAGTTTTTTGCTATTTTTACAAAAACAATCAAAATCAATCTTTGGCTGGATTATTTTTTGCCACAGATTGCACAGATTAAAAGAATTTAAAATATAGCCGCAAATTTTAATTCAATTTGTAAAATTCTAAGCGAAAAAAAATCTTTTCAATCCTTTTAATCTGTGGCTAAAAAAACTATTTAAATGCGTCAGTACTTTATACTCTTTATTTTCGGAATAATTCTAGCGTTTAGTTCTTGTAGAACTGATTTTGATACTGTTGCCAGTTCCGGAAATTTAAAGTTTTCAAAAGACACTGTTTATCTTGATACCGTTTTTAAAAATATTGGTTCAAGCACCTATCAGCTTAAAGTTTATAACCGAAGCAAAAAAGACATTTCGATTCCAATTATACAGCTTAAAAAAGGATTGAACTCAAAATACCGAATGACCGTTGACGGAATGAACGGCAATAACGGAAAGATTTTTAAAGATGTTACGCTTTTAGCCAAAGACAGTTTGTACATTTTTATTGAAACAACAGCTGATATTACTGATGCTGACCCAACAGATTTTCTGTATACCGATGAAATTCAGTTTGACAGCGGCGCCAATTTGCAGCAAGTAGCATTGGTAACCCTGATTCAGGATGCTGTTTTTTTATTCCCAAAACAAAATGCTGACGGAACAAAAGAAAAAATCAAAATTGACGGTAAAGATGTTGACGGATTTTATCTTAACGAAAGCGATCCTGAAAACGGAAATGAACTCATTTTTACCAAACAAAAACCATACGTAATTTACGGTTATGCGGGAGTTCCAGAAAACAAAACGGTAACTTTTCAAGCCGGAACAAGAGTTCATTTTCATGCCGGATCAGGTTTATACGTTGGCGACAAAGCTTCTCTTCAAATTAACGGAGCAGTATCTACAACCGACAAACTCGAAAACGAGGTTATTTTTGAAGGCGATCGTTTAGAATCGCTTTACTCAGATATTCCGGGACAATGGAAATCGGTTATTTTTTCTAACGGAAGCGCCAATCATTCCATCAATCATTTAACCCTAAAAAATGCGATTACAGGCTTAGATTTTCAAAATCCATTTAATACCGTTGAAATCAAAAACACGCAGATTTACAATTGTGCCGAATACGGAATTTTAGCTCAAAATACGCATATTATTGGCGAAAACATCGTGATTAATTATGCCGGAATAGCCAGTTTATCTTGTGTGTATGGCGGTAATTATAATTTTGCACATTGTACTTTTAATAACAGCTGGTCAAATAGTTCAAATTTTGCCGTTAACTTGAGTAATAGTTTAGCAGGCAAAACTCCCGAAACGAATCCGCTCACGAATGCAACTTTCAATAATTGCATTATTTACGGTTCCAGCACCAATGAGTTGAATTTAAACAAAAATACAAATGCAGCATTTGTGTATCAGTTAAACAATTGTCTGCTGAAATTCGGCAGTTCAACAAATCCTAATTATCAGTTTAAAACCGATACAGAACATTACAATCAGATTATTTTAAATGAAAACCCGAAGTATTATAATGTTTCTAAAAATCAATTGAACATCGATAAAACTTCTGCCGCTTTCGCGAAAGGAAATCCGGCCTATATAATTCCGCAGGATATTTTAGGAATTACAAGAACTTCTCCACCAGATTTGGGTGCTTATCAAAGTAAAGATTTTCCCTCTAAATAAAATTAGGAGGTCTAAATAAGCTTTTTTGAAATTGTCAACGCAGACTTTTTGTTATCAGAGTCTGCATCTTATGTTTAAAACCAAAACATAATCATCACTTAACACGTTTTTTTCTTTAAAACTGTAATCTTGCCCTAAGAATTAAACATATTCATTTTAAGACTTTAAGTCGCAATTTCAACCTGCTTATTTATGAAAAAAAACTACTTTTTTCTTTTTTTCCTGATTTTTACATCAGCCTTTGCACAAATTCCAACCGGATATTACGATACAGCAACTGGGACTGGTTATACATTAAAAACACAATTGTATAATATTATTAAAGGCCACACAGACAACGGATATGGCGGACTCTATGTAACATATGCTACATCAGATCTTGATCATTTTTATGAAAATGATGGTTCGGTTTTAGATATGTATTCTGAAAATCCATCAGGAACAGATCCTTATACTTACAGTATTGCTGCTACTCAAAGATGCGGTAATTATGTTAAGGAAGGTGATTGTTACAATAGGGAGCACATTATTCCACAATCTGTATTTGATGAAAAATCACCAATGGTAGCAGATGCTCATTTTATTACGCCAACAGATGGAAAAGTAAACGGAATGCGCTCAAATTATCCTCATGGCGTTGTAAATAATCCAACTTATACTTCTTTAAATGGAAGCAAATTAGGGACAAATTCTACTGCAGGATATTCAGGAATTGTTTTCGAACCAATTGATGAATTTAAGGGCGACATTGCAAGAATGTATTTTTATTTTGCAACACGATATGAAAACACAATTGCCGGATATTCATATCCAATGTTTAACGGAACTTCAAATAAGGTTTTTACAGCAGCTTTCTTAAATATTCTTTTAGCCTGGCATACACAAGATCCCGTAAGCCCGAGAGAAATAGAACGCAACAATGCGATTTATACTCGCCAAAACAACCGAAATCCATTTATCGACCATCCAGAATATGTAAATCAAATCTGGACCACTGAATCAGATGATACTACACCGCCAACTACACCTCTAAACTTAACGGTTACCCAAAGTACTTCAAACTCAATAAGTTTAAGCTGGTCGGCTTCGATCGACAATGTAGGGATCGCAGCTTATGCGATTTACGTAAATAATGTTTTTAAACAAAATGCAACAGGCACAACTGCTGTAATATCAGGATTAACACCATCTACAACATACTCTTTTTATGTAGTTGCAAAAGACACATCAAATAATTTATCACCTCAAAGTACCTCTGTAAATGGAGATACAACTGAAGCATCTTCTGGAGGAGGTGGTACAATTACTAATGAAATTTTCTTCACAGAATACATTGAAGGTTCTGGTAACAATAAATATCTCGAAATTTCAAATTTCACAGGAAACACAGTCGATTTAACTAAATACGCCATCAAAAAGCAGGTTAACGGTGCCGGGCCGTGGACATCAACTTCCGGACTTTCATTAACAGGAACATTAGCTCATGGAGCATCATATGTAATAGCATACAATCAGGGTGCTGCAACTTGTTTTACTCCGGCAAACGCTAATCTATCAAGCGGCGCAACGGAACTTCAGTTTAACGGAAATGATCCTGTTGGATTATTTAAAAATGATGTTTTAATCGATATAATTGGTACTTTAGGCAATACTGCTAACTTTTCTATTGACGAAACTTTAAGAAGAAAACCAACGATTTCTTCGCCAAACACTACTTTTAATAAAGCTGCAGAATGGGATGTCTACCCTAAAGACACTTGCAGCGGATTAGGAAGCCACAGTTTAGCGAATTTAGGAACTGGAGATTTTGAATCTAATGTGTTTTCAATTTATCCAAATCCTTCAAATGGTCATTTTACTATTCAGCTTAAAGATTCCAACGAAGCTTCAAATATTGAAATATTATCAATTTTAGGACAAAGCATTTTCTCACAAAAAAACACTACTAATTCATCCATAAACGTAAATAATCTTCAAAAAGGAATTTATATTGTACGTATTACTCAAGGCTCAAAAGCAAGCAGTAAAAAAATAATTATCAACTAATAAAGCTGTTTCACCTTAATAAATCTCCCGCAAAGACTATGATTGTTAAAATCATGTCTCTGTGGGATTTTATATAAAAAAACCACTCGTAAGAAAATATATCCAGAATTAAACATTGCTTAACGCAGCGTATTTATAAAAGTAGTAGATTTGCTACAATACATTTTTAAATTTCTAAAAATCAGATTCTTAAAAACGTAATTAACACCCAAATCTTAAACTATTATTTATGAAAAAAAACTACTTTTTACTGTTATTGCTGTCTTTCAGCATTGGCTTTGCTCAAATTCCTTCTGGTTATTACAATGCCGCAACCGGAACAGGTTACACCTTAAAAACGCAATTGTATAATATTATTAAAGACCACACCAATAATGGTTATGCCGGTTTATACACGACCTACCTTACTTCTGACGTTGATAACTTTTATGAAAACGACGGAACAATCCTGGACATGTATTCTGAAAATCCATCAGGAACAGATCCTTATACCTATACAACAGGAACAGCCCAACGATGTGGGAGTTATTCTGTAGAAGGTGATTGTTATAACAGAGAACACATTATTCCACAGTCGGTTTTTAATGAACAATCTCCAATGGTTGCCGATGCCCATTTCATTACTCCAACCGATGGAAAAGTAAACGGAATACGTTCTAATTATCCACACGGAACAGTAAGCTCCGCAACTTACACTTCTCAAAACGGAAGTAAATTAGGATCAAGCTCGGTTTCAGGATATTCAGGAACTGTTTTCGAACCTATTAATGCCTTTAAAGGTGATATTGCCCGAATGTATTTTTATTTTGCAACACGATATGAAAACACCGTTGCCGGTTATTCTTATGCTATGTTTAATGGTTCTAGCAACCAAGTTTTTACCACAGCTTTTTTAAATGTTCTTTTGGCCTGGCATGCGCAAGATCCTGTTAGTGCAAGAGAAATTGCGAGAAACAATGCGATTTATGCTCGTCAAAATAATAGAAATCCGTTTATCGATCATCCGGAATATGTAAATCAAATTTGGGGAGGAACATCTTCTACAGATACTCAGGCACCAACTGCACCAGCGAGTTTAGCTTCGACTTCAAAAACAGCTGTTTCGATTACACTTGCGTGGAATGCTTCTACAGATAATGTTGCCGTTACAGGTTATGATATTTATGCCAACAGCGCCTACAAAACCACTGTTTCGGGTACAACAACTACTATTACGGGTTTAACCGCTTCGACTGCTTATTCTATTTATGTAAAAGCGAAAGATGCTGCAGGAAATGCTTCTTCTTCAAGCAACACCATTTCGGTTACAACCGACAGCAGCGGAACCGGAACAGCTACAGATTTGCTTTTCTCTGAATACATAGAAGGTTCTGGAAACAATAAAGCTTTAGAAATCGCCAACAATACCGGAAGTTCTGTTACTTTATCTGCTTATACGATAAAAAAACAAACCAATGGCGCAGGTTCCTGGAGCACCGGATTGGCTTTAACTGGAACATTAACAACAGGAAGTAAGTTTGTAATTGTAAACAGTTCTATGTCTTCAGCTTGTTATTCTACAAGTGGAGCCAATATTTCGACCACTGCAACCGAATTGACTTTTAACGGAAATGATGCTGTAGGTTTATTCAAGAATGGAGTTCTAATTGACATCATTGGAACTTTTAATGGCGGAACAGCCAATTTTGCCGCCGATGTAACTTTAAGAAGAAAATCGACTGTGACTTCCCCAAGCAGCACTTTCAATTTGAGTGCTCAATGGGATTCGTTTTCACAAGATACTTGTAACAATTTAGGAAGCAAAAAAGTACAGCCGACTGAAGAAGAAATTGTAGAACTTTCAGATGAGATTGTTGTTTTTCCTAATCCTTCAAACGGGCTGTTTAATGTGGTTTTAGACAATTCAAATTCTCCTTATTCGGTAGAAATACTTTCTTTTACGGGACAAAAAGTTTACGAAAAACAAAATACCACAGATCCTGTCATTTCAGTGAATCATCTTTCGAGCGGTATTTATGTTCTTAAAATCGAAAAAGATTCAAAAACGATTATTAAAAAAATAGTCATCAACTAAAAATATTTTTTTCACACTCCCGATAGCTATCGGGAGCGTGAAAAAAAAAACTTTGCGTCTCAGCAGCTTTGCGAGATTAAATACAAAATCCTTAAAATTCAATCCCTTTTCAAAGCAACATCATTTTTTTTAAAAGAGTTTGTTATCAAATTTGCGCTTACTATTTATTTAAACTAAATTTGCAGCTCAATACAACAAACTACACATCACAATGATCCATTTCTTTGAAAACCAAAGCAAAACTGTTTTTGCCGTACAAACGCAAAACGAAATTTCAGCTCAAGACATTTCAAAATTAAACTGGCTTTTTGCCGACTCGAATAAGATCGAAAAATCCGCACTGACGGATTTTTTTGTTGGTCCACGCGCCACTATGATCACACCTTGGAGTACAAATGCTGTAGAAATTACTCAAAATATGGGTATTCCGGGCATTATCAGAATTGAAGAATTTCATCCGGCAACGGAAGATTTTACTGATTTTGATCCGATGCTTTTTCAAAAATTCACTCAATTAGATCAGGAAATCTTCACAATCAACATTCAGCCTGAACCAATTTTGGAAATTGATGATATCGCAACTTATAATAAAGTAGAAGGTTTAGCTTTAAGCCAGGAAGAAGTTGATTATTTAGATAATCTAGCCGTAAAATTAGGAAGAAAGTTAACTGATTCTGAAATTTTCGCTTTCTCTCAAGCTAACTCAGAGCACTGCCGTCACAAAATTTTCAACGGAACTTTTGTTATTGATGGTGAAGAAAAAGAGACTTCTCTTTTTAAATTAATCAAAAAAACATCACAGGAAAATCCTAACGATATTGTGTCTGCTTACAAAGACAACGTTGCTTTTGTAAAAGGACCAAAAGTGCAGCAATTTGCACCAAAATCAGCAGACAAACCTGATTTTTATGAAATTAAAGAATTTGATTCTGTTATCTCATTAAAAGCCGAAACACACAATTTCCCAACAACAGTTGAGCCTTTCAACGGAGCTGCAACAGGTTCTGGAGGAGAAATTCGTGACCGTTTAGCTGGAGGGCAAGGATCATTGCCATTAGCAGGAACTGCAGTTTATATGACTTCATATTCTCGTTTAAAGTCCTTCGACTCCGCTCAGGATGACAGGAGTTGGGAAAATGCAATGGAAGAAAGAAAATGGTTGTACCAAACGCCAATGGATATTTTGATCAAAGCTTCAAATGGAGCTTCTGATTTCGGAAATAAATTTGGACAGCCGCTTATTACAGGTTCAGTTTTAACTTTCGAACATTCAGAAAATGACCGTAAAATTGGTTACGATAAAGTAATCATGCAGGCAGGTGGAATTGGATACGGAAAACTGGATCAATCAATTAAAAAGAAACCACAAGAAGGCGATAAAATCGTAATTCTTGGAGGAGAAAATTATAGAATTGGAATGGGTGGTGCTGCGGTTTCATCTGCAGATACCGGAGCTTTTGGTTCAGGAATCGAGTTAAATGCCATTCAGCGTTCAAACCCTGAAATGCAAAAACGTGCTGCTAATGCCATTCGTGGTTTAGTAGAAAGCGACAATAACCCAATTGTTTCTATTCACGATCACGGAGCTGGAGGACACTTAAACTGTCTTTCTGAATTAGTGGAAGAAACTGGAGGTTTAATCGATTTAGACAAATTACCAGTTGGAGATCCAACGCTTTCGGCAAAAGAAATTATTGGTAACGAATCTCAGGAAAGAATGGGATTGGTTATTGGTCAAAAAGATATTGATACTTTACAAAGAATCGCCGACAGAGAGCGTTCGCCAATGTATCAGGTTGGAGATGTTACGGGAGATCACCGTTTTACATTCGAATCAAAAACTACAGGTTTAAAACCGATGGATTATGCTTTAGAAGATTTCTTCGGAAGTTCTCCAAAAACGGTTATGACTGATAAAACTATCGTCAGAAAATATGCTGATGTCGCTTATTCAGCAAATGATTTTGAAAGTTATTTAAAAAACGTTTTACGTTTAGAGGCTGTTGCTTCAAAAGACTGGTTAACAAACAAAGTTGACCGTTGTGTTGGTGGAAAAGTAGCTAAACAACAAAACGCAGGACCTTTACAATTGCCTTTGAATAACGTTGGGGTTATGGCTCTGGATTATTTAGGAAAAGAAGGTATTGCAACTTCTATTGGACACGCTCCTATTGCTGCTTTGATTGATCCGGTTGCAGGAAGCAGAAATGCTATTGCAGAATCGTTATCAAACATTGTTTGGGCGCCAATTAAAGATGGTTTAAAAGGTATTTCATTATCTGCTAACTGGATGTGGGCTTGTAAAAACGAAGGTGAAGACGCTCGTTTATATGCTGCTGTTGAAGGCTGTTCAGAATTTGCAATCGAATTAGGAATCAACATTCCGACAGGAAAAGATTCACTTTCGATGAAACAAAAATATCCAAACGACGAAGTAATCGCGCCGGGAACGGTTATTATTTCTGCTGGAGGAAACTGTACTGATATTAGAAAAGTAGTGGAACCGGTTTTACAGAAAAACGGAGATTCTATTTATTATATCAATTTGTCTCAGGATGATTTCAAATTAGGAGGTTCATCTTTTGCACAAATCAGAAACACAATCGGAAACGAAACTTCTACGATTAAAAATGCTTCTTTCTTCAAAAATGCATTTAATACAATCCAGGAATTAATCGGCGAAAGCCAAATTTTAGCCGGACACGATATCGGAAGCGGTGGTTTAATCACTACTTTATTAGAATTGTGTTTTGCTGACGTAAACCTTGGAGCTAAAATTGATTTCAGCGCTTTCGCGGAAAAAGACGTATTGAAAATCCTTTTCGCAGAAAACATCGGAATTGTATTCCAGGCAAAATCTGATGCAGCTGTTGAAGCTAAATTGAATGCAAATAATATCGAATTCTTCAAATTAGGTACAGTTCAAAGCACACCAAGTTTGGAATTTGGAATTTATAATTTGGATATTGCGAAGTATAGAGACATTTGGTTCGAAACTTCTTATTTATTAGATCAAAAACAATCTAAAAATGGAAGAGCTCAGGCACGTTTTGAAAACTATAAAAATCAGGTTTTAAACTATACTTTCCCTGCACATTTTACAGGAAAAAAACCTGTAATCGATGCTTCGAAACCAAGACCAAAAGCAGCTATTATTCGTGAAAAAGGAAGTAATTCTGAACGTGAAATGGCAAATGCTATGTACTTGGCAGGTTTTGATGTAAAAGACGTTCACATGACGGATTTAATTTCGGGTCGTGAAACGCTTGAAGATATTCAGTTTATTGGTGCTGTCGGCGGATTCTCTAACTCAGATGTTTTAGGTTCTGCTAAAGGCTGGGCAGGAGCTTTCTTATACAACGAAAAAGCAAAAACAGCTTTAGATAATTTCTTTAAAAGAGAAGATACTTTATCTGTTGGAATCTGTAACGGATGTCAGTTGTTTATGGAACTTGAAGTGATTAATCCAGAGCATGAAATTCACGGAAAAATGCTTCATAACGAAAGTCAGAAACACGAAAGCATCTTTACATCAGTAAAAGTTCAGGAAAACAACTCTGTTATGCTGTCAACATTGGCAGGAAGCACTTTAGGAGTTTGGGTTTCTCACGGAGAAGGTAAATTCAAATTGCCATATTCTGAAGACCAATACAACATTGTTTCTAAATATGCTTACGAAGGTTATCCTGCAAACCCTAACGGATCTGATTATAACACCGCAATGATGTGTGATAAAACCGGAAGACATTTGGTTATGATGCCTCATATTGAGCGTTCTACTTTCCAATGGAACTGGGCTCATTATCCAAAAGACAGAAACGACGAAGTTTCGCCTTGGCATGAAGCTTTTGTTAATGCAAGAAAATGGATTGAGAAAATCTAAGAATATATTTTTACTTAAGCGCCCGAAATTATCGGGCGTTTTTTTTGGCCCACGGATTTTACGGATGAAAAGGATTTACACAGGTCTTTCTTTTTTTCGCCACAGATTTCACAAATTATCACAGATTATTTTTACCTGTAGAGGAAAATCATTTTAATCTTTAATCTGTGGCTATTTTTTAAGATTACAAATAAAAAATTCGTGCTAATTCGTGCTAATTCGTGCTAATTCGTGGAATTCGTGGCGAAAAAACCTTCATAAAAAAATCAACAAATTCTCGGCAATTGCTCTCCTACTAAAGGATTCACAACCCTTTTACCTCCAAAAGAACTTTCTATAATTATTTTGGAAGGATGTTCAGTAGTAACAAAACCAATTTCTGATGCGTTTGGATTTACTTTTTGTAGAATTCTCAATACCTCATCTTTAATTTCGGACGCTGCTATGCAAACAAAAATCCCCTCATTTGCAACATAGAGCGGATCTAATCCTAACAGCTCACAGGCACTTTTTACCTGATTTTCTACTTTTATATTTTCTTCAAAAAGTGAAATCCCTAAATTAATTTCTGTCGATATTTCATGTAAAACCGAAGCTAATCCGCCACGGGTTGCATCTCGTAAAAAATGAATTTTATCTCCAAACTGTTCTATTAGCTCTGCCACTATATGGTTTAAATTAGTGGTATCGCTTAAAATATCGCTGTCAAATTCTAATCCTTCACGTTCAGACATAATCGCCATTCCGTGCGAAGCTATGGCTCCATTTATGATTAAAACATCATTCTCTTTAATATTTTGAGATTTGATGGCTGCTTTTTCATGAATAATTCCAATTCCGGAAGTATTGATATAAATTTTATCGCCTTTTCCTCTTTCAACAACCTTTGTGTCTCCAGTCACAATTTTGACATTAGCTTTATCGGCTGCTCTTTTTATAGATATGATAATTTCTGTAAATTCTGCTAAGCTAAAACCTTCTTCTATAATTAAGGCCAGCGAAAGATATTTTGGAACTGCACCGCACATCGAAAGATCATTTACGGTACCATTTACTGCAAGTTCGCCAATATTTCCTCCTTTAAAAAATACTGGAGAAATAACATAGCTATCGGTTGAAAAAGCCAGATTTCCACTTAAATTAAAAAATGCACCATCGTGGCGGACTTCTAAAATATCATTTTTTAAGATCTTAAAAATTACCTCATTGAGTAATTTAGTCATGTGTTCACCACCGCTTCCGTGGTGTAGGTGAATCACTTCAGATGTTTTTTCCATTTTAAAATATTAAATCTCTTCGCCCATTTCTTTTAGAATCTCCATTGTTCTTTTGGCTTCGGCTTCATCAATAATACCAATAGCTGCACCTACATGAACCAAAAGATAATCGCCAGTTTTAGCCTCTGGAACAAGAGCCAGATTGACTTCTTTAATAATCCCTTCAAAAGAGACCTCTCCAATTCTAAAAGTTTCATCAAGTTCTATTGTGACCTTTTCAAGTCGGCCGGGAACTGCTAAACACATATTTATTTTTTTATAGATTGCGTTAAAAAATCGTACCAGGCAGTTAAGCCTTCGCCTGATGCTGCAGAAACTTCAAAGAAAGTCAAATGTGGATTTACTTTTCTTGCGTATTCTTTTAGTTTTTCCAAATCAAACTTCAAGTAAGGCAATAAATCAATTTTGTTGATCAGGCAGATTTGCGATCCTGAAAACATATCAGGATATTTAAGCGGTTTATCCTCGCCTTCCGTAACGGATATAATCACCACTCGTTTTAATTCTCCTAAATCAAACATGGCCGGACAAACCAGATTCCCAACATTTTCGATCATTAAAACAGAATCGGAAACAGGTTTCAGTTCTTTCACCGCTCTTGCAATCATTTCGCTGTCTAAATGGCAGCCTTTCCCTGTATTAATCTGGATTACGGGAACATTCAATTTATGAATTCTGTCGGCATCATTGGTAGTCTGCTGGTCTCCTTCGATTACCGAAAAAGCCATTTTATCTTTCAAATCAGCAATTGTTCTTTCTAATAAAGAAGTCTTACCAGAACCCGGTGAACTCACTAAATTGATTGAGAAAATATTCAAAGCTTCAAAGAAACCTCTGTTTCGCTCCGCAGTCAGTTGATTTTTGTATAATATATCTTTTTCAAGCTGCACAATATTTATTTCATGAGAATGACTGTGCGAATGATCATGATGATGATGGTGGTGATCGTGGTCATCATGCTCGTGATCGTGATCGTGGTGATGGTCATGATGATGATCTTCATGATCGTGATGATGATGATGATGATGATGATGTCCAAAATGAGAATGAGAATGCTTCTCTCCTATTTTGGTAAATCTTATTTCGTTTTCATCAGAACTGCATCCGCAAGTGGTACACATAATTATGCTATTTAATGATTATTTTTTTGATTTTTAATTCTTTCCCCGCAATAATTTCTTTAAACGGACTATTACAGTTTGGACAGCTGTCGAAGCTTTTATCAATATGGAATTCTGTCTCACATTCGGCACATCTGGCCTTTCCTTCGGGCTCTTCAATAAATAGTTTTGCATCGCTTAAAACACTTCCATTAATACATTGTGGCCATACGAAATTAAAGGAATCAATCTCGACTCCGGATAGTTTCCCAATTTCTAAATAAAGTTCTAAAGCTTTGTTTCCCTTTATTTTATCTACTTCTTGTTCCACAATTTTCACAATCGAAGTAACTACCGAAAGCTCATGCATAGTATCAGTTTCTAAATTTTAAAAAAGCCTCGCAAGTTACCATCAAAAAATAGGGTAAAAACTGACAATTATCACATTGCACCATTTATTGTTTAAATAATTTTGAACCCCAATAAAATAAAATTCAAGACATAAGTACTTAATTATGCCTTTTTTAAACCAACAAAAAGCTTTTATAAAACATAATCAGGATGGATGATAAAAATAAAATCAACGAAACCTACTATAACAGTATAGAAAGACAAGGTTACAGCAGGAGAGATTTTTTAAAATTTGTTGCTTACATTGGAGCCTATATGGGAGTTCAAAGTTCTGCGATTGGTCAAATTACCAAAGCTTTAGAAAACACACCCCGACTTCCCGTTATTTGGGAACACTTTCAGGAGTGCACCTGTTGTAGTGAATCTTTTATTCGTTCTGATCACCCTATTGTTGCTGATATCATTCTGGATAAAATTTCTTTAGATTATACTTTGACTTTAATGGCGGCTTCCGGACATCAGGCCGAAGCGGCTAAAAAAGCTACAATGGACAAATACAAAGGAGAATATATTCTTTGCGTTGAAGGTTCTATACCTATGGGAGCCGATGGAAATTACTGCTGTATAGGAGGACGAAGCGCTCTTGATATTCTTAAAGAATCTGCTGCTGGAGCAAAAGCGATTATTGCTTGGGGAAGCTGTGCTACCTCAGGCTGTGTACAAGCTGCAAAACCAAATCCAACCGGAGCTGTGCCTATCAACAAAATTATTACCGACAAACCTATTATAAATGTTCCGGGATGCCCGCCAATTGGTGAAGTTATGGCCGGAATTATTGTGCATGTTGTCGCATTTGGAAAATTACCTGAATTAGACAGTGCTGGCCGTCCAAAAGCTTTTTATTCTAAAAGAGTTCACGACAGCTGTTACCGAAGACCTTATTTTGATGCCGGATTATTTGCAGAAAACTTTGATGACGAAAATGCGAAAAAAGGTTATTGTTTATATAAAGTAGGCTGCAAAGGACCAAGTACTTACAATGCCTGCGGTAACATGAAATGGAACGGCGGTGTGAGTTACCCAATTCAATCAGGTCATGGTTGTATTGGCTGCAGTGCAAATGATTTCTGGGATGCTGGAAGTTTCTATTCCAGAGATTCTTCAATAAATCTTGGAAACATTGAGGCAAATGCCGATACTCTTGGAAAAGTGGCACTTGGCGGCGTTGCTGTGGGTATTGGTGCTCACGCGATTCTTTCGAATGTATCGAAAAGAAAAGAGCTTAATCAAAGAATCAGTCAGGGAACTGAAAACGAAAAACACTTAGAGGATTTATAACCTATAAAGAAATAAAATGGCAGAGAGAATAGTTGTAGACCCGATTACACGAATAGAAGGACATCTAAGAGCCGAAGTAGAAATCTCAGATGGTACAATCAAAGAAGCATTCTTATCCTCAACAATGGTTAGAGGACTCGAAAATATTGTTAAGGACAGAAACCCAAAAGATGTTTGGGCATTTGTACAGAGAACCTGCGGTGTTTGTACCGCAACTCATGCAACCGCATCTGTACGTTCTGTTGAAGATGCATTAGGAATTGTTGTGCCGCCCAATGCCGAGATTGTGAGAAACATTATGCTTGGCGCACTGTATATGCACGATCACGTGGTTCACTTTTATCATCTGCATGCTTTTGACTGGGTTGATGTCTTGAGCGGTTTAAATGCAGATCCTGTAAAAACATCACAATTGGCGCAATCTATTTCGAATTGGCCAAAAAGTTCACCGGGCTATTTTTCTGATCTTCAAAAAAGATTGAAAAAATTTGTTGCCAGCGGTCAATTAGGAATTTTTGCTAATGGCTATTGGGGACATCCACAAATGAAATTACCGCCAGAAGCCAATCTAATGGCGACTGCGCATTATCTTGAAGCCTTAGAATGGCAAAAAGAAATTGTAAAAGTACATGCCATCTTTGGAGGTAAAAACCCGCATCCTAACTTTTTAGTTGGAGGAATGGCCTGCTCTATCAATCTGGATGATGCAAGCGGACTAAATGCTGAAAGATTAGCTTTTGTAAGACAGTTACTAGAAGATGGAAAACGTTTTGTAGAGCAGGTGTATCTTCCGGATGTACTTACTATTGCCAGTTATTATAAAGATTGGGGAGCTCTTGGCGGTTTCCATAATTTTATGACTTTTGGAGATTTCCCAACGCAGGGACATAATAATACCAATAACGATACTTTTAAATTTCCATCAGGCGTTATTTTAAATAAAGATTTGACCAAAGTTCACGATCTCGATTTAAGAAACTTAAAAACGGTTGAAGAATATGTAAACAACTCCTGGTATGATTATGAGGGAGATGGAAATCTAGGAAGACAGCCTTGGTCTGGAGAAACGAAAATAAACTACACGGGGCCAAAACCGCCTTATACTCATTTAAATGTCGACGAAAAATACAGTTTTATCAAAACACCAAGATGGAAAGGCCATGCTATGGAAGTGGGTCCGCTGGCAAGAATGCTGGTGGGATATGCATCCGGAAGAGAAGAGTTTAAAGAAAGCGTAGATCGTACTTTATCGCAGCTGCAAATTCCTGCCGCAGCTTTATTTTCAACTTTAGGACGTACCGCGGCCAGAGCTTTAGAATCGCAATTGGTTGCCAAATGGAATTTAGAATTCTTTGACAGTCTGATTGAAAACATCAAAAAAGGCGATACTAAAATGGCGAATACAGAAAAATGGGAAACCTCAACCTGGCCAAAAGAATCTCAGGGAGTTGGTCTTGTAGAAGCACCAAGAGGAGCTTTAAGCCACTGGATTGTAATTAAAGATGCCAAAGTTGCCAATTATCAGCAAGTCGTTCCTTCAACCTGGAATGCGTCGCCAAAAGATCCAAAAGGACAGCGTTCTCCTTATGAAAGCAGCTTATTAAATACACCAATCGCAAATCCTGATCTGCCTCTGGAGATTATTAGAACCATACATTCTTTTGATCCTTGTATTGCGTGCGCAGTTCATTTGTATGATGAAAACGGTGATATTATAAAACAAGTAAACGATATAACAATTTGCGGTTCTTAATTTAAACTGTGCAGCATGTCAAAAAAAACTAACGATTATAAGAGAGCTTATATATGGCAGTTACCCATTCGGATTTTTCATTGGGTAAATGCCTGGGCTATAACAGGATTAGTAGCAACGGGGTTTATTATAGGTAATCCGCCGGGATTAATTTCTACCAAAGAAGCTACTAACCAGTTTTGGTTTGGATACGTTCGTGAAATCCATTTTATGTGCGCCTACTTGTTAGTGGCTGTCATGATCTTGAGGGTTTATTTTGCCTTTAAAGGAAATAAATATGCCAATTGGCGAGTATTCGTTCCTTTTAAAAAAGAAGGCTTCAAAAGAATGTGGCACGTCATTAAATTCGATATTTTTTTACAAAACGAAGAAACACATGGCTCTCCAACAGGAGCTGTAGGTCATAATAGTGTAGCTGCGGCATCGTATTTAGTTATGTTTTTTATGGGACTCATTATGATTGGAACCGGATTTGCCATGTACGCTCCTACTTCGACCTGGTTTTTCCCTAAAATGTTTGGCTGGGTTACCAATTTAGTTGGAGGAGATTTTAATGTTAGAGCCATTCATCATTTTACTACCTGGACTTTTATTTTGTTTGCAATCGTTCACATTTATTTGGTTTTCTTTCATGACTGGCTGGAAGGTTTAGGCGAAACATCGGCTATGGTAAGTGGTTATAAATTCGTTCGAACTGAAAGAATTAAAAAAGACGAAAACGAGCTTTTGGAAAGAGAAACAGCGAATCAAGATCCAATAAAGACAACCGATTTATAGTTCGTAATTATGGAAACAGAATTTAGTACCAAAAAATTCGACGAATTTCATTCTGATGGAAATGAAATCCTAGTACTCGGGATAGGGAATTATTTAATGGGAGATGAAGGTGTAGGCGTTCAGTTTATAAACAGAATCGATAAAACGCAATTTCCTGAAAACATTTCCTTTATTGACGGTGGTACTGGTGGTTTTACCCTAATCCCGTACATCGAAAATCATCAAAAGGTAATTATTGTTGATGCCACAATGGACGGCAAAGAAGAAGGTACTATTACGCTTTTGAAACCTCGTTTTTCTGAAGACTTCCCAATTTCATTAAGCGGACACAACTTCGGACTTAAAGACATGGTCGACATTTTGTCTATGCTTGATACTATGCCCGAAATTTATCTATACACCATTACCATTTTAAAAATGGAACCAATGTGCATGCAGCTTTCGCCAAAAGTAGATGCTGCAATCGAAAAAGTAACCAAACAGATTATACAACAAATAGAAAATTTTAAAATTTAATAATAATTCCGTTGAACCCTTCATTTCAAATAAAAATTTCAGGTACTGTACAAGGTGTAGGTTTTCGTCCGTTTGTATACAATCTGGCCGTCAAATTCAAATTAACAGGATATGTTTCTAATATTGAATCTGGGGTAATTATAGTAGTGCAGGGAAACGAAAAAACGGTTACTGAATTTTATACCGAGATAAAACGGAAGCATCCAAAAAATGCGAAAATAAACGAAATACAAATCTCAGAAGTTTCGATAACAGAAGGATTTGATCTGTTTTTTATTAAACCTACTGAGAAAAACATTTCTGTTAATTCACCGCTGACTCCGGATTTTGCTACATGCAAAAATTGCAAAGACGAAATCTTAGATCCGGAAAATCACCGATATTATTATCCTTTTATTAGTTGTACATCCTGTGGCCCGCGTTATGCGATTGCCGAAAAGTTCCCTTTTGAAAGAGAAAACACAAGTATGAACGAGTTTAAAATGTGCGAAATATGTCAGGAAGAATATAATAATCCTGTCGATATTCGCTTTCATTCTCAAACCAATTCCTGTCCTAATTGCGGTGTTCAAATTTCATTTACAGATAATAATGACACTATTATTTCCGGAAGTAATAAAGATATTTTTGAAGCAGTTTCAGACAAATTAAACGAAGGAAAAATAATTGCAGTAAAAAATACCTCAGGTTATTTACTGCTTTGCGATGCTACAAACAGTCAAACCGTTCAGGAATTACGAAACAGAAAAAAACGCTTAACAAAGCCGTTTGCGATATTATTTCCTGACACTAAACAAATTGAAAATTATTTGTTCTGCCATAAAACAGAAAAAACGTTACTAAAATCTGCGCAGGCACCCATTGTAATTTTACCCCTGAAAAAACAACTGGATTTAGCTATCGATGAAATAGCTCCAAACATGAAAACAATTGGAGCCATGTTACCTAACTCGGGAATTTTATATTTAATATCTCATTTGTTCCAGAAACCTTTAGTCGCCACAAGTGGAAATTTTAACGGATCGTCAATTTTTGCCGATCAGGATGAAGCAGTAAAAACGCTAAATCCTATTGCCGATTATTACCTGCATCATAATTTAGAAATTCAAAATTCGCAGGACGATTCGGTTCTTAAATTTTCACGAAAAAACAAGCAGAAGATTTTTCTTCGTCACGCCAGAGGTTTTGCTCCAAATATTGATTTTTCGTTTTTGCAAAACACTTCAGAAAAATTAATCTGCCTTGGAGCTACCTTAAAAAACACCATCACCATAACGCCCAATAATCAGGTGTATATGAGTGAATATATTGGCGATTTATTAAATTTTGATACGTACAACAGATTCGAAAAGAAAATAAAAAACTACCAGCACTTTTTTGATTTCTCTCCCAAAACAGTTTTATGCGATCAGCATCCTAATTACGAAAACAACAAAATAATTTCGGCATTTTTAAATAAGGATAAAACAGTTGAAACCATAAAAATCCAGCATCATGAAGCTCACTTTGCCGCTATTCTAACTGAAAAGAAGCTTTGGAAAAGATCTAAGATATTAGGTGTTGTTTGGGATGGAGCCGGATTTGGAAGCGATACAGAAATATTTGGAGGAGAATTTTACGAATACGACCACAACATTATAACCCGAATTGGACATCTGGAATATTTCTCCTGGATTTTAGGAGATCAAATGGCTAAAAACCCTAAAATAGCCGCGCTTTCAATTAGTAAAAACAGTACTTATCTTCAATCGCACTTTAATAAAAATGAATTAAAAGTTTACAGCAAACTCATTAAAAACAGCTCAATTAAAACCTCATCAATGGGACGATTAATTGATGCCGTTGCATTTGTTCTTGGATTTACAAATCCTATTTTATTTGAAGCCGAAGCGGGAATGTATCTGGAAAATCTGGCACAGCAGGCTTTTAACAGATCAGAAATTAAATTAAGGGATTATTTAAAAGATGAAAAAATAACCGATTTACTGCCTGCAAAAAAACTATTATTACAAGTTGCAAAAGCAGTGCAAACCAATAAAGATTTAGGAATGATTGCTCTTAATTTTCATTTTACTTTGGTGAAATGCATCGAAAAAATCGCTTTTCATTCTAAATCAAAAGAAATCGCTTTTAGCGGCGGGGTTTTTCAAAACTCTGTTCTTGTCGATTTAATTATCGATCATCTAAAACCTAAATACAAATTACACTTTCACGAAATAATTTCTCCAAACGACGAAAACATCTCTTTTGGACAGCTTAATCATTACTTACATCTAAAAAAATAAATTATGGACATTCTTGAATTATTAGGCCATATTGGCACAACAGAAGAAAAGGATAAAATTTCATACTCGGCAGGAGTTGTAATGGCTTTAAGTTTGAAAGATATTGGATTTGAAGAAATTAAATATGAAGATTATGTAGACGGAATGAAATCTGTTTTTGAGAAAAAAGGAGAAAAAATCTCACCAAAACGTTCTATCGAAATTTTCAATAATTATGTGGCACTTTTACAGGAAGAGTTAAAGGTGAAAAATGCGGAAATTGGAAACGCTTTCCTGGCTAAAAATGCTTCTAAAGAAGGAATTACAACGCTTCCAAGCGGTTTACAATATGAAGTATTAACCGAAGGAAATGGAAATACACCTAAAATTACCGATACTGTAAGTGTAATTTATGAAGGTTATTTATTAAACAAAGAGGTATTCGATTCTACAAAAGATACCGGACCTCAAAAAATGAAAGTGCTGCAAACTATAAAAGGCTGGCAGGAAGCATTACAATTAATGCCCGAAGGCTCACGCTGGAAAGTTTATATTCCGCATGATCTGGCTTATGCTGAAATGGGAGCACCGCCGGTAATCCAGCCTAACTCTACTTTGGTGTTCATAATTGAACTTTTAAATATCCTTTAAAATGAAATACCTGTCTGAATATCGCAATCCCGAACTGGTCAAACATTATATAAATGAAATCCATAAGATAACTACAAAGCCATGGAATATCATGGAGATTTGCGGCGGACAGACCCATTCATTAGTCAAAAACGGATTACTGGATTTATTGCCAGAGAATATTAGAATGATTCACGGGCCGGGATGTCCGGTTTGTGTTACTCCTATTTCGTTAATCAATAAAGCTATTGAATTAATGAAACAAGGCGTAATTCTATGTTCTTTTGGAGATATGATTCGGGTTCCGGGCTCTTCAAAAAGTTTATTGCAGGCCAAAGCCGAAGGAGGCGATTTACGAATTTTATATTCGCCGTTAGAAGCTGTAAATATTGCGGCTAAAAATCCGGATAAAGAAGTGGTATTTTTTGCCGTAGGTTTTGAGACTACAGCTCCCAGCAATGCATTGGCAGTTCTTCATGCACAAAAACTCGGCTTAACGAATTTTAGTTTATTGGTTTCGCACGTATTGGTTCCTCCTGCAATGGGAGCCATTTTATCAGACGAGTTTTGCAATATAAATGCTTTTTTAGGTGCGGGTCATGTCTGTACCATTATGGGATTAGAAGAATATTATCCTATTGCCGAAAAATACAAAATACCCATTGTCGTTTCGGGATTTGAACCTGCCGATATGGTTCAGGCCATTTATCATGCTGTACTGCAATTAGAGCAGGGAAAATATGAAGTAGAAAACCAATACACCAGATTAGTAAAAGAAGAAGGAAACTTGAGAGCGAAAGAAGTTGTAAATACGATTTTTACCATTGGAACTCAGGAATGGAGAGGCATTGGCGCTATTGAAAACAGCGGACTTGTAATGAGAGAAAACTATAAAATGTATGATGCCAATAGTAAATTTTCTATAGAAACAACGAATTGCAATACCGATAATTTGTGCATTGCCGGCCAAATCCTGACCGGAAACAAAAGACCGAATCAATGTCCGGAATTCGGAAAAAAATGCAAACCCTCTAATCCACTAGGGGCGCCTATGGTTTCATCTGAAGGTGCTTGCGCGGCTTACTTCAACTATTTATAAAATTTAAAATGATTGGATTATTAATTACCGTTTATGCCGGACTGGAACATGCTTTTGAAGCTGATCATTTATTGGCAGTTAACAATCTTGTTACCAATAGAGTCAAAATTAAAGATGCTCTAAAAGACGGAATGTTTTGGGGAATTGGTCATACGGCTACTATTTTTATAGTAGGCGTTATTATGATTGGCTTTAAAATTTCGATCAGCGAAAACGTATTTAGTTATCTCGAAGCTGTAGTTGGCTTAATGCTGATTCTTCTGGGTGTAATTCGTTTATTTAAATTATTATACAAAAAAAGGCATTCGCATACTTATTATCATAGTCACGAGCACACGCACAGTAATGGGGTTACACATACGCACATGCATGCTCATACGTATTATCATTCGCATCCTATTGCTTCTTTTAAACATGCTCATTTTGACGGATCGACAAATTACAAAACGGCTTTTGGCGTTGGACTGATTCATGGTTTGGCCGGAAGCGGTTCTTTGGTGATTTTGGTTATTTCACAAATGAAAACGCCATTAGAGGGATTACTCTATATTCTGATTTTTGGAATTGGTTCTATAATAGGAATGTTTATCGCTTCGGGATTATTTAGTATTCCGTTTACCAAAAGCATTTTGAATTCTCAAAAATTACAATATGCTTTAATTATAATTTCTTCGGTAATCTGCATCATATTTGGGTTTAAGATTGTGTATACCAATTTATTCTAGAAACTAAAACTGACTTATAAAAAAAATGCCCCGACGCTATCCCTAAGCCGAGGCATTTTTTTTTAATTTCTAAAAGCTGTGGCAATACCCGTTATAACATTTGAAGCACCAAAAGCAAACAAGCCCGAAGCAACTGCATTTTGACCCGCAAAAAATTGATTTTCCGCAATAGCATTACTAAAAAATAAGCCGCCGGCAGCGCCTGCAATTAATCCAATACCAATAAGTGTAACAGTCCACCAAGGTTCCGGATCTGGGGGTGGCGGCGGGTTTTTCCAAAAACGTTTCCACCAGCCTGGGTATTTGGTTCCGCACCAGCCCATGGCTAAAAATAAAGCAGTTTCCATAATTTCATGATTTGATTTGTGCCTACTCTCTTGCTTTTCGGCTTACGCATTTAATTGGAGTAAAATTATGCAAGTACTAATCTTGATTTATAAGGTAAACTACCGTTTTTGAAAGGGGAAAAATCCTGTTTTTTTCATCAATTAATCTTATTCTAATGGAGATATAAGAGGAACTTAATGATATCTTAAGGCGTTTTTGAAGGCTTGATTTATGGGGATAAATATCTTTGTCTCATGAAAAAATTGTTCGAAAAATCAGCCTTTATTATTCTCTTATTTGTTATAAGCCAATTTTCATTTGGTCAAAAAATTTCATCGGTAAAAGGAATAGTTACTGACGGAAAACTTCCGGTAGAATTTGTTGATGTTATTTTAAAAAACACCAGCGACTCAACCAAAGTTGCCAATTACGCCGTAACTGATGCATTAGGAAATTTCTTTTTAGAAAATATAAAGGAAGGAGAATATCAGCTGCAATTTAAACTCATTGGTTTTAAAACCACTACTCAAAAAATACAATTTGGAGGATCACCAGTTTCCGTTGGAACCGTTGTTTTACAAAACGATACTAATTTACTGAATACCGTTGTTGTTAATTCTCAAAAGAAACAAATTCAGAAAACAGACGAAGGTTTTATTTTTAATGCGGTTTCAAATATTTCGCAATCGGGCGGAACAGCAACTGATATGCTGAAAAGCATTCCAACTGTTGCTGTAGATGCGGAAGGAGGCATTACTTTAAGAGGTAAATCGCCTTTGATTTTAATTAACGGAAAAAATTCTGCCATTACCAATATGGATCAAATTGCAGCGAGCAGTATTGAAAGTATCGAAATTATAAGCAGTCCTACGGCTAAATATGATGCAAATGCCGAAAGCGGTATCATCAATATTAAACTTAAAAAGAACAACCAAAATGGCATGAATGGCGCTGTAGTTCTGGGAACCGGTTTTGGTGCGAAAGGAAGAATAAACAGTTCGGTACTTTTGAATCATAAAACCGAAAAATGGAACTTTGGTTTGGGATACGATAACCGATTTGCCGGAAGAACCAAAAAAATTAAAGCCGACAGAACAAACTACTTTATTGACGACGAGCATTTTATCAATCAGAGGAGAAATGACGAACGCACAGAAGGTTTACAAAATTTAAAACTGAATATTGATTTTTCTCCAAATGAAAGAAACAGTTTCTCATTTGAAGCATTGGGAAATATTGAAACTCAGGATAATGATGAAACTTTATACACACAAGTAAATACGAATACAAATAGTTTCTTTTCTAATAACAGAAGACATTCTCTGGAACTGGAACGTTCAAAAGTAGGCGAACTGGCGTTTAATTATGATCGAAAATTCTCTGATGATCGAAAAAGCCTCAACTTCAGCCTTACTTCTTCTTTCGGAAAACACAGAGAAAACACCGATATCGATACATATAATTATAACGAGTATCAACAACAGATTAACGATGCTTTACTACAGCGCACTCATAATTATGAGCATGAAAATATATCTAATGCTATTTTAAATTATACTTTTCCAGTATCGGAAAAAACGATTGTAGAAACGGGTTATAAAGGAACATTCCGATTTTTTAATTCTGATTTTGAAAGCGCCGATATGGTGAATGGCAAATATGTAGTAAATCCGTTAGCGAGTAATAGTTTTAAATTTAACGAACAAATAAATGCCGTTTATGGTTTGATGAATTCGTACATCGGCGAAAGCGAAAATCCAAAATGGAAATACAATTTAGGTTTGCGTGCCGAAAATGTTTCCAATACCGGATCAACGCAAAATAACACTGACCGCTTCAATAATAATTATTTGAAACTATTTCCATCAGCTTCTCTTCAATTGAATTTAAAACCAGATGAATTTGTAAAGTTAGGTTACAGTAAAAGAATTAACCGCCCGGATCTGGACGATTTAAATCCGTTTATTGATATTACAGATGCGTTGAATCCTCATGGAGGAAATCCGTATTTAAAACCCGAGATTATTCACATTGCAGAAATGAGTTATTCTAAAAACTGGTCAAAATATTCTTTTTCAGCAAATGCTTTTTACAGAAATGCAACCGATGCTATCAGGCAATATGCAGAGCTTCACGATAACGGCGTAATCTTACTGCAGCCAAGAAATATAGGAAGCACCGTTACGTATGGTTTAGAAACTATTTTCAGCTTAAAACCACTTTCCTTTTATGATGCTAATATTAGTGTAACGGCATTTCAGCAAAACATCAATGCGTCAAATTTAGCACAGGATGTGGTAAGCAATGCTTTTAGCTGGTACGGAAAAATCATTAATAATTTTGTTCCCTGGAAAGGCGGTAAACTGCAGCTTATTGGTAATTACAATTCGGCATTGGCAACACCGCAGGGGAAAAGAATTCCTATATATAATGTAGATATGGGTTTTCAGCAGAAACTAGGAAAAGGAAATGCCCGTTTAGGATTGGTAGTAACCGATATGTTTAACACGCTCGAAAGCGGTTATAAAAACAATACCTTATTGTTTAGTAACAACAGAACAAACAAATCTGATACCCGCGCCTTGATGCTTACGTTTGCTTATACCTTTAAATCAGATTTTAAAGAAAAACTGCTCGAAAATCAGTTTTCTACAGAATAAAATTGCCTTAAAAAACCAAAAATTCAAAAAATAGCATTCTTGTATTTCAGATTTATTTTTCTATTGAAATTTAAACTATATTCGCCATGAAAATCTGCCGCTGATTTTCATTTAAACGCCAAAAACTTTTAAACCTACATAGAATGAAATCTGTACATTTATTACTTATTGCTATATTTTTTGTTACTGCAAAATCATATTCCCAAGTCGAAGTAAATCAAATTACCCATAATTCTAAAGATCGTTATATTACTACAACCATTGGTTTTCCGGTGCCGGGAACTTATGCTCCAATTGGACAAAAAGAACCTATTACGGTTTTAAATCCAGACGGAACAGGATCTATTCAGGCAGATGATCTTACCAAGCAAAAAATCAACTGGGGAATTGAATGTACAGAAGAAGGTGTGCCTATTTTTAAAGAAGGTTTCAATAGTAAATCGTATACTTTTTGGTACAGACCAAACGACAGCAACGAATGGTATTATTCTCAATTTTCTATTCATTTTGCCAAGAAAAAAATGTTCTTAATGGGCGAACGAGTAAAACCATACGAAGATTATAACGTACAATAATCTTCTAAAAAAGAACACCCAAATTAAATATTTCTCGATTTTTAGGAAAATTTACTACAAAAAAGAAAACGTTTTCGTTGATTTTTAATAGTGTCTGTAAATTTTCCCATAAATTTCGATAAAATAAAAAATCATACCTTATTTTTATTTAATTTGCAGTAAAATTCAATATATTAAACATGATTTCAATCACAAGACTTTTTGATTTTCCCTATTATCAACAAGAAACATATAACCTTCCAGTTGCTCTGGCAACCAAAAAAAATGGAGTCTGGGAAAAAACATCTAGCCAGGAATATATTGCAAAAGCAAATGCCGTTTCGAGAGCATTATTACGCATGGGCGTTCAAAAAGATGATAAAATTGCTTTAATCAGCTCTAATAACCGTACGGAATGGAATATAATGGACATTGGTATTTTACAGACCGGTGCACAGAATGTTCCTATTTATCCAACCATTGCAGAGGAAGATTACGAATATATCTTAAACCACAGCGGCAGTATTTATTGTTTTGTTTCTGATGACGAAGTTTTACAGAAAGTAAATGCTATTAAAGCCAATGTACCAACATTAAAAGAAGTGTATTCTTTTAATGAAATCGATGGTTGTAAAAACTGGACCGATTTACTGATTTTAGGTGAAGACGAAAGCAACCAAAATGAAGTCGAAGCCAGAAAAGACAGCATTAAAACAGAGGATTTAGCTACTATTATTTATACTTCCGGAACAACCGGAAGACCAAAAGGCGTTATGCTTTCTCATCAAAACATTGTTTCGAATGTTTTAGACAGCGCGCCAAGAATTCCGTTTGATCCGGGAAAAAGCACAGCATTAAGCTTCTTGCCTATTTGTCATATTTTTGAAAGAATGATTTTGTACATCTATCAATTCTATGGCGTATCGGTTTATTTTGGAGAATCTATTGATAAAATCAGTGATAACTTAAAAGAAGTTCGTCCAACTGTAATTACAGCTGTACCAAGACTTTTAGAAAAAGTTTACGATAAAATCTATGCTAAAGGAGCTGAATTAACAGGCATTAAGAAAAAACTATTTTTCTGGGCTATTGATTTAGGTTTACGATATGAACCTTACGGAGCCAATGGCGCGTGGTACGAATTTCAGTTAAAAATTGCCCGTAAACTTATTTTCAGTAAATGGAAAGAAGGTTTGGGCGGTAACTTAGATTTAATGGTTTCGGGAAGTGCAGCTTTACAGCCGCGTTTAACGAGAGTTTTTGCTGCTGCAGAAATTCCGGTAATGGAAGGTTACGGTTTAACTGAAACTTCTCCGGTAATTGCCGTAAACGACCAAAGAAACAAAGGATTTAAAATTGGAACGGTTGGAAAACCAATTCGCAATCTAGAAGTAAAAATTGCCGAAGACGGAGAAATTCTATTAAAAGGACCAAACGTAATGTTAGGTTATTTTAAAGACCCGGAAAAAACGGCTGAAGCTGTAATTGATGGTTATTTCCACACAGGAGATATTGGAGAAATTGACAGTGAAGGTTTCTTAAAAATTACAGATCGTAAAAAAGAAATGTTCAAAACATCTGGAGGTAAATATATTGCACCGCAGATGATAGAAAATGCCATGAAACAATCTCGTTTTATTGAGCAGATTATGGTTATTGGTGAAGGCGAAAAAATGCCTGGAGCTTTTATCCAGCCAAACTTTGAATTTGTAAAAGAATGGGCAAAAATCCATAGAATTACTTTAGGAAGTTCCGATGCAGAAATTAGTGCCAATCCAGATGTTATTAAACGTATCGATGAAGAAGTAGAAAGCATCAACAAAAAATTCGGACACTGGGAACAAGTAAAACGTTTTGAACTTACACCAGATGTTTGGTCTATTGATGGCGGGCAGCTTACTCCTACTCTTAAATTGAAACGTAAAATTATTAAAGAGATTTACAAAGATCTTTACGCAAAAATATACGGGAACAATTAATAAATCAAAATAATATAACCAAACGAAAAGGCTGCCTTACTTAAGACAGCCTTTTTTAATATCTGAAAATTATAATTTTATCTATTGTTTTCATTTTTTTAATTTTTAATATTTTTTTTTTTACCGCTATGGTGCTAAGATTTATTTCTCGCTCCCGATAGCTATCGGGATTGCAGATTTTTTTAATAATCCTTCTAATCTTATATCCCGATAGCTATCGGGAGTGGCTAAAAAACTTTGCGCCTTTGCGTCTTTGCCCCTTTGTAACTAAAAAGACCTAGAAAAACATACTTTTTAGATCTCGAAAGAAACTTCTTTTCTTCTTAGATTTTTTCTCTTGCTTTTCTTTTTTGTCTGAACCCTTTTTTTCAAAAACTGCTTTCGCTTTTTCAATCGTTTTGATTGGTTTTGGTCCTTCAGTTTTAGAATTTTCGTAGTACTTTTTAAAAGGACGAGGTTCAAAGTCAACCAAAATTGCAGCCATATTTATAGCATCAATGTTTGACGGATCTGTTTCGCCTTTAAAGAACGTTTCGATAGGTCTGAACTTATCTTTTTTCTCCTTAAACTTATTCTTTTTAGTATGATCGAAATCTAAGCCCAAGAGATTACTAAAAACATTCAAGTCATCCTTTGTTGGGTTATTTTCGAAAATGAGCCAGCACAAATCACGAAGTTGTCCACGAGAAGGTTTGTACAAATAGTCAAAGTATTTCCCTTCTTTTTCTATCTCGTATTTTTTTCTAATTGCTTTTTTATATTTTTCTAATGTATTGTTTTGCATGGTATTTTTTTTTTTGCAATTCTTGGAAATCTCAGGAAATCGAAGGTTTTCCGGGAAATCCAATATCACAAAAGTTTAAAAGCACCCTTGCTTTACCAGAGAAATATCTCTATATGATATATTTGATTTTCCTAAAATTCACCTCCTCCTTCCATAGGCTAATAAGTTCCAAATCCATTCCTCTCCTCGAGGCAAATTCCGACTCACTAAACTCCACTTTATCTGTTTGACCACTTTGGTCTGACCTAAGTCCTATTTCTTGATTCATCCTTAAATTTTTATTGTTAAACTAAAACTCTCAGCATCCTGCTAATCGTTCCTACTTTTTACTTCACGACGTTTTCTTTATGTGCAAATATTACGTTGGTACTGCGCAATTATTCTGCGTACTGTTTTTTAAAAGCTTCTGAGATACTAAGATTCTAAGGCACTAAGCTTTTTTAACCTTTGTCCCTCTGTACCTTTGTTCCTCTGTACCTTTGTTCCTCTGTACCTTTGTCCCTCTGCACCTAAAACAAAAAAAGCACCCAATTAAAGGTGCTTCATAACAAATACGATATAACTATCCTACTGCCTATAATGATGCACCAACATGAAAAAGCGTTCACGGTCCGAAGCCGCGGCAACTAATCCTGGGTTATGTATGTATAATTTAAAACTCATTTTATTTATATTTTAATTGTTGTTGTTCTTATTTAATGAAACACTTTGTTTCGATTTTGTTCAGCAAAGATAGGATAGAAAAAATCATATTTCCAAATATTTTTTAACATTATTTTACTGGTTATCAATTATTTAAGTCAAAAATAAAGACAAAGAAATACCTCTCCGCAAACTGGTGCAGATCTCACTTTTGTATCAAATGACTGTTACTCATCAGATTACTTTCCAAGACTATATTTCGCTATTTTGATTAATCATTAAACATTTTGGTCAATTATTTTTTTAGTTTTTTTTAGTTCTGGTTCGGTTTTCTATCATTTTGTTATCACGTTGAACGATTTTTATTGTCACACTGAGCGAAGTCGAAGTGCTTTTTATAATAATCAAAGTGCTGTAAAACAAAAAAAGCGTCCCGAAAATGAGGACGCTTTTTATATTTATGTTGAATTTTAAATCTAAAATTTATATTTCACAAAATACATCACGCATCCATTGCTTTCAACCGGAAGACATCCGGCGAAATCAAATTTCTGTTCTGACGAACGATAAATATGTATATTTTTTGTTTCCATTTCAAGACCAAATGTACAATATATTTTAACATTTATACACTATTATGTTAAAAATATTTATCAGACAGCATGCAATTTTAACCTAAATTTTCTCTTAAAAAGATTCGTAAACCTTAATAATTTTATATTTTTGAGAATATACGCACACTTTATTTTTTATCCCTAAAACAGCATGAAAAAATACCTAAAATACATTGATGGCAACTCCGATAAATTCTGGGAAATCGAAGTTACCGGATTAGATTATACCGTGACCTACGGAAAAAACGGAACCTCTGGAACCTCTCAAACAAAAAGTTTTGCCACAAACGAAGAATGTTTGAAAATGGCCGAGAAAATACTAGCCGAAAAAATTAAAAAAGGATATTCTGAAACCGGCGAAGTTGATGTTACTTCTAAACCAAAAACAGCCAAAAGCGCCAAATCTGATGAAGTTCTTGAAGAATATGAAGCGATCCTAAAAGCTAAAAATATAGATTTATTACTGCCTCTTTTAAAAGAAAAATCAAAAGGAAATATTGAGGCACTAAAAAAGCTCATCAAAAAAAGCAAACGTTATTTTATGACCTATACAGATCTTACTAAAGATCCGGGGTATGTAAAAAAAGACAAACACGATTACGGCTGGGGAACGCGAGGTGATAAAAAACAAAGCGATATTATTACCCTTAGTGCCATTGCTTTATTTGATAAAACCGAAATAAATTCCTGGGATGAAGCTTTGAATCTATTAAACGAAATAGATGAGAAACCACAGGTTCTTGACGTTTTATTATGGGCAAAACCCAATTGGCTCGATACTTTTATTTTAGATAAAGTAAAAAGACAGGATTGGGTTGGGTTTAATTATCATACCCTGCGCCAATTAGAGGAACAGAATTTATTACAATTTAATCCCGAATTATATGCTTTGACATTGGCAGCGACTAATGAGTGGCGCGCAAAAATGAAAATCAGAAGATTCATTAATAATTCATTAAACGACAAACTAACTTATCAAAGAGATATTCCGGAATTGTTTAATTATGAAACGATTCTGCACAACAGTTTCTTTAGAGATAATGATAAACAAAGTCACGACGAATTCCAGACCTGGAGCGTTATTTACAAATCATTATTAGACGATAAAAAAATGGATCGCGCTTTTTTTATCGAAAATGCCATCCAGATTCAAACCAAAGAATGGAACAATAACCTGAAATCTTTTTTTAGAAAAAGGTTAGATGAGTTTACTGTTACCGCAGACGAACTTATTATTTATCAGGAAAATATATTTAGCTTTTTTCATAATGCTTATCCTCCTATTACAAGTTATGGCGTAGAACTTGTGAAAAAAATGTACGAACATCCAAAATTTAAAACCAAATCGTTTCTCGAATGGCTGGAACCGCTTATGATGCGAAACGACTGTAAAGCGGCGATAAAAAACATACTGCCAATTTTGGAAAAAATGACCAAAACAAATCCGAAATTAAACAATACCATCGCCTCGATTATTGCCGATGTTTATGTAATATCAGATTTAGCTTTGCAGGAACGTGTTTCGAAAGTTATTTTAAAAATTGGATCCGTAAAAGACAAAGCGCTAAAGGAAAAACTAAGTTCTTATGTCTCTTTAATGCAGGGAAATATAAAATCTGGTCTGACTTCATTTTTAGATGAAGACGCGCTTACGATTGACGATTCGGCATTAGAAGAATATCATTTTGAACCTAAAAAAGAATTACTGCTTACTGAGGAAGTACAGCTGCCAACGGACTGGAACGATATTGTGTTTCAGTTTGGAAATTTTATTAATTCTGATGAAACGCTGGATACCGAAATCTTGATGAATGTTTATATTCAGCAAAGAGATTTGTTTCCGGCAGATTATGCGGCACAATTGCAGCCTTATGAAAAACAACTTCAGAAACATTATTTTGAAGCCGTTCATAAAAATTTCATGAAGTCGTTTTTACAGCAGAAAATTCAAAACATAAACGGCAAATTCGACAGCAGTTTCAAACATTATTCAAAAATAAATACGGTTACTTTAATTAAGTCATTATTAGAAAAAGTACAGCAAAAAATTGAATCCAATTCGGCTTTGCCTTTGCTTTCTTTCCCGAGCCATAAACCGTATTGGGTGGCACCAAAAGTTTTGCTGGAAAGAGTAATTGAATATCAAAAAACCAAAGAAGAGATTGATTATCTCGATTTAGCGATTGCCATTGCGCGTATGCCAAGAGAAAATACCGCCGAAGCGATTCCGTTATTAGATAAAGTCGAAGGCGAACTCAAACAACTTTTGTCCTTTTGTCTGGGTGTCGATGAAAAACTCAATTTAGATTCGACTTCTTTGTTTTCTAAACTTCTGGCAACGATGGGAAAAACAACCAAAGAAACCGGAAACTTATCTTTATGGGCAGTTGCGGCCAGAACTTTTTATCCTAACGATACTTTCTCTCAATTTGAAAACACCTATTTAAAAGAAGTTCCGTTTGTGGTTTCGCCATTTGTACCCGAGATTAAATTTAAAGAAAAATGGAACGAGTGGACTAATTATCAAACGAAGGAAAAAGAGCGAACGCCGTCTTGGTACGAATTGAAATTTGATCTTCCTCATTATATCAAAATTCCAAACTATTTATTGTACAGTCAGGATATTTACAATCGCGGCAACAGCTGGGATTATTTGTTAAGTTATGCCGGAAACAGCTATTACTGGCACAGTTTAATGCCTCAAAATTCTGATGCTTTGGCTTTGACTTTATTGCAGAATTGTACAACTGCCGACGGTTCAAAACCGGAATTAAAAGGTTTTCTGGATATTATAAACAGACCCGAATTTAGATTTTCTGAAACTACGATGCTTACATTCGCTGCTTGTTTCTTTCAGGAGAAAAAAGATTTGCGATTGCTGGCTTCTGAGGTTTTAATTCATTTAATCGAAAAACAAACTGTTGATGTTGCCCTTTTTGCTCAAAAGGCAGCATTTCTGGCTTCAGAAAAATACGGTGTCTTTTTACGCTTTTCTGATGCATTGGCTGCGCTGAAAGATATTTCGCCTTTACACAACAGTGCTTTGTTTCAATTGTTTAATTCCTTTTTTGAAAATCTGGTTTTAAAAGAAAAACTGCCAACTAATTTCAAGAAAATTGTAGAAAATTATGTTGATATTTTAACGAAAACGAATCAGAAACCATCTGCAAAAGCAATGGTTTTCTTTGAACAATGGAAAGACAATACCGCGCTTAAATCGTTGATTAAGCAAATTTTAAAATAACAAAAATGACAGATTTAGAATATAACTATAAAGGAATTTCGACCTACAGCAAAACCAAAGGCATTAACAATCTGGTTCTGGCGCATCAAACCGAAATTGAAGAAGTCAACAATATTCCGTGTTTTTTCTGGGGAAGTTTGACTGATCCTTACGTTACCGCAAAATGCTGGAGCACGATTGCCAAAGTCGTTCGTTCGAGTTTTGGTCCCGTTCCGCCAAGTCTTCGTGATCCTATTGTTTCGGCAGGATCTGAGCGATTGCGTTTTGAAGGATTTTCGTCCTGCAATGGCGTTTATGTTCGCCTGGACATGAAACCCGAAGCCATAGACGGAGAATTTATCGCAAACGGAACTACCAATGTCGATTTTAACGACCCAATGCTGAATGCCTTAAATGCGATTCAGAAAAACGAAAAAGTAACCCTTGCCGTTGGGCAGCAGGATGTTCAGGTCATTACCAGTAAAGCAAAAGTGACCGAGAAAAAAGTAACCCTGCCAATGCGCTGGATAAAAGGTTTAACGAGCGTACAATTGTATCTGGCCGATATGGATTTAAAGTTTGAAGTAAACAAAATCCAAACCATTCAATTGTTTCAAAGTCTGCCAAAAGGAAATGTAAAAGGCGATTTTTTTATTACCAAAAGAGCCGGAAAATTTATGTTTTCGACTTTGGCAACGGCAGATAGTGTTAGAATTGGCGGCGTGCAGCGATTACGATTATTAGAAGGCATTTTGGCCATTGTAGATAAAATTTTCATTTACGAATCGTCAGACAAACAAACGTGTGCCGTGGTGGCCGAGTTTGGAAAAATGCAATTGTTAATGGCTTTTTCTCCAGATTCGTACCGTGGTTTTTCGGGCGAAGGAAATGTACTCGAAACCATGACCGAAAACCTGCCAATGGAATGGGTTTACGGATTAAACAGTTTACTGAAATCGAATGAAATGTTCGACCCAACGATGCTTTCTATCGAAAATGACATCGATTTTGGAACCATGGATAACCTGACTTCTAATTTATCCTCAATGGGATTATTGGGTTATGATTTAAGCGAAAAAGCACATTTTTACCGCCGACTTCCGTTTAAAACCGAACGTATTTTATCGCTGAATCCGAGGTTGAAAAATGCAAAAAAACTAATCGATAATGAAGACATCGAAATCGTTGAACGCAGGGCAGATTACATCGAAGCCAAAGTAAAAGGTTCGGGCGTTTTACACAAAGTTATTATCGACAATACCTCGCAAAGATGTACCTGCGACTGGTTTACGGCTTATCAGGGTAAAAGAGGAATTTGCAAACATATTTTGGGAGTTAAGATGATGATTTATTAGAGAATTTACTTTTTATTTATAAACAAAATCGCCCTCAGAAAGGGCGATTTTTTAATTTAAAAACTACAGTTTTTTTGTTGTTATAATTTGATATCGAGACAAGCTTTCTGAATCTGCTTCTCTGAAAATGGCGATAAGGCTTCTGCCAAATTTCGGCTGGTTCTTAAACAGCTTAGTATTTTTTGCCTTAAACTGATATCGTCGCCAAACTCTGTATGCATTAAAAGCTCGAAGATTTCCTGCAAATACATGGGCTGTTCTTTGTAATCTCCCTCAAACAACTCGTCTGAAAGGAAATTAATTACGGATGGCACTACATCACGATGTATTGGTTTTTGATTTTCTTTTGACATAACGGAAAATTTTAAACGCACGAAATCCCTCATCTACGGTTGTGTCAAAACATTTCTAGGAATGCGTTTAGGGCTATCACTAGCTCCAGCAACGTGAATAAGGGATTCGCTTATGTTAACTTATATTAAGTGTTTTAAGGATATAATCCTAGATTTATTTTGACAGAACAATATTAGTTTTTATTTCAAAAAGAAGTATTATTCCTGCATTTGTTTTGTCTTAAGATAGTAATGAATATCAAATTCTTTTTTAGTTCTATTCTTAATAAAATTCATAATTATTTTGTTCTTTTTTAGAATACCTAGAAAATACTCATTCTCCTTACTTATTTCAAAAGTAACTTTTTCATGATTTATAATATCAACAAATTTCCCCCCCATTTTTTTCAGTAAAAATGAAATAGTAATCTCAGTATCGTTAATAGAAACAACTAAATTAAACAACTCTATTTTATAATTTTCATTTAAATCAGAAACCATCAATTTATTTAACATTTTAGTTGTTAAGCTATCTGCATTATTTTTCAAATAAAACTCTGCTAAACTTTGTAAAAGATTTGAACTTTCGTTTTCGATTATTTCAGCTTCTCTTTCACTAATAATTGTTTTTAAAGATTCAATACTTAATTTCGATTCGAATAACTTTTCTAGAAATACAATGTCAAAATTGTATGAACTTAAATCGGAAATAAAAGCATCTTCATTTCTTTCGATTAATTTGATTAAAACATCTTTATTCTTTTCAAATAATGACTTGAATTCCTCACTGTCAAGTACAAAAAAGCCTTTTTCTTCTAAAAATGACAGTCTTGAATTAATATCTATTTCATTTGATCTAAAAACTAAATCTCCAGAATCAGCAAAAATTGTTTCAAAAGAATCTTGTGAAAGATCTTGATTATTTATAAGTGAATATAAAAATAACAAACAAGATTCTTCATTGCCGAAAAAGGATTTAAAATTCTCATAAAGTTCTATTACAGAAAGTCTAGAGTAGTTCTCTTCTACATTTAAAAAACTTATTAAAATTGATGAGGATTGTTCTTCCAAAAAATAATAATCTGTAATATTCTTCCAAGAAGATAAAATTTTATTCTCTTCAAATAATAGTTCTAAGATTTTATTTGATTGAATTTTTCCAAAACTTTCCAATTTATCTCTAAAACCTTTTTTTACTATTTGTAATTTATATTCTAAACTAATAGATTCATCATTTTGTTCTAATAAATATTGAACTTCTTTAGGGCTTTCGTTTATATTCTCTTCAATTTTTAGATAGACGTAGATTAGATATTGATTAAAGTTCTCGTTAATTCTTTTATACAAACTTGTTTCAATATTGGATCTTAAAAAGCTAAAATTTGAATTGTAAAATTGACCCTCATTAAAATCATACAATGAATCTATTTGAGAAAAAAGCTTCAAATTTTCAATATTACTTTGATAAAGATTATTCTCATAAACTTTTAACAATAAATCCTTAGTTTTTTCTTCAAAATTTATTCGCTCAAATTTTACTTCTAAAAGAATTAGAATTTCTATAATTGATTTTATTCTTACTTTTTCAACTATATCTTTTAAAAAATTTTCGTCAGAATTAATACAATAGGTTATTCTATTATCATTATTTAATTCCAATAAAACTTTATTATCAATTTCATTTTTTGAATATAAAATGACTAAATCAAAAAGGACTTTTTTCTTTAAATCTTCAGAAAAATGTATATCTACAAGATTCCAAAAATGATTCCACTTAACTATTTCATCATAAAAATCTAATAAAAGGTATTGATTATCTTTTATTCTATTAAAATAACCTTCTACAAAATAACGGCTATCATCGTTAAAATTTTGAATTTGATTAATAAAAAAATTAAGTTTTTCATGACTAAAATTATCATGTGAATTTTTTAACAAGAATTCAAAAATCTCATAAGTCAATATAGATCTATTTTTAAATCTTATACTTCTAATGTTCTTTACTAAATTCTCCACATTATCAATTTTCTCATCAAAAGAAGTAATTTCATTTTGATTTATTTTCATCATTAATTTATGATCATTAAGAGATAATGATCCTAAATGAAAGTAGGATGCGTATTCAATAAAATCTTCATTTAAATAATCATTTTTCAATAAATATTTAAACAAGTTTAAATTTGGGTTTATTATTTCATCAATACTATTTTGCTCATTTTCATTTTTTATTACTTTTTCAGTATAAAGAGATTTTAAATATTCTTCAATTTCATAATTATAATTTTCATATAACTCATAAAAACTTAGTCTCTGAATATTTTGTCTCTCATGTATTAGTTGATTAATTTCTCTATCCAACAAGACCAATTGATTACTTCTAAAATCTTTTATATTTTTTTCGCGTTCGTCATATCTTAGATCAATATTTACGTCATTTTCCAGATCTTTAAAAGATATATCTGATCTATAATCAATATTGTAATCATAGCTAAACTTGATATTTGTTGATTCTTTTAATTTGCTAAAATTTTCTTCATTAATCAAATCATAGCTCAAATCCATTCTTTCTATTGCACTAACTTTAACCTTATGTCTATTAGTAATCATCGCAATCAAATTAAATATATAAACATATCTTAATTCATTTATATCTTTAATTATTAGTTTATCGAATTCTTCTTTGAGTTTATCTTTATCTTTTACTTTCTTTCCTATTTCATCATCAATTCTTGAAATAATTTTTTTAAGATTGTCATCGTCAAAGTCTTTTCTAAAAATTTTATGTAATTGAGAAGTCTGCTTTTGAATTTTAGCAAAATCCTCAGGAATAATATTCTTATAAAATACAATCGCAAAAAGTTTATTCAATTCTATATTAGGTTTGTCGGCTGTTAAAATTTTATTGTAAAGCTTAAACTCATTACAAATATTTATTACTGTACGCATATCATATACGTAATTAGAAACTTCTGAAATAAAATTTTTATCTAAATAACTTTTATTCTCTATTTCAACTGAATTTCCATCTTCTTCTTTTTGGAAAAAGCTTTCTAATTTTAAAAGAAACATATTCTTTGAGTTGCTGTAGTCGGTAATTGGTATGACAGGAATAATAATATCAAAAAACTTAGTTTTATCTTCCAAAATAAGCTCATCCTTTACAGAATATATAAATTTAACTGGCTGAATAACATCTTTTGATTGTTTGATCAAAATAGAAAGTTCTCTAATCTTTGAATACAATTTTATAGCTATCTCACTACTAAATCTATCAATATCTTCAACAATAACGATATTAGTATTAGTTTTTTCAAAGAAGTAAATTATCTCATCTATATTTCTATTAAAAACTGATAATTCTTTATCCGTTTTCTCATTAACAAGTTCAAGACTACTTGGTGTAAGTTTTGAAAACTTAATATTTTTAAATTTCTCAAATGATTGATACAAAATATAAATAACACCTGATATAAAGATCAAACGAATACTCTCAATATTAGTTTTTTCCTCATTAAAAAGGACAATTGCTTTGTTTACATTTTCAAAAAAAAGGAATATTACAGAATACAACCAAATAACTAATAAAAATATGACACCAATCTTATATAAAGGCTTATTGAAGTGTATTCTCTTATATGAAGATTCTTTTATTTTTAGTTTTTTCTCATAATAAAGAATTTGTTGGACTATGCTAGTTTCAATTAATTTTTCGTCGGATTTATCATCTTTAAAACTTGCTAAAGAAATATGTAGATACTCATTACTTCTATTTCTTTTACAGAATTCATTGATGATTGTACTTTTTCCTGTTCCAAATCCTCCCGTTAATGCTATATTAGTAACGTTTTCATTATGTACTGCAAATGATAAAGCTTCTATGTAAGTTTGTATTTGATTATCTTTTTTATTAACTGGTAAATTTGCAGTCAGATCTTCAAGTAACAGTTCATTTGAGATAGGACTACCTTTATATAATATAGTTTCTACCTTACTTAAATAATCAATAATATTTTTAAATAATAATTGTAATCCTTTAATCAAAAGTTCTCTAATTTTTTTAAACTTATCTATTAAAAACTTTTTACTTCTTTTAAACGACAACATTATTATTATAATTACTAATAGAATTAAAATATTTGATTGTAAGTATTGTATCATGTAAATAGGTGTAGTTTTTTTATTATTCAATTATAAAATTAAAACTGCGAAAGTTATCAATTATATTAAATTTGTTTTACGGTTTTCCTTAACATTTTAAATATTTGTAAGATTGTCAAAAATATATAAACAAAAAGCCTTCAAACCAAGTAAAAATACCTGATTTAAAAGCCAACAAATAATCTTTGCAATTAATATTAAATCCCAAAAAACCTTTTAGAATTCCTCGTCGTTTCCTCCGCTGCTTTAACTAAAGTAATTCCTCTAAACTGTGCAATTGTTCCGGCAACATAGGGCAGAAAAGCAGGTTCGCAGCGACGTTCGTGGTATTTCTTTAAAAGGCTGTTCGGGACATTTTTAGGAAGCATAAACGGCGCATCGGTTTCAATCATCATTCGGTCGAGCGGTACGTACTGAATCACTTCATTTAAATGGCTGAAACGTTTAACATCAGAAATCGCTCCCGTAAAACCCAGATAAAATCCGTTATCGAGATAGGTTTTGGCTTCTTCCAAAGTTCCCGTAAAACAATGCACAACGGCTTTTGGCAATTGTGGTAAATAGTCTTTGGTGATATTCATAAAAGAATTAAAAGCGCTTCTTTCGTGCAAAAACAAAGGTTTCTGTACTTCGATTGCCAATTCTAATTGGGCTTTATAACATTCTTCCTGTTTGTTTCTGGGCGAAAAGTCACGATCAAAATCGAGTCCGCATTCGCCAATCGAAACGACTTGTTTCTGCTTTAATAAATTTCGCAGTTTCGAAATGCTCTGCGCATCAAAACTTTTCGCATCATGCGGATGTATTCCCGCCGTTGCATACAGCACGCCCGGATACTGCCTCGCAATCTTAGCAGATTCTTCGCTGTTTCGTACGCTTGTGCCCGTGAGTATCATTTGCGATACATCGGCATCGATCGCGTCTTGTACGACATCGTCTATGTCGTTATGGAATTGTTTATTTGTTAGGTTGATTCCTATGTCTATGTAATTCATGTTTTTTGTTTTTTGCCGCGAAGGCACTAAGACACAAAGTTTTTTTATTCTTTGGTCTATAATTATTATTTTAATCTCGCAAAGTCGCTGAGTCGCAAAGTTTTTTTTCACGCAGATTTAAAATGATTTAAGCAGATATGCGCAGATTATTTATAAAAATCTTTTTTAATCCACTGGAATCTGCAATCCCGATAGCTATCGGGAGCGTGAAAAAATTATTTGAGCTCAAAGTAACCACAAAGTTTGTCTTTTCTACCGAAGGGAGAAATCGCACTAGAAACTCTGCAAAGAATGTCGCCAATCTTTGTCGAATCCCGCGTGCGATTTCTCGTTCCTCGAAATGACAAACAGTACGAAAAAAAACCTTTGAACCTTTGTTCCTCTGTCACTTTGAACCTCTAAAGAAACTAATCTTCTCGGCTTCCGTCATCTGCCATTCTAACCAATTTCGGGGTAAACTTCGCTACAACATCTACTAAATCCTGTTGCGCTTCCATCACCTGATTGATATCTTTATACGCCATTGGGGCTTCGTCCAGACCTGCTCCGATAAGCGTAACGCCATGATCTCTCAGGATCGATTTCATCTCAGATTGTGTGATGTTTTTTATGGCTTGGGTTCTACTCATTTGTCTTCCTGCTCCATGCGAAGCCGAATTAATGGCGTTCTCCTCGCCTTTTCCTCTCACCAAAAATCCCGGCGCGGTCATACTTCCCGGAATAATTCCCATAACGCCTTTCCCGGCTGGGGTTGCTCCTTTTCTATGTACGATCACTTCTTCGCCGTTCCAGATTTCTTTCCAGGCAAAATTATGGTGGTTTTCGACTTTGGCTAAAATTGCCGCACCCAGAGCACGTTCCATTTTGTTATGGATAATCTCGTGACAAGCCGAAGCGTAATCTCCCGCCAAATTCATCGCCAGCCAATATTCTTGTCCCATTTGTGAATTCATATCCAGATAGGCTAAGTTTTTGGCCACTTCCGGAAGTTTACAAACGTCTTTGGCGATTTTAGTATAATGTCCGGCAATGGTGGCTCCCATTCCACGTGAACCGGAATGTGTTAACAAAGCGACGTATTTTCCTTTTGGAATATTCAAAACCGCATCGTCTTGCGCAAACTCCATGATTCCGAATTCAACAAAGTGATTTCCGCCACCCGAAGATCCTAATTGCGACCAGGCTTTATCTTTCAAGTTCTTCACAAACGGATTCATATTGAATGTATCGTTCTCCAAAACCGCATGATCTGATTTGTACTGACCGTGAAATCCGTGACCTGCTCCAAAAATGGAATTAGCTATTAATTCTTTTTTGAACTTGGCTTCGTTTTCAAAGTAAAAAGCTTCCGGAATATCATAAACCGACAACGCCATTCTACACCCAATATCAACTCCAACACCATACGGAATAATGGCGTTTTTTGTGGCTAAAACCCCGCCAATCGGCAATCCGTAACCTTGGTGCGCGTCTGGCATTAAAGCTCCGGCAACCGTAACAGGCAGTTTCATGGCCACTTCCATTTGTTTTCTGGCTCCGTCTTCGATATGATCTAATCCGTAAGCGGAATATGCATTCGGATTTTGATTTAAAGCGATAAAATCTTCTGGTTTTTCATTCGATTTTTCGATTAAAGCCACAGCCAGTTTGCTGAAGATTTTATCGTCTATATAATGCTCCGGAGTTTCCAAGACGTTTTTGAAATTTACGATCATTTCGTCTCTTGTGAATCCGTTTCTTTTGCTGTTTATTTTTAAGGCAATCCCAATTATTTTTCCTTCAGGAAATCCTAATTCTAATATATCTGTACCGTTTATTTGTGTTTCCATTTTTTTCTTTTTAAGGGACAACCCCGATAGCTATCGGGATCAGAGGTTCATAGGTGCAAAGGTTTTATACTGCTGCGCAGTTATTTTGCGTAGTTTTTTTATTTCTCGCAATCCCGATAGCTATCGGGAGCAGAGTCGCTAAGATTTTATTTTTTTAAGCCACAGATTATGAGGATTAAAATGATTTTTTTCTCAACTTTTGTCATTTCGACGTAAGGAGAAATCACACTAGAAACTCCGCACAGAACGTCGCCAATCTTTGTCGCATCCCGCGTGTAATTTCTCCCTTCGGTCGAAATGACAAACTGTGTGGTTAGTATAACTCCAAAGATTTTTTTCACGCAGATTCTGCAGATTTTTAATAATCTTTTAATCCTTTAATCTGTGGCAAAAAAAAAACTTTGCGCCTTCGCTCCTTTGCGAGATTAAATTTACCAGTCTTTGCGGAGACGCACAGCAGTGCGCCTCTACAAAAACCTTTGAACCTTTGCCTCTCTGCACCTTTGCACCTAATTTTCCAATCTTTGCGGAGACGCACAGCAGTGCGCCTCTACAAAAACCTTTGAACCTTTGCGTCTCTGAACCTAATTTACCAATCTTTGCGGAGACGCACTGCAATGCGCCTCTACAAAAACCTTAGAACCTCAGAACCTTAGTCCCTTAGAACCTTTTAATCTACCAATAACTGTGTAACAACCGCTGGATTCATGGCCCATTGCGCTGTGTAAACCTCATCGGCATTTTGATCTTGGATTATTGTTAAACCTTGGGCTTCCGCTTTAAGCTGTAACAAATTACCAATATTCAATTTGCTGTTTAGTTTTGCTAACAACGCCTGAACGCCTTTAAAATCCAAACCTGCAACTACTTGTCCGCCGAAGGTCATCTCTAACCAAATGATTTCTCTTTTGGCTACATCCAACACTCCAAAAACTAAGCCTTTGGCAATACTCTGCGTTACACGAACCTGATGATCTACACACGACGGATCGTACGCTACACCGGTTTTCTCCGAAATTCTCATCGGGTGTTTGCTGTTCATCCAACCTACGACTAAATTTGGCGTAATACTTCCGTTTATGTATGCATTACATGTAAAAGTTACAAATTTTGCGTTGGCTTTCGCCAATTCGTCGATGTTGATGTTGATATATTCGGCTGTTCCAATTTTATTTGGAATGCTTCGGATATCACCGCTATGCTGACAACCTGTTGTGGTTAATCGGCTGAAAGAACAAATATCGGCTTTATCTTCATAAGCGATATGACAGCTCAAATCCATATCTAAATGTTGTGCCGGCAAATCTTTACCCCATTGCATAAACAATCGCACTTCGTTTCCTTCAACCGGAAAACGTGTTCCCATTAAAGCAACTGGCAAATCCTGAACGGTTTCGCTTCGATCTCCTATAGAAACCGGAATATTAAACAACTGCGGATCGATATAGATGGTTTTGTTAGTATTAGCAACTGCAACAAATCGTTTTTTCATGGCCAAAAGACACAATTCTTCAATTTGATTTTTCATCGCTTCCAACTGAAAATCTTCGTATAATCCTAATAACTGATTTGCTGCAATTCGTTTGTTTGTTCCACCCAAAGGTTTCACACTTCTCTGCATGTTTTTATCGAAATAATTTTGAGCATACATGTTTAAAGTAAACACCAATCGAGCCGGAACTTTATCGATGATTTCTTCAAAATGTGCAATTGTTTCATCTGCTCCAAACCATAACATGTTTGAGAATAACGAACGAGCAAACAATCCTGGACGTTGTTTTAATAAGGCAAATGTTTTATCGGCATCAAATTTTAATCTTGACGTGTTTACTTTGCTTTGCCAAACATCATAGACTTGGTTGTAGAATACATCCATTAAAAAATTCAATTTCTCAAATCCTTTTCTTTTGCTATATTCTGCCAAACGCAACGCTCGGATAAAACGAACCCACATTCCTCTTTTTGGGTGCATGGTTTCGCACATCGTCTCAACGTCCATATCCATATTATTCAACCAGTTTGCGACCATTAAACATTCTTTTCGGGAATATTTTAATTTCAAATCATTTGTTGATGCAATTCTGGCCTGAACGCTTGTATCTAAAACATTCCATAAATGCTGAGCATTTTTTGATGTTCTTTTGATAATCGTTTTTGGCTCGACAATTTGAAGCATTCCTGTGTTTTTATACCACAAGTATCGTAAGATATCTGTTGGCGTTTTTAAAAATTGAGACGCTTCGGCTTCTTTACCGTTTTCGATCAAAAGATCAATTACGAGCATTAAAGTTTCCTTCATTGCTACATCTGTTTTTGGTAAAGGCAAATTTTGCATAACCATTTTTAAACTATCTACTTGCGTAGCGTCTAAAGCGGTTTTAGATTGCAATAACGATATATAGAAATCATTTAAATCTTTTTCTGTCCACAATTCAAGCATTTTCAATTTGCTTCCTTGTCCGATATTTTCCAGTTTTCCAAATTCAAACGGAGTACCGCAGAATGGACAGCCGTTGTATCTTTCTAATGGAAAAGTATTATCCGGGATAATATGGCCGCATTGTAAAGTCGTTCCGTTTTTAGTTTTAAAAACATTTCCGAAATACGTGATAATATGATCCAAAACAGATTCTCCTGTTGGAACATTCCATTCTTTAACCAATGGTGTCCAGTTTTTATCTGTTCCTAAAACTTCTCTCAAAACTTCTAAAACCTCAACTTTATAATTCGGGCTCACATTGTTTAAAGCATGCAATAATGATTCAGAAAATGTAAATCCAAGTTTTGAAACATTGGCTAACAAAACTGAAGTTGTTCCTGATAAATTTTTAACATCATTCGTAATCATTTCTGATGGAATGAAAATGGCATTTTGACGTAAACTGATTTTTAATAATTCTTTTGTTTTCATTTTTTTTAATTTTTAAAATTTAGATAATTGCGTTTCTGAGTTCTACCTAAAAGATTTTTGAAGTAAGAAACACTTGACCTTAAATTTGAGTGTAATGAATTAGCTGTTTCAAAGTGACAGTTTGGTGGGTTCCCCCGAAGTAAGCTAATTTTGACCCTCTTTTTTATTAATGATCTTTCGATATTAATAGTGAAGCAGATGGGATTCGAACCCACGACCCGGACATTAAAAGTGTACGAAGTAAGTTTGGATTGACCTTTGATTGATAATTTCAAAACTACCTGCTCTATCCACTGAGCTACTGCTTCCTGTAATAATGGAATAAAAAGGTAATGGCGTAAGTGTGTACATTGGAAAGTTTTCGAAGTAACTCAAACTTGACCTGTTTTATTCTTTATTTTATTTCTATGAACGTTTGTTTTTATTTCCTGAACAAAGATTTCTAAACTAGTGCGCAGTTATTTTGCGTAGTAAAATTTTGTTTCATTTTTTTAGAAATACTATTTGTTTTATTTCTTGAGCAAAGATTTCGAAAGTGCTGCGCAATTATTTTGCGCAGTAAAAAAAGAATTTTAAATTTGATTAAAACATTTATTTACAAAAGTCACATAAGTCCCAGCGGGACGGAATATTTATAGCTTTTTTTAAATTTGATAAAAAACAATAAGTCCCAGAGGGACGGTATATTTATAGATATTTCCTAACGCGTTTCAATAGCCCCAGCGGGGCGGCATATTTATAGATATTTTCAAATTACAAAAAACATGAGTCCCAGAGGGACGGTATATTTATAGATATTTCCTAAACGCGTTTCAATAGCTCCAGCGGGGCGACATATTATTAATGAAATATAAAATTGGAGATGTCGCTCCGCTGGAGCTTTTTAACCGTTGTCTATAAATTGGCTATAAATATTTTGCTCCTCCGGAGCTTTTAATAGATTAAATAAAAACAACATGAATTTACAGAAAATTTATTCTGAATTACTTTCTAATATTGGCTTTTCAGCAAATGATATTCAACAGAACTGGATTGATTTAGAAAAGGCATATTCCAAAAAATCAAGGCATTATCATAATCTTACGCATTTAAAAGAAATGATTGTGAGTTTTGAAAAGTATCGTGATCAACTTCAAAACCCAAACGAAATATTATTTTCTATTTTTTATCATGATTTTGTTTATTCGGCTTCCAAAAAAGATAACGAACTTAAAAGTGCTGAATATGCTTTATCGATCTTACCTGAAAATATAAGTTTAAACAAACAATTGGTTTTTGATGCGATCTGCGCAACGCAGCAACATCAGCAAAATACAATTGAAGATATTAATTGGTTAATTGATTTTGATTTGAAGATTCTTGCTAAAGATTGGGATGACTATAAAATCTATTTTGAACAAATTAGAAAAGAATATCGCATTTATCCTGATTTTCTATACAAACCCGGGCGCGCCAAAGCCTTAACGCATTTTTTGGAGAATGAATTTATTTTTCAAACCGAGGAGTTTCGGAATTTGTATGAAGAAAAAGCGAGAGCGAATATTGAAAAGGAGATTCTATTATTAATGTAGATATTAGTCTCGCAAAGACGCAAAGTCGCAAAGTTTTTCTGTAGAGACGCACAGCAGTGCGTCTAACGTATTGTGATATTCGTTGTGTAGACGCAGTTAAACCCGACAGGTTTTGAAAACCTGTCGGGTTTGTTATCCAAACAATGTTATAAGACGAAATTTTATTATTACCGTAAATGCGTGAGGGATTGAGGCGATATCCTTTTGTGAAGTGAAACGGAACAAAAGATAAAGCCGAAAGCCCGACCCGCCTTTTTCGGCGGGGACACGCCCAAATTATGCAACGGCTTATTTATGTTAGTTTCCGGAATAATTAGGACAGCCAAAACATTTTCGGCGCAAATCGAACTGATAGGTTAAGGATAGTTCGTAGATACCTCCGGTTTTTCCAATTTTGGTTGTATTGAGATCATACGAAAATCCTAATCTTAAATGCTCGTACTGCAATCCGGTAAATAAGTTTACAGATGTGAGTAAATCGCCGTTTATTCCGTTTTTTGCAGGATTTGTTACTGCGGTTGCTCCAAAAAATATTTTTTCGAATAATATAGAAGCTCCTAAATCAAGTCTGTTGTATCGGCCTTGCTGCATGTAATTTGACGTTAAGAAAAACTTTGTTTCATACGGAAGCAGGAGTACATCAATATAATCTATTACCAAAAACTCGTAGCCGGCACTTAGCGAAAAGAAAGTGTTTAAAGGCACATTTCCCTCTGAACTAAAGGCAATATTAGGTCTGTTAAGGTGTTTCATCGATAGGCCAATCCACGCTTTGTCTGTATTGAAAACCATTCCTGCCGAAACGTCAAAAAATGTGGCACGTCTGTTCAATAACATTGGGTCCATTGAGCTTGTATTTATGGCGCCTGTTCGGATGTTAATTTGATCTTCGAGCAGTAAATTCTGGAATGCAAATGATTTTAATCCAAATCCGGCTTCTATTCCAGGTCTAAAATACCAATCGTCATTTAAACGTACTTTGTAGGCGTAATTGGCATTTAACTGCGAAAAATTATAATTGGTTAGATTTTCTCTCTGGTTTAAAAAACTGATTCCGAAACCGCTGTTCATACGGTCGCTCCAGGTATTCACAAAAGCATAATCGGTATCTATTCTAAGATCTAATTCCGGCCATTGTTCGCGGTGAATGATACCGGCATAAGTAGTTTCCATAAAACCTGTAAATCCTGGATTTAAGGTTTCGGGTACTAAAAAATATTGTGTAAAAATTGGGTCTTGCGCTCTTACTTTAGAATATAAGCAACATGTAATTATTATAATAAATAGTTTTAATCTCATTGGTAATATGGGTTGCTTATTTAATTAGTGTAAAGGCGCCTTTTTCAACTACGGTATGATTGTAAAAGGTTTTTAAGGTTATTTTATAGTAGTAATTTCCATTTTCGGCATCTATATCTCTTACTTTACCATTCCATCCTCTAATATTTACGCCTGTTTCTGAATAAATTACGGCTCCCCATGTGTCAAAAACATCCAGAGTTATATTAGACAATCCTAAAAATACAGGGGCAAATGTGTCGTTATAACCATCATTATTAGGCGTAAAGGCATTTGGCATAATAAGGCTGTATCCTTTTTCTACTTTTATTGTGGTGGTATAAGTGTACTGACATCCAAAAGGATAGGTAACAGTTTGTTTTATAGTATACGTTCCCACTTTTGTATAAATATGTTTCGGATTTTCTTCATCTGAAAAATTTCCGTCTCCAAAATCCCATGAAATTCGATTATAGGTTCCTGTAGCCATATTGGTAAAGGTGATAGGATCATAAATTGAATACAAATCATAAACATCTTTTGCATAAGAGCTTACAGCAAAATTAGCAACGCCTAAAACGGGTGTATTTACATTGTAAGAAACATTGGCAGAACAACCAAAACTGTCTTTTACGGTAAAAATCACTAATCCGTTATTATCAGTATTCATGATTTCATTATTAGCACCAGAAACGTCTCCGTCTGACCAGCTAAGTGTATAAGGCGGAATTCCTCCTTTTACATGGCCTACAAAAGTTTGTTTTACATATTTTGTATCGCAATTAAAGTCGGTTAAAACTTCGATCGTTGGGGCTAATTGTTCAAAACGGATAATTTTCCATGTATCGGTTTTAGTACAGCCGTGAGCGTCTGTTACTTTTACGGTATAGTTTCCAGGTATTAAATTATTTAAGTCTTCTGTTTTGGCACCATTTGACCAATCGTATGTAAAAGGAGGCGTACCGCCTGTTACAACCAGATTGATAGAACCTGTATTCGAATTAAGACAGTCTAACGGATTCTTTACATCGGCATTTAGTTCGAGCAGTAAAGGCTCTTCGATAATAAAAGTGTCGTGTATTTCGCATCCTTTGGCATCTTTAATTGTAACCGAATATTTTCCAGGACCCAGATTATTTCTTTCAATTCCAGCTGTTGCATCATCATCCCAAACTAAAGAAACAGGTGCTTTTCCGCCTACCAGATTCAAGCGGATATGAGCATCTTTTTCGCCAAAACATGATATTTTCTTGATATCGGGTTTGATGGTGAAAACCGGAGCGTTATCAATTACTATTCTAAACTCTTTTGGACAGCCTACTGCATCTGTAATCGAAATTATATAAGTTCCTGCAGTTAAATTATTCTGCACGCGCCCGCTTCCTAAATTACTCCATTTAATAATGTAGGGATCACCAGTTGTAAATGGCACTCCTCCTGTAATATTGTTAATGGTAATAGAAGCATTAGCATAATTGTAACAAGCGATTTCTGTTTTAGTATATTCTAATTTTATTTCATCATTTTGAAGTAAAATAACTTGCAGAACATCTGTACAGTTAGAATTATCTGTTACCGTTAAATTATAGGTTCCGGCGGGAACGTTTCTCAAGTTTTGAGACGTGCTTGTAAATCCGTTTGGTCCTCTCCAAAAATACCTGTAATTAAAAACACCCGGAGAAGTTTCGGTTACCCTTCCACCTGCTGCTGTTACATTAATTTCTCCTGTAGAATAACCGTAACACAAAATATCTGTTTTGCTGACAAAGCTTAGTTTTAATAATGGTGGTTCTATAATTGTTTGAGTTGCATGAAGTATATCACAGCTGTTAGCTTCTGTAATCGTTACATCATATTTTCCGGGGCCCAGATTACTAAGATTTGCTGAATTAGGTGTAAAAGGAGCTCCATCTTTGGTCCATACAAAAGTATAGGGCAGATTACCGCCGGAAATGGTCAGGTTTATTCTTCCGTCATTTAAAGCAAAGCAGGTTACATCTTGTTTAGAATTTCCTAAAATTTGAAATTTCCCGGGTTCACCGACATAATAGGTTCTTGAAAACGGACAATTACCATTATCGCCAACGGTTAAGTTATAATATCCCGGTTTTAAATTCGCAATATTCTGGTTTGAACTTGTGAATCCGTTTGGACCTGTCCATGTAAAAGTATACGGAGCTCCGGTTGCAAAAGGAATACCTCCTGCGACAGTAATATTTATGGCTCCATCATTAGCCCCAAAACAGGTTCCTGGTTTTATTGTTTCGACTACCTTAATTAACGGATCAACTGTTACTGTGATGGTAAAATCCGGTCCAGGGCAGACTTTTGAAATTGGTGATATCGTATAAGTTACCGTAGCTCGATTAGTTGTATTATTTGTTAACGTTTGGCTGATAGTTGTTCTTGGAGTTGATTCGGCAAAAGCACCGCTTACTGCTCCGGGAGGATTAACCACAGGCGCTCCCCATACATAGGTAGTTCCTGCAGGCACATTATCTGTTCCATTCGTAAACGGTGTAACCTGAAAGGAGTTCCCACTGCATATTTTTACTGTTTTTGGAGTTATAATAGGCGAAAGAACGGTATTAACAGAAAAATTAGCCGTTTTTGTCGTCGTACCGCAGCTATTGGTTACACTAAATATAGCTTGATAATTCCCGCTGACGGTATAATTAATAGAACCCGGATCAAGTGAGGTCGAAGATGCAGGAGTTCCTCCGGGGAAAGTCCATAGATACGTAATCTCAGAACTTGGAGAACAGGTTTCTTCTACTTTTCCAACGGGTTTAATGGTTGCCGAATTACAAAAATCTGAAATGGGCTCTAAGGTCGTAACCGGCGGTTTCTTTACTTGAATTTCTTTTGTAATGTATCTGTCAATTCCACATGAATTTCGGGTTGTTAACCTTACATAATAAGTACCCGGAATTGCAAAATTAAAGACAGGATTTTTTGATCCGAAATAGGTACCATCGGCAAAACTCCACTGTCCTCTGCCCGATCCTTTTATAGGTTCTTTTCCGCAGAAACCTTCATAATAATAGGTAACTTCCCAAAAATAGCTTTCTGTACCACAGCCTAAACTGGCATCAGTAGTATTGGTAATTTGAACATTTGACGAAGCACATGCATTACCAAAAGTAAAATTAGGTTCTAAGACAGGTTCAACGCATATTGTACGTGTGGTCGATGTCCCGACTCCACATGGAGTCTGAGCAGACAATTTTACAGTATAAGTACCCGGAGTTGTATAGATATGATACGGATTCACATCTCTTGAAACTGGCGTTCCGTCTCCAAAATCCCAAGTGTATACATTATAAGTGCTGCATCCGTTGGTATAACCCGCTGTAGTCGTATTAGTAAAATTAGCATACGTATTGGCACATATAATACTATTTACATCAAAACTTATCGTTGGAACATCTAAAATAATAATAGGACCAGCCGTTAGATAAGTCCTTCCGCAGGATGTTGTTATGGTTAAGGTTACCGTATTTCCTGACGGACAATTAAAGCGTGTAAATGTATGCGGAATAGGAAAATTTTGCGACGCACCCGGATTTGCACTATTATAATAAGGTGAACTCTCTAATTCTGCCTGACTATAATTTTGAAAAGTACCATCTCCATAATTTACCTGATAATTTGTATCTGATGGATTTCGTCCCCATGATCCAATTGCAAAATCCATTGCAGGAACTGGTGTACAAAAGTTTGTGGTATTACCCGGAGCAATAAGCGCCCCAATTGGGTTATTAGAATTTTTTACAACATAAGTAATCGAATTACTGCACGAATTTGTTCCTAAGGCCGTAATTACCATATTAAACGAACCCAATTTTTTATATTCATGGGTTTTAGGGAAAGTAACGTTTGTTTCTTTACTTCCATCTCCCCAATCCACATCATAAGAAGTTATACAGGAAATTGAAGTCGAACTATTTCCAACATTAATCGTGTATTTTGGATCTGAGTTATTATCACCACATCTTTCAAAAGGTTTTGTAGACCATGGCGCATTTAAATCTACAAACTTTAAATCTGGCTTTTGTGCAACCGAAACTATTTTAGTAACCGTATTTACATCGCCATTGGCATCCATAACAGTCAATTTTACAGTAAAATTTTGCACACCGCAGCCAAGCGCTGTAAAAGTATGATTAGGATTATGGACTATTGACGTAGTTCCATCGCCAAAATCCCAATTGTAAACAAAAGGAGCTGCACCTGTTACGATTGCGTTAAATGTTACCGGTGTTCCAGAACAACTTCCATCGTTTGTAAAATTAAAATCTACTGTAGGAGGAACAGTTAAATTATAATTGGTAAGAGACAGATTTTCAGCGTTATTTTCATTAAATGCAAATACTGATGTGGTTATAAAAAAAATAAAACTTAAAGGCAGTAAGTAAAGTTTCCCCATATACGTCGAATCAAATTGTGCGTAAAAGTATATGATTTTTTAACATAAAAAAATATTAAAAATCTGATTTAGAATTAAGTTGTTAAATTTTAGTACGCAACACTATTGCGTATTAGAATTAAATGAAATATTTTTAATGAAAAATGAATCGAAACCAAATGTAATTTCGCGAAGACCCTAAGTCATAGAGTTTTTTTGTTTCACGCAGATTTAGCAGATTTAAAAATCTCTTTAATCCTTTATCCCGATAGTTATCGGGAGTGGCAAAAAAACTTTGCGTCTCCACTCCCGATAGCTATCGGGAGCGTGAAACAAAAAAACTTTGCGCCTTCGCGTCTTCGCTGCAAAAAACAACATAATATGTCACAAAACAAAAATGCCTTAATCCGGTACAAAACCATCGACAAATGCCTGCAGAATAAATATCGGCAATGGACACTTGAGGATTTAATCGAATGCTGTTCTGAAGCTTTATTCGAATACGAAGGTCGGGAAAACCCAATCAGCAAGCGAACCATTCAGATGGATATTCAGCTGATGCGAAGTGAAAAACTAGGCTATAATGCGCCAATCGTGGTTTATGATAAAAAGTATTATAAATATGAAGACGAAGATTTTTCTATAACCGATATTCCGCTTACAGAAACCGACATGAATGTTTTAACCGAAACAGTTTCGATGCTGAAACAATTTAAAGATTTCTCTTTATTTAATGATGTTTCCGATATTCTGCAGCGACTGGAGGATAAAATCTATTCTGAAAAATCCCATACCAAACCTGTTATTTATCTGGATAAAAACGAAAAGCTAAAAGGGCTTCATTATCTGGATGAAATATATCAGGCGATAATCAAGAAAATGGTACTGCTTATTACGTATAAATCTTTTAAATCTGCCGAAGAAACGAAATTCCATTTCCATCCTTTTATATTAAAAGAGTTCAATAACCGCTGGTTTTTGATTGGAAAGAAAAAAGCCTCACAGCCCATTACCAATTTGGCTTTGGATAGAATCATCTCAATTGACTACGATTTTAATCTTCCTTATCTAGAAGAAGATTTTGATGCCGATACCTATTATAAAGATGTAATTGGCGTTACTGTAAATTCAGGATTGAATGCAAGACGTATCGAACTATGGGTCGATGCTTCGAATGCGCCTTATGTACTCACAAAGCCTTTGCATACTTCTCAGCGATTAATTAAGGAAAATGAAGATGGTAGTATTATTGTACACCTATATGTAATACCTAATTATGAAATGGAACGGCTTCTGTTGGGTTTTGGAAGCTGTTTAGAGATTTTAAGGCCAGAAAGTTTAAGAAATCGCATGAAAAAGACACTTCAAAGCGCCATTTCGCGATACGATTCTGAAAACATAACTGAATTAAATGCATAATTTTTTACAGAATACAGAATTAAAAGCGTTTTAAAAACTAAAAAAAGATTTTTACAGCATTAAAAATGTTAAAATCTAAAAAAAGAATAGTATATTTCACTATAAATAAACCACCAAACCACTAGAAATCAGTGAGATTTTTTAATTAACCAAAAAATTATTAAAAAATAATATGCATGCATAGTATTTTTTAATTATATTTGAAATCGATATAGTTACCTATGAAAGACAAAACAATAGATTATATTTTGAGAGCTACATGGCAGGCTGTTTCAAGAATGTATAATGAAGAGGCTGCGAAATACGATGCTACCATGGCAACCGGATTTGCTCTTTTAAGTATGGACAAGGAAGAAGGAACTCCATCGACCGCTTTAGGTCCCAGAATGGGCATGGAAGCAACCAGCTTAACCAGAACTTTAAAATCTATGGAAGAAAAAGGTTTAATTGTTCGCAAAAAGAACCCAAGCGACGGCCGAGGTGTTTTAATCTACCTGACCGATTTTGGAAAAGAAAAAAGAGATTTATCTAAAAATACAGTTCTGAAATTTAATGAAACCGTTAGAAAACATGTAACAGACGAAAAGCTGAAACATTTTATCGAAGTTTCTGAAATTATAAACGAATTAATTCAGGACAAAAATATATTCAATCAAACAGAAAATGAATAATCTTTTTTGAAGACCAATTCAAATTCTACCCAAAAAACAAATTTAACAAATATGAAACGCACAATTAAAAAAGTTGCTGTAATTGGATCCGGAATTATGGGTTCAGGAATAGCTTGTCATTTTGCTAATATTGGTGTTGAAGTTTTACTTCTTGACATCGTACCGCGTGAACTGACCGAAGCTGAAGCTAAAAAAGGATTAACACTTGAAAGTAAAGCCGTTCGCAACCGTGTGGTAAACGAACATTTGGCGAATTCATTAAAATCTAAACCATCTCCTATTTACAGTCAAAAATTCGCAAACAGAATCACAACTGGAAATACAACTGATGATATGGCAAAAATTGCCAATGTTGATTGGATTATTGAGGTTGTAGTAGAGCGTTTAGATATTAAGAAATTAGTTTTTGAGCAAATCGAGAAATTCCGCAAACCGGGAACTTTAGTTACTTCTAACACTTCTGGTATTCCAATTCATTTTATGAGCGAAGGAAGAAGCGAAGATTTTCAACAGCACTTCTGCGGAACCCACTTTTTTAACCCTGCGCGTTACTTAAAATTATTTGAAATTATTCCTGGTCCAAAAACTTCTACAGAAGTATTGGATTTCTTAAACGAATACGGTTCTAAATTCTTAGGAAAAACTTCGGTTGTTGCTAAAGATACTCCGGCGTTTATTGGAAACAGAATTGGTATTTACGGAATCCAGAGTTTATTCCACTTGGTAAAAGAAATGGGATTAACGATTGAAGAAGTTGATAAATTGACAGGACCAGTAATTGGTCGTCCAAAATCGGCTACTTTCCGTACCGTTGACGTTGTTGGATTGGATACTTTGGTACACGTTGCCAATGGTATTTACGAAAACTGCCCTAACGACGAACAACACGAATTATTCAAACTTCCTGATTTCATCAACAAAATGATGGAAAATAATTGGCTAGGAAGCAAAACCGGACAAGGTTTTTATAAAAAAGTAGATAAAGATATTCTTTCTTTAGACTTAGATACATTAGAATACCGCGCTGCAAAAAAAGCAAATTTTGCTACTCTTGAACTAACAAAAACTATCGATAAACCTATCAATCGTTTTAAAGTTTTAGTAAAAGGAACAGACAAAGCGGGAGAATTCTACCGTAAGAGTTTCGCTGGAATGTTTGCTTACGTTTCAAACAGAGTTCCTGAAATCTCAGACGAATTATACAAAATTGACGATGCCATGAAAGCTGGTTTTGGATGGGAAAATGGTCCATTCGAAATCTGGGATGCTATTGGTGTTGCCAAAGGAATTGAAATCATGAAAGCCGAAGGTTTAGCCCCTGCTGCATGGGTTACTGAAATGCTGGCTTCTGGAAGCGATAGTTTCTACTCTGTAAAAGAAGGAGCAACTTATTTCTATAACATTCCAACAAAATCACAAGTTAAAGTTCCTGGACAAGATTCATTCATTATCCTAAACAACATCCGCGAAAGCAAAAAAGTTTGGAGCAACAGTGGTGCAATCATTCAGGATTTAGGAGATGGAATCTTAAACTTAGAATTCCAATCTAAAATGAATACTATTGGCGGCGATGTACTTGCTGCTATCAATAAAGCAATTGACTTATCTGAAAAAGAATATCAAGGTTTAGTTATTGGAAACCAAGCAGCGAATTTCTCTGTTGGGGCTAATATCGGAATGATTTTCATGATGGCAGTTGAGCAGGAATACGACGAATTAAACATGGCAATTAAATTGTTCCAAGACACCATGATGCGTGTTCGTTACTCTTCTATTCCAGTTGTAGTGGCGCCTCACGGAATGACTTTTGGTGGTGGATGCGAAATGAGTTTGCACGCTGATAAAGTGGTTGCTGCTGCAGAAACTTATATGGGATTAGTTGAATTTGGTGTTGGTGTAATTCCTGGTGGTGGTGGTTCTAAAGAAATGACGTTAAGAGCTTCAGATTTATTCCGCAAAAACGATGTGGAGCTGAACGTTCTTCAAGAGTATTTCTTGACAATCGCAATGGCTAAAGTTTCGACTTCTGGTTATGAAGCTTTTGACACTGGACTTTTGCAGCATGGAAAAGACGTTATTGTAGTAAACAAAGATCGTCAGATTGCTGAAGCTAAGAAACATGCATTGTTAATGGCAGAAGCAGGTTATACACAGCCTATCAGAAGAAATGATATTAAAGTTTTAGGAAAACAAGCTTTGGGTATGTTCTTAGTTGGAACAGATCAAATGCAGGCTGGAAAATACATTTCTGAGCACGACAAGAAAATCGCTAACAAACTGGCTTATGTAATGGCTGGTGGTGATTTATCTGAAGCAACTTTAGTATCTGAACAATATTTATTAGATATCGAACGTGAAGCTTTCTTGAGTTTATGTACAGAAAGAAAAACTCTGGAGCGTATTCAATATATGTTAACTAAAGGAAAACCGCTTCGTAACTAGAAAAGTAGAAGAAAGATGCAAGAAGCAAGATTTCAAAACAAAGTTTTGTCTTTTCTCTTGGCTCTTGCTTCTATAAATCTTAAAAAAAACAAAAACAAATGAAAACAGCATATATAGTAAAAGCATACAGAACAGCAGTTGGAAAAGCTCCAAAAGGTGTTTTTAGATTTAAAAGACCTGATGAATTAGCTGCAGAAACGATCCAGTTTATGATGGACGAACTGCCTAACTTTGATAAAAAACGTATCGACGACGTTATGGTAGGAAATGCCATGCCGGAAGCAGAACAAGGTCTTAACGTTGGCCGTTTGATCTCTTTAATGGGATTAAAAGTAGAAGATGTTCCTGGTGTAACTGTAAACCGTTACTGTGCTTCTGGATTAGAAACTATCGGAATGGCAACAGCTAAAATCCAATCAGGAATGGCAGATTGTATCATTGCCGGTGGCGCAGAAAGTATGAGTTATATTCCGATGGGAGGTTACAAACCAACTCCGGATTATAAAGTTGCGGCTGCAGGTCACGAAGATTACTACTGGGGAATGGGTTTAACTGCTGAAGCGGTTGCTAATCAATACAAAATCTCAAGAGAAGATCAGGATGAGTTCGCTTACAACTCTCACATGAAAGCGTTAAAAGCACAAGCAGAAGGAAAATTTGACAAACAAATCGTTCCAATTACTGTTGAGCAGACTTTCATCAATGAAAATGGTAAAAAAGAAACAAAATCATACGTTGTAAACAAAGACGAAGGTCCAAGAGCAGGAACTTCTAAAGAAGCTTTAGCAGGTTTAAAACCCGTTTTTGCTGCTGATGGAAGTGTAACCGCAGGTAACTCTTCTCAAATGAGCGACGGTGCTGCATTCGTTTTAATCATGAGCGAAGAAATGGTAAAAGAATTAAATCTTGAACCAATTGCACGTTTGGTAAACTTTGCTTCTTCTGGTGTTGAGCCAAGAATTATGGGTATTGGTCCTGTAAAAGCAATTCCGAAAGCGTTGAAACAAGCTGGATTAACATTGAACGATATCGAGCTAATTGAATTAAACGAGGCTTTTGCCTCACAAGCATTAGCAGTAACTCGCGAATTAAATATAAACCCGGAAATCGTAAACGTAAACGGTGGAGCGATCGCTTTAGGTCACCCTCTGGGATGTACAGGGGCTAAACTTTCTGTTCAGTTATTCGACGAAATGAAACGCAGAGGTAACAAATACGGAATTGTTTCTATGTGTGTGGGGACTGGGCAAGGAAGCGCTGGAGTATACGAGGTTTTGTAGACTGTTCTTAAGAGGAAAGATGCAAGAAGAAAGACTGAATTTTGGAATGAAACCATTCTGAGAACAAGACTTTAAAAGTAGTAAAAAACTTACTTTTAATTTTTCTTTCTTATCTTGCCTCAAAAAAACATGAGACACAATTTTAAGAATTTGAAAATTTGGATTTTAGCTATGAATATTACAAATGATATTTATAAACTGACATTAACTTTTCCAAAATTCGAGATGTATAGCTTGACAAGTCAGATGAATAGATGCTCCGTTTCAATGCCATCAAATATTGCAGAAGGTTCAAACAGAGGGAATAAACATTTTCAACACTATTTGAATATTAGTTTAGGATCTTCATTTGAATTACAGACACAATTATTGATAGCATGTCAGAACGCCTATTTATCAAAAGAAAAAACAGAAGAAATAGAAAACAAAATAATTGAATTTCAAAAGATGATCACAGGTTTCATCAACAAGTTAGACAACAATCTTTCTTCTTGACTCTTGCATCTTTTAATCTAAACAAAAACAAAATGGCAGATACAATCGAAAAAAACGTGACTCGTGGAGGTCAGTTTTTAGTTAAAGAAACAAAATGCGAGGATATCTTCACACCAGAAGATTTCTCTGAAGAGCAGTTAATGATGCGTGACTCTGTAAAAGAGTTCGTAGACAAAGAATTATGGGCGCACAAAGATCGTTTTGAGAAAAAAGATTACGCTTATACAGAATCATCTATGCGTAAAGCTGGTGAACTAGGACTTTTAGGAGTTGCAGTTCCGGAAGAATACGGCGGATTAGGAATGGGGTTTGTTTCTACAATGCTGGTTTGTGACTACATTTCTGGAGCAACAGGTTCCTTCTCTACTGCTTTTGGTGCACATACAGGAATTGGAACTATGCCAATTACACTTTATGGTACTGAGGAACAAAAGAAAAAATACGTTCCAAAATTGGCTTCTGGAGAATGGTTTGGAGCTTATTGCTTAACAGAACCAGGCGCAGGATCTGATGCTAACTCAGGAAAAACAAAAGCGGTTTTATCTGAAGATGGAAAATACTACTCTATTACAGGTCAAAAAATGTGGATTTCGAATGCAGGTTTCTGCAGCGTTTTCATTGTTTTTGCTCGTATTGGAGATGATAAAAATATTACAGGTTTCATCGTAGAAAACGATCCTTCAAACGGAATTTCTATGAATGAAGAAGAGCATAAATTAGGAATCCGTGCTTCTTCTACTCGTCAGGTTTTCTTCAACGAAACAAAAGTTCCGGTTGAAAACATGTTGTCTGAAAGAGGAAACGGTTTCAAAATCGCAATGAACGCTTTAAATGTTGGCCGTATTAAACTAGCAGCAGCTTGTTTAGATGCTCAAAGAAGAGTTACTTCTGGAGCTGTAAAATATGCTAACGAAAGAATTCAGTTCAATACTTCTATTTCATCTTTTGGAGCTATCCGTTCTAAATTAGCTGAAATGGCAACAAATGCTTACGCTGGAGAAAGTGCTTCTTACCGTGCTGCAAAAGATATCGAAGACAGAATCGCTGCTCGTGAAGCAGAAGGAACAAGTCACCAAGAAGCTGAATTAAAAGGTGTTGAAGAATATGCTATCGAGTGTTCTATCTTGAAAGTAGCGGTTTCTGAAGACGTTCAAAACTGTTCTGACGAAGGTATTCAGGTTTTTGGCGGGATGGGATTCTCTGAAGATACTCCAATGGAAAGTGCCTGGAGAGATGCTCGTATCGCTCGTATCTACGAAGGAACAAACGAAATCAACAGAATGCTTTCTGTAGGTATGTTGATCAAAAAAGCAATGAAAGGTCACGTTGATTTACTTGGACCAGCAATGAAAGTTCAGGAAGAATTAATGGGAATTCCATCTTTTGACACGCCTGATTTCTCTGAATTATTCTCAGAAGAAAAAGTAATCGTAGCTAACTTGAAAAAAGTTTTCTTAATGGTTGCCGGAAGCGCTGTTCAAAAATACGGTCCGGATTTAGATTCTCACCAACAATTATTAATGGCTGCTGCCGATATCCTAATCGAAATCTACATGGCTGAAAGTACAATTCTTAGAACTGAGAAATTAGCTAAAAGAGAAGGCGAAGATAAAGTACAAGAGCAAATTGCTATGGCAAAATTATACTTGTATAAAGCGGTAGATATCGTAAACTTAAGAGGAAAAGAAGGAATTGCTTCTTTCTCTGAAGGAGACGAACAACGCATGATGTTAATGGGACTTAAACGTTTCACAAAATACACTAACCTGCCAAACGTTGTGGCATTGAGAGAAAAAATCGCAGAAAAATTAGTGGCAGAAAATTCATACTGCTTCTAATACAAAAATAGTTTTTAGCTTTTAATTTGTTTAAACCCGCACAAGTCCGAAACTGTGCGGGTTTATTTTTTTTGTTTTTTACCATGTAAGTGATATAAGTTCATTTAAAAAGAATGTTGTTCGACATTCTTTTCGTAGAGACGCACCGCAGTGCGTCTACTCTTAGATTTTTTAATCATTTTAATCCTGTAATCTGTGGCATTTTTTTGTAGAGACGCACAGCAGTGCGTCTATTCGTGACGTAGACGCACTGCTGTGCGTCTCTACAAGAAAAAACAAACAACAATAAAACGCAATATTTTTGCAACGATTTGCAAAATATTCGTTAAAATTAACTTTCTGAAGCAGGTAAAATAGTTAAATATCAAATGTATTACTTTATATTTAGCGTTCTAAAAACTTCAAAAAACACAAAATGAAACAAATTAACCTAATTGCACTTTTATTTTGCTGCATTTTATCTACAAGCACGTTTGCGCAGAAAAACAAAAAATTCGACATTATCGCTTATTACACAGGCGATTCTAAACTAATTGACGAGTACGAAGTCAATAAATTAAATCAAATCATCTTTAGTTTTTGCCATTTAAAAGACGGAAAACTCAGCGTCGATTCGGCTAAAGATTCTATTACCATTAAACATTTAGTTTCTTTAAAAGCTAAAAATCCACAATTAAAAATTATTGTATCACTTGGCGGCTGGGGAGGCTGCGAACCTTGTTCAGATGCATTTTCAACCGCTGAGGGACGTTTGAAATTTGCTAAATCTGTGAAAGAAGTAAGCGATTATTTTAAAATTGACGGTTTAGATTTAGATTGGGAATACCCTTCAATCGAAGGACTTCCGGGTCATTTATACCAAGCCGCTGATAAACCTAATTTTACTGAATTGATAAAAATATTACGTTCTACCTTAGGTAAAAAATACGAATTAAGTTTTGCTGCAGGAGGTTTTCAAAAATGTTTAGATGAATCTATCGACTGGAAAGCAGTTGCTCCATTTGTAAACCGTATCAACATTATGAGTTACGATTTAGTAAACGGATATTCTAAAGTTACGGGGCATCATACACCATTATACAGCACAAATCCTAAAGAAGAATCTACAGACAGAGCGGTAACCTTTTTATTAAAACAAGGTGTTCCGGCTGAAAAATTAGTAATTGGAGGCGCATTTTATACCAGACAATGGAAAAATGTAGAAAATATCAATAACGGATTATATCAGGCTGGAGAACACTTTCAAGGTGTTGATTTTAAAAACTATGCATCGGTTTATACTGAAGAAAACGGTTGGAAATATTTCTGGGATGACAAAGCAAAAGCTCCGTACTGGTACAACGCATCAACTAAAACTTTTGCAACATCGGACGATCTTAAATCCATCAAAGCAAAAACAGAATACGTAAAAGAGAAAAAACTGGGAGGAATCATGTTTTGGGAACTTACTCTGGACAGTTTCCGCGACGGAATGGTCGATGAAATTTATAAAGTTAAAACGGCTAAATAATCCGTAAAAAACCAAAATAAAACGGCAGTTATTTCTTTTGAAGTAACTGCCGTTTTTATTTTATTCTAAAGAAAAACTATTTCACTTTCGATTTATCTAATTCTCCAATAAACGGAATTGATTCCAGAATTTCGGCTCTGATTATAGTTTGCAGATAAATTTCTAATTGAATAAACTTAGCGGCATTTATAGCTCCTATAGCTTTTTTAGCCTGTCCATAAGTTTTAGAATATAATTTTTCGTAATCGATATGGTTTTTCAGAGTTCCTTTTGCCAACTCATCTGCTTTAGCATCTGTAAGGGTTTCATAATTGGCTGCATAATCATTAATTAACTGAAATTTGGATTGCCCAAGCTCTTTACGTTTAATCTCATACTCATCGTACACTTTAGTAAAAGCTGCCGATTGTGTATCGGATAAATTCATGTATTGTTTTACTAAATCGCTTTTTGATTTTCCGTAAACACTTTGTAAAACATCTACATCTTCTTTAAATGAAGATTGTGCATAAGATGAAAACGCGGCAATGGCCATAATAAAAATAAGACTTAATTTTTTCATAGTTTTGATTTTAAATTTGTTTCTAAATAATTATGCATTACAAAATATATTAATTCAAAAAAAATGGGGTTCAATAATAGTCATACAAGAAAACAATTAGCCTTATTTTTTACTTTCGGCTGCTTTTGGAGCATAAATTACTCCATCATAAAAAATTGGCGCGCGATTATTACTATTGACCGAGAGTGTGGTTCCTCCGTCAAAAAATATAGAAAACATCAAATCATAAACATCATCCTTTCCTTTTACAGAAGCTTTAAGTGTATAATTCTTCTTGTTTTTCTCTACTTTAATATTTTGAGGTATTCCTTCAAATTTAATTCCGCCGTCGGTACCATAACCTATATTATAACCTCGGCCAAAAAAAGGAAGATCACAAGTTGTTTTCTCTGTATTAAACTTCAAGAAATAAGTGTTGTAATCTAAATTGATAAGTCGGCCGCCTTGAGGCGTAAGTCTTTGAGCCTCAAAAACAAAATTATTAGAATTGATTAATGCCTCAATTTCTTTTTGTTTTTGTGCATCGCGTTCGGCTTTCAGCTCTTTTTTCGTTTTTTCCTGAGCAGAAACAGAAAAACTCAAAAAGCCAAGCAATAGAAACAAAACGGATAATTTAGTTTTCATTTGTATCCAATTTTAATTGCTAAAAAATTAGCATAACTACTTTTTGGTAAATCGCATCATCGCAATATCTCCTGAGATAAGATTCAACGTTTTACCGTTATCAGTAATGTCGTAAGAAGTTATTTTTTGAAGCGTACTCATATAAGTCTGCTCGCCATTATGGCCGTCCATACACATCATTTTTGTAACTGCCATAGGCTGTGTAAAATCAATTTTATTTCCGTCGACTACCAATTTCCCTGTATAAGTATTACAACTGTTATTACCGGAAACCTGATTGTCTTTAGTATTAAAAGTTATCGTTGGCTTTTTTTGGGGATATAAACCATCAAAAGCAATTCTTGGTCCGGTAATATAATTGAGTTCCCAAGTACCATCGAGTTTTGAAACGGCATCAGTTTTTTTGCTTTTAGAAGTATTACACGAAAGTATCACAAAACTAAGAAAAACAAGAGTAAAAATCTTTTTCATCATAACATTAAGAATTAAATATGAACGAATTAGAGAAGTATAGCTTCAGTAAAAAATTACTAAAACTCTTACGAATTTAAGCATTATTTTTGGTTTTTGTGCTCAATCGATCTTAAATTATAAAGGATAGTTTGACTTTTTTTTAACTTTTAGAGGTAAACTATTCCGTTATTTTATGTTAAATTTACTTAATCTTTAATTTAAAATGCCCATAAATATGAAAAAACTGGTCGTATCTTTCGCTATAATTGCAGCTTTAGTAATTGGCTGTAAGACAAATACAAAATCAAATGATGCTAAAACACTGACTGTAGCATTAGAGCCAAAAAGCAATAGTAAAGTAGGCGGAACTGCTACTTTTACTGAGAAAAATGGCAAAGTTACTTTTACAGCAAAAATGACTGGTTTAGAGCCGGGAGTTCACGCCATACACATTCACGAAAAAGCAGATTGCAGTGCTGCAGACGGAAGCTCAGCTGGCGGACACTGGAATCCTACTTTTAAAAAACACGGAAAATGGGGAGTTGGAGAATATCATAAAGGTGATATTGGAAACTTTACCGCTGATGCAAAAGGAAACGGATCTATCACTTTAACGACTGACGAATGGTGTATAGGCTGTGATGATGAGACTAAAAATATATTAAACAAAGGTTTAATTGTTCACCAGGGAACAGATGATTTTACAACCCAGCCAACCGGAAATGCCGGCGGTCGTGTTGCCTGTGCAGGGATAATTAAATAATAAATATCAATAACCACTATATTTCACAAAAATCTAGTGGTTATTTTATTTTTAATTCATTCTAAAACAATAAAAAGATATAGCTTTGCAGCTATAAATTTAATTCAATGATTAACCCATCAGCACACGGCTGGATAGATAAATTTTTTAGCGAGCAAAAGTTTTCAGAAGCAATTCCTTTTGAAACTGCTGATTCTTTCTACTATAAAGTAAGAGAGACCGGTTTTATCTACGGTCATATCATTGCAATTGATTCACAAGTTCCAATTCCGATAAAAGGCTGGTTTAAAACCGAGATTTCTAAAGTTGCCTTATTAAATACACTTTATCATGTTTTTTGTTTAGAGAAAAGAAGTTCTGAACCAAATAACTTTATTGCCGAAGTATTGAAATTCTACAAACAAATGAATCCGGAAGGGTTTAATTTGTTTAAGATCTTGCTTCCAAAAGATACTCCTTCTTTCTCTTTAGAAAATATAATAGACCAGCGCGTACAAACAAACGACAGCATCATCAGCAAAAACTTTTCGCATTTGGTAACCAATGCGCTTTTGTTTATTGATGTTCTGGCATTTAGACAATATTTAGAGCACGGAGAAATTCCTGAAAAGTATTTAAAACGAATCGAAGAAACCGTTTTGGGAATTGTAGGTCTGGCCTTAAAAACAAAAACTGTCAAATCGCAGCACGACGATTTATTAAATAAACTTTTTGAAGCGTCTATCCGTTATTCTAAATTCTCTAAAGTTACGGTTGATACCTTAGAAACTTTACAATTGGATTATTTCCAAAATAAATTAGAACACTTTTATTTAATTGATATGGCCGGAATGGCTTTATGGAGTGATGGTGTGGTTGAAAATGAAGAATCGTACTTTTTGTATTCTCTTGGTTCGATGATGGGAATTTCTGATCAATTTGTAGCTCAAAGTATCGAAACGACGCATACTTTTATTACAACTCATAAAAAGAAAATACCTTACTTTAATTACTCCAATCCAGTTAAGCATTTTTACGACCAGATGACACACAGCGTTGTAAAACTGATTATAAGAAACAAAAACCGATTAATTAAGGAAATAGTTCAGAGTAAAGAATTAATGGTTCTATTGGCTTATTCTACAACCAGAGACCTGGATGCAAAGGAAAAGAAAAAAGTAAAAAAACAGCTTTTGGATATTTGTAAAACAATTCCATCGTTAACTATATTTTTACTTCCGGGCGGCAGTTTACTATTGCCAATTTTAATAAAGTTTATCCCCACGATGTTACCATCTGCGTTTAATGAAAACCTAGACGAAAACGAATAAAAAAATCGCCCTTTTGAGGCGATTTCTTTTTTTATCTATTAAAGATCAAGCTGATAAACCTGATCTAATTCATCATTTGAACTAATGGTAACATTTAAATCGGTTACAAAACCAGAATTTAAACCGTAAACCCATCCGTGAAGCATTAAATCCTGACCGCTTTTCCAAGCTCCTTGTACAATCGAAGTTTTTGCTAAGTTGTAAACCTGCTCTTTTGCATTGATTTCAACAAATGCATTAAAACGCTCTGTTTCGTCTGCAATTGAATTTAAGTATTTATCGTGTAAACGGTATTCATCTTTAATATGACGAAGCCAGTTGTCGATAATTCCAACAGACTGCTGACCCATTGCTGCTTTTACACCACCGCAGCCATAATGACCGCAAACAATAACGTGCTTTACTTTTAAAACATTTACTGCATAATCTAATACACTTAACATATTCATATCAGAGTGAACAACCATGTTCGCAATATTTCTGTGTACAAACACCTCACCTGGTTTAGCACCAATGATTTCGTTTGCAGGTACACGGCTGTCAGAACATCCAATCCATAATAATGGCGGCGATTGTCCTTTTGCTAAATCGGCGAAGTAATTAGGATCTTTTGCCAATGAATCTTCAACCCACTTTTTATTGTTCTCTAGTATTTGTTCATAAAACTTTCTCATTCTTTTTTATTTTTTTGTATTATCAATGCTTAAGCATATCAAAAAGTCTTTACTGTAAAGTTATCTAAATTTTGATATTTCTCAAGCTCGATTAATATCTTTATTTATATAATTTGTTTAAAAATTTTCTTTTACTTCTTCTTTCTTAACTAATGCACGTTTTGCAACATCATAATAATGCTCGATAGTTACGTGATTATTGTTATCCGGAGTGTTCTCTAATTCGTAAGCCTCTTTAAAACCTTTCAGTTTTACTTTGATGTTTTCATCAATGGCACGGGTTTCTTTAAATTCACGAATTAAATCCAGAACATCATGTGCAATATACTCTGTATCATGAGCATTGATCACTACTTTTGAATTTTCTGGAATTTCACTTAATGTTTGTTTAATTGCCGCTTTATTCAAAAATGAAACTTCTTGCGCCAGGTCGATATGTATAATATCTCCGTCTTCGTATTCTTCTTTTTTGAAATTGTAGGCTCTTTTTAAGTTTCCTCTTAAAACAAAAATGATACTAATGATAATTCCTAAAGCAACTCCTTTAAGCAAATCTGTCGCAACGACAAAGACCAAAGTTGCAATAAAAGGGACAAACTGGTATTTCCCCTTTTCCCAGAAATGCATAAAGGTTGCTGGTTTTGCTAATTTATATCCTACCAAGATTAAAACAGTTGCCAAAGTTGCCAATGGAATTTTATTTAAAATTGCAGGAATAGATAAAACACTTATTAATAATAGTACGCCATGAATAATAGCTGACATTTTAGATTTTGCACCTGCATTATTGTTTGCAGACGATCTTACTACTACAGATGTCATAGGCAGACCTCCTAAAAGAGAACTTACCATATTACCAATACCTTGCGCTCTTAGCTCAACATTGGTGTTTGTATAACGTTTTTGAACGTCCATTCTATCCGAAGCTTCGATACACAAAAGTGTTTCAATAGAAGCAACAATGGCAATTGTAACAGCTACAACCCAAACCTGCGGATTTGTAATAGCGGCAAAGTTTGGTGTAATTAGAATAGACTTAAATTCATCAAAAGATTTTGGAACTGGCAAAGAAACCAAATGCTCTTTTGCAATTGCCAATGAGCTTCCTGTAGATATAAAGAATTCATTTAATAACACTCCCAGAATTACGGCAACAAGCGCACCCGGAACTAATTTTAATTTCTTTAAAAACGGAACTTTATCCCAGGAAATTAAAATAACAAGTGATACTAATGAAACTACAACTGCACCAAGGTGAATATGGTTTAAAACGTCAAAAAGAAAAGAAAATGAATTGCTTCCGTCGCTTTGAGCAAAAGCCTGATCTCCTTCAAAATCTGCATCGTAACCAAATGCGTGCGGAATTTGTTTTAGAATAATAATAATTCCAATACCCGCTAACATTCCTTCGATTACGTTAGTTGGAAAATAATTAGATATACTTCCGGCTTTTAAAAATCCTAATGCTAATTGAATTATTCCTGCAATAAATACAGACAGTAAAAACACATCAAAAGCGCCAAAATCAGTAATAGCGGTTAATATAATAGCTGTTAAACCAGCGGCAGGCCCTGAAACGCTGATGTGTGACTGGCTTAAATAACCTACCACAATACCACCAATAACACCTGCAATAATTCCAGAAAATAACGGCGCTCCAGAAGCCATTGCAATACCTAAACACAATGGAAGAGCCACCAAGAAAACCACTAAACCTGAAGCAAAATCAGATTTAAGGTTGGCAAAAAGATTGATTTTTTTTGTCATAATACAATACTAAAAAATTGATACATTAAAGATCCACTGCATTTATCTCAAATACAGCTGCTTTCAAATAATCGGAAGTATTATACTAAATTGGGAGGTGGAGCAAATATGCTCGGAGAAATATTATCTAGTTTTACGATGTTTTCAGAAACGATCGTTTTCTTTTGAATATAAACAGGCATCAAAACTTCATGTTCTAAAATAACAGGATGTACAGCCGCTTTAAGTTCTTTATGAACTTCTTCTTCAGATAAACTAATAGACATGCAGGTATTATTCCCTTTCTTTAACGCCTGAACAATTGTTGGGGTCGATAAGAAGGTAATAAAGATGAATAATAATATGCGTGCTACTAATTTCATTGAGGCAAAAATAGCGTTAAACAAATAAAATCAAAGCGACAAGGCAAAAATTTTATACAATTTTAACAAAAACATAAAAGCAGAATGATCAAACTAGACCATTCTGCTTTTTAACATTTTAATAGACAGCTTATTACAAGCTTTCGTCTAACCATGCATTCATCATCCAGATTGTTTTTTCCTGTTCTGCAATAAAGTCACTCATCATAGAATTTGTCCCTTCATCATTAATTTCGTCTGATTGGTTTAAAATCTCTCTTTCGATTTTTAATAAATCAGATAAAGAACTTACAATTAGATGCACTGCTTTTTCATCGTTTGAGATATTCTTTCCAACAGTTAGTTTATTGTTTTTAATATAATCTTCAAAAGTATGCAATGGAGTTCCTCCAATTGTTAAAACTCTTTCGGCAATCATATCGATTTTTAATTGTGAATCCGTATATAGTTCCTCAAATTTTACATGTAAGTCAAAGAAACGTTTTCCACGAATATTCCAGTGAATTCCTCTTAAATTTTGATAGTATACCTGAAAATTTGACAACAGTACATTTAACTCCTTTACTAATAATTCTGACTCTTTTACAGGTAATCCTAAAATATTTGTTTTCATAATCTTGTATTTTAATCACTAAGTTACTACAAATTTAAAGCATCTTCCTTAAAAAAATTATAAAAAAAAATTATATTTACCTATTTTTGCATCAAAAATTACTATCAAAATGACGATAACTCAATTACAATATGTGTTAGCTGTTGCAGAACATAAAAACTTTACACTTGCTGCCGAAAAGTGTTTCGTGACACAGCCAACATTAAGTATGCAGATTCAAAAAATTGAAGAAGAACTTAATATTTTAATTTTCGACAGAAGCAAGAAACCAATTCAGCTTACAGATATTGGACAGAAGATTGTAAATCAGGCCAAAAATATTGTAAACGAAGCCGACAGAATAAAAGATATTGTGGAGCAGCAAAAGGGTTTTATTGGCGGAGAATTTCGTTTGGGAATTATCCCAACCATTATGCCAACGCTTTTACCAATGTTTTTAAATAATTTCATTAAAAAATATCCAAAGGTTAAACTTTTAATTGAGGAACTTAATACAGATGAAATTATTGTAAAACTGAAAAACGGTCATCTTGATGCTGCTATTGCCGCTACTCCGCTTGAAGATGAAAAAATAAAAGAAATCGTTTTGTATTTTGAACCTTTCGTAGCTTATATTCCGGAACATCATGCTGTTTTTGAAAAACAGGAAATTGAAGTTGCTGACTTAAATATCAACGAAATCCTGCTTTTACAAGACGGACATTGTTTTAGAGACGGAATTTTAAACTTGTGTAAAAACGGTACTGACATCGACCAGAATAATTTCCAGATTCAAAGCGGGAGTTTTGAAACTTTAATAAAATTAGCCGATGAAGGTTTGGGCACAACGTTACTTCCGTACTTGCACACCTTAGACTTAAAAGATTCCGACAAACTGAAACTACGAAACTTTAAGGAACCAAAACCTGCCCGAGAGGTAAGTTTAATTTACCCAAAGAGCGAATTAAAAATGCAAATCATTGATGCCATTCGATCTACAATTGCCGGCGTTGTAAAAGGAGCCATTGTTTTTCAAAATGTTCAAATCATCAGTCCGCTGCAAAAAAAGCAATCATAAAAAAAGGAGCCAAATTGGCTCCTTTTCTTTTATACTTTAATTAGAAGTAGACTTTGTTTTAGTTCTGGTTTTTCAATAATAAAATTCAATAACCATTCTTGCAATTGTTCCATTTCGTATGGTAACAGGGTTTTGATAGCTTTTTCTAACTCTTTGCAGAAAAGTATCGGATCGAAACTTACTCTTTCAAGTATTGATTTCGTGTAATCAAACATCATTTTAGACATAATAAAATAAGATTTTCGGGGGTTATCTATATTTTTAAACTCGCAACAAATTTAATCAAATAACATTCATAGGTACACATTTTAACTTATTTTTTTAAAAACTTTAGCAACGAATACGTTTTCTTAAAACATATAAATCAATCTAGAACCATTCTAAACAACTCATTTAAACCTTTTTAAAGGCTCGAAACATTTCTCGTTTTCCAGGAGGGCCTGCCAGCTTCTCGACTGTAAATCCAACCGAAATCATACTTCTTTTAACAACTCCGCGCGCTGCGTAAGTAACAAGAACTCCATTTGGCTTTAAACTATTGTACATTTTTTGAAAAATCTCAGTACTCCAGAGCTCCGGCTGTACTCGATATCCAAAGGCGTCAAAGTAAATCAAATCAAAAATTTCTAAATCGTCGATTTCATCAAAAAATTGTTTTCTTTTGGTTAACGAGAAACGGCTGCTAATTTCGATTTTCTCATTCCATTCTGTTTTATGCATTTTTTCGAAAATGTTATCAAATTCCAATGCTTCCAGTTCTTCAACATAATTCATTCCCAAAACTTCCTCTGCATTTACCGGATAGGCTTCTACCCCAACATAATTAATTTGCTGCGGTTTATGTTCTGATTCTAAAAAAGTAATAAAAGCATTCAGTCCCGTTCCAAAACCAATTTCGAGAATAGAAACCGGATTTTTTTCAAATAATGACAAACCATTTTTTATAAATACATGTTTTGCTTCCTGAATTGCGCCGTGTTTAGAATGATAACTTTCATTCCATTCTTCTAAATGAATTGTCGTTGAGCCATCTAGCGTTTTAATTATTTCTCTTTTCACAATTTTCGAATTTTACAATGGTATATTCTCGTTTTTGAGTCCATTTTAGCACCCAAATTTAATCAAAACAAATGCGTAAAGCCTTAAAAAACGACAGTTTTTTCATAAATTCTTTATAAAACTTCGCTAAAATTTTAGGTTTATTATAAGATAAATAAATCTCAGTCAAACACAGGAATTAATGCAGTTTTACCAAGTAAATTATATATTTTTCCGTAATTTTGCATTCAACAAAACCTATTCTTCATCAGATCATTACGTTAGATTTTCATCTGAAAGAATACAAATTAGATAAAAACTTTACATAATTATGAGTACAACTCAAACAAGCAAAATTGAAATCAGAAAAGCTGAATCGTCTAAGATAAGCTCTGTAGACTTTGAAAACTTAAGCTTTGGTGCTGTATTTACAGACCATTTATTTGAATGTGATTACAAAAACGGACAATGGCAGACTCCGGTCATTAAGCCTTATGCTCCTATTTTAATGGATCCATCTTCTAAAGTCTTTCATTACGGTCAAGCTATTTTTGAAGGAATGAAAGCTTACAAAGATGAAAGTAATGATGTTTGGTTGTTTAGACCTGATGAAAACTACAAACGTTTCAACAATTCTGCAGTTCGTATGGCAATGCCAGAAGTTCCGGAAGATATTTTTATGGAAGGTTTAAATGAATTATTGAAAATCGATCAGGAATGGATTCAAAGAGGAAACGGAGCGAGTATGTACATTCGTCCTTTTATGATCGCTACAGGACCTGGTGTAATCGCAAATCCATCTGACGAATATAAATTCATGATTTTACTTTCTCCTGCAAAATCTTATTATGGAGGCGAAGTAAAAGTAATTATTGCTGAGCATTACAGCAGAGCTGCAAACGGTGGAATTGGTGCTGCAAAAGCGGCCGGAAACTACGCTGCTCAATTTTATCCAACTAACCTGGCAAACAAAGAAGGTTTCCAACAAGTTATCTGGACTGATGATGCGACGCATACAAAATTAGAAGAAGCCGGAACAATGAACGTTTTCTTCAGAATCAATGATACTTTATTAACAGCTCCAACAAGCGAAAGAATTTTAGATGGTATTACCAGAAAAAGTTTAATTGCAATGGCTGAAAAAGAAGGATTAAATGTTGAAGTTCGTCCGGTAATTGTTTCTGAATTAGTAGAAGCTGCAAAAAACGGATCTTTAAAAGAAATCTTTGGAGCAGGAACTGCAGCAGTTATCAGCGTAATTAAAGGATTCTCATATAAAGGTGAATATTTTGAAATGACGCCAATCGAAAATTCATATGCTTCTTTCTTAAAAGAAAAACTAACAAGTCTTCAAAACAAACTTTCTGAAGATACTTATGGATGGACAGTTAAAGTTCAATAATCCATAATTGATAATAAAAACAAACCCGATAAATTATAGTTTATCGGGTTTTCTATTTATAGTAATTTCGAAAAGTCAGGTTTAAAATAATTTGGTCCTTTCATTACTTTACCATCTTCACGATAAATTGGCTGGCCGTCTTCACCTAATTTACTCATATTACTGCGTTGAATTTCATCAAAAACAGCTTCAATCTTATCCTGCAGTCCGTGCTCGATAATAGTACCGCATAAAATATACATCATATCTCCAAGAGCATCAGCAATTTCGACTAAATCATTATTCTGCACTGCTTCAAGATATTCTTCATTTTCCTCTTTCATTAAATTATAACGAAGCAGTTTTTTGGTTTCTCCCAAATCAGCAATTGGAGTCTGGCTGTGGCCTATTTTAAAAGCAGTATGAAATTCAGTAACCGCATCAAGTTGTTTCTTCATGTTTTTATTCTATTAAATGAGATGGCAAATTAGCAACAAATCGTATACAATTCTCTAAATTTGTCAAAAATAATTTTTAAGTATGTTTAGTCAAGGACAATTAATATTCGGACTCTGTTTTTTTATTGCATTTGTAATCGTAATGATTTTCGCTTATCGCAAAGATCTCGCACTTCATAAAGTTTTTTACAAAGGAAATTATAAAGTACTGCTTGTATTTTTACTTTTTATAGCACTCCTGTTTGTCATCAAAATCTTTTTAAAAAGATAACAATCTATTATTTTATTTTAAGTTATAGTTTAGTCTCCCAATAAAATTTATAACTTTACGAAAAACCTGCACCAATATGAAGATTCTAAAATATTTATTCCTTTTACTATTATTAAGTTTAGTTGCTCTTACCGTTTTTGTTGCTACCCAAAAAGGGATTTTTTCTGTAGAAAGAAGTAAAGTAATCAATTCACCAAAAGCAACTGTCTATAATTATGTAAATGATTTTAGAAACTACGAAGATTTTGAATCTTGGGCAGTTGAAGATCCATCATTAAAGTTCAATTTCCCAAATAAAACTACTGGAATAGGCGGTTCTTTTTCCTGGTCAAACGAGGAAGAAACCGGAAATGCAGTAACCGTAAAAACAAAAGACGGAGAAAGCATTCAACAGAAAATGAAATACAACGGTACAGAAGCTGATGTAACCTGGACTTTTAAAGATACTTTGGCAGGAAAAACGAAAGTAACCTGGAAAGCAAAAGGAACAATGAGCTTTTTATTTAAAGTATACGCTGCTTTAAATGGTGGTTCGGACAAAGTTATTGGAACTATTTACGAAAAAAGCCTTGTAAACATTGACAAAAATCTGGATTACGAAACCAAAACTTATGCCGTGCAGGTAAATGGAGTTGTAAAGAAAACCGAAACTCCTTATATCAAACAGACTTTTACAAGTGAAATTCCGAAAATTAATAAAAACGCGAGAATCGTAATTCCTAAACTTATTCAGTTCAGCGAAAACAACGGACTCAGCGCAAGCGGAAAACCTTTCATTATTTATCATACTTATGATACTGCAACAGGATTAGCTAAAATTTCTATTTGTTTACCAATAAACAAAGAAATTTCGATTAGTTCAGGAAGTGATATTTTATCCGGAAAACTAAATGCGTTCGATGCCGTAAAAACAACTTTAAAAGGTGATTACTCGCACAGTAACGAAGCAATTGCGAAAACAACGGCTTATATTAATAAAGAAAAATTAACGCCTGAATTAAGCTGGTCGCATCTTGAAATTTTAGAAGTAAGTAAACTCGATGTAAAAAGTCCGTCTAAATTAGTAACTGAGATTTATTTCCCAATTAAAGTAAAATTAGTTCCTGCTGCGGTTACTACGCCAGTTTACTCACCAAATACGGACACAAGTACAGATACAGAAGAAACTACAACTACGCCAAAACCAGCTGTACACAAACCTGCAACGCCAAAACCTGCAACACCAGCAGCGACTCCGGCCGCAAAACCAGAAGAAGAACAGTCTGAATTTTAATTTTTTTTAAAGGTTGATTAAACCTTTTATATAAATTTCATTCTAACTGATTATAAAGTTTGATAAATCAAGAAGTTTGATCGACGAGAAGGAATTTATACAACAATTATTAGATCCTAAAACGCAGAATACAGCGTTTCAAAAACTGATATCTGATTATCAAAAACCGCTGTATTCTCATATTCGAAATATTGTTTTGAATCATGATGATACAGACGATGTTTTGCAGAATACTTTCGTCAAGGTATTTCAGTATTTAAAAAACTTTAAAGGGGAAAGCAAACTTTTTTCCTGGATGTACCGAATTGCAACCAATGAAGCTTTGACTTTTTTAAATCAAAAAGCAAAATTAAAAGGTATAACTTCTGAAGATTTACAAAATAAAACCATCGACAATTTAAAATCTGATGTTTATTTTGACGGTGATGAAATTCAAATCAAACTTCAAAAAGCAATCGTTACTCTGCCCGAAAAACAGCAGCTGGTTTTTAAGATGAAATATTTTGAAGAATTAAAATACGAAGAAATCGCAGAAATTCTAGGAACATCAGTTGGTGCATTAAAAGCATCTTACCATCATGCGGTAAAAAAAATTGAAATATATGTTACATCAAATTAAACCTTTTATAGCTAATATTATCTTATAGACATTATGAAAGAATTTAAATTAGAAAACGAACCGAAAATAACAGCTGGATTTAAAACTCCGGATCATTATTTTGATAACTTTTCGGCAAAAGTTTTAGAACAGATCAATGAAGGAGAACCAGAAGTAAAAGTAATACCGCTTTACAAACGTAAAAAAGTTATTTCGATAGCTGCAGCGGCCGCAATTTTTATTGCATTTTTGATTCCAACTGCCAATCATTATTATAAAGCTTCAAAAGAATTGGACGAAGCAACTTTAGAAACTTATCTGGCTTATCAGTCTAACTTAAATCAATACGATTTAATTAAAGAATTAGATACCAAAGACATTGATAAACTAAACAAGAATGTTGCATTAGAAGATGAAACTCTGGAGGATATTTTAGCAACGAATCCAAATATTGAAAATTTAATTTCTGAATAAAAACAAAATTATAAAAATATGAAAATCAAAAATATATTAACAGTAGTTCTGTTTTTTGCGACTTTATCATTTTATGCTCAAAATGATAAAAACGATGAAAAACGAGAAAAAGTTAAAGCGTTTAAAGTTTCATTTTTGACAACAGAACTTGAACTTACTTCGACAGAAGCTGAAAAATTCTGGCCAATTTACAATGCATACGATGACAAACAGTTTGAATTACGTCATGATAAAATGAAAACGTATCTGCGAAAACTGGATGATGATAATTTAAGTTCGATTTCAGAAAAAGAAGCCGTTACCTTGTTATCGCAAATAGAAAGTACAGATAAAGAATTATACCTTTTGCGTGAAAAATTCATGACCAATCTAAAAAAGGTGTTACCGGCAAAAAAGATATTAAAGCTTAAAAAATCAGAAGATGATTTTAACCGAAAATTATTAAAACAATATCGGGATAAAGCAGGCAAGAATTAATTGCCATTACAAAACAACAGCGATAAGAACCCTATATAATAATACTTACTTTATTATTTAGGGTTCTTATTTTTTTATTTAAAGTTAAGGCGGACTACTTTATTATGTCCTGCAGCAATTGCCGTATTTCTATTTACAAAACGAATTGTAAAAAGTTTTGAATCTGTTGAAAGCTGTGTCCAGTTTTCGCCTCCATTTTGAGAATATTGTATTCCTTCAGATCCCACACAAATAATTTCTTTACCATTTCCTCCCGGAACGTATTGCACGCAGGATGCGTAACCAAAGCCCATATTCTGCCCTATTAATTCCCAGGTTTTTCCACCATCTTTAGTAAAGGCTTTATTATCTGATTTTTTGTTTGGAAGATCATAATCACCTCCGGCAATAAATCCGTGTTTAGCATCGTAGAAATCAGCTGTAAAAATACCCGTCATCGTTTTTCCCTGAACGATAGGAGTTTCTACTACTTTCCATGTTTTTGCTTTATCCGGAGAATAAAAAACACGCGCTTTTTTTCCGCCCGAAACCAGCCAGGTATCATTGCCTTTAATCACAATATTGGTATTACTTGCTGCAAAAGCCGCTTCGCCTGAAGCATTTGTTGGAAGCTTGTCTGATAATAACTTTGTCCATGTTTCGCCGCCGTCGCGAGTTACAATTACAGAAAAAGTATCTTCTGTTGGGTCGCCAATTGCAATTCCTTCTTTATCATTCCAAAACTGCATACTGTCATAAAAAACTCTCGGATTAATTTCTTTGTAAACCAATTTAAACTTATGATCTTTTTTAGAAACCGAATAAAGTAAAGCCGGATTTGCTACACTCAGTAAAAAAACATCTTTAGAAGTCTGAGCGATGCTTCTAAACTCTAATTTAAGCGTATCGCGATAGATATGCTCTTCAAATTTTTCTTTTTTATCCAGATCATAATATCCAAAACGAGAATTATCGGCACCGTACCAAACCTTGTTTTTATCTATTACAATCGCTCTAATACTAATTTTATCCTTAAACAAAGTATCTACGGTCATAGAGGTAAAGCCGCCATAAAATACTTTTTTAGTGCCGTAATTAAATGTTGTAAAAGACATTAGCAAAACAAAAACACCACAAAATAAAACCAGTTTTTTCATAAAATTAAAATTTGTTTAATGCTAAAATACGATTATTTATAACATCTCAAATATGTTTAGTTTTTTTTCAGAAAATAATATTTTTCAGACCTTTTTTGTTCAATCAAAATTAAGTTGCAATTCAACAAAACAACAATCACCTAAAAACATGATAGTTAGACCTACACAAACCTAAAATTGAATTTATGGCACAGTAATTGGATATCTCCTAGTACAAATAATTTAATATGATTTTATCATGAAAACGAAATTACTTTTAATAGCCGTTATAGCATTAGTTTTTGGTTCTTGTGCCGCACAAAATCAAACTACTGTTTATGCAAAAAATTCAGATATAAGCGATAATTTAGATTTACGAGCCGTTGCTTCTATGTTTGGAGAATCTTCAAACCTTCAGGATTTTGAAAGACGTTTGAACGATCCAAAGTATCAAATTTCCAACCTTGACTTAAATGGCGATGATCAGGTAGATTATTTACGTGTAATCGAGTCTGTAGAAGACAGAACGCACGTAGTAATTATACAAGCTGTTCTAGACCGTGATGTTTATCAGGACGTTGCCACAATTGATGTAGAAAGAGACAATTACAACAAAGTAAGTGTTCAGGTTGTAGGTAACTCTTATTTATACGGTGCTAATTATATTTATGAGCCTGTTTATAGTGTTGCTCCGGTAATTTATACCTCATTTTGGGTTACGAATTACAGACCGTATTACTCAACATACTATTGGGATTACTACCCAACGTATTACACAGCATGGGCTCCATATCCTGTTTACAGATACAGAAATAACGTAAACGTATGTATCAATGTACATAACAACTACAATTATGTAAACACGAGAAGAAGTTACAGAGCTCCGGCTATATACGAAACAAGACGTACGTATGGTTACGAAAGAATGAGACCAAACTATAGTTTTGCCGATAGACACAGCAATGTAAGCAACAGATATGATTTAGATCAAAGAAGAATTGCAAGCAGAGAATCGAACAGATCTTATAACACTTACAATACTGACAGATCAAATTCAGGAAGAGTTTCTACAGACAGAAACTATACGGATAACAGATCTAATTCTAACAGAAGTTATAACAATACAAATCGTGTATCAAACACGAATAGAGACAACAGCGGAGTTGTAAATACACCTTCGAGAACTGAAAGTACTCCAAGAACAGATTACGGAAGAAATAATTCTTACCCTTCTGCTCCAAGAGGAAATTCAGAAAACAGATACAATACAAACAGAACATCTTCTCAACCAACTGAAACACCGAGAAGTTATTCTGAAACAAGAACCAATTCTTCCAGACCAGCAGCTCCTGTACAGAGAACAGAATCTCCAAGAAGCTATTCTGAAAACAGAGGAAATTCTGAAAACAGATCAAGTACACAGAGATCTCAAAACACACAACGTTCTGAATCTCCAAGAGCAAGTCAGGAATCGAGAGCCAGCCAGCCGCAAAGAGAAAGCAGCTCAGGCTCTAGAGGAGGCGGAAGAAGAGGTTAAGAATAGTTCAATTTACATTTAAAATTAAAAGCACAATTTGGGGATTGTGCTTTTTTTTATCTTTTTAATTATAATTGCCGCTAATTTGTTTTAAAACAGTAAATTTGCAACCGTCTTTTATAAAAATATACATGAGCGCATCGCATAAAAACTTACATAGTAAGTTGTCTATAGGGGGTTTATTGATAACATTAGGGATTATTTACGGAGACATTGGTACTTCTCCATTATACGTAATGAAGGCCATTCTTGGCGATCACACCATTAATGCCGACATTGTTTTAGGAGGTATTTCATGTGTATTTTGGACTTTAACACTGCAAACTACAATTAAGTATGTTCTTATTACCTTAAGTGCAGATAATCATGGTGAGGGTGGTATTTTTGCATTATACGCATTAGTCAAGAAAACTAAAATTCAGTGGCTCATTGTGCCCGCCATTATTGGAGGAAGTGCCTTACTGGCTGATGGTATTATAACACCGCCAATCTCAATCTCATCTGCCGTTGAAGGAATTAGGGCATTTTATCCAACCATGGAAACTCAAACTATAGTTTACATTGTTATTACAATCCTATTTATCCTATTTACGATACAGCAATTTGGAACTAAATTGGTTGGAAAGTTTTTCGCTCCAATGATGCTGATCTGGTTTGCCATGTTAGGAACATTAGGTTTTATACAGATTATAAACTTTCCGCAAGTTATTAAGGCAATCAATCCTTACTATGCTTATCACCTGCTTTCCGTTCATCCTGATGGATTCTTTGTATTAGGTTTTGTATTTTTATGTACAACCGGAGCCGAAGCTTTGTACTCAGACATGGGACACTGCGGAAGAAAAAATATCAGAATCAGCTGGATGTTTGTAAAAACAACTTTAGTATTAAATTACTTTGGTCAGGCTGCCTATTTAATTCACCACGAAGGAAGCACATTGCAGCAATTAGGCGGAGAAAACGGAAATCCATTTTACCTTATCATGCCGCATTGGTTTTTACCATTCGGAATTGTAGTCGCCACTTTGGCAGCCGTAATTGCTTCTCAAGCCCTTATCAGCGGATCGTTTACTTTGATCAACGAAGCAATGCGTTTGAATTTCTGGCCTAAAGTAAAAATTAAATATCCTACCGAAGTTAAAGGACAATTGTACATTCCGTCGATTAACTGGTTATTGTTTTTTGGTTGTGTTGGAATTGTATTACACTTCGAAAAATCAGGAAATATGGAGCATGCTTATGGTCTTGCCATCATATTATGTATGATTATGACGACCATTTTGCTGAACTATTATTTAATCATGAAACGTGTTAAATTGTACTTCATGGTACCGCTTATCACTATTTATTTATTGATCGAATTTAGTTTCCTTATTGCCAACATCACTAAGTTTGCCGAAGGTGGTTACGTAACTTTAATCATTGCAATTCTTCTTATCTCTATCATGACAATTTGGTATTTAGCTAAGAAAATCAACAAAAGCTATACTAAAATCATCAAGATTGACGATTATAAAAAGGTATTAATGGAGTTGAGCGAAGATTTATCGATTCCGAAATATGCCACGCATTTAGTATATATGACAAATGCAAATCGTGTAGATGAATTAGAGGAAAAAGTAATTTATTCAATTTTACAAAAACGCCCAAAAAGAGCCGACATATATTGGTTTGTACACGTAAATATTCTTACCGAACCTTATAAAACGCAATATAAAGTTACCGAAATCGCAAAAGACGATATCTACAGAATCGATTTTAACTTAGGATTTAGAGAACCTACCAAAATCAATTTAATGTTTAGAGAAGTAATTCGTGATATGGTAAAACGTGGAGAAGTAGATATTACCAGCCGTTACGAATCATTAAACAAAAACAATATTATTGGTGACTTTAAATTTGTCTTGTCTGAGAAATTCTTATCTAACGACAATGATCTAAGATGGCACGAAAATATTATCATGAACTCTTATTTCTTTATTAAGAAACTGAGTTTATCTGAAGAAAGAGCTTTTGGATTAGACAGCAGCTCGGTAAAAATAGAAAAATTCCCAATGGTGCTTCACGCTCCGGAAAATATTGGATTAACAAGAATTACAAAAGAATAAGCTGCTTGCAGTTATCAATTCAAAAAACACTCTTTTAAAAATTTATCAGAGTGTTTTTTACTTTTAAAGAGAAAGCTAAACAACAATCCAAATTAAAAATTTAACTTTCAATCAATTAATAGTACCTTTGCACCTCAAATATTAGAAATGAGATTACACAGAAATTTAGTTTATACTACCATCGACTCTTTAAATGCAATTTTCAATGAAGGAGAATATGCAGATAAAGTGGTAGCCAGAGCATTAAAAAAAGACAAACGTTGGGGAAGTTCTGACAGGAAGTTTGTTGCTGAAACGATATATGAAATTGTTCGCTGGAAACGTTTATACGCAGAAATTGCCGAAGTAAAAGAACCTTACGACAGAGACAATTTATGGAGAATGTTCGCAGTGTGGGCAGTTCTAAGAGGTTATCCAATTCCGGATTGGAGACAATTAGAAGGAACTCCTGAAAGAAAAATCAAAGGTCGTTTTGATGAACTTTCGAAAGTTAGAGCTTTAAAAGAATCTATCCCAGACTGGATGGACGAATTGGGCGCGAAAGAACTTGGCGAAAAAGTTTGGGCTAAAGAAATCGCAGCTCAAAACCAGCCTGCTAAAGTTATTTTAAGAACCAATACACTTAAAGGAACGAAAGAAAACCTGAGAAATACGTTGATGGATTTAAATATTGAAACAGAATATTTAAAAGATCAGCCGGAAGCTTTAGTCCTAAAAGAAAGAGCAAACGTTTTTTTAACAGATGCTTTTAAACAAGGTCTTTTTGAAGTTCAGGATGCCAACTCGCAATTAGTTGCCGGTTTCCTTGATGTAAAACCAGGAATGCGTGTTGTTGATACTTGTGCGGGAGCAGGCGGAAAAACATTACACATTGCTTCTTTAATGGAAAACAAAGGACAGTTAATTGCAATGGATTTGTACGAAAGCAAACTAAAACAATTAAAATTAAGAGCAAAAAGAAATGGCGCTTTTAATATTGAATACCGCATTATTGATACTACAAAAGTGATCAAAAAACTGCATGAAAAAGCAGATCGCGTTCTAATTGACGCACCTTGCAGCGGATTAGGAGTTTTAAAAAGAAACCCTGATTCTAAATGGAAATTACAGCCGGAATTTATCGATAACATTCGTAAAGTTCAAAGCGAGGTTTTAGAAAGCTATTCTAAAATTGTAAAACCAGGCGGAAAATTAGTTTACGCAACTTGTTCTGTTTTACCATCTGAAAATCAGGAACAAATACAAAAATTCTTAAAAACAGAAATCGGACAGCAATTTACTTTTGTAGAAGATCGTAAATTATTAGCTTCAGAATCTGGTTTTGACGGGTTTTATATGGCACTTTTGGAACGTAAAGGTGAAGTAATTAAAAAATAAGAGTTTCCAGATAATACAAAAAAAAGCCTTTAGATTAATTTCTAAAGGCTTTTAGTTTATATAATATTAAGATTGATCTATTGGACACATATCTGGTGAAACCAAACAAAATGATGGTATACTAGCACAAGTTGGCGGCGCAGTAAGCGGCTTAGAGCAATACATTTTATAACCATTTAAAGAATAGACATAATCGCCTCCTTTAATTTGCTTAAGTTCATTATTACTCAAGCGTTGAACATTTGGTAGATCTAAGATAAATTTCATAATTATTTAGGTTTTAATGTTAATATCTATAAATATAGTTAAATTTTCTTACTTTTTAATACACCTATATAAAACTAAACTTTCGTATTAAATCAAATAAAAAAATCCCAAATTCCAACTGCTAAAACTGGAATTTGGGATTTTTATTTTCAAATGTTTTCTATTCTGTTGTCCAACTTTGTAAAAGTTTAAAACTTTGACAAAGTTCTAAACTAAAAGTTTTGGAATTTGGATTTTATACCAAACTTGATTTTCGTAATAGTTTTCCGTTTTCGTTTTCTTTAAATTTCGGAACAAAAACAATTTCTTTGGGTTTTTCAAATTTTCCCAAAACATCAAAAAAGTCAGCTGAAAAATCGTATTTCTCTCCTTCGATTACTAAAATCAGTTTTTCTCCTAAAACCGTATCAGGAACTCCGGTTACAAAAAAACGATTACTAATTCTGTCCGTTAACTTTGCTTCAATCTGCTCCGGAATCAGCTTTACCCCTCCACTATTAATCACATTGTCGATTCTTCCCAGAAAAACAAACTGGTTATCATTTACTAAATCAACTAAATCATTGGTTACAATTGGCTCATCAGAAATAGAAGCTACACGAATCACCAAACAACCGCGATCGTCTTTTTCAATTTTTACATTTGGCAAAATCGAAAAAGCACTCTCCCCTAGTTTTTTAGCCGCAATATGCGTTATCGTTTCGGTCATTCCGTACGTTTCGTAAATCTCCGTTTTTTTCAACGGCAGAAGCTTTTCTTCAAGCGCACTGTCAATTTTTGCACCGCCAATAATCAGCTTTTTGATATTGCCTAATTTTTCAATCGAATTCTGAACTTGCAAGGGCACCATAGCCGCAAAATCATATTGCTTATTATTATAAGCCAATGGTTCGGTACTCGGAAGTACAACATCAAGTTCCAATCCTAAAATTAAACTGCGAACAAGCATCATTTTTCCGGCAATAAACTGCGTTGGAAGACACAATAAAGCCTTATTTCCCGGTTCTAAACCAAAGAAATCGCCCGTTGCTAATGCTGATTGAATCATGGCTTGTTTTTCTAATCTCACCAATTTAGGAAGACCAGTAGTTCCAGACGTCGTCATTTCGATATAATCTTTATGATCGAACCAATCCAGAAAAAATTCACCAATGGCGCGCTCGTAAGCATCGCCTTCTTTAATAAAACTATACCCAATACGAAGCAAATCTGCCGCGTTTAAATGGTAGCCGTCGAGCTTAAAATAGTTATGTACGTTTTTATGAGTTAAGTTTGGCATTATATATTTAGTTTAAGTTTAAAAATTCTGCTGTTTCCTTATTCTTTTCCTCAATTGTACCAGTTAATTTTTCTTTCCAATTCGTCCAATTGTATTTTTTGCTAAAAATGAAAAGTAAAATTGGATAAACAATTACAACCGGTAAAATAACATCAAAGCCAGCAGAAGGCTCTGACATGTCTTTAAAAATAGAATGTGTTTGAAAAACAGACCAATCTGAAGTTACCAATAAAGCCCCAACAAGATTATTGGCTGCATGAAAACCCAGTGCCAGTTCCATTCCTTCATCCATTAACGTTATGATCCCTAAAAACAAACCTGTTCCTATATAATACACCATAATGATGTAGCCCATTTTATCTACCTCAGGATTTAAAATATGCATAGAACCAAATATTAACGAAGTCATCATTAAAGGAAACCATTTATTGCGGGCCAGATTGGCAAAACCCTGCATTAAATATCCTCGAAAAACATATTCCTCGGTACTGGTTTGAATAGGTATTAAAATCGTTCCAAGAACCACTAAAATTAAAAACGGAACTAATTTAAAATTCCATACAAATTCTTCAGGCGATTGAAAATAAAGAACCAGAAAGCTTATGATCGAAAAAAGCGACCAAATTAAAAAAGAAAAAGTAATACGCTTCCAGTCAACTTTTGGCCGTGAAGTAGTTACAGATAATAAAGTTTGATGGTGCAGATATTTCACCACAAAATAAATTCCGGCCATAGCAAAAACAAACGAAATCATAACCAAAAACAAGGTTAGATTAGGTTCGAACATCTTTAGAGCCATATCCTCATCTGTGGGGAAACCTTTTTTTTCGTTGAAACTTTTTAAGAGAACTGCTGCTGAAAAAGGAATCTGACCTATAAATGATGCTGTAATTATAAAAACCGATCCTATAAGATATTTCCAAAATTTATTTTCGGGTTTAACTCCTTGTTCTAAAAACATATAATTAAAGTTTTAAAATGAGATTTTAATTTAATAGTATATCCTATTTTTGCTATTGCTAAAACACCTCTTTTTGAAGAAACTTACTTTAGCAGACTTTAAATATAAGAAAATGATACAAATTTACCATAATCCACGCTGTGGAAAATCAAGAAACTGTCTGGCTTTTATTGATCAGACTAAAGAAGAATATGAAATTATTCCGTACTTAACCGAAACGCCTAGCTTTAACGATCTAAAAGAACTTCTTAAAAAATTAGATTTAAATCCAAATGAATTAATCAGAACCAAAGAAAAAATCTGGATCGATACTTATAAAGGAAAAAATCTAACCGACGACGAAGTTATTCAGGCCATGGTCGATAATCCTATTTTAATAGAAAGACCTATTGTAATAAAAGACGGAAAAGCTATTATTGGGCGTGATTTAGACAAAGTTGCTTCTTTTTTAGATTGATTCTAAAATAAACTGTTAACATTTTTTTGTGATCTTTCTCTTTAAACCAAAAGCTACATTTGCCGTCTAAGAAGAAAAGAAACCAGAAAAAAATGAAACAAATCAATTTTGCTGTAATGCTTGTGCTGTTTTTTACAAGCTTTTACAACTATGCACAACAGGGACCACCTGCAAAAAATAAGGTTAAGGTTACCGGAAAAGTTTTCGAAAAAGTAAGCAAGCAGCCCCTTGAATATGCTACTATTTCGATCATGGCTCCTAACGATACAAAAGTTATTGCAGGCGGCATAACCAACCCTAAAGGCGAATTTGAAGTCGCTGTTGCACCAGGAACTTATGATATAAAAGTAGAATTCATTTCGTTTAAAGCTACCGAGATTAAACAGAAAAGCATTCAAGGCGATACCAACTTAGGTAATGTAAATTTATCCGAAGATGCGGCTCAATTAAACGAAGTTGTAGTTCGTGCCGAAAAATCATCAGTAGAAATTAAACTTGATAAAAAAGTTTACAATGTTGGTCAGGACATGATGGTAAAAGGCGGAACAGTAAGCGATGTTTTAGACAACGTTCCTTCTGTTTCTGTTGATACCGAAGGAAACGTAAGTTTAAGAGGAAGCGATAATATCCGAATTTTAATTGACGGAAGACCATCAAACGCGATAAACGTTGCCGAAGCTTTACGTCAGCTTCCGGCAGATGCCATTGACAAAGTCGAAGTTATTACCAATCCATCTGCACGTTATGATGCCGAAGGTGGATCAGGAATCATCAATATCATTCTAAAAAAAGGAAAAAATCAAGGTTTAAATGGAACTTTTATTGCTTCGACCGGACTTCCTGAAACCTATGGTTTAAGCGGTAATTTAAATTACAAAACAGAAAAATTAAACTATTTCACTACTCTTGGCTACAACCACAGAACAAGTGAAGGTGCAGGTTTAACTAATACATCTTATCTAAATGCTGACGGAACTCCAAAAGGATTTCTTGATGAAGATCGTGATACTAAAAGAACTTCTGACGGATTTAACGGAAGAGCGGGTATAGAATGGACTGTTGCTCCAAATACGTTTTGGACCAATGCCATTAATTATCAAAAAAGTTCTGGCGACACAAGAGATTTTATCACATATAGCAATTTTGGCGCAGCACATGATTTTACAGGTAATTCATACCGATTAAATGATGGTGAAACCGCAAGCGAAAACGTAGAATATACGTCAAACTTAATCAAAAATTTCAACGATAAAGGACATAAACTTACTGCCGATTTATCGATTTCAAGAAATACAGACGATAGTAATAGCTTCATTACAGCATCACCAAATTTCAATAGTACCTTGAACGATCAGGTTCAGAAACAAATACAACTTCAAGCCGATTATGTATTGCCATTAGGCGAAGGAAGCCAGTTTGAAGCCGGATATAAAGGAAGTTTTGGCGACTTGAACAACCAATACATAATAACTGACAATCAAGGTAATCCAGATCCTAAATTATCTAATACTTTAGAATACAAGGAAAATATAAACGCAATTTACTCGCAATACGGCTTCAAAGTCAATAAGTTCTCTTATTTATTTGGTTTGCGTTGGGAAGATACTAACATACAGGTAAATCTATTAGATAACAGCGTTTTCAACACTAAAAAATACAATAACCTGTTTCCAAGTGCCTTTGTTAGCTACGAAATTTCAGATCAAAGCAACTTCACAGCAAGTTACAGTAAGCGTTTATCAAGACCTAGAGGACGTTTCATGAATCCTGCGACAAATTACTCTAGTAACGTAAATATTTTCCAGGGAAATCCGGATTTAGATCCATCTTTAACTGACAAATACGATATCGGATACATCAAAAGATGGGATAAATTAACCTTTAATACTTCGGCATACTTCGAAAATACAAAAGACGTTTTCAGTTTCGTAAGAACTCCTACTGGCGATGTTGTAAATTCTGATGGCGTAGTGGTAACTCCTAAACCAGGTGAGACAGTTGAAGGAATTCCGGTTATTTTAAGCCGTCCAATTAACTTAGGTAGAGAGCAAAAATTTGGTTTTGAATTTACGCTGAATTATACACCATTTAAAATATGGAGAATCAATAGTAACTTCAACTTTTACAACGTAAAATCTACTGGAGAAAACACCTATATAGATACTAAAGGAAATACAGTAGTACAAAATCTGGATAATCAAGCCAATACATGGTTTGCCAGAATCAACTCAAAATTAACGTTACCATACAAAATAGACTGGCAGTTAAGTGCTGTTTACAATGGCGAACAAAAAACGGCTCAAGGTAAAAACTTAGGTCAGTTTGGTATGAATACCGCATTTAGTAAAGATGTTTTAAAAGACAAAGCAACCATTGCATTCAATATCAGCGATATTTTCAACTCACGTATCATGAAGTCTTATACTTATCTAGAAAATGATGTGACACATGAAAGTCAAAAAGCTTACAGCGAAATGCAGTTCCGCAGACGTCAATTCAATCTATCATTTACGTATCGCTTTAACAAACCAAAAAGTGAAAGAGACAGAAACGCACAGCCTAAAAATGATGGTGGCGGCGATGGCGGCGGCGAATTCCCAGGATAACATTTGTTAAATTTCAATACTGAAATTCTAAATTCCAATTTTGCTGGATAAATTCCAATATTAAAAAATCCCAAATTCCAAATGATTAACTCATTGGAATTTGGGATTTTATTTTTCCATTTGAATCCTTTTTGGAATTTGGAATTTGATATTTTTTTATTGAATATTATTTCGATTTTGGTCATAAAAAAAGGATTCGTTTTCACGAATCCTTTTATGAAATCAATTTAATTAAATTGATTGTTCTTCTTGTCTTTTTTTAGCTCTCTTTTCTTTGAACATTTCCCAGCTTGCTCCCGTAACCCAATAAGATACGAAACCAACTAAGAAAAACATTAACCAAAACCCTATAGTTAGTATGGTTAAGAAAAGTAAAAAGCCTAAGTACTGTGAAAATTCAAACATGTTTTCCGGAATTTTTGAATGTTACGACAAATGTAGGTTATATATTTTTCCTCAGCAATAAAATCTAAATCAATTTTCATCAAATAACATTTATACGTATATTTATACTCATTTTAAATAAGGATATTTTTTCGATAATTATTTAACTATCTAAAGAAGAAGAATATGAGTATTTTCAGGAGCTGTTTCCCGCTATACGCTGCAAACGAAGTTCACTGAACTCCGATTAAAATAAATGTTTAGTGAAGTAATCTTTTATGTTTTTAAAGAAAAAACACAAAAGGATTTTCACTTCTATCGGGGCTAGGATCCGTTTTCAAAAGAAATTTTACAAACAACATATTTACAACAAAATGAAATACAGAATAGAAAAAGACACTATGGGCGAAGTTCAAGTCCCAGCCGATAAATATTGGGGTGCACAAACAGAACGTTCTCGAAATAATTTTAAAATTGGAAATTCAGGATCGATGCCTCAAGAAATCATCGAAGGATTTGCTTATCTAAAAAAAGCAGCAGCTTATGCTAATTATGATCTGGGTGTTTTACCAATCGAAAAAAGAGACGCTATCGCCGCTGTATGCGACGAAATTCTGGAAGGAAAACTAGACGATCAATTCCCTCTTGTAATATGGCAGACAGGTTCTGGCACACAAAGTAACATGAACGTAAACGAAGTAATTGCAAACCGCGCTCAGGTTTTAAAAGGGTTTGAAATTGGCGAAGGCGAGCAATTTATAAAAGCAAACGATGATGTAAACAAATCGCAGTCATCAAACGATACTTTTCCAACTGGAATGCACATTGCAGCTTACAAAATGATTGTTGAAACTACAATTCCGGGAGTTGAAAAACTTCACGCAACTTTAGTAAAAAAAGCAGCCGAATTTAAAGACGTAGTGAAAATTGGCCGTACGCATTTAATGGATGCAACACCTTTAACACTTGGACAGGAAATTTCGGGATATGCTGCTCAGCTGGCATTTGGATTAAAAGCACTTAAAAATACATTAGCCCATTTATCTGAAATCGCTTTGGGAGGAACCGCAGTTGGAACCGGATTAAACACTCCAAAAGGCTACGATGTAAAAGTTGCCGAATATATTGCAAAGTTTACCAAACACCCTTTTATAACTGCCGAGAATAAATTTGAAGCTCTGGCAGCACACGACGCAATTGTAGAAACACATGGCGCTTTAAAACAACTGGCTGTTTCTTTAAATAAAATAGCAAACGATGTCAGAATGCTGGCATCTGGGCCACGTTCCGGAATTGGAGAAATCCATATCCCAGAAAATGAGCCCGGATCCTCTATCATGCCTGGAAAAGTAAATCCAACACAATGTGAAGCTTTAACAATGGTTTGCGCTCAGGTAATAGGAAACGATATGGCAATTGCAGTTGGCGGTATGCAGGGACATTATGAACTAAATGTTTTTAAACCTGTTATGGCCGCAAACTTCCTGCAATCGGCACGATTGTTAGGAGACGCCTGCGTTTCATTCGACGAGCATTGCGCTCAGGGAATCGAACCCAACCACAAACGTATTAAAGAATTGGTAGACAACTCACTTATGCTTGTTACGGCTTTAAATACCAAAATTGGATATTACAAAGCAGCCGAAATTGCACAAACGGCTCACAAAAACGGAACAACTCTTAAAGAAGAAGCGGTTCGTTTAGGCTACGTAACTCCAGAAGATTTTGATGCTTGGGTAAAACCGGAGGAAATGGTTTAGATTAATTGTTAATTATAAATTGTTAATTGTTAATTGTTAATTGTTAATTGTTAATGATCATTATTCAGATAAAAAAATATGCATTGTCAGACTGAGCGAAGTCGAAATCTTTTTATGCATAAAGCCCTTCGACTTCGCTCAGTCTGACAAAAAAAATAAAAGCCTGAAATATTAATTTCAGGCTTTTCAATTTATAATTAACAATTTACAATTAATCATTATCTACATAGTCCTGTAAATAACTAAATCTTTCTGTCAGTTTTCCGTTTTCTGTGATTTTGGCACGTTTTAAAATGCCGTCTTTATCTCCGTTGAAAAAAGCAGGAATAACATGTTCCATAAACTGTTCTCCAAAACCTTCGCTGGCATCTTTTGGAATTTCGCATGGCAGATTATCAACCGCCATAACCGCAACTGAAGCAGGGTGAAATACATCTACTTCTTTATCTTCTAACGGAAAATAACCATATATAGGTTCTGCAATTGTCGAAGAACGAAGCGTACATGCAATTGGTCCGCCTACATCGCAGGAAATATCGGCTACCACTTTCAGCTTACAATCGCTTGCGTTTAGCATTTCTCTCGTTAAAATCATAGGTGCTTTGCTGGCATGAAAATGACCTGCAAAATAAATATCAGATACTTTCGTAAATCTTTCAAAATCTGACGTGTATTCTTCCGGATGATTTACGAAATCTTTAAAATCCAAAACCTGACCGTCTATACGTTTGTTGTATTCTAAAACATCTAACTGAACATATACGGCCTGCGCATACTTTTTTGTTAAATAATTATCTACCGCAATTTCTTTTACTTTAATAGCGTCCAGGATTTCTTTTGCTCCGCTTCCCACCTTTCCGGTTCCGGTAACAACAAACTTTAAAGCCGGCATTGTAATGCGTTTTAAGTGCATAATCAAGGCCTCTTTTCCGGCAAGAGTTTCGGCTTTTGGCAGTTTAAATAATTCGAATTTTATTCCAAAAGCACGAATTCCGTTGTAAACACCAACCATTCCGGCATATTTTCCAAAACCAATTAAACGGCGGTCTAATTCGTCAACAATAGTTTCATGGTCGTATAAATCAATGTTTTTTTCTAAAATCGCCTGCAGTAATTTTCTGTTATGAGGCTGTTTTTTAATGGTATGCGAAAAAAAGAAATAGGCTTTATTTGGAATTAAATCATCTACAGGAACTTCTTTTACACCAAATAAAACATCGCTGTCAGAAACATCATCTGCAACAGTAATTCCCATATTTTTATATTCTGAATCCGAAAAAATCCTAATATCAGAACTTTCAACTACAACTGATGCTTCATGGTAAAGCTGCTTTAGTTTTGTCAGCTCATTTGGAGAAAAAACAACTCTTCTGTCTGGTGGATTTTTTCTTTCTTTTATAATTCCAAACTTCATCTAAATAAATTTAAAACATTAAATAATATAACTTTTTACATCGTATTTGTTTCAAATATAACAAATTTAGTTAAAATTTTGTTTCAAAATTACTATTTAGAATGTTTCAAAACGGTTAAAACCTGAAAAACAAACATCTAGAAAAAACAAGCGTTAAAACTATGTTAAAAAGAAGTCCACAGGCACTCCTAAAATGAGAAAACAACAAAATTGAATTCGATATATTTGTTTTTAAAGAACGATGCAAATGATTTTCCTTAAAAAAACAAAGATACCACAAATACTTTTCTCTGTACTAGTTTTAAGTTCGTGTGGTAAAGACAATAAAACACAAACAGCTACTACCCCAACAGTCGAAGATACTTTACCTAAAATGAAGCCGTTAGGTCCGGAACCAAAGATTTCACAGGCTTATAAAAATTCGGTTACAGGCAGAATAAATCACTTTTACAATAAAAACTGGCCAAACAATACCATGAACGGAAGCTTTTTAGTAGCCCGAAATGGTCAGATAATTTTTGAACGCTACAACGGTTTTGCTAACAAAAATGAAGGCACAAAAATAACAGCAGACACTCCTGTACAAATTGCTTCGGTAAGTAAGGTATTGACCGCGACAGCAGTTTTAAAATTGGTTAACGCAGGTAAAATTGATTTGGACCAAAAGGTAAATACTATTTTAAAAACATTTCCATACCAAGACTGCACAATAAGAATGCTCTTAAGCCATCGTACCGGAATGCGTAATTATGCTTATTTTACAGACAGAGATAAATCTGTTTGGGACAGACACAACCAGCTTACCAATAAAGATATCTTAGATATTTTGGCTACAAAAGATATTGGTTTAGAATCTAAAACCGGAACACGTTTTAGTTATTGCAATACCAATTATGCAATGCTGGCTCTTATTATCGAAAAAATCACGGGTTTAAGTTATAAAGAGGCCATGTCTCAAATGATTTTTAAACCTCTGGGAATGACTCATACCTATGTTTTTGATGATGATAAAGACAGAAAAAAGATTGTACCATCGTACAAAGGAAATGGTGTAGAAATAGGTTTTGACTATTTAGATAATGTTTACGGAGATAAAAATGTTTTCTCAACAGCTCGAGATCTTTTAAAATTTGACCGCGCCAGACAATCACCTGACTTTTTAAAACCTGAATTACTAAAACAAGTTTATACAGGTTACAGCAACGAACGTAAAGGAACGAAGAATTACGGTTTAGGAATTAGAATGATTAACTGGGAAACGGGACAAAACTTCTATTTCCATAACGGCTGGTGGCATGGTAATACCTCATCTTACATTACTTTAATGAAAGAACATGTTACGATAATTGCTTTATCGAACAAAATGACACGAAACACTTATGCAGTCCGCAAATTGGCGCCAATTTTTGGAGATTACCCTTTTAATTTTAAAGACGAAGAATAATAAAATTTTTCTGAAATTTTTAATAGAAAGTAATTTCAAATAGTATAAATTTGCAGACTCATTTTTGGGGTCGACTGGTTTTGACAGCAAGTCGAATTGAACAGTAAGCACGTCGAGCATTGAGACCTTGCTCGTAAATATAAGATCTCACACTTTTACACGGCGAAAATAATTACGCTTTAGCTGCATAATCCGAATCATAGTAAGATTGCGCCACGTCTCTACAAGGTAGAGAAGCTGGATTCTCCTGGAAAGCCTTGGTTTGTGGCGTTCCGTTCAGGGGAACCGTAAAAATAAACCTAGATTTCCATGAGCTTCGGGTGGATTTCGAAAATTAAGAAGATAAGTGTTCGGTGGCTGTTTCTGGCCTAGCTTGACATCGAAAATCTAATCAGGAAATAAGCGTGTAGAAAGCTCTTTAGTTGCTTGTTTGGACCCGGGTTCGATTCCCGGCGACTCCACAAAAAAGCCTGTAAACTCTTTGTTTACAGGCTTTTTTTCTTCGAACCATTTAAAAATCAAAACCTAGACCAACCGCTTCTAGTTTTTTAACTGCCTTATTCTAATTGATTTCTAACCAGATTGAAATAATCTGATTTATTAAAAACCAATTCAGAGTGGTTTCCTTGTTCTACAATTTCACCATTTTAACGTTGTTTTGTGCGCTGAAATTCTATTTCTAAATACGCCAATTTTGTTTTTATAATAAACCTTTGGGTTAAAAGGAAATACTAAAGTTAGAGCACTCCCAAAAATAACATTACAAAAAGCCATATTAATTGTTTTTATGGGGGTTTAAATAATTAAAAATGTACTTAATATCTAGTTTTTCTTCTTTGGGCGGCTCTAACTTATAAAATTATTCTGTTGATTCCAGAAATAAAGCGATACCAGCATCTTCGTGAGATAACCAGGATTTTCCAAATTTCTCTTTATTTAATATACTTCCTTTTTAGCAACTAACATCTAACAAAATGTTTATTACTTTTCAGTTTTAAAATTACTTTCAAAACTACCGGCCGGATAGGTTTGTCGAGTATATGCTGCAAATAGATACATTCCTGCTGTCTACTATTATTTTTTCAATGTCTTTTCTTACGTTTAATTTTCAGAACTCAAAACTATGTAAACACTCCTATTGCTCCAAATTATATAAGTCTACATTTATAAATATCGTGGCCTTATTTATAAATTTAAGACAAAAAAGACGGCAAAATATTGGCTTTAAATACATTAAAACAATGATTTTATTTAAATATTTTTAGGGCATTTTAGCAAATTATGGTGAAATAATCTAAATAATAGTATATTTTTGGTCACTTATAATTACCATAAGATTCGTTTAATTGCTAATATGTCAAAATCTGAAATAAATTTTACTTTTTTTTCTTCGGTTATAATTCGCATTCCTGCTTATCCAATTAATTTTTATAAAAATCTTACAGAAGGTTTTTCTATTACTTCTGATAACGTGAAGGAACTATTAGACGATTCTCAAATAAAAGAAGCTTTATATTTAGCCTCACCTGAGTTATTTTCTGAAATTGAAAAATGGAAAAATCAAGACAATTATCCGATTCATAAAGCTGAAAAAATCAAATTTTCTATACTGAAATATCTTATTCGAATGTCAACCCGATGCACTCCGTTTGGACTTTTTGCCGCCTGCGGTTCCGGAAGACTTTCTGATTCAACAAAAATTAAAATCGGGAACAATTTTTACAGAAAGACTCGTTTGGATATGCAGTTTGCGGCTAATTTAACAAGCGAATTAATCAAAGACGAAACAATTCAAAACCAAATACTTTTTTATCCCAATACTACATTATATCAACTAGGTGATTTTTACAGGTATATTGAATATACTTTAGAAGATAATAAGCGAAAATATTCACTTGAAGCAGTAAGAAAAAGTGATTATCTGGATTTAATACTTCAAAAAGCTGTTGACGGTAGAAATCAAAATGACTTAGCGGCGTTTTTAATAAGTGATGAAATCAATAAAAATGATGCTTTAGAATTTGTTCAAGAACTGATTGCTAATCAAATTCTGGTTTCTGAATTAGAACCAAAACTTACAGATTGTTTTGCTGCAGAAAATCTAGAAAGCAAAATAAACATCAATAATAAAGCTTTTACTGAAATTGAAACCGTAAATAATGAAATTGAGACTAGGCTTTTAAATATTGATACAATATTAGGAAACGAAATTTCTTCTTATAAAGAGATAACAGATATTGTTGTAGAAGCTAAAGTTTCTTTTAATAAAAAATATCTTTTTCAGACTGATTTATTTCTTGAATCTAATGATTTTCAGCTGGATAAAAAACACATTACGGAGTTATCTAAAGCGATAAATTTGTTAGACATAATTTCTAAAAAACCAGAAAACACGAGTTTAGAATCTTTTAAAAAATCATTTATTAAAAGATACGAAAATCAAACCATACCGTTAGTTAAAGCGCTTGATATAGAAACCGGAATTGGATATTTGCAAAAAACTGTTTTTGATACCACTCCTTTATTAGATAGTATTAAAATCAAAGAAAAGATAAATTCAGATCAAGAGATAACTTTAAGTAAATCAGAAAAAGTTATTTATAATAAACTTCAAAATGCTTTACAAAATAACAAAACAAGCATTAATTTAAAATGTTCTGATTTCGAAAGTCCAAATGTTTCAACTCAAAACATGCCGGATACATTTTCGTGCGTTTTTGAAATTGTTTTAGAAAATGAAAAAGAATGGATTGTAATACAAAGTATTGGAGGTTCGAGCGCTGCAAATTTACTGGCAAGATTTTGCTATGGAAATCAGGATATATATGATTTTGCAAATGAAATTACACAATACGAATCTGAAATTACTACGGATAAAATTATTGCCGAAATAATTCATCTGCCAGAATCCAGAACAGGAAATATCTTGAGAAGGCCCAATTTTAGAGATTATGAAATACCTTATTTAGGACAATCAAGTCTGCCAATATCAAATCAAATAAATATTACAGATTTGGTACTGTTTATAAAAAACAACCGATTGGTTTTATGGAGCAAAAAACACGATAAAGAAGTAATTCCTAAGTTAACCAATGCCCATAATTACTCCCAAAATTCGCTGCCTATTTATCATTTTTTATGCGATATGCAGTTTGAAAATCATAAATCGGCTTTAGGATTGAGTACTAAATTTGAGAAACTTTTCGATTATCTGCCAAGAATTACAATTAAAAACTGCATCGTTTCAAAAGCTAAGTGGATTTTCAGCAAAACAAAACATCCGGATTTCTTTCAATTACTGGTTTCAAAAAACGATTTTAATCCTGAATTATTCCGTTCTGCCCTTAATTTTACGAATATTAGAGAAACGCAATATGTTTCATTAATGGAAGGAGATAACGCATTAATTATTGACCTTGCAAATGACACTTGTATTAAAATGTTTGTGGAGACAATTAAAAACAAAACACAATTTATTTTAGAAGAATTTCTGTTTCCGTCAAACACTGTGGTTAACGGAAATAATGAGCGTTATGCCAATCAATTTATTGTAGGATTAAAAAGAAATAAAATTTAAGCCAATGATAAATAAGCAAGTGCAGAGAAATTTTATTTTGGGAGAAGAATGGCTTTACTACAAAATTTATTGCGGGAACTATTCTGCTGATCGTATTTTAAGCGAAAGTATTTTTCCAATTGTAACTCAATTATTAGATAAAAAACTTATTACACAGTGGTTTTTTATCCGTTATAATGATCCGGAAAATCACTTGCGACTGCGTTTTCATGTAAATGACGTCAATAATATTCAAAAAATAATACAATTAACGAAGGGTTATTTTAGGGAATTAATCGAAAAAGATCTCGTAAACGACATTACAACAGCAACGTATAAAAGGGAAATAGAACGATATGGAGAAACAACTATAGAACTGGTTGAGAATCTGTTTTATCATCAGAGTAAAAAAACTTTAAAACTGATTCGAAATACAACCGCGGAAGATGATGAAACGGCTCGCATATTTGCTTCTTTACAAATGATAAATGATGTATTAGAACACTTTGAAATATCCTTAGAGAACCGAATTAGTTTTGTAAAATCTATGGAACAAGCTTATAAAAAGGAACATGGTATAGAGAAGGAAAACAACCAAAAACTAAATCAGCTGTATCGAATATATAAAGACGAAATCAAGTTATTTTTACAAGAAAAACAAGAACCTGTTTATTTAGAAGGACTAAGTAAACTTTTTAAAACAACCAAAAAAGAAATTGCAATAATAAAGGAGATATTAAATACAAAATCATCGATTTCTTTAGAAAATCTTATTTCCTCTATTATTCACATGAACATAAATCGTATTTTTAGATCAAAACAAAGACAATATGAAATGTTATGTTATGATTTCATGACTCGATATTATAAAAGTATAGCTGCCAGAAGATGAAAAATACTATCCTAATTATTCTGCTATTATTTACGACTGCTTTATTTTCTCAAAAAAGAGAAACTTTTATTATTCCAGATTCTTTAAAAAGCACCTCTTTTAAAGAACTGCAAAAGCGCTACGAAAATTCTTTTCTAAACAAAAAGAATAAAAAACTATATGCGAATGTTTATTATCAAAAATCTAAACTGCAAAGTGACAAGATAATACGTGCCAACGGATTATATTATTTTGCTTTATCGGTTGCCAGCGACACAATTGCAATGCATAGTTCTGACTCGATCATTACGTTGACTAAAGATGTTAACGATTTTAATTATCCTGCAAGAGGTTATATCTTAAAAAGTAATTTCCTGATGAAAAAAATGGATTTAAAATCCTCTTTAACCAATATATTAGAAGCAGAAAAATATTCTTTGAAAAAAGGGAATATTGAACAAAATTTATTGGTAAACCAGCAAATTGCTTTAATTAAAATTGAGCTGGGAAAACCAAAAGAAGCCTTACCGCTTATCATTAAAAACTATGCTTATTTTAAATCTAAAAACATTCACTCTACTAATTATTTATATACTACCTGGATTTTATCAGATATTTATATTCGATTAAAAAAAATAGATCTTGCGCTGCATTATATTAAGATTTTGCAAAACCAAATAAAGTCAGATGATCAATTTTATAAATATTCGATCATGTATGAAGGTATTTGTTACCATCTTAAAAAAGAATTTGCAAGAAGTAATGCTCTTTTAGATAAAGCAATTACAATGCTGAGTTCCGGAAACGATAAACTAAATCTGGCTATTAGTTATTATTACAGGGGAGAAAATATTCTGCAAAATGAAAAAGATATAGTAAAAGCTGAGAGTTATTTTGAAAAAGCAGATTCTACGTTAGTTAAAAGTGGTTCTAACACAGCCGATTTACGCAACAATTGTGTTCGCCTGATTGAAATAAGCAAAGAGTTAAAAGATAATGACAAGCAGTTATATTACTTAAATCGTTTAATTGAAATCGATACTTATTTAAATAAAAACGGAATTATTCTAGAAGACAATATCAATAAAAATTACGAACAGCCTCATTTATTATTTGAGAAAGAAAAAGTTATTTCAAAAATAAACATGGAAAAACAACTTTATATTGGCATTGGATTTTTAATTTTTATTGGACTTGGACTCTCTCTTTTTTATTTATCGAAAACAAAAAAAGAAAAAAATCTATACGAAAACAGAGTTCATGAATTAGTCAAAATATATGAGGAACAAAATAAAAATCCTGAGATAGCAGAACCAGCTTCTGAAACTGTCATCGAATCAAAAGAAAATACTTCAAAAACAGTCGATCTTCCTAAAGAGAAGGCTCTTGAAATTTTAAAAAAACTGGATGAATTCGAAAAAAACAAAGGTTATCTGGATGCTAACATTAACCAAATTGATTTTGCCAGAAAGCTTGAAACCAATAGTACTTATTTATCTAAAACAATTAACCAATATAAAAACAAAAACTTTAGTCAATACATTAACGACTTAAGAATAGAACATACTATTGCGAGGTTAAGCAAGGATAAAAAATTTAGAAATTACTCTATTAAAGCGATTTCAGAAGAAGTTGGTTTTAGTAATTCTGAATCATTTTCTAAAGCTTTCTTCAAAAAAACAGGATATCAACCTTCTTATTTTATTAAAAACAGCGAAAAATAACCCGTCAAAAAAACTTTTTAAACACATAGAATCTAACAAGTTAAGAATCTTTAAAGCCGATATTTATAAATGTCGATTACAAGAATTTTTAACTATCTATAATTGATCATATATTCGTAAAAAAAATTAATCTTAAAGTAATGAAAAAAAAACAACTTAAAACTGCTAAGAAATTATCATTGGATAAATTTAAAATTGCCGAATTCAAAAATCTGCAAGTAATTAAAGGAGGCGATGGCATCCACGATAAAGGAGACTTAACAATTACACCTCCAACAAATTCCGGGCAGATAAGTAATTAATTTTTTTTTTAGAATTGTATAAATGTTTTGGAAAACATCAAAAAGTATGGTATTTATATCATACAAAAAAGCCTGTAAACTTAATGTTTTCAGGCTTTTTTTATTGGTACTAACACTAACTTAAGTACACTTTTACTAACTCATTCTATTAAAAAAAATAACCAAGGGTTATTTGAAAAACTCTATTCTTCATATCATTATTAATGAAATGATTAACATCTCCTTCTTTAAAAACATTCGAATAAGAAATGTTATATCGTACATCTGTATAAAATTTATCTTTAAACTGATACCCTAATCCGAAATTTACAGAAGTGTCTATTCCGGCAGCATATTCTTTTAAATTGAAACTCTCACGGTTTTCATACCCCAAAAAGTTATCCTGATATTTATTATTGGCCTTTAAAAGTATGCCAATTTGAGGCCCGGCCTGCAAGCTTAATCCTTTTGATAGATAATACTTCAGCATTACCGGAATATTCAAATAATTCAGTTTAATAGTGCTTTTATAATGTGAATTTGTTACCTCGTTATCAGAAAAAGAACTTTTTGTTCCTTGCTGGCTATATAACAATTCCGGCTGCAGCGAAAAGTTTTTCGCCAAAGGAACTTCGACCATAATCCCGGCCGTAAATCCTGTTTTACTTGATGAATTTAATTCACTTTCATCAAAAGAAAGACTCGATAAGTTTAAACCCGCTTTTACGCCTAGTTTTACTTTTTCAGTTTGAGCCATAACAGTCACACTCAAAAACAGTGCGCCTACAATCAGCATATATTTTTTCATACCTCAATTGTTTGTTTTAAGAATGGTAACTCCCAAAATGAGAGTTACCTATTCTAGTTAAAATTGGTTAGTTAGTTTTTAATAAGCTTAGTGGTGTATTTTTTACCTTGTACACTGCAGTCTAAAACATAAACTCCAGAAGTTAATCCGCTTATATTTATTGTTGACGGAACGTTTGAATAGGTTTTATTCCAAACTGATTTTCCATCCATTGCATAAATGTTGATTTGCACTTCTCCTTCGACTTTATCTGCCAAGAAGATATTGACATTGTCTACAACCGGATTAGGGAAGACTCTAAACGAATTTGTTATTTTTCCAACAAGCATACCTTTTGAATCAAATGGTGCCGAAGTACTGTTACATCCGTTACCATTCGTTACCTGAAGTGTATAATTTCCTTCCCAAAAGGTAATGATCGATTTCTGGGTTGCATTTGGTATAGGTCTGTCGTTTAAATACCATTGATAGGAAGCCGCATCAACCGAAGCTGTTAACTTTTTATCAGCTGTAACTTTAATTTCCGGTACAACATTATTATCCAAAACTGAAATTGTGGTGCTTAAAATTTTACCAATTCCATTTTCATTATAAACCGTTACAAAATAAGTTCCGCTTTCTTTTGCAACATATTCCGGTTCAGTCGAACCATCAAACCATTCGTAAGATTTGTAATCTCCCGGATTTAAAACCACCTCAGGTCCGCAGACAGCCCCGCTTACCAAGTCAGATTCGAAAGCATCAAATGTCACTGTTATCTTTTCTGTAAGTGTACATCCGTTTTTCATCACAACTGTTACGGTATAATCTCCGGCTTTATTTATTTCGATAGCATTAGAAACTTCACCTGTACTCCATTTGTACGAAACAGCTTTTAATTTTTTAGCCGTAATATTAGTTTGAGCATTAACATATAAAGTTTTGCCTGCATAACCATGGATCATTGAATTATCAAATATTTTAAAATCTGACGGTACTCCCTGATAGATGTAGTTTTTTATTTCATTGTTCTGCAGCACAAAATCATTTTCTAATTTTGCGGTAATATTAAAAATATGAGAGTCGCCGCTTTCATCCAGTGTTGGCTGTTTTTTCAATATATATTCTATGCTTTCTCCTACCGGAATTGCTGCATCAATCGATTCTGAAATAGTTTCATTTGTATTGACATACTCTAAATTTAACTGAATCGCATTAGCTGCAATTGCACTTTGTCCTTCATTGGTCAATTTAACTTTAACTTCAGATCCGCCGCAGATATCTTTTGGTGACAATAACTGTAATGCTACATCTACAATAGGGTCAGTTATTACCTTTAAATCATCTAGTACCATATAAGAATATCCTTGTCCCAAAGCATGTCTAAATCGCAGCATTATAGATTTCCCTTTGTATTTATCTAAATTCAGTACTGCTTTCTGCCATTCCTTGTCTGCATAAATCTCTTTAGTTGTTTTAAACGCTTCATTCCATTCGCCTCCTGCATTTTTAATATCTACAATAAAATCATTACTGGTATTGCTTTCTATTGCATAATAAAATTCCAGAGCAGTTGCGTTTTCGGATAACTTATAAAGAGGAAGAATTAATTCTCCATAATTATAGCCATTTTCAAGCGGATGGTAAAGCATTGTTGCTGCAGTATCTCCTGTGTGATCTTTAACCGGAATAACTAAGTTTTTATTACTCGGTTTGACAACTACAGTCCATGGAAAAGTTCTATCACTTTGACTTGAAATAAATCCTTTTTCTCCAAATAATGGCCCCTGAGCTACATTTGAAAAAGTTTCAACATCTAATTGTTTCGCTTTTTCTATAACCTGAAACGTTCCTGTAATACTTTCTGCCTGATCTTTTGGCTGTCCGTTTGTAATTATTTTTACCTTAATTTCATAATTTCCTGCAGCCAACTTCGGCATACCATCCAGCGTATACACAATGGTTTGATATTGCAATATTTTATCATTTCTTTCTAACACAACTGGTTCACCTACTGCATTACCATTTTGTGTAATTTGATATTCGATCGCAGCTTTAGTAACGGCATTATAAAATACATTTTTTGCACTTATAAAAAATTCGTGCGAAGGAGCGTCTTCATAGATAACTTCGGGTATACTTAAATGAGATAACTGCAAATAATCTGCGTTTTCTTTGATCTTAATATTATCTACAGCAAAACCACTGGCAAATAATTTATTATCATCGTGATGGAATGCTATAAGAACACAAGGTTTTCCTGCGTAAGGAGTTAAATTTACATGATATTCAAACCAATTGCTGATATAAGGCATTTTAAATACCGTTTCCCAGGTTGCACCTCCATCAGTACTTACTTTTACATATCCGTCTGAAAGTCTTTTGCTGTCTCCAAAAGCATCAAATGATAAATGTGCTTCTTTATAATTACTTAAATCAAACACTGGAGAGATTAACATATCGTTTGATGAATCGCAATTACATTTATCATCGTTACTCGCCATAAAATGAGTATGTTCTGTTACAACCCATCCCGGCGAAACTAAATCTTTATTAGTTCCGTGTTTCCAGCCTGCAGCATCTTTGTTTTCAAAAGTTCTCCATCCTTTATATTTGGTCTCGTCTTCAAAATCCATGGTGTATGGAAGTACAGCTACTTTCATGTCTTCATTTTTCCAGCTGTCGTAACCCAATGTGAAAGCATTATTTTCCGGTTTCACATCCTGAGTCATATCTTCAGGAAAAACAGAAACAACAATTGTATTTTCACCTATAGATTTTAAACTAACATTTGGAATAGAATAAGTCAGCGTATCTCTATATTTAGTGAAAGTCAAGGATATTTTTTCATTTTTTGAAAAGACTTCATTTTTGTCGCTATCCAAAATTTTAACTGAAACATTTACTTTCTCATTTGTTGTTTTAAAATTATTAACGATCTTAGCTTTTAGGGTTGCGTTATCATTGTTAATAGTACAAGTACCTGCCTCTATTTTAGCATCTACAACTTCTAAATCGTAAGGTGCATTACTTACACGTATGTTATCTATAAACGCTCCTAAAAAATTGCTGGTATGATTACTCATAACTACTCGGAAACGAATGGCTGCTTTTTTGCCTGCAAGTTGATTTAAATGCATTGCAATCGGTTTTTTACTAACATCATTATTAATACCGGTAAACCATGGTCCTGATAAGAGGTCATTATTATGCAGCGTTAGAGGATAATCTATACCTTCAACTTTTTTCCAGTTCTTATTGTCTTCAGAATACTCCGCAATTAATCCGTCATATCCTCTATCAAACAAGTAAATCATATCAAACTCAACATAAGGCGATGAAACATTAGTGAAATCAAATACGGGTGACTGTAATGTAAAATCGGCATTTGGTGCTATTTTTTCAGAACTTCCAATATTGATACACGCCCATAAATATTTCGATTTGGTATCTCTGAATGAAGTAGTAGAAGGCTGCCAAATAAATTTTTGACTGGTGATTAACGACTCTGAAAACCATCCCCCTTGTGTTCTTTCAAAATCCTGATAATATGGAAATTGAGCTATAGTACCAGAGAAAACCGAATTTATAATACTGTTATTTGTCGTTACCGGATCTTGACTGTAGGTTACAAAAGCTTCATAGGTATGAAGTTTGTTTTCAGATAAATTGATAGTACCATCAAAAGTAATTGTCATTTCTGAGTTCCCTTTAAAGGCAGTATCTAATGTAATATCTTTCCATACTGTTTCATTTCCCGGAAGTGTATTTAAGTATCCCACTTTTAACTGAGATCCTGCTGGTATATCTTTACAGCCCAAATTATAGATCGTAACTGCTAAACTATGATTTGCTGATAAGCCTGCGCCCGAATAAGCCGGAAGATTTAACCCTGTAACTTTAAGATCAAAATCTTTTGGTCCTGCAGGATTTACAAAGCTGGAAACAAAAGAAACACCATCTTTTGTACCAAACTCTGTAATAGGTTTAAAATCAAATTTAACTTCTACATAATTTATAATAGTGGGACTTATTTCATAAGGAAATTGATCCTGAATTTTTATAGTTGTTTCTTCACCTATTGCCAGACCTTTATCCAAAGTAATAGTGCCATCGTTAGTATAAACACTACTCAATCTGCCGCCATAACCCGGTATCATTAATCTCAATTTGTAATTTAAACTTTCATTGGGTTTAATTACGCTAGATCCAGTATTTTTTATTTTAACATAAAAAGGTTCATCCCCTTTTAAAGAAGCACAAGTAATAGAAGGTTTTTCAACAGAAACCAGCGTTATTTGTTTGTCTGAATAAACTGCTCCAACACCAATCGCATACCAGGCATTAGTAACCTGTTTGTATTCTTCAGAACCTAATCCGTATAAATCTTCTGTCACCATTAAACTTGCCTGGCGTGCATCGCTAAAGTTTGAAGAAGGCGATAAATACTCTGTAAGTGTTATGTAAGCAATTTTCTCTGCCTTGGCCAAACCAATAGCTTTAACATCATAACTGTTATTAAGGTCATTTACGCCCTGACCGCCTTCGCTTAAAAGGTAAAACCAGTAATTTGTAATACCGCTGTTAGTGTGTACACCACCATTATCATTATTAACGTTTAATGGATTTACCCAATTTAATCCTCCGTAAGTGTCGGGCTGTCCCTGAGCCTTAGGATTAGACATATTTCTCATACTGCCATGGGTGTACAATTCACTTCCCATCATCCAGATGTCTTCTTTTTTGTCTTTTCCAACATAAAATTCAACAGATACACCAAAAATATCACTGAAAGATTCATTTAAAGCACCTGATTCTCCTTTATAAATTAAACCGGCTGTGAAACGTGTTACACCATGCGTTAATTCATGGGCTGTAATTCCTAAGCCCACATAAGGTGTATCATAACCATCTCCAAATTGTGCCCATCCACCAGTCCAGGAAGCATTTTCGACGTTAGTACCTAAATGTGCAAGGCCGATAATGGTCATTCCTTTGTCGTCGATACTATTTCGATTAAATCTTTCACCATAATATTCTATCGTCTTCTGCATACCCCAATGAATATCTAAAGCAACTTCATCATGATCTTTATTATGCAGTTCGTTCCAGATATTATCTTCATCGATAAATTCCGTAATTACTTCATCTGAAGCATTATCAGCATGATTCATATTCCAGGTAACCATTGGCACATTGTATTTTCCCTGCAGTCCTTCTAGTCTGTATCCGTCAGCATATTGCTTTGTATTAAATGTTACTTCTCCGGAATATCTTGACTTACCTTTACCTAAACTTTGACCTTCAAAAACAGCATCACGGCTTAAATCCAGCGTAAGAACTATTTTTCCTGTATTGGCATCTACATAAATAGTATGGCTGGATTGCGGATTGGTCGCATAAATATCAAATTTCCATGCCAGATAATATTCTTTTAATTCAGAAGAAAAATTAGGTCCCACATAAACCAGCTCCCCCTGCGGTTTACTGCTAATATCTCTACTAACTAAAGCACCTAATTTTTTACTCTCCCAAATATATTGTTTAGCATTTACGGTTTTAAGCGCATTTTCTAAAGCTGTCGACGCCTTTATTTTATAATTACTGCTTACCGACAATTTCTTAGCTGTGCCTCCAAATGCATCAATTTTAGTTTTATTTTCCCTAACCTTATAAATTGCTCCTTCAACAGGAATAGAATTATGCATTTGCTGATACGTAACCAGCGTTCTTCCGTGATTATCAGAAACTGATTTTAGCTGCATTTTATCAGATGCAGATAAATCAAATTCTCCTTTTTTAACTTCAAATATATTTTTAGCTGTCAGGTTTGAAGATTTAGCAAAAGATTTGACTTTTGTACTAACGGAATCCTGCGGGCTTGTTTTCTCAAAAGTATTCGATAATTTTTGTTCCAATAAACTCTGGCTTTGCTGTGCTTGTTTCATCACAGATTCGCTTTCTGCTGCAGAAAGTTCTTTGCCTTTCATTTTTTCCTCATTTTGAATAAAAAGAGGATTTGGATCATCATTCTTTTTAGAAACCTGATCTTTTTTCTGGTTTGGAAGAGGTGACTGAGCCATTCCAACGGAACAGACAAAGAAACCTAACAATACCAGCCAATACTTGGTTTTAAAGTAAATTTGGTTCATTCTTTTAAATTTAAAATTAATATTCTAGTTTGTTTGGTTAGTTACACATACACTTCTATGGTCATAGCGAGCCATTAAAGCATTTTCTAAAAATCAATTGGGAGGCTGATTTTCAGAATTTTCTTTTGTTATTTTTTCCAGAATCTTTAAGAGGGTTTTCTTTTTCATTTCTGCTTCTTCTAAAAGCTGTTCTAGACTTTTAGGAGGCTCCATTTTCTTCTTTCGGTTCATTTCAATTCATTTACCTTGATTTGGTAAATGTAGAATGGACCTATAGGTTTTTGAAAAAAAAGAGGTATTACAAAAACACTCACAGGCAAAAAAATATCACCCAAAAAACACTCAAAACGAGATAAAACAAACTAAATCAATTACTTAATTTAATTTTAAATTGAGAATTAAATTCTAAATTCCAAGTTTTAAAATTCCAAATTCCAAACCTAAAACTTAAATAGTATTGAGATAAGTAGAGAGGTTTACTTTTTCATTGGTTAAATCAAACTTTTTGCGAAGTCTGGTTCGGGCATTTTCGATAGACTTAAAGGACTGCCCCGTAATTTGTGAAATTTCTTTTGTGGTTAAATCCAAATATAACAACGCGCAAAGTCTGCGGTCTTTTGGAGTAAGAGAAGGATAATCTACGGTCAATTTATCGAAAAAGGATTTGTGCACCTGTTCGAAACTTATTTCAAATTCCTGCCAGATATCGGTATTTAAATTCTTTTCCAGACGCTTCAGGACTATATCAATAGCGTGCTGCATTTCTTTATTGACCGTTTTAAGTTTAATTTTTTTAAGGTCGGTCAGAATTTCATTAATACTGTCTGTACGATGAATTTCTGCCATTGCCTTTCCTATCAAAACCTTTTTCTTGGCTTCGAGACTTTCATTTAAGGCCTGCATACTGGTTTTTAGCTTTTCTTTTTCGAGCTGGTTTTTAATATTCTTATTTCGGTATTTAATTAATAAAATAATTAATATCAAGATACCTACAACTAATATTAAGCCGACTACATAGTATTTAAATCGCTTTTTTTCTTCGGTAAGTGTTTTTATTTGAGTGCGCACTTTATAATCCTGCTCCAGTTTTATTCTTTCAATATTAACTGTTTTTTCTGCAATATGTATACTATCGTTAATGGTATTATAATGCTGAAAATAATAAACTGCATTTTTATAATCTTCTTTCTTTATATATACCTCATAAAGTATTTTGTTCAGGTTTAAACCCGAAAAAGTATATTCGTTTTCCTTAGATAATTCTAATGCCTTTTTTGCATTTACAATTACCTCATCATACTTTTTTTCTTTTAGTTTATACTCCGAAAAAGATTCATAAAGAAAAGCTTCCACAAAGCTGTCAACGTTTTTATTTAGTAATGAAAAAGCTTTATTAAAATAATCGTCAGCATTTGTTTTATCTTTTTTTAAAGCATACGCTCGGGCTAAATTGGTACAGACATTAATTTTTAAACCGTTGTCTTTTATGGTATTATTTATCGCATACGCCTTTTGAAAGTAATGCAAAGAAGAGTCTAAATTTTTATTCAAATACAGGGTTCCTATATTATTTAAAATTTTTATCAGCTTTACAGCATCTTTTTTTGACTTTTGATAGCGGTATACATTTAAGAAATATTGCAATGCTTTTTCTTTGTTATTTCCTACCGCGTACATAATCGCAAGATTATTTTCTAATCTGGCTGTTTCTTCAATATTATTATGTTTTTTGTAAATAGTATGCGCCTTTAAATAATATTGGAGCGCAATATCTATAACTTCTTTTGAAGCGTACATTTTTCCAGCCGTAACATAAACAGAAGCTAAAGCAAGTTCTGACTGTTCTGTATTTTTTGCTTCGGCTTCTGCTAATTCTATATATTTTATGGCTCGGTCCCAATCTGAATTTTGCAGCCTTAATGCAATTGTACGACACAACTCTGCTTTTTTCTGATGATCGCTGATCGAATTTACGCTGTCAATCAATTCTTTTGTTGAAGACTGAGAATGACTATTTAAAGAAAGAATCAGGAAAAAGAATAAAGAAAAAAATCGTGATGTCATATTTTAAAACTCTAAAAAAGAATTTCAAATTTAAACAGTTCTTATTTCATATTTCGGTTTTCTCAATGCTGATTTCTTTTTTTAACATAACAGCCTTTGCTTTTAAATTCAATTAAAACGTAAGGGATAATGGTATTTCTCTCAGAAATCCCAGACTTTTAAATTAAATAACGGAATATCAACTAAAAGCGATACCTGCCAGCGCCAGGCATTTGTAGCGACCAGATTGTTTGCTCCGTTAATTTGCTCGTACTTATATAGTGTAGGAATGTATTGTCCTCCCCAACCCAACGACAAAGGCGTTTTAGGAATATTATAGAGTAAATTAAAGCCCGGAGCAAAGATATTAGACAATTTGACATTAAAATCATTAGGTAATGAAGCAGCGTCTCCTTTGATTAAATAATAATTAACTAAAGCTCCTAAATCTATCACTTGAATATTAGCACTAAATCCACCCCATTTTCCGTTTCTTGTTCCTTTTGAAGCATTGAAACCAATAGGTGCTGCCAGACCTAAAGATGGTATTGAGTCCTTAGAAACTGCTGTGTTTTTATAACTCCAGAAAGCTCCAACATAAGCATTAATACTAAAACTCCAATCTGTTTTTCTTTTAATAGATGCACTTCCTACTTGTAAAACAGATGCGTCCAAAGCTTTTTTAACTTCATCAGAAGACTGAGCACCGGCAACTGTTGAAACAAGTGTTCCGTATTTTACAAATGACTTTGTCATTTTTTTGAAATCCTCGTTATTTGAATTCAAATTATTTAAAAGGATTGTAGCATCATAAATAGCGGCACTGTATTTTTTAACTGCAATATGATAAGCAATATCAACTGACGGGTCTATAATTTGTTCAATCAAATTGTAATACTTAGTTTGATTGCCTTTTATTATAATTTCAGTTCTGCTTGTAATTTTAGATCTTTCTGTAAGCATTTTTAACGCTTCACTACTTGTAACAGCTTTTAAAGAAGCCGAAAAAGTGCGATAATAATCATAAAGTGCTTGTGGTTCTGCTTCAATAGATTTATTTGTAGCTGCCTGTATTTTTGTTATAGCATTATTAGCTGCACTAAAAGCACTATAGGTATTTTTTACTAGACTAATATAAATATTCAAATCTTTTGAATATAGAGCATATTTATCATTAAGAAGTTTACTAAATCTTTCTAAAGTATTTGCTTTATAAAAATCGATTTTATCTTCTCCATGCTGCTCTTTGGCAACTAATAGTCCTAAATAAATTTTAAACGTTTTACTGTCTTTAAAAAGCTTATTAAGTTCTTTTGAAGTAATCCACATTTGATCTTCTTCTTTACTTTTTAAACTAACCGAAATAAAGTTTGCCAGCTCAATCGATGCCGCTACATTATAATCGTCGTATGTTTTATTATCTTTTGCCGCATTTTCTTTAAGCTTTTTTAAATCTCCAGAATGAGCAACTGTTTGTAATAATTCAAAAGGATTTGACGATTGAACTGCTTCTTTTACTGTAAACATTCCTAAAGCTACCCATTGTCCTTTTATGGTTTGAAAAAAATCATTGAGCTTTTTAAGTCTGCTTTCGCATTTACATCTTTCACAACTACTACATGTTTCTATCGGTATTTTTTTGCAATTTGCATCCTCCTTGCATGAACATATAATCACCTCACTGCAAGAAGATGAATCTAATTCCTTGATGTTATATAAATTTTCTGCAAGATTTTGAACATCTGTTTCAAATGCTTCTTTTAAAATTTGAATTACTGATGCATAAGAATAGGTTTCAATAGTATTTAAAATAGACGTTGTTTTAGGAAAAACCGTTTTTAATTCCGGATAAGCATTAAGCTGTTCTTTCATTTTATTAAAAAATGCTTCATTAAGCTCGTCTTTCGCGCGCTCAGCCAGAAATCGTGCTAATCCTGCTGCAAAATAAGTTACATCAGTACCTCCTGCGACTGATAAAAGAGAACCTCCTCCCTGAACACCGCCAGCAAGGTAATCAGCTCCAAATACTTCTTTTAAATAAAGGTTCTCTGAAATATTTGAACTGCTGATACCATAAGCACTAAGAATTTGTTTTCTTTGGGCAACATCTTTTTCTTCAGACAACTTAATGGCATCATAATAAAGGTATCCAGCTTTATAATCGCCGTTGGAGTCTTGATTTTCTGTATCTGTAGTTTTATCAAATGCTAAAACAATTGGAGCATACTTTTCTATTTGAAGTAGAATTTTCTTTCCATCAATTTTTTTATCTGCTGCTAATGAAGGATTCACTACACCTTCCTTATCAATTTCAATATTAAACGTTTCTCCATCTAGCAGGGTTAAATTTTGATCACCAAACTTTGAATTATTTAAAGCCAGAATTTCACTTTTGTCATTCAAAATAGTAATAGACTTATCCTTAAATGCTTTTGAAAATACTAATTCAAGGGGTAATTTCAGCTGAGAAGTTTTATCACTAGTTACTATTTTATTGTTTTCAATTTTAAAATTAATTTTCATTCCAGCATCTTGTGAATATGAATTGCTTATCAGCAGTAAGAATAGAATAATCAATAGATTTTTCATTTTTATTTCAATTTAAAATTGTTATTAATTAAAGTTTGTTGAAATGGGAGAACGAAACTAAACTTATCATTACCTCCTAACAACATTCCTATCATCTTGCCAGTATTAGTATGATAAACACAACTTCCGGAATCTCCTTCTTTAGAAACTGTAGTTGAATCATCTCGGTTTGAATTAGATCCAATCAAAATTATATTTCTCATAATTTTTTTTGTCCCAATATAATGTAGTCTAACACTAACATTTTTATCCACTATAAAAGCTTCGCGTTTATTGTTTTCTTTTGATAAAATAGTAACATTTCTAATAGGTGAATTTAAATCAGCTTCGGTAACCTCATAAAACCCTTGTGGAAATTTAAGCAGTAGATTTTCTAATGAAGTGCTGTCATCAAGTTTTACAATAGCAATATCCTGATTTGAAATCATTTGTTGAAAATGAAGTTCCCCAATAGAATTTCCATTGCTTAATGTATCCGTTGCCTGATCAGAACTAACAAAACCATCAAAATCATCAAATTTTCCACCTGTAAAAATATGCCCAGAGGTAAGAACAGCTTTTAAATCAGGATTAATTTCAGATTCTACCAGACAACAAATAGAACCTAAAAATGCTGAATTTTTCACATCAGCAATATTGTTGGTTAATTGTGCCAAATGCGGTTTTCCGATACCAATACTTGAGACAATTTCAGTCTTAACCGGAATTGTCATTGTTTCATTTAACTGTGCAATAACAAATGCAGGAATTCCGGTTTTGTTATCGTCTTTTAGATATATAGTCAGGCAGCTTTCACCATTTTGAATGGTATCACTAACAAAATCGATAGAAGGAAATTGGGCATATAGTTTTTCTTCATTTTGAACCTTAGCAATTTGCGCAATAGCTATTTTACTTATGCCAAATTCTTTTTTATCTGTTGAAAGAGGATTGGACTGCGTTTGCGAGATTAATTTGTTTGCATTTTCAAAATAAGACTGTGTTGCTTTAGCTCCAAAAAGAAGTGCTATTACTCCCATCCAATAACCATCCAGCCCTATCTCTGATAATGAATCTTTTCCCCAACCCATTTTGAGAAGCAGCATGCAAATAACATTAGCAAACATGAATACAATTATTCGCATTGTACTAATATCTTTTGTCTGGCCTTTTAGCATATCAGGAAAAGAGAATGCCACTCCCAGCATTACGGTAAAAAAAGCGATGGGAACTTCATTGTGATCAGGATGTTCCTCTAGTTTTAAAGATTTAAAAATATCTATGACCCCGCTTGGCAGAAGAAAAGAAGCAAAGTAAATTATACCGAATATTATTAAGACAAAACCAAATATTTGTACATAAGTCAGCTTTCCTTCTCCTTTTTTAATCAGATCTCTTTTGGGTAAATTATTAGATCTTTCTTTAAAATTAAATTTTATTTTATTTAAAGCCATAATTTATACTGTATAAGTTATCAGATAAAATTAGTAAATTTTAACATTTCAAATTTAAACGTTAAACATTTCTTAAAAAATACTCACTAGTGAGTATTTTCTTAAGAATCTTTTTCTTAGTTTTATCCCACCCAAAAACAATCTGTCATGAACCAGGATCCACTAGCAGAACTGCAAAAAATCTGGAGTAGTGTTGCGAAATCTGATACTTATATTGCTCCTAACTATAGTTTGGAGTATATAAAAAGAATCGTTGATATTTTTTCTGTAGGAGAATATTATTATCTTATTTTTAATCTTGCCACTTCAACAATAGAATATGTACAGGATAATGTGACTACGGTTTTAGGATGCCTGCCAGAAGATTTCACCACAGAATATTCAATTGTAAACATTCATCCTGATGATATTCCGTTCTTCTTGAATATTGAAAATACAGCGATGAAATTCTTTTCTCAATTTTCTCCCGAGAAAATAATGAAATATAAGATCCGATATGATTACAGGATAAAACATACCAATGGCAATTATGTTAGAATACTACAGCAGATTTACACCATCCAGACATCGCCGCAAGGAGGTGCATTAAGAGTACTGGATATTCATACTGATATTACGCATCTAAAACCAACCGGCCGACCTGTATTGTCTTTCATAGGTCTTGATGGTGAGCCATCTTATATTGATGTTGAAATACAAACTGCTTTTAAGCCTGCAAAAGAAATCCTTACCAAAAGGGAAAAAGAAATTTTAAAAAACCTAATTGACGGCCATAACAGCAAATCGCTTTCGAATAAATTATTTCTGAGTGTTGAAACGATAAATACGCACAGAAGAAACATTTTAAGAAAAACTAAAACAAAAAACACAACCGAAGTAATTACGAAAGCAATTAAAGAAGGCTGGTTTTAATTTTTTAGTCCATTATAAACCAACATGTTAATTTGACAAGAATATCATTTTATTATATAAGTGATACTGCAGCAATAGGAGTAATTTTAAGTGATTTTATTAAACCCCAGAAATCATGAAAAATTCAAAAACAAATCAACAAGAAAGCTACAACTGCCCTGCTACTAAAAGCAGACTATTTAGTGGAGAAAACGACGAATTAGTGTATCTTAAAGTTTATAAAGGAGATTGGGGTGACTGGGATGAAAAACCCATTATTGCCCATACAGAACCATGCATTCATAAGAAAACAAAACTTCCTGCAGAAAACCCCATTTCTCATAAATAAAAAACAATAGGGTTTCAGCTTACGATTGTGCGGTTCTTTTTTTAAGTCTTCTCCAATATAACAGATATAAAAATCCAATCATCAATACCAGAATATCCAGTTTCATAATCAGCGGTATACGCATGATTTGATCGTTGTAATAACTGCCTCCAAGCAGTGCTCCAAGACCAATTCCTAATTCCATAGAAATATACATTGTGGCTACAGCTTTTCCGCGATGTTCAGGACGACTTAAATCAATTGTCCACGCACTTATGGCAGGTGATAAAATCCCCGTTCCCATTCCGTAAATTGCGGCACCTACTAAAAGCATTACCACATCTTTACCTTCGCTGATTACAAATAATGCAATAGAAGTTATAATTAATCCCACAAATATAACATTGGTTCGTCCGTGTCTGTCTGAAAGCTTTCCGGCTCCAAAACGCACCAAAACCGATGCGGCAGTAAAAGCCGTAAAAAAGACTCCTTTATTTTGTGTTCCTAAATGTTCGCTCCAATCCGGAATTAGAGTCAGTATAAGTCCATAAGCCGTATAAGAGAAAAAAGTGATAATTCCTGCTGGAAGTGCTCCTCTATCTATAATATCTTTTCGGCCAATATAGAACATTGATCTGTTGAGTTTTTCTTTCGCAGCTAATGTTTCTTTCATGTTAAACACAATTATGATAGACATAAAAGCTAAAAAAGACGAAGCATAAAACATGGCATTCATTCCAAATGCATTTACAATCAAACTCCCAAAAGCTGGTCCTATAGCGCCTCCAATACTAAAACATAAACCGTGCATTCCCAAGGCTTCTCCCCATCTTTCCTGCGGGATAATATCGGCAACATAAGCAGATGTAGCTGTTGGTTTAAATCCAGTCGAGAAACCGTGAACCAAACGCAGTAACAAAAATCCGGAAACAGAACTTAAAACCGGATACAAAAAGCCACAGATAACACATACCGAAGATCCAATGGCCATAACCGGAACACGTCCCCATTTGTCAGTCAATTTACCGCTAAAAGGACGAGAAATTGCCGCAGTAAGTGTAAACAACGAAATAATAAGTCCTTTATATTCAGCACCTCCCAAACTGCTTAAATAATTAGGAAGCTCTGGTATCATCATATTAAAACTCGAAGAGAATAATAATGAGCTCAAACAGAGTAAAACAAACTGAAGCGTATAAATTGATTTTTTATTCTGGGACATTATCGGGCGATTAAAGTAAATTTTAGCTATTGAGAGAAAATCCAATACCAAGCTGCAAATTTACCTATTCCAAAGGCATAATTTAAAATAAACTTTTAAAAATTGAGGGGTCAGTTTAAAGTTCTTTTAGTTCGTTTATCACTTAAATATTTTCTAAACGGAATATCATACACTTTCATTACCAAATAAGCAGCTCCAACAAGTAAAATCACTGCGGTTATCACAATAAAAGTTAACTGCGTGGTATCTGGTTTGTGAGTAGTATAGTAGTTTCCAAACATCCACAATACGGCATAATGGGTCATGTATAACGGATAAGAAATTTGTCCTGAAAATACGCAGACTTTCTTCAAACCAGCTTTTAATACAGAACCAGCACCTAAAGCTACCAACAACGGAAAGTAAAACAACACGACCAAAGGTTCGGATATCCAGTTTAATTCTGAAAAAGGCATCACAAAAGCCAATAACAATAATAGAGAAAGGCCTCCAAATCCAAGTTTATTTTTGATGATCCAATTCGAACGATAAATCAATAATCCCGCTAAAAACGAATACGATATTCTGGCACAGCCGTCCCAAAAAGTAGGACCACTCCAGCCTCCTAATAAATTCCCCGAAGTATATCCCACATAACAAATAGCAAAAGCCGAAATGATAGTCAGGATTAATAAATAACTTCGTCTAATTCTGTAAAGCACAAAGGCATACACAATATTGGCAATATATTCCCAAAACAACGACCATGCAGGCGCATTAAAACTGAACAGGTTAAAACCACGATCTTCGATTATGGGCAGCGGAATCATAAACAAAGAACAGATAAAAGCCAAAGCTATCCTACCGGCGCTGTACAATTCGAGATGCCCGCCAAACGGATCGAACAAAAATGCCAGCAAACCTAATATTGATCCTGCTATAACCAACGGATGAAGTCTTATAATTCTTGAAATAAAAAAATTACGCAGTCCCATTTTTGCAATACGATCATCGTAAGCATACCCGATGACAAATCCGGAAAGACAGAAAAAGAAATCAACGGCCAAGAAACCATGTCCGATAAAATTTTTAGCTGGATCTGTGTATACCCATTCCATAAAATGAAAAATGACTACTGCCAGTGCAGCGACGCCTCTAAGTCCGTCAAGAATTTCAAAATGTTGTTTTGTTTGTAAAATAGTAACCGGAGTATTGCTTGTATTCATTATAAGGTTTATGCGGAGTGGTTAAGTTAAGTTATAGTTTGGTTGAATTAATCGGCTGGTTTTAAATTGTCGCCGTCTTTAAAATGCAGTCTTCTAAAAACTAATCCGGACAGAATAGTTAATGCGCCTACAACAAGAAAAGTATATCGAAAAGCATTATGAATTTCGTGATGAATGAGTTTTGTATCACCTTGAAAAATTTTAAGCACTAATAATCCAAAAGCGATCCCAAAACCAATTGCCAATTGCTGATTAACGGAAATTAAAGAATTACCGCTGCTGGTATGATACGGTCTTAAATCGGCAATAGAAATAGAATTCATAGAGGTAAATTGTATGGAGTTAAAGAAACCCAATATCGAAATTATGGGCACATACCAATAAATTGAATCATGAATAGACGGAATGGCCAAACAGCAAATTAAAACACCAATAATAAACGTATTCACCATTAAGGTTCTTCGGTAGCCAAAGGTGTTCAATATTCCAATTACCGCCGATTTCCCAAACATAGCCGTAAGTGCCATAGGAGCCACAATCCATCCGGATACAACCGCCGACTTTCCATAAGCAATCTGAATCATCATAGGCAATAATAGCGGAATTGCACTGATTCCTAAACGTGTAGCCAAATTACCAACAATACCCACCCGGAACGTTCTTACCTGAAAAAGATTTAAAGGAAAAATAGGATTATTGTCTCTCGATGCATGACGGTAATACCAATAGAGCATTAAAAATCCTGACATTAAAATCATTAAAACAGGCGAAACGCGAACTGTGTTACCAAATAATTCCAAAGAAATGGACAATAAAAGCGAAGCTCCGGCAAAGATGAAAAAACCTTTTAAGTCAAAATCGATAATTTTGGATTTATAATTGGGCATGTATTTCAAGCTTAAAAGAATCCCAATAAGTCCAAAAGGAATATTGATTAAAAAAATCCAGTGCCAGGATAAATAATCTACCATATAACCTCCTACCAGCGGTCCTAATACCGGCCCAATTAAAGCTGGAATAATCGCAAAGTTCATTGCTCTAAGCAATTCATTTTTAGGGAATGTTTTAATAAGAGCCAGTTTTCCTACTGGTGTCATTAAACTCCCGCCAACGCCCTGAACGATTCGGGCTAATACTAAATGCGTCAGGTTTTGAGAAAGCGAACAAAATAAAGAGCCAAGGCTAAATAAAACCAAAGCAAAAATAAAGATTCTCTTTGTTCCAAATTTATCCGATAAAAAACCACTCACCGGCATAAAAAGCGCCAAAGTTAAAACATAACTAATAATCGCATTCTGCATGTCAAGCGGCGATTCGTGTAGATCTTTTGCGATAGAAGGCAGTGAAGTGTTCAAAATCGTCGAATCGAGCATCTGCATAAAAATAGAAGTCGCTAAAATAATGGGTAATACCTTTTTTATTGCTTCATTATTTTGCTCTGTAATCACTGTCATCGTGTTTATTTTAAGACTTGAACTATCTTTATTTATTATTTTCCGAAGAATTAAACGCTGATTTTCTCCCGAAAAAATAAAGATACAAAAAACATTCTTGCCTATACTTACTTACAATTTGATTAATCTACGGCTGAGTTTAATTCTAGCTATTGCTCCATTTTTATTTACTATAAAAAGCTCCAGAGGAGCTGTATATTTATAGCATAATTTATTCCTCCATACATAAAGCTCCATCGGAGCGGCATATTTATATCGCTCCGATGGAGCTTGAAATCAGGGATGTATAATTGCTATAAATATTATGCTCCGCTGGAGCATCCTTGTTAACGATAAATTAAATAAGGCGCTCTCATTTTCTTAAAGTCTTTTAAACCTTGCTCCCAGCTTTTTCTAATTTCTTCTTCAGATGTTCCGGCTTCAATTTGCTGTTGTAATTTTTCATTTCCTGCTCTGATAGAAAATTTTCTTTTGTCGAAAAATTTCGATTTATCCGAAGTGGTTTGATACGCTTTAATCAGCCATTTAATTTCCAGTTTGTTAATTCTCGGAATGGCCGACAAATCTTCTCCGTTGCATTCTACTCCATTATATAAAGGATCTTTATCCCCAAAATTAGGTTTTGGAGTAAAGGCAAAATTGCTTTTTGGCAAATACGGCGAACCATAAATCTGAAATTGTTTTTCTGTACCGCGTCCCATGCTGACATTGGTTCCTTCAAAAAGACACAAACTCACATATAAATTAACCGATTGATCGTTTGGCAAATTTGGCGAAGGACGAACAGGCAGGCTATAGGTCATTTTTCTGTTATAATTCAAACACGGAATAACCGTCAGTTTACATTGTACTCCGTTTTTCAGCCATTTCTGTCCATTAATCATTTTTGCTTCTTCGCCCAAAGTCATTCCATGAAGCAAAGGCGTTGGATGCATCCCGATACCGCTTTGAAAAGCAATGTCCAAAACCGGACCGTCGACAATCATAATATTCGGATTTGGGCGGTCCAGTACAATCAGCGGAACATTATTCTCAGCACAAGCTTCCATAATTCTGTGCATGGTAGAAACATAAGTATATAATCTTGTTCCTACATCCTGCAAATCAAAAACCATGATATCAATGTTTTTTAATTGTTCGGGTGTTGGTTTGTTGCTTTTACCATAAAGGGAAGTAATAGACAAACCCGTTTTTGCGTCGATTTCGTCAGACACGTGTTCGCCGGCATCGGCAGTACCTCTAAATCCATGTTCCGGAGCAAAAATGGTTTTGATCTTGATATTCTTTTGAACCAAAAAATCAACCAAATGCGTTTTTTCGTCTATAATTCCAGTTTGATTGGTTACAACACCTACGCTTTTGCCTTTTAATAAAGGGAGATATGCGGTATAATTTTCAGCTCCTGTTTTTATTTTCTGCGCAAAAGATACTGTTGTAATCAGTACGCAAATGAGTATTTTTTTCATTTATAGTTTATTTTTTTTGCCACAGATTAAGTGGATTAAAAAAGGATTTTTTATTTGATTGTGCTTAGTTTTTCACGCAGATTTTGCAGATTGTAGCAGATTTAATTTTATAATCTGTGTTGATCTGCTTGAATCTGCAAAATCTGCGTGAAACAAAAATCATTTTAATATTTATAATCTGTGGCTAAATTTTTCGCCCACAGATTTGCCAGATTGAGCAGATTTAATTCGTGGAAATTCGTGCAATTCGTGGCAAAAAAATCCTTCTAATCTGTTTAATCTGTGGCTAAAAAAATTACTTATTAATTTGTCTCCAAATTTTAGCACTAAAATCATCTTTATACATTAATCTGTTTGTTCGGGTTGGGTTTACGCGATTGGTTAGGATAATCAGAAATCTGTTTGTATCACGGTTCATAAAGAAAAAAGTTCCCGTAAAACCCGTATGTCCAAAATCATTTGCTTTAAAAAACTCATCTGGTTTTCGTTTATCAAAACCCAATCCACGATAAATTCCTTCTTTGGTCAAAGGCGAATTTGTAAACTCTTTTACGACTTCCGCTTTTAGAATTTGTTTTCCTTTATACTTCCCGTTGTTCATCAGCATTTTGCAGATAACAGCAATCGATTCTGCGTTGGCAAACAAACCAGCATTTCCCGAAACACCGCCAAAAATGGCTGCGGCTTCATCATGCACATAACCTTTTATAGTATCTTTTCTGAAAAAATTATCCACTTCAGTCGGCATTACGTTTTCGATCGAAGTCCACTTTAAAGGATTATATCCAATTGTTGAAATGCCTAGTTCTGTATAAATTTCATTTGTCAGCTGATCTAGTTTTCTTCCTGTTTTGGTTTCAATCATTTGTTTCACCAAAAGCAGATTTAAATCACTGTATACATATTTCCCTCTCGGATTTGTATTTGCTGTGGCAATCTGCGCATAAACCGTTTTATAAAATTCCGGATTCAGCCACATGTTTTTATAAATCTGAACCCAGTTTTCTTTTGGTGTAAACGAAAGATAATTAGCATCATAAACAATATTTTTGTTTACATACATGGTATCAAACAATTCAGGATACTCAGCAGATTTTTGATTACTCAACAAAGGCGAACCATCTGGCGTAGAAAGCAGACTCTGGTAAAAAGTAATACTCGCCTTTAATCCCGAAGTATGTGTTAAGAGTTCAAAAAGCGTTAAATTGGCAATGGCCGTATTTTTATAAAACGGAACAATTTCGCCAACCTGATCTGTGAGTTTTATTTTGTCTTCACCCACCAAGCGCATTGTCACCAGAGTTGCGCCCAAAACTTTAGACATCGAAGCCAGATCAAAAACATCGTCTGTTTTTACTAATTGCTTTTTAGTATAATCATGATAACCATAATTTTTGGAAATCAAGTTAAAATCTCCCGTTCCTACAATAATTTGTGCTCCCGGAAAAAAGCCTTTTTTAAGCGCATTCTGCATCATCGAATCAATGTAGGCTTCATTTTCTTTATTATCGCCGTCCATATTTATTTTTTTAGGAGAATGAAAACTCATTCCTAAAAAAACAAAAGAAATAATGGTGATGCTAACTATTATCTTTTTCATGATTTACGGATTAATTCTTAAGTCCTGACCTGCCATAAGAGGCTCGTTATTGGTTCCTGTAATGACAATCTTAACAGCTTTTACCGGCTGTTTGGGATAGATTGATGCATTTCCATAATCAAAAGCATCTCCTTTTATAAAATCAATTCCGTTATAAGAATATTCTACATAACCGTTATTAACAATGAATCTTGGGTGATGCGGAATTCCCGTTAACACATCAATTTTAGAAGAAGTTACAGGAGTATTAAAGGTATACAAAATCCAGTCACCATTTGCACAAGCAATATCTGTACGCAGATAAGTTTCGACATTATAGTCTTCCAAATTCAAAATAGGAAATTTAGGATTTTCTGCCATTGATGACGTCACTTTTACTTCCGGTTCTAAATAAGGCGAACAATTGAAATTTACTGTTGCGGCTGATGCTGCAGCTTCTTTATTTTCAACTGTAAAATCTAAACGATAGGTATTTTTTTCATTGTAATTTTCAATTACAAATCGTAAACGTGGTTTAGATTTCAACGTTTTTTCTTCGGCAAAACTTTGTATTAATTTATCATTTTCAAAAAGCGAAACCGTTCTTACAACGCCGTTTGCACTTCCATCAGCAATTGGATTAAAGGTTAAATACCAAATACCGTTTTTGTCTACATGTTCTGAAATATTCTCTGAAATAGTTAAAACTTCCACTTTTGACGTATTCCAATTGGCAACAGGCAGTTTTTCGACTTTTACCGCCGGACTTGCCACATCTTCATTAAAAAAAGTACGGAACCTATATTGTTCGTAATCCTTAGTTTGAATTGGTTTTGTATATAAAGCCGATTGTCTTGTTGGCTCGTTTCCTTGTGTATCGTAACGCACCACAGCACCTTCATAAGGCGGCGTCACGGTAATCGTGCCGTTTTGATAAATTGCCGTGGGCGGAAAATCTCTAAAAGCAATTCCCATATTGGCCAAACGCTGTAAATGACTGTGTGTTAATCTTCCGTAAAAATCATCCCAGTTTTTGTCTTCTTTTTTAGACCAGCCAATTTCAGATAAAGCACTGATTCTTGGGTAACTTTGGTATTCTACAAATCGGGTTGGGCGATCTAAATATTCGCTCCACAAAGCGCCCTGAACTCCTTTTATCAATTTCTGTTGTTCCGGCGTCAAATCATCATTTGGGATTGGTTCAAACGAATAAGCTCTTTTCGTATCTGTAATGGCAGCCCAGCGGTGGCCCCTTTCATTTTCAGATTGTGCCATATCAAAATACGTATATTGTCCCGGCATCATGATCGTTTGATATCCTTTTTTAGCCGATTCAATTCCGTAGCTTATTCCCTGCCAGGCAGAAATCAGTGTATTCGGGTCGATTTCTCCACCTTTTAAAATTTCGTTCCAGCCATCTGTTTTTTTATGGTATTTGTCTACAATTTTCTGAACTCTTCTAAAGAAATAATTCTGAAGCTGAAAACTATCCGTGAATCCTTCTTTCGCCATTAAAGCCTGGCATCTTGGGCAATGCTCCCAGTTGGCACGATTGACTTCGTCTCCTGCTATATGGATATATTCAAAAGGAAAAATTCCCGAAACTTCTCTAATGATCGAATCTAAAATTTGGTAGTTTTCTTCACGTCCTACACACCAAACATTTTTTACTTCTCCCTGAACACTTTTAAGTTCCTGCGTTATAGCGCAGCCCACTTCTGGATACGAGGCGGTTACCGCACGTGAGTGTCCCGGGATTTCAATTTCGGGCATTACCGAAATACCTCTGGCAGATGCATACGCAACTACTTCTTTCATATCTTCCTGCGTATAAAATCCTCCGTAACGTTTATCTCCAGATCCGTAAGACGGCAGTAAAACTTCTCCCGGACCTCTCCAGGCACCTTTTAAAGTTAAATCCGGCATTGATTTAATTTCGGCTCTCCAACCGTTATCATCTGTTAAATGCCAGTGAAAAATATTCATTTTATGTGCTGCCAGCCAGTCAATATAATTTTTAACGGTTTGTTTGTCAAAAAACTGTCTGGAACAATCGAGCATCATACCGCGCCATTCAAAACGTGGATAATCTTCTATTTTAGCAAAAGGAATTGTTCCTTTTTTAACCTCTTTCGCAGAACAAATCTGCAATAAAGTCTGTAATCCGTTTAAAACGCCGTTTGAAGATTTCCCTTTTATCAGAATTCCTTTTTTATTGATCGTTAATTTATAACCATCATTGGGAAGATTCATTTTTTCATCGACCAGAAATGCAATGCTGTTTTTTTTATGTTTATTTCCGATAGAAACAACGGGATTAATTCCGGTATATTTCAAAACAGAAGCCGTTATATAATCTGCGCTTTTTTCTGCTTTTTTGTCTACAATAATTTGTACCGATGCCGGAATAACAAACGCTCCTTCTTTCTGTTCAATTTTTACAGGCTTCGGAATTATATCGAGATTCTGCGCCTGCATTGTACTTAAGGAACTCAGAAATATGGCGATTAGTAAAATACTTTTTCTCATGGCTTTTATCTTTTTATTTTTTTAGAAATTCTATCGGAATGCTTTCTGTCTGGGTCTGACTCAAAGCGGAAACGGCATAGATATACATTTCAAATTCAGCTGCCGGAACTTCGAATTTTGTTTCTGTTGTAACGTAATAAATGTTTTCGGCATTAGAGAAATCCGTAATTTTTCCTTTAGGAAATCTATAAATAACAAATTTCTTGTCGTTAATTCCAGACTTCCAAGTCAGTAAAGCCTTATCTCCTTTTTTGGTAATCAAGGCATTTGTTGGTGGTTGTGGTTTTATTCTGGTAATTCTATTCGCTTCAGGCGTTAAGGCGATATATTTATATTGTTTTTGAATAAGCGGATTTCGCAGCGTATCTCCTTTTTTAAGAAAAGTAGAAGCTGTAAAATGCATCGAACCATCTATTAAAGGCATAGTTCGAATCATTTCTATTTGTTTCACAATTTGATCCGCACTTCTCCACTCTGGTTCTTTTGCGGTATTCGAAATCTTATAATCGCCGTGGCCTATATAAACATTGGCTCCGTATTTGTGTGCTGCCCACCATTTTGCCAAAACTTCAAAATTCGCTCTGTCAAAACCAATATGCCAGTACAATTGCGGTGTTACATAATCGATCCAGTTTTCTTTCTGCCATTTTAAAATATTGGCATATAAATCATCATAATTAGTCGCTCCGGCCACAGTATTGGAACCTTCTGAATCTTTGGCTATATTTCGCCACACGCCAAAAGGCGAAATTCCGAATTCTACTTCCGGTTTATTAGCAATAATAGTATCTCGAATTTGCTTGATAATTAAATCAACATTGTCTCTCCTCCAATCGTCTTTATCCTTAAACTGACGCGGTTCTTTGGCAAATGCTTTTTCGTCCGGAAATTCTTGTCCTGTGATTTTATAAGGATAAAAATAATCGTCCATGTGAACGGCCTGAATGTCATATTTACGAACAATTTCGCCTACTACAGAAGCAACGAAATCTCTGGTTTCTTTGTAACCCGGATTAAAATATCTTGATTTTCCGTAAGTCAGGAATAATTCTGGTTTCTTAAAATACAAATGCGTTTTGGCCAATACTTCTTTCGTTGTATCTTTTTGTACACGGTACGGATTTAACCAAACATGAACGTTCATTCCTCTTTTTCCGGCTTCGTCGATCATCATTTGAAGCGGATCAAATCCGGGAGCCACGCCCTGAGTTCCGGTTATCCAATGTGAAGCTGGTTCTTTTGTCGATTTGTAATACGCATCGGCAGTGGGGCGGATTTGAAAAATTACGGTGTTCAGATTATTAGATCGTAAATTATCTAAAATGGTAATCATTTCAGATTTCATCTGCTTGTCTGATAATCCCGGTTTCGACGGCCAGTCGATATTGTCTACTGTAGATATCCACGCCGCACGCATTTCTCTCTTTGGAGATTCCTGACTGAACAATTTCGTTTGAAACAGCAGTATCAGAATTAAAATTTTTAGGCTTTTCATAGGTACTATTTTTTGGTTAGTTAGTTGTAATTGAAAAAAATTAACCACTAAGAGCGCAATCTCGATAGCTATCGGGATACGCTAAGTTCGCTAAGTTTTTAATCTATTTAATCCTTTATCCCGATAGCTATCGGGAGTGGCTATTTTTTTTCACGCAGATTTAGCAGATTTGGTAGATTTAATTCGTGTAATTCGTGTAATTCGTGGCGAAAAAAATCATTTTAATCCTTTAATCTATGGCTATTTTTTTTCTCGCAGATTTGGCAGATTTAATTTGTGACAATTCGTGCAATTTGTGGCAAAAAAAAATAAACCGCTAAAAAATTCCTAACAGGCTTTTAAAACCTGTTAGGATAGGTAACCAACCTAATTTTATGCATTACTTATTGTAAATCGCAACACATATTTTTATTTATTTTATTTACTCTGCGAAAAAATTATTTCAAACAATCTCTTAAAATCGTTACCGGATGCATGGCTTTTCTATTTGTTCCGTCAAAAATCTGATGACGGCAGCTCGTTCCTGCGGCCGCAATCTCTGTTGTTGAATCGGTTGCTCGAATTTTAGGAAACAACGTATCTTCCCCCATCTGCATACTAATTTCGTAATGTTCTTTTTCATAACCAAACGAACCCGCCATACCGCAGCATCCTGAATTATAAATCGTAACGGTGCTGTTTTTAGGTAAATTCAGCATCGCAAAAGAAGCTTCAACTGTACTTAATGATTTTTGATGACAATGCCCGTGAATCTTTATTGTTTTCTCTACATCCGAAAATTGTCCGGAATGAATTTTTCCTTTTGTAATTTCTGCTTTAAAAAACTCTTCGACTGTAAAGGTATTTTTTGATAATTTTTCGGCACTTTCCTTGTCTTTTGCCAATCGGATATATTCGTCTCTAAAAGTCAATATGGCCGATGGTTCAATTCCGATTAAAGGCGTATCCTCAGAAATTAAATCTTTAAAAATATTGACATTTTTATTGGCAATACTTTGTGCTTCTTCCAGAAATCCTTTTGAAATAAAGGCTCTTCCGCTTTCTTCATGATCTGCAATAATGACTTCATAACCCAATCCCGTTAATAATTCATACGCATCAATTCCTACTGATACATCGTAATAATTGGTAAACTCATCACAAAAAAGATAAACTTTTCCGTTTTTAAAAGAATTCGTTTCTGCCGATTTTGTATTTTTTTCGTACCATTTTTTAAAAGTCTTTGGCGCCAAAAGCGGTACTTGTCTTTTAGGAGCAATTCCCATACTTTTTTTAACCAAAGGCAAATTGGCCACAAAATTGGTCATAGACGGTGCAATGCTTCCAAACTTATTCAATTTCGAATTGAAAGCGAATATTTTATTACGAACAGAAAATCCGTTTGCTTTTTGATATTGGTATAAAAATTCTGCTTTTAAAGTGGCCACATCTACATTACTAGGGCATTCGCTGGCACAGGCTTTACAGCTTACGCACAACTCAAATACTTTATATAATTCTTCGTGGTCGAATTTATTGTCTTTTTCAGAATGGGTCAGATATTCTCTCAGCGCATTGGCTCTGGCGCGAGTGGTATCTTTTTCGTTTCGGGTGGCGCGGTAACTCGGACACAAAGTTCCTCCTGCCGATGGTAATTTTCGGCAATCGCCTGAACCGTTGCATTTTTCGGCGGCACGCAAAACTCCTAAACTATCTGAAAAATCCTGAATCGTTTTTATTTCCGGTTCAATTCTTCCTGCTTCAAAACGAAGATTTTCATCCATTTTAGAAGCATTTACAATTTTCCCGACATTTAAAATCGTATCAGGATCAAATGCTTTTTTTATTCGTTTCAGCAGTTCATAATTTTTATCACCAATCATAAAAGGCAGAAACTCGCCGCGTAAAATTCCGTCGCCATGTTCGCCGCTTAACGAACCTCTGTATTTTTTCACCAAATGCGCTACTTCTGTAGAAATAGTTCTAAACTGGTGTAATCCTTCTTTTGTCTTTAAATTTATCTTCGGACGTAAATGGAGTTCTCCCGCTCCGGCATGCGCATAATAAATGGCACTTTGTCCGTGCCTTTCCATCATGGCAGCAAAATCGGCAATATAATTGGGTAGATCGCTGAGTTCAACGGCGGTATCTTCAATAGAATCGGCTGCTTTATCATCGCCCACAATACTTCCTAAAAGCCCCAGACCTGCTTTACGAACTTCGTTTACTTTATCAATATCGGTTCCATAAATTTTAGGCAGTGCATACCCAAAATTATTAGCCTCGAGATCTTTAATCAAAGCATCGGCTTGTAATTCGGCATCTTCCATACTAATATGCGAACCTACTTCAAGCATGATAACTGCTTTTGGTTCTCCCACAATAAAAAATCGGTTTTTAGCCTGTTCCCTATTGGTTTTGGTACAATCTAAAATCGTATCATCCATCATTTCGCAAGTATACAAATGATGTTTCATTGCTGTAACGACCGCTTCTAAACTTTCCTGAATAGTATGAAAATGCGCCACAACCATAATATTGTTTGTGGGCGGCAAATCGTCTACTTTTAAGGTAATCTCTGTCGTAAACGCCAAAGTTCCCTCGCTTCCGCAAAGTAGTTTTCCTAAATTGATTGTATTTTCTGTTCCCGAAAATAATTCTGATTTTAATAAGGCATCAATAGCATAACCTGTGTTTCGCCTGTGAATTTCAGGTTTTGGAAACTCCCTATTTATTTCGTCCTGATTTTCTTTATTCGAAAGTTCTTCGTAAATCGTTTTATAAATTTTACTTTCTAAAGAATCGCCTTTCGTCTTCTCAATAAATTCCTCAGAAGTTAAATCTTTAAATACCGCAAAACTTCCGTCGCTTAAAACGGCTTTTATCTCCACAATTTTATCTCGGGTAACGCCATAGCGGATTGAAGTTGTTCCGGATGAATTATTTCCCACCATACCGCCAATCATACAGCGATTTGTAGTTGAAGTCGTTGGGCTGAAAAACAAACCATGAGGCTTTAAATACAAATTCAGTTCATCGCGAATTACTCCGGGCTGTACGGTTATGGTTTTCTTTTGAGCATCAAAAGAAACAATTTTGGTAAAATATTTAGAAACGTCTACAATAATTCCGTTACCTACCGTTTGACCCGCCAAAGATGTTCCTGCCGTTCTGGGTGTTATCGAAATATTGTTTTTTGCCGCAAAGCGAATGATTTTTACAATATCTTCTTCGGTTTTAGGAATTGCAACGGCTTTCGGCATAATTCTATAGGCAGAAGCATCTGTGGCATACAGTTTTTTATGAAGTTCATCATAAAAAAGAGTTCCTTCTAAGGAATCAGATAGTTGTTGTAATTGGAGAAGGCTGGACATTTAATTGGTTGTATTGCTTTTGGTTGGTAATTTGAAAATTCTATTTTGATTGTGTTATTTAAACCTGACGGGTTTTGAAAATCCGTCAGGTTTATCACCGAAAAGATTAACTTTTCAGAAATTACTAATAATCAAAACGTTTAAAAGCTTCAATAGCTTCGTATTCTGCTAATCCTAATTCGTCATACAAAACGGCTGTATTTTTGTTGCGGTCTTCGGCTCTAACCCAGAATTCTCTGGAATCATTTCCTTGGAACATAACTCTGTCTTTTTGAGATTGATGATACAAGATTGCGTGGCGTTTCAACAACACTTCTGATGGAGAAAGCGGCACCGCCATATCGATTTCATGAATATCCCATTCGTGCCAAGCACCTCTGTACAACCATAACCAGCAGTCGTCCATGTATTTTTCTGGCTTTAATTCCTTCATGGCTGCAAAAATCGCGTTCAGACATACTTCGTGCGTCCCGTGCGGATCTGCTAAATCTCCGGCTGCAAATACCTGATGCGGTTTTATTCTGGCAATAATTTCTTTTACAATGGCAATATCTTCAGGCCCTAACGGATTCTTTTTTACCTGCCCTGTTTCATAAAAAGGAAGATCTAAAAAGTGTGTATTTTCATCCTTAAGTCCAATGTATCTTGTTGCTGCGTAAGATTCTCTTCTTCTGATTAATCCTTTTAATTTTCTAACTTCTAGAGAATCGATTTGATTTTCTGATTTGTTGTTCAAGAACTCAATTACAGATTTGAAGTTGATGTCTTTTGGAAGATTTCCGCCAGTAAAATCGTTGCATACTTCAGCAAATTTCAGCGCTTCATCGTCTGTAACCGCAATATTTCCAGAGGTTTGATATACAACATGTACATCGTGGCCTTGTTTTATCAATTTTGAAAAAGTTCCTCCCATCGAAATCACGTCATCATCTGGATGCGGACTGAAAAGGATAACTCGTTTTTTGGCAGGATTGGCTCTTTCCGGACGATGCGAATCGTCTGTATTTGGTTTTCCACCCGGCCATCCGGTAATAGTATGCTGCAATACGTTAAACATATTGATGTTTAAATCGTAAGCAGATCCTTCTTGTGCTAATAAATCAGACATTCCGTTATTATTATAATCACGGTCTGTCAGTTTTAAAATAGACTGGTTTGTTTTCTGGCAAAGCCAAACAATAGCTTTACTTTTTAATTCTGGTGTCCAGATGCATTCTCCTACCAGCCAAGGCGTTTTAAAACGTGTTAATTCTGAAGCTGCAGATTGATCTAAAACAAAAGTGGCGTTTAGATGATTTTGTAAAAACGTTGCAGGAACTTCTGAACTTACATCACCTTGAATCGTTCTTTTGATAATATCGGCTTTATTTTGTCCCCAAGCCATTAAAACGATTCTTTTAGATCGCATAATGGTAGAAACTCCCATCGTGATCGCTCTTTTAGGAACATTATCGATTCCGTTAAAGTCAGACGAAGCATCGACTCTTGTAATATGATCCAGTGTAATAATTCTGGTTCCAGAATTGATGTGCGATCCCGGTTCGTTAAAACCAACGTGACCGGTACGGCCAATTCCTAACAATTGAAAATCAAGTCCGCCGGCATTTTTTATTTTCATTTCATAATCAATACAATATTGATTCAACTGCTCGAGTGCAATTGTTCCGTCAGGAATATGAACATTTTCAGGTTTAATATCAATGTGGTTAAAAAGATGCTGGTGCATGAAATAGTGATAGCTCTGGCGGCTTTCTTTGGTCATTGGATAATATTCATCCAAATTAAAAGTGATGACATTGCTAAAACTAAGACCATCTTCTTTATGCATTCGAACCAATTCTTCGTATACTTTAATTGGTGAAGAACCTGTGGCCAGGCCAAGTACACATGATTCGTTTGCAGCTTGTTTGAAACGTATTAATTCAGCTATTTCTTGAGCGACATTTTTTGAAGCTTCCGCAGAATTTTCAAAGATCACATTATGATTTTTTTCAAATCGAGTTTCTTCAAATTTCCCGGGTATGTCGTAAGCCAAAGAAGTAGTGGTTTTCATAATATATCTATTGTAGTTAAAATTAGTTTTAACAAATATAGATACAAAAAACAAAACAAATACATTATTTTGCGTTATTTAACAAAATTAAATTCAAATAACGCAAAAAAACGCAGAAAAGTTTGACTGAATTTTTAATTATAGGATAAAAACGCCTGATTTTCGGTATTCTTCCAGCCTTGCGTCTTCCGGATCTAAATTGGTAACAATGGTATCCAACTGATTTAAATCGCAAACCACATGAGGCATTTTCGTATTCAGCTTATCGGCAGAAAACATCGAAACAACCCTGTCAGAAGCTTCTATCATGGCTTTTTTAACAATCGAGATCTCATAACCAATCTCTGTAAGACCTTGTTTTATATTAATACTGCTGGCTCCTATAAAACAAATATCGGCTTTAATTTTAGACACAACTTGTATTACATCCATACCAATAGTCACCATTGCGTTTTTTTGCATTTTCCCACCAATAAATATTAAATCTATGTTGGGGTGCTGTGATAATTGCATCGCGATTGGAAGACTATACGTATATATTGTGGCTTTTAAATCGGACGGAATCAGCTTTGCAAAAACCAAATTCGTACTTCCGCCGCTCATTATAATAACCTGGTCGTCATGTAATAAAGACAATGCTTTTTTTACAATTTCCTTTTTTTCTTTTTCTCCGGTAATATTAATATTAAAAACATCTTTAGATTTTTCTGTAACCAGTACTGCTCCGCCATAGACCTTTTCCAGTTGTTTCTTGCTGTCCAACTCGTTTAAATCTCTTCTTATTGTATCTTCAGACAAATCCAGAGCTAAAGCCAAATCTGTTGTAACAACCTTCTGTTCTTCAATAAGCTTAGTCATTATATATTTATGTCTTTCGGCTTTCAGCATTTTTTAAAAAGTTAAAATTCAGGACAAATATATCAAATATTTCAATTGAACACTGCGGATTTGTAAGAAACTGCAATAGTTTGCGTTTTTTAGTTTTAAAAATAAAACAAGAAAGAATTTACATGTAAAATGTGCGTCATTTTGCGTTATTTGAGTTAAATTTTGAAAAAAAATACAAAATACTGCATTTATATGCAATAAATAAATATATTTGCTCAACAACCATTAAAAAAACCAAATAATCATGAAAAAATTATTTCTTATTTCATTGTTGGTTTTGTTCATTCAAGTAACATTTGGGCAAACAAAAACAATTACTGGAACTGTAAAAAGCAAATCGGATGGGTTTCCTATACCAGGGGTTAGTATCCTTATACAAGGAACTAAAAACGGAACCACCACCGACTTTGACGGAAACTACAGTATTCCTGCCTCGCCAGGGCAAAGCTTAGTCTTCAGCTACATGGGATCTGAGACGCAAGTGGTAAAAATTGACGGGCAGCAAAAAATCAACATTTCTCTTGCTGAGAGCACGTCAAAACTAGACGAAGTAGTCGTTGTGGGATTTGCTTCTCAAAAGAAAACAAATTTAACCGGAGCTGTTGCCTCAATCGATGTAGCTAAAACAATTGGAAGCAGACCGCTTACAGATGTAAGTAAGGCTTTACAAGGAACAACACCGGGAGTAAATGTTAGTTTTAACTCTGGAAATATTAACCGTGCAGCCAACATTAACATTCGTGGTGCCGGTACTATTAATGGTTCTGATGCTCCTTTAATATTGGTTGACGGAGTTCCGACAGATTTATCGCTTATTAATCCAAACGACATCGCAACAATGTCTGTACTGAAAGATGCTGCTTCGGCTTCTATTTATGGAGCTCGTGCTGCTTTTGGGGTGGTATTGATTACAACTAAAGGAGGAAAAACAGGTGAAGGAAAAGTGAGATTCTCTTATTCTGCCAATACGGCTTTTACAAATCCAATTTCTACTTTACAATTCTTAGATCCAACGGTAGAAATTCCTGGATTAGTTGCTGCAGGTACTCGTACTGACGGTGCTGTACCAGAAATTTTTGGTGCAAACTACAATACTTTATTGGCCGGAATTAAAAACTGGAAAGAAAAATATGCACACAATCGTACCAGCAATGAAATGGTTTATGGTGAAGACTGGGAGATTAAAAATGGTACACCTTATTTCTACAGAGTTTGGGATGCTAATAAAGAATTATATGCCAGCAACGCATTGCAGACAACACATAACTTATCTGCACAAGGTAATTTAGGAGAAAAAAGTTCTTTCTTCGCTTCTATTGCCCTTACTAACCAAGAGGGTATGTTAAGAGTAAACCAAGAACAAAGACAAAGAACGAACATTAACTTAGGTTTCACTACAAAATTAGCCGACTGGTTAACGGGAGACTTCAAAGTAATGACAATTAACAGTTCTTACGATCAGCCATTTAATTACTATGGCGGTTCTGGTACAGATGATACCAGCTACGGTGGTTATTTTGGTTATGCGCTTCGCTGGGGGCAGTATTTTCCAAACTTCGGAACGTACAGAGGATATAATTTCCGTACGGCAGGAGGATACATTTCGAATGCTTCAAGAAACGAAAACATCAAACGTAATAACAGGCTGAGTGCTAAATTTACAGCAGATATTACTAAAGATTTTAATGTTATAGCCGAAGTAAGTAATGTAACTGAATTTTATAACAGAAAACAAAACGGTGGTAAATTCCTGGCTTGGGACAGCTGGTCTGCTATGCCTTACGACGCTACGACAATCCAAACTGCTACGCCTGCAACTCTAGAAGCAGGAAATGATTATGTAGCACAATCAAAATCTGAGTCCACTACAAATGTGGTAAACATTTATGGTAACTACAAAAAACAATTAGGTGGTCACAATTTCAAAGTTTTAGGAGGTTTTAACTCAGAGTGGCAGAATTTCTCCCGTAATTATGCCAGAAGAAATACACTTTTAGATAAATCAAAACCAGAGTTTAACCTTGCAGTAGGAGAACAATTTGTTTCGGGATCTGCAAATACTTCTCTTAATCCGGCAGAAACAACATATTCAATTGCAGGTTTCTTTGCTCGTTTAAATTATGATTACAAAGGAATTTATTTATTAGAATTGAATGCTCGTTACGATGGTTCTTCAAAATTCCCAACAACAGAACAATGGGGATTCTTCCCTTCTGCTTCTGTAGGATACAAAATTGTGAATGAAAAATTCATGGAAGGTACACGCGGCTGGTTAAACGACCTTAAACTTCGTGCTTCTATTGGATCAATTGGAAACCAAAACGTAGGTAATAATGCGTTCTTATCGATATTAAATTCAACTAATCCTTCATGGGTAAACAGTGGTTCTACACTGCCTCCTTCTACAGGATTACCAACAAACGTTGACCCTGCTTTAACTTGGGAAAAAGTCTATACAAAAGATGTAGGTATCGATATTAAAATATTTGACATGTTAGGTGCTTCTTTCGACTGGTACCAGCGTGATACAAAAGGAATGCTTGCACCAGGTATAACACTTCCGGGTTCATTTGGTCAAAGTGCCGCACAAACTAACTCTGGAAACATGAGAACAAGAGGCTGGGAATTGTCTTTAAACTTCAACAAACAATTAAGCGAAACAGCTTCGGTATTTGTTGATGTAGCTTTATCTGATTACAAATCTGTAATCACGAAATGGAACAATACTTCTAAATTATTAGGTTTAGTTACACCAACTACCTATCCTTATTATGATGGTTACGAAATTGGACAAATCTGGGGTTTAACCAGCGACAGACTTCTTCAGGCTGATGACGTAATTACCAATAACGGTAAAACGGTAAATGGTGTTGATTACTCTAAAACAATGGTAGGTAACTTTAAATATGGCGCGGGAGATGTTCATTATGTAGATCTTGACGGCGACGGAGTTATAAGCCGCGGTGCAGGAACAGCTGATGATCACGGAGATTTGAAAAAAATTGGTAATACAACACCGCGTTACAAATACGGTATTACTTTAGGCGGGAAATACCGCGGATTTGATATTTCCGGTTTCTTCCAGGGAGTTGGTAAACGTGATTACTGGGCGGCTTCAGATGCTGTACTGCCTTTCTACCGCGCACCACAGCAAATGTATGCAAACCAGGCTGATTACTGGACAGAGACAAATACTCAAGCTTACTGGCCAAACCCATATTATGGAAACGAAGCTAATACGCTTGGTTCAGGTACTTCGGGTTCAAACAACTTTGTTACTTCTACAAGATATTTATTAGACATGTCTTATTTCCGTCTAAAAAATGTTACGCTTGGATATTCACTTCCAAAAGAACTTGTAAAAAGAGCTCGTTTAGAGAAAGTGAGAATTTATGCTTCGGGTGAAAATTTAGTGACTTGGGCAGATAAACGTCTTCCTGTTGACCCTGAAATTGATGAAGCAGAAGTTTTCTGGGGAAGAGCTTATCCTTATACCAAAACAATGTCTTTTGGTATTGAGCTTTCTTTCTAATCCTAACTATACAAAACTTTTAAAATGAAAAAATCAAATATAAAATCAAGATTTCTGCTTCTATTTGCTGTTGCTGCAACATCAATGACCGCAGTAAGCTGTTCAGATTATCTAACAGATGATCCTGCAGATAAATTTACAAACGAGAACTTTTGGCAGTCAGAAGACAACGTAAAAACTTTTTCATGGATTAATTATGATACTTTTTACGGTTATGGAAACGGAACAACAATTGGACTTTCTTTTTTCTATTACCATGGAAGTGATTACAGAGTAGACGACAACTTATCGGCTTTTACTTTTTATCAAATGCCAATTACTGCGGCTACGACAAATGTTTATTCATGGAACGAATATTACACCCTTATTCGTCGTTGTAACTTAATGCTGGATAAAATTCCAAGTGTTCCAATGTCTCAGGAAAAAAAGAACCACTACATTGGAGTTGCTAAATTCTTTAGAGCGTATACTTACTTCCGTTTGGTACAAAAATTTGGTGATGTTCCTTATACCGATAGATTTTTAGCTCAGGCAGATCCTGAAGTTTATGCTCCGGCAATGCCAAGAGCCCAAATTATGGATAAAGTAATTGCTGAATTAGAAGAAGCAGCAAACTTAATGCTTGCAGCCGATGATAAAAACGTAACAGCTAATAAATACACCGCTTATGCTGCTTTAAGCAACGCTTGTCTTTACGAAGGAACGTATAGAAAATACCATTTAAATCAAGATGGAAGTGCTTATTTAAACAAGGCTAAAACAGCTTCTCTAGCGATTATGAATAATCCAAGTTATAAGTTAAATGCAGATTGGAAAGGACTTTACAATTCAGTTGAATTACTTGGAAATACCGAAGTTATTTTAGCAAAACGTTACTTAACAAACGTATTAATGCACTCTCTTCAAAACTATACAAATACATCAACTATTCAGTATGGTTTAACAAAATGGGCTGCAGATAGCTATGTAACAACAAACGGATTACCAATTCAACAAGCCGGAAACACTCAGTTTACGGGTGATGATAACGTAACCAAAACTTTTGCGAACAGAGATCCTCGTTTTGGTAAAACTGTAAATCCTGCTAATTATGGGTATAAAGGAAAACCTTTTGGAACGACGGCATTGGTTTCGATGTCAGGATATGTATTTGAATTGTACAACAACCCGGCTACAACTGGTCCTGATGTTACAACTGGCGGACGTAACTATACTGATGCACCGTTATTTACATTAAGCGAAGTGTATTTAAATTATGCTGAAGCTTGTGCTGAATTAGGAACTGCTACAAACTCAGACCTTGATATGTCTATCAATAAAGTACGTGTTCGTGCCGGAATTGCCCCTTTAACTACTGATGGAGTTACTGCTTCTGCAGGAGGCATTCAAATTAATGACCCAAGAAGAACTTCGGCTTTAGAGCAGCTTTCAGGAATTGTGAATCCATTAATCTGGGAAGTGCGTCGTGAGCGTCAAATTGAATTCATGAGCTGGACCACTTTAAGACAAGCCGATATTTACCGTTGGAAAAAAGGAGATTATTTAGATACCAATAAAAATCCTGATGTAAACTTAGGTGCCAGAATTGGAACTCCTGTTGGAACACAAACTGTTGTAGATGCAAACGGATATGTAAAAATTTATCCGGCAAGCACCAGAACATTTGAACCAAAACATTACTTAATGAATATCCCTACTAATGATATCGATTTATACAAAGCCCAAGGTGTAACATTAAAACAAAACCCAGGCTGGTAATTCGAAATCACAAAATAGTTTGCCCCTCCAATAATTAAAACCAACTGCCTCTGGAACCTAAATTTTACCAGAGGCAGTATTTAAAAATCTTTTTTGTCATTATAATTAAGGATAAAAAGAAAACAACGAATAAAATCTAAATCTGAAAAACTCAGATTCCCATTTCTACAATACCACACTACAACAATCAAAAAAACATCAATAGCAATCGAATAATAATCTAATTTTATTAGTGCATTTTTGCCTTAACTATAACTGTAACTACAATGATAAAATTCATAGCAAAAAGTGTTCTTATTGTAACTTCTTTCATCTTTACGTCTAGTTATTCCAATTCATTTTCGGAGACTGCAAAAAGTAACACATCAGAAATAAATCCGCCGGCAATCAAAACCGGAGCCGATAATTATGAGAAATACTTACCGCTTTTAAAAGATAAAAAGATAGGAATCGTAACCAATCAAACCGGAATTTTGTCTAACAAAACCCATTTGGTCGATTTTTTATTAGAGAAAAAAGTTACCGTACAAACCATTTTTGCTCCTGAACACGGATTTAGAGGCACAGCCGATGCCGGAGAACATGTCGTAGATGGTAAAGACCCTAAAACCGGTTTATCCATAATTTCACTTTATGGAGATAATAAAAAACCAAAAGCCGCACAATTAGCCGGAATCGACATTATGATTTTTGATTTGCAGGATGTTGGCGCGCGTTTTTATACCTATATTTCTTCCCTTCATTATGTAATGGAAGCCTGCGCAGAAAACAATGTACCGCTTATTATTTTAGACAGACCAAACCCTAACGGAAGCATTGTCGACGGACCGCTTTTAGAAAAAGAATTTACCAGTTTTGTGGGCATGCACCCTATTCCGTTACTTCACGGAATGACGATTGGCGAATATGCACAAATGATCAATGGCGAAAAATGGCTTAAAAATGCCGTACAATGCAAATTAACTGTTATTCCATGCGTTAATTATAACCGAAAAATGGAATACAGTTTATTGGTAAAACCATCTCCAAACCTGCCAAACGATCAATCTATAAATCTATATGCGAGTTTGTGTCTTTTTGAAGGAACCAATGTCAGCATGGGACGCGGAACCGAAAAACAATTTCAAATTTATGGTTCTCCTTATTTAACAAAAACGAATTTCAGTTTTACTCCAAAGCCAAATTTTGGAGCCAAAGACCCACTTTATAACGGAAAAGAATGTTTTGGAGAAGATTTAACTTCTTACCCAAAACTTACCCAATTAGAATTAAAATGGCTCATTAAAGCCTATCAAAATACCAGCGATAAAACGAAATTCTTTAATGCCTTTTTCACCAAACTTGCCGGAACAAAAAAATTACAGCAGCAAATTGAAAACGGTGTTTCTGAAGAGCAGATAAGAAAGAGCTGGCAGAAAGATTTAGAAACTTTCAAAAAAATGAGAAAGGCCTATTTACTTTATTAAATACCCGTTTTTATTCAACAAATATCAATTGACTATTTTTTTAGGAAAAATAGAAACTAATAATGCACAACAGCGAAACCAACTAACAGAAAAATCTCGGTTTCAAAAATCAAAAAAAAGAAAAATGAAAAATAAAAATCCTGAAACTGAACAAGAATCTTTGTACAAAGACTTGGATCAAATGAGCGTGAAAGAACTTCTTACCAACATCAATACAGAAGACAAAAAAGTACCCCAAATTATAGAAGAACAGATTCCTAAAATTGAAAAACTGGTTAAAGCGATTGTAAAAAAAATGCAGCTGGGCGGCCGATTATTTTATATTGGAGCCGGAACTTCCGGACGAATTGGAATTCTTGATGCATCAGAATGTCCGCCAACCTTTGGTGTTCCTCATGATATGATTATCGGAATCATTGCCGGAGGCGACACAGCCATTAGAAAAGCGGTTGAAAATGCCGAAGATGATACAGAACAAGCCTGGAAAGACTTAGCTAAATTTGAAATTTCAAGCTTAGATTTTATTATTGGGATTGCTGCTTCTGGAAACACGCCTTATGTTTTAGGTGCTTTGAAAAAAGCAAAAGAATTTAATATCAAAACAGGAAGTATTTCCTGTATCAGCAACGGACTTATCGCTCAGGAAGCCGATTATCCTATCGAGTTAATTGTAGGACCTGAATTCTTAACCGGAAGTACGAGAATGAAAGCCGGAACAGCGCAAAAACTTACTTTAAACATGATCTCTACTTCGGTAATGATTAAACTAGGCAAAGTAAAAGGCAACAAAATGGTCGACATGCAGCTGTCTAACGAAAAACTGGTAAAACGCGGTATCAAAATGATTATGGAAGAACTTGGAATTGAATATGACTTAGCCGAAGAATTACTGCATAAACACAAAAGCGTAAGAGCCGTTTTACAGTCTCAAAATAAAAACACAGAAAACTAAAAACTTTTATAGATTTATAGTAATCAAAATTTCAATCTATATTTATTGAAATTCATCGGACGCCTGACTGATCTTAAAAACCAGTCAGGTATAATCCTCAAAATAATAACCAAACCACCAAAGCTATAAAATGACACCAAGCACCATCCTTTTACTAATTATCGTTTATTTCGGAACCTTATTCTACATCTCGCATCGGGTGAGCAGAAAAGACAGCGGAAACGAAGCTTTTTTTACAGCCAATAAAAATTCTAAATGGTATTTAGTTGCTTTTGGAATGATTGGAACCGCTCTATCCGGAGTAACTTTTATATCGGTTCCCGGAGAAGTAGGCGCCGTAAGTGGTGAACAATTCAAATATTTTCAGTTTGTACTGGGTAATGCGCTGGGTTTTATAGTAATTACAAAATTATTACTGCCACTTTATTACCGCATGAATTTAACCTCAATTTACGGTTATATAGAACAAAGAATGGGCTTTTTCAGCTACAAAACAGCTGCATCTATTTTCTTAATCAGCAGAACCATAAGTTCGGCATTCAGATTATATTTAGTGGTTATTGTATTGCAGCGATTTGTTTTTGATTTCTACAATATTCCTTTCGCTTTTACCGTATTAATCTCTTTAATTCTTATTTTCTCTTATACCTACAGAGGCGGTTTAAAAACGATTATTATTACAGATACTTTACAAACGTTTTTTCTGGTAACATCGGTTTTCCTTACTATTTATTTCATCTGCGATCGTATGGATTTAAGTGCGATCAGCGCTTTTGAAGAAGTAAAAAACAGCAACTATTCTAAAATATTTTTCTTTGATGATTTCCTCGGAAGTAAATTCCATTTCATTAAACAAATATTAGGCGGCATGTTTGTAACCATTGCCATGACAGGTTTGGATCAGGATTTAATGCAAAAAAACCTGAGCTGTAAAAACATCGGCGAAGCACAAAAAAATATGTTTACGTTTACAGGAATTTTTGTTGTTATCAATATTTTCTTTTTAAGTGTAGGCGCACTGCTTTACATTTATGCCAATAAAAACGGAATAGCTATTCCAACAGATTTAGTTACCGGAAAACCAAGAACCGATTTACTTTTTCCGGAAATTGCCCTAAATCATCTGGCTGTAGTTCCCGCAATTGTATTTTTATTGGGAATTATCGCCGCTACTTTTGCCACTACAGATTCGGCATTAACTGCTTTGACAACCTCTTTTTGTGTTGACTTTTTAGGCATGGATAAAGCCGAAAACAGCAATAAAAAAAATACAGTACGAACAAGACATTTGGTACACATCAGTTTTTCGATGTTAATCTTTTTCATCATCCTTATTTTCAATTCCATCAACGACAGTTCTGTTGTGGGAATGATTTTTAAAGTTGCTTCTTATACTTACGGTCCTTTATTAGGGTTATATGCTTTTGGATTGTTCCAAAAAACCAGAAATGTAAATGATAAACTTGTGCCGCTAATTTGTTTATTATCTCCATTTTTTACTTACCTAATAAATGAAAATTCGAAACTATTATTTTCAGGCTACGTTTTCGACAATGAATTAATAGTGCTTAACGGATTAATAACCTATTTAGGTTTATACCTTACCAGTTCCCGAAGCAGTAATACAATCCGTTTTTAATCTTTTTTAAAAACAAAAAAACATGACTATTCAATTGAAGACTGAAAACAGTAAGTCTTCAATTGATTAAAAAAACAATGCTATGAAAGATTTCTTCATAAAAATCAGCCTATACGCCGCTTTCCTATTTTTGGTTACCAATTGTGCCACTTCAAAAAAAAACAAAACGGTTACAGACTCCAAAGAAATTCCGTTAAAAGACACCGTTGTTTACGAGGCTAAAAATCAATTAGAGAAAAAAACTTTTTTTAAAGATTCAGATCAAGAAACAGCCTGGGTCGATAGTATTTACAGCAAAATGCCGCTTCGCGAAAAAGTGGGCCAGCTTTTTATGGTTTCAGCTTATTCCAATAAAGATTCCGTACATGTAAATCAGGTTACCAAATTAGTTCAGGATTACAAAGTAGGAAGCGTTATCTTTTTTCAGGGCGGACCGGTTCGCCAGGCAAAATTGACCAACTTATACCAATCAAAAGCAAAAGTACCTTTATTCGTAGGAATTGATGCCGAATGGGGATTAGCCATGCGTTTAGATTCTACTTATCGTTATCCTTGGAATATGACTTTGGGCGCAATTCAGGATTTAAATTTAATTGAGAAAGTGGGCCGAAATATGGCCAATGAAAATAAGCGAATTGGCATTCATTTTAATTTTGCTCCTGTTCTGGACATCAATACCAATCCAAAAAATCCAATTATCGGAAACCGTTCTTTTGGCGAAGACAAAGTGAATGTAGCAGATAAAGCCATTGCTTTAATGAAAGGCGTGCAGAGTCAGGGTGTTTTCAGCACCGGAAAACATTTTCCGGGACATGGCGACACCGCAACAGATTCTCATCACGCATTGCCATTGGTTAATTTCTCCAAAGAAAGAATCGATCAGATCGAATTATATCCTTACAAACGATTGTTTGACGAAGGTTTAGTATCGGTAATGGTGGGGCATCTTAATATTCCAAGTTTAGAGCCAATCCCAAATCTGCCTTCTTCGGCTTCTTATAATGTCGTAACCAATCTGCTTCAAAAAGAATTAGGTTTCGACGGTTTGATTTTTACAGATGGTTTAGCCATGAAAGGCGCCAGTAATTTTAAAGGCCCGGGCGATTTAGAAATTGCAGTGCTTTTGGCTGGAAATGACATTTTACTTTGTCCTGAAAATGTTCCGGTAGCCGTTCAAAAATTAGAAGAAGCCTATACTAACAATACGATAACCGAAGAACGTTTGGCACATTCGGTTAAAAAAATTCTGCATTACAAATACAAAGCAGGATTAAACCACTACAAGCCTATTGATATGGCCAATATATACAATGATCTTAATCCGTCTCAAAATGACGCTTTACATTATCAATTGTATGAAAATGCCGTTACGGTTTTAAAAAATGAAAAAGAAATACTGCCAATAAAAGAACTGGATCAGAAAATTGCTTACGTAAAACTGGGCGATGATACCAACAGTACTTTTATTTCAACCTTAAAAAAATATACTGAAATTACAGAAGTTAAAGACACCAATCTTGACAGTTTAAATCAGGAATTGAAGAAGTTTGACAAAGTAATTATTAGTTTTCATAAAGTAAATAAACCTTGGGAAAAACAAGAATTTACCTTAACCGAACTGCTTTGGCTGAAAGAAATTGCGAAACACAACAAAGTAATTCTGGATGTTTTTGCCAAACCTTATTCCCTATTATCTATTTCTGATTTTGATGATATTGAAGGATTAGTAGTTTCTTATCAAAATTCAGATATTAGTCAGGTTGTTTCTGCCGAATTACTTTTTGGAGCTGTTGCCGCAAAAGGAAAACTGCCCGTTTCAATTAATGACTTTTTTAAAGTAAATGACGGATTAACAACCGAAAAATTAAATCGTCTCGCTTTTAATGCTCCGGAAAATGTGAATATGAACCCTGCCATTCTATCCAAAATTGATGCTGTGGCACAAAAAGCAATTGATGGGAAAATGGCACCGGGAATGCAGGTTTTGGTTGCCCGAAAAGGAAATGTAATTTTTCAGAAATCATACGGTTATCAAACGTACGACAACGCTAGAAAAGTAACCAATACTGATTTGTACGATGTGGCTTCGATTTCTAAAATGATTTCTACACTGCCAAACGTGATGCAGCTGTATGATAAAAATAAAGTAACGCTGGACACCAAATTAAAAGATATGGTTCCGTTTTTTGCTAAAACAAATAAAGAAAATATCATTTTTAAAGATTTGTTATCGCATTATGCCGGACTTCAGGCCTGGATTCCGTTTTATAAAGCAACGTTAGACAGCAATAATAATCCTTCTGAAAAATACTATCGAAAAACTGCCGAAAATGGTTTTACAACTAAAGTAGCCGAGAATCTTTACATTCGAAATGATTATCACGATACGATCATGAAAATCATTGCACAAACTCCTTTATCACCTAAAATTGAATACAAATACAGCGATTTTACCTTTATTATTCTGAAAGAATATTTAGAAAGAAAAACCCATAAAAAACTCGAAGATTTAAGCCGTGAGAATTTCTACAGTACTCTTGGTATGACGAATACGCTTTACAATCCGTTAGATAAATTTGAAAAAAACAGCATTGCTCCTACTGAAATTGATACTTATTTCAGACATCAGACGATTCAGGGTTATGTTCATGATATGGCCGCTGCAATGGAAGGCGGTGTTGCAGGTCATGCCGGAATTTTTTCGAATGCAATGGATGTGGCCAAAATGATGCAGCTGTTTTTACAAAAAGGAAATTACGGTAATACACAATATTTCTCTGAGCAGACTTTTGATGCCTTTAATACTTGTTATTACAAAGATAAAGGTGTTTTAAGAGGCCTTGGCTTTGATAAAAGAATTGGTAAAGATGGGCCAACTTGCGGCTGTGTTTCTGAATCTAGTTTTGGTCATACCGGATTTACTGGAAACATGGCTTGGGTTGACCCTGAAACTGAAATTGTGTATGTTTTTTTATCCAATAGAACTTACCCCGAAGTGGTTAATGACGAAAATAAATTAGCAAAAGGAAAAATCAGAGAAGAAATTCAAAAAATAATCCAGGAAGCTATAATAAAGTGAAAATTTCAACTTTCAAATTCCAAAATCCAAATTCCAAATTCCAAAATCTAAATTCTAAAATCTAAAATCTAAAATATAACCCCAATGACAAAAGAACGTTTAACCTCGCTGGATGTATTTAGAGGATTTACTATTTTATTAATGACAATAGTAAACAACCCGGGAAGCTGGGCCTCTATTTATCCGCCATTAGAACACGCCGAATGGCACGGCTGTACACCGACTGATTTAGTATTTCCTTTTTTTGTTTTTATAATGGGAACGGCAATACCTTTTGCAATGCCCGTAAAACATTTTGACGGATCGGTTTTTAATAAAATTTTAGTTCGTTCACTGCGAATTTTCTGTTTAGGATTGTTTTTGAGCGTTTTCAGCAGAATCCATTTATTTGGTCTTGAAGGAATTCCGTTATTAGGCGTAAGACTGATAATTGCATTTGCTGTCGCTTATGCCCTTTTAGGAAATTTTTCAATGAAAGTCAAAACCATTTTGGCGATAGGAATTTTTATAACATTACTTTCTTTATCATTCAGCGGATTAGAACATTTTGAAGATACCAGAATACCAGGCGTTTTACAGCGAATTGCAATCGTTTATTTCTTCACTTCTATTCTATATCTAAAAACAAATTTAAAAGCGCAAATTGTTGTTTTAGCAGCGCTTTTAATTGGATATTATCTTTTAATGGCCTTTGTTCCCGTTCCGGGATTTGGTCCGGCTAATTTTGATAAAGGAACTAATCTTGCTGCTTGGTTAGACGATACTCTTTTAAACGGACATTTGTGGAGTGTCTCTAAAACATGGGATCCGGAAGGAATTTTAAGTACTTTACCAGCCATTGGAACAGGAATTCTGGGAATGTATATTGGCCAGTTATTAAACCTACAAGTAAGCAAAACCGAAATTTTAAAGAAAGCATCAATCGCTGGAATCATTTTATTAATTGGCGGTTTACTTTGGAATATCATTTTCCCCATTAATAAATCGCTTTGGACCAGTTCGTATGTTTTATACACAGCCGGAATCGCCACTATATGTTTAAGTTTATTGTATTATATAATCGATATTCAGGGTTATAAAAAATGGGCTAAACTATTCTTAATCTGGGGAGTAAATCCAATGATTGTATTCTTCTTTTCAGGAATAATTCCGAGAGTTTTGGGTTCTATTAAAGTTCAAAATCCGGAAATTGGCGGAGAAGAAATAAGTGTTCTAACCTTAATTTACAAACACGGAATTGCTCCATGTTTTGAAAATCCACTGAATGCATCATTAGCTTATGCACTATCGTATGCCGTTTTTTGGTCGGTAATACTTTGGATTTTCTACAAAAAGAAATTGATATTTAAGGTTTAAGTTTTTGTATTTTTTTGCCACAAATTACACGAATTTTCACTAATTTTTTTTAAAAACATTACGCATAGCGAATATTTTAATTCGTAAAAATTCGTGAATTACTTCGTCTGTCCCTTCGGTCGAGTCGTGGCGAAAAAAAATAGATCAACATTGCGTAGATGCACTGCAGTGCGTCTCTACAGATATGTGCTGTGTGGGTGTAAAATATATTTCCTATACGATCCAATTTTAACGTAGAGGCGCACCGCAGTGCGTCTCCTATTGACCATGATTATGATGAAATTGAAACATTTTTTCGGCTTTTTATTTATCGTATTTCTCTTTGCTTGTTCATCAAACAATAGAAAGATCAATTCTTTGTCAAATATTGATACTATTGAAATACGTCCTGATTTCAAAAAGTATTTTGACAATTGTAATGCCGAAGGAGCGATTGCCATTTATGATAACAACAACCATAAATGGATTTTATCTGATACTGCAAATACAAAAAAAGAAACACTTCCTGCATCCACTTTTAAAATCATTAATTTACTTATCGCCTTAGAAACCAAAACCATTTCGAGTGAAAATGATATTGTAAAATGGCCTGGAAGCATCGATACTCTCAAATACGATAACCGACCGGATATTTATCATGATATAACGGTTAAAGAAGCTTTTGAAGTTTCGGCAGGCTGGGCTTTTATAGAATTAGCTAAGAAAATTGGAAGGAAGAATTACAAAAAATACCTAAAGCTTTGCCATTACGGAAACCAAAATCTCTCGCAAAAAGAGGCTGATTTTTGGAATTTTGGTGCTTTCGGAATTTCTCCTATAAATCAGGTTGAATTTCTGAAAAACATGTACGACGAAAAACTTCCGTTCTCCAAACGAAACATCGAAATCGTAAAAAGAGTGATGATAACCGAACAAAATAAAGAGTATACAATTCACTCCAAAACCGGTTGGACAAGAGCCAACGAAATGAATACTGGCTGGTGGACAGGTTATATTGAAAATAAAAATGGAGTTTACTTTTTTGCCACACGTCTTTTACAAGAGCGAAAAGCGAATAGATCTGATTTTGGAAGTTGCAGAAAGGAAATTACAAAATCTGTTTTTAAGGATTTAGAGATTATAAATTGAAAAGTTTTTTTGCCACGAATTACACGAATTTTCACTATTTTTTTTAAACATTGTGCATAGTGAATATTTTATTCGTGAATTCGTGGCGGAAAAAAAATCAACGTTGTGTAGACGCACTGCTGTGCGTCTCTACATGTGTGGTGTGTCTACATAAATTAAAAACTAACAAATTTTACTCCCGCACTAAACCATCTTGATGGTAACGGAAATGCTCCAACTTCAAAATAAGTGGTATTAAAAATATTTTGAGCATCTACAAAAAATGTAAATTTCTTAACGGACTGGCTTACTCTAAAATCATTAATCCAATACGACGCTCCGGTAACTCTTTCGTTAAAACGAGTTGCCAATAAAATAGAGAAATCTTTGTACTGATAATCGATCGTATTTGTAATTTGATGTTTTAAAGAAGAAATCAAATATTTAGAAAACGGTTCAGAACGTGTATCTTTAAACTTAGAATCTAAATAAGTATAGCCCAAAGTAAAGTTTAATTTAGAATTGGCAGAAAGATCGATTTTATAAGTTCCGCGCATGTTGATTCCGTTTGTAATCAAATCACCGTAGTTTTGACTCTGCCACGGCACCGTCGTTGTCATACGAGTCCAGTCGATATAATTGCTTATCTCTCTGTAGAAATAATTCACATTCAGGTTTAAATTCTTTCTGTTGAATTTAAACCCAACTTCACTTTGAAAAGCATTTTCAGAATCAAGATCAGGATTTCCAATATTCCCCGGACGCTGATTTAGGTATAAATCTGTAAAAGAAGGAATTCTTTGGCTTGTGCCGATGTTTCCAATAATCTTAAATTCTTCTGTCAGTTCGTAACTTGCATCGATACCAGGATAAATCTGCCATTTATAATCTGAATTGTAATTCAAATAAGTACCCACATTTACATTTAATTTTTCAAAGAAAGAGGTTCTGTATTCGGCATAAATTCCAATATTCTCGCGATCGTGATCTCCAATATTAGACGAATGAATATCTTCATTTCTAAATTCGGCACCAAAACCAATTTCGCCGTTTTCTGTTTTAATAGATGAATTTAGTTCCGCCGCAATCGAATTGGTGTAATGCTGGCTTCTTCCCGCGTTTAAGTTGTTATTTCCCAAATATCTATAATCATCATAATTATATCGGTAAGTCACTCTCGGCATGATTTTCCATCTGTCCGTAATATTATGTTTCGACTGAATGTTGGCAAAAGTAGTCTGAACAATTTCAGAAGAATTTCTATCGCCTGGAGCGGCGTAAAATCCGTTTGCTCCAAATCCGTTTTTTACATAACCAAACAAACCTGAAATTTCGTTAGAATCATTGATCTGAACATTTCCCTGATACAATAATTTGTTGTTTTCGAATCCGGTATTATAACGGTATCCGTTGCTTTTATCGTGCGATGCAAAAATAGAATGCTGTTGTTTTTCTTTTCCTAAAACAGCCCCAACCTGAATCCCGTCTCCATAAAAAGTATCGCCGGTATCCTGAGTATCTTTTTCAAAATTAGAACCCGCATAGGTACTTACCAAAACTCCCGAATCGGTTGGTTTTTTAGTAATAATATTGATCGCTCCCGTTAAACTGTTGATTCCAAAAATTCGCGCAGCCGGACCACGTAAAACTTCAATTCTTTCAATGACTTCTACCGGAAGAGGCAGATTAAGCATATTGTGTGCCGTTTGCGAATCAATAATTTTAGCTCCATTTAGCAAAACAACGGTTTGCTCGAAGCTGCCGCCGTCAATACTTACATCGGCCTGACCGCCAAAAGGACCTCTTTGTCTAATATCAACTCCGTTTGCATATTGTAATACTTCTTGTAAAGTTCGTCCCGGTAATTTTTTTATTGTTTCGCTGTTTATAACGTATACGTTTCTGTTTTGTTTAGAAATTGGAGTGCTTAAACGGTTTTCCTGAATAATGACTTCATCAATCTCTATAATAGAATCCCTTTTGGTCTGGGCATAAAAATTTGTGCAAATTAAGGTAAAGATTGCAAAATAGATTTTTTTCATTTTGGTTTAAAATTTTTGCAAAAGTAGTACCTTGCCGTACTAATAAAGTATACCAGTTTTGTAATTATGAGTAGTCCGGTTGAAATTCCTTTTAAAAGCTTTATTCAGCTTAAGCCAGAACAAAGCACCGCAATCTATCTGCAGATCGTTTTTGAATTTATAAAAGCGATTCAAACCGGGTTTCTTCCTGAAGGAACAAAGCTTCCGGGAACGCGTATATTATGTAAACTTCTTTCGGTAAACCGAAATACTTTAATCAAAGCTTTTCAGGATTTAGAATCGCAGGGATGGATTGAAACACTTCCCAACAAAGGGACTTTTATACTTTCTCAGCATAAGCAGAAAAACAAAGAAGAATTTATCACTGCTCCAAACCAAATTAGCTCTGAAAGTACTATTGGTTTCACTTTTCAACGTTCTACGATTTTGGAGAATCCAACAGAAACAAGTAATCTGCCGTATCAGTTTAATGATGGTCTGCCCGATTTGAGATTGATTCAAAATGAGATTTTAGCGAGGCTTTATGTTTCAAAATTAAAGAGGCAGAAAACGTCTAAAACTTACGAGCAAATTCAGATACAATCGCATTTAAATTTTAAAACTCATTTCTCGAATTACTTAAATCTTACAAGAGGTTTACGCATCTCTACTTCCAGCCTTTTGACCACAAGCAGTCATAAAATTAGTTTGTATCTGGTTACAAAAGCGCTTATTTCTCCCGGCGATAAAGTTGTGGTAGCCTCTCCGGGTTACTATATTTCTAATATGACTTTAACCAATACCGGAGCGCAGATTATTACGATTCCGGTAGATCAGGACGGAATTGATACAAACCGGTTAAAAGAAATCTGCAAAGAATCGAAAATCAGGGTTTTGTATTTAACTTCTAATTATCATTATCCAACGACGATTTCTTTAAGTGCCAAAAGACGAATGGAAGTTCTGGAATTGGCCAATCAATACGGATTTATTATTTTGGAGGATGATTACGATTTTGATTTTCATTACGATAACAATCCTATTTTACCATTAGCGGCTTTCGATTCCAATCAAAAAGTGGTTTATATAGGATCATTTGGAAGATCGCTTCCATCAGGATTTAGTTATGGTTTTGTGGCAGCGCCGCCAGAATTTGTAACGGAATTAGAAAAACATCAAAACATTCTGGAACCCGGAATTGATGTTATTAAAGAACAAGTTTTAACCGAATGGATTAACGAAGGCGAAGTACACCGACTTTCGAAAAAGAACAAAAAAATCTATAAAGAACGCCGTGATTATTTCGTTTCCTTATTAAAGGAAAAATTAAGTTCTAAAATTAAATTTAAAGTACCGTTGCGTGGTTTAGCTGTTTGGATTGAATGGCTCGATACATTCAATTTAATAACGCTGCAAAAAGAATGTGCCTCAAACGGATTATTTCTGCCTAAAACTGTTTTATACCAAACCAAAGATCTTACTGCCACACGCTTAGGATTTGGGCATTTAGAAAAGGAAGAAATGGAAAAAGCTGTAGCTATTTTATGTCAATCTATTGATGGGATTTAAATACGCTGCTTAAATTCTCTTTTTACGGCTATGAAAGATAACCAATCAGACTATTATATAATAACAAGTAATATAGTAGTACATTTAATATTAATATAAGAAAATCTGCATAATTTTAGTTTTTTATTAAAATTTAATACATACTTTTGGGAAAATACTTATTAATATTAAACCATAAACTATGAAAAAAATTTTAATGTTAGCCCTTGCGCTAAACCTTGCTGCGTGCTCAAATGACAACAGCGAATCGACTTCTACTGAATTTTCAAAAGAGAAAGAAAGTACTTTTAATCCTGATCCTACTCCATCAGATTATGCAAAAGCTAAGTATGCGAGTTTCATCGAAAATCAAAAAGAATTAGCCGACAACGGAACTAAAAAAACAGCAGCAGTCTGGGTTAACACTTATGTTCCAAATGCTAATTTTAGAGCCAGATTAATTAGTATTGGTGCTGGTCAGGAAGATGCAAATCCTAATGACAACAATATTGATATTGATAAATCACGCGGTGGTTTATTTTTAGACAATGCCGGTATAGCTGATCTTACAGGAATTCAAGCTTTTACTTCTTTAGTACAATTAATTGTAAGCAACAATCAATTGACAACTTTAAATGTATCTGCCTTGACTAACTTAACCTGGATTGAATGCCAAAATAATCAATTGGCTACTTTAAATTTAAGTGCAAATACAAAATTGTATCAGGTATGGTGTCAAAATAATGGAATGACAAGTTTGGTTCTTCCTGCTTCTACTACTACACTTTGGGGAGTTTGGTGTTACGGAAACCAATTGGCGACTTTAAACTTAAACGGGAATAATAAAATTACCGATTTATTCTGCCAGACTAATCTTTTGACAACATTGACTTTGGCTCCGTTAACAGAATTGAAACAAACAAATGTTTCTGCTAATAAATGGACTTCATTAAACTACGATGCAAATTCAAAACTTACAATGTTATGGATTACTAATTGCTCGTTATTAACAGATATCAGCATAAAAAATGGCAATAATGCTGCGATTACAAACCAAAGTTTCCAGTCGAACATAAAAGCTCCTAAAATACACGTTGATGCTGCTTTCCTGCCAAATGCTAACACCTTATGGCCAAACAAAGGAACTTCAACTTATATATTGTAAATTGTAATATAGTGAAGGTAGATTGTAAATGGGGAAACAGAAAACCTGAAACTTAAAATACAAGATGCAATAAGTAAAATCTCCAGTTTTAGACTGGAGATTTTTTTTATATAAATTAGGCGTTATGTTTTAAGCGGTATTTATTAAAAACGATAAAAACAATCCCTACAATTACGAGTAAAGAAACGTTGGCCAATCCTAATAAAAACTGACTTTTAACGGCGTATATATTCACAAAACTATAACTTAAAAGAGCGCTGACCATATAAGCTCCTCCGCCTGTTAATCCGCTGGCAACTCCGGCATTTTTTGAAAATCGGCTTAAACAATACCCCAGAACAATATTATAGATAAAACCACCGCAGATATTTAATCCCATCGTAAAGGCGACCAAAGTGTAAATATTACTTTCTAAAGAAGCTGTAAAAATCATCAGCAAAACCAAAATAAGCTGAATGATTATGGCTGTTCCAACTTTTTTTGCCAAAGGTTTTTTGATAAGAGATTTTGCTGTAATACCGCCAACCATAACGGACAATCCGGATAATAAAGCGCTGTAACCTGTTGTTATGGCCGAATAACCAAAAATGCGTTCTATTATAAACGGACTTGATAAATTGAACATGATCACGATTGCAAAAGTGATTCCCAAGATTACGAATCCTAACGTAAAGTCAGCAGATTTGAGCATATTCGAATAGGTTTCAATAATCGATTTTAATTTAAACGGATGGGTTTCTTTTATTGTTTCTCCGCTATAGCGAAGTTCTAAAAGCAGAATTAGAAATGATAACAACCCTAGGAAATAAAAGTTGGATTTCCATCCAAAACTATGCTCTAAATAACCTCCTAAAAATGGCGCTATAATGGGAGCACTTGCCCAAATGATAGAAAATAAACTAATGTAACTTTTTAATTTATCGCCTTTAAATAAATCTACAAAATAAGCTCGTTTTGCAATTACAATAAAAGCAATCGCGATTCCCTGAACAACACGCATGGCATATATGACGTAAATATCCGGAACAAGCGCGATAACAAAACTGGCCAATGAAAATACGGCAAGTGAAGCAATATTAATTTTAAATCGGCCGAAACTGTCTAATATACTGCCTATAAAAATCTGGCTTACGCCGAGGCTGAACATAAAAAACACTAATGTAAGCTGTACAGCCGATGCTGAAACATGTAAATCTTTTGCCATTGCGGGAAGCGACGGCAGGTAAACATCGGTTGCAAAACCGGATAACGGAATTAAGGCCAAAGCCAATATGGTACTGAATCCTTTATGATCCTCTTTTAAATTTCTCATTCTTTTTAAATTAATTAGTACAAAATAGACCAATCGGTCTAAAATAGTTTAAAAAAAATATGTTACATAACATATCTTTCAAATTCGTCTTTAATGCTTTCTAAAACAATTTTTATCTGGTCGTCGTTATCGAAAACTTTTCTATATAAAATAGCTCCTTCAATCATGGCAAATGTTTTAATGCTAAAATGTTCAGGATTAATTTCAGCTCTTAATTCTTTATTGGCGATTCCTTCTTCTGCTAAATCAAAAAAACGTTTCTGAGCAGTTCGAATGGCTTTTTTAACCTGTTCTTTTATTACCGGATTGGTATCATCTGATTCTACTCCGAAATTTAAAATAGGGCAGCCGTCCGTCATATTTTCTTTATTTCCGTAAACATCCAATACATTATGTAATTTCTCTTTAGCTGATTTTCCTTGTGCTAAAGCATTGTTGAGTTTACCTGCAAGCTGTGATCTTAAATAGAAAAACGATTCAATGCAGATTTCTTCTTTGCTTTCGAAATTACCATAAATACCGCCTTTTGCCAGTTTTGTGGCTTCCATAATATCGGAAAGAGAAGTTCCGGCCATTCCTTTTTTATTGATAATGGGAGCCGATTTCTCTATAATAAACTGTTTGGTTCTTTCTGCTTTGCTCATAATCACTTCATTTGAAAGTGCAAATATAGACCGATCGGTCTTAATTTACAAGCTTTTTTAAATTTATTTCAATAATCCCTTAAAAATCAATATATCACGAGGGATAAACTTAGAAATTTTTATAAATAACAAACCCGACAGTTCCGATCCCAATTGGATCTGTAGAGAGGCACAGCAGTGCGTCTACACAACGTATATCGACATGCCTTTTACCTTGTTTTTTTTAATCTTTGTGGATATATCGGGCGTAGACGCACTGCTGTGCGTCTCTACTATTTTCGTTGTCGATAATCATTGCTGATATGCTGGACGCAACAAACCCGACAGGTTTTAAAAACCTGTCGCGTTTACGATCATAAATTTTATACTATATAATTATTTAAAATTTGAAATTCCTTCTTTCAGCCAATTGAAATAAGTTTCAATATCCGGATTATAGGCTGAAGGTTCATTTAAAGATTCTCCCGCTTTGTTTATTAAAACATAAAACGGCTGTGCATTTGTTTTATACGTAATGGTTTGAAATTCGCTCCACTTCTGCCCAATGTATTTAATTTTCTTTCCGGTTAACTGTGATGTTGTCTGCTCATTTTGAGGTAATTCCCTTTTATCATCAACAAATAAGGATATTAGCACCACATCATTTTTAAGCATTTCTTGTACTTTTTTATCAGACCAGACATTGTCTTCCATTTTACGGCAGTTTACGCAGGCATGTCCGGTAAAATCAAGCATTACCGGTTTTCCTTCCTTTTTGGCAAAAGCCATTCCTTTGTCATAATCTGTAAAAGCGATTATTTTATGCGGACCGTATTCTGCTCCTTCGGGAAGGTTTTCTGCAGTTTTATTTGATTGAGGATTATCTCCAAATCCGTTTGGGATTTCACTGTAATTTAATGGCGGCGGAAAACCGCTTATCATTTTTAGAGGTGCGCCCCAAATTCCGGGAATCAAATAAATCGTAAAAGACAAAACCAAAACTCCCAAACCTAATCTCCCTACGCTTATATGCGACGACGGACTGTCATGCGGTAATTGAATTTTTCCGAATAAATAAAGTGTCTGCGTGGCAAAAATGGCAATCCAAATGGCTAAAAAAGTTTCTCTTTCGAGCCAGTGTAATTGTAAAACCAAATCGGCATTAGATAAAAATTTGAATGCCAAAGCCATTTCTAAAAAACCTAAAAATACTTTTACCGAGTTTAACCAGCCTCCTGATTTTGGCAGTGAATTTAACCAGCCCGGAAATGCGGCAAACAAAGTAAAGGGTAAGGCTAAAGCCAAAGAAAATCCAAACATCCCGATGAAAGGTGCTAATCCGCCTCGTGAAGCGGCTTCGACTAATAAAGTTCCCACAATTGGCCCCGTACAAGAAAAAGAAACAATGGCCAGTGCAAGCGCCATAAATAAAATGCCGATAATACCGCCTTTATCTACCTGATTGTCTACTTTATTGGCCAAAGAATTGGGAAGCATGATTTCGAATGCGCCCAAAAACGAAAAGGCAAAAACCATCAATAAAATAAAGAAGACTAAATTAAACCAAACATTGGTTGAAAGCGCATTTAGAGAATCGGCACCAAAAGCCCAGGTGACAACGGCACCTAGAAAAATATAAATGGTAATGATAAAGATTCCGTAAAAAATGGCTTTTCTAATTCCCTGCGATTTTGTTTTGCTTTGTTTGGTAAAGAAACTTACCGTCATGGGAATCATCGGGAAAACACAAGGCGTTAACAGCGCTGCAAAACCAGAGAAAAAAGAAAGAATAAAAATCGTCCACAAACTATCTAAGTTTTGTTTGGGAAGTTTATTTTTTGGTGCTTTTTTAAGATTCGGCAATTTTTCTATTGGTAAAATTCCAGCTTCTTCAATCTCTTTTCCGTTTGATGAATCAACCTTGATAAGGGCTGCAGGAACTTCGGTTTGCTTTTCTTCAGCGATTTTTTTTTGCGTTGGATTTACGGTAAAATTGAGTTCGTCATAAGTTGGCGGCAAACAATTTTCGTCGTTGCAAACCATAAACTCAACTTCTGCTTTTATAGAAAAAGGTTTTTGGGCAATGGCTTTTATACGCTGTTTAAATGTGGTTTCTTTTTCAAAAAACTTAATCGACATTTTAAAAACAGGATCGTCTATCGTTTTTCCTTTTTCTTCTTTTACATCTCCAAGCAATTGAAAATCAGAATTTTTAAGAAATGAAAAATGAGTTGGACTCGGACCTCCGTCGGCTACATTCTGGCTGTATAAATGCCAGCCGTTTTCGATATTGGCTTTTATCTGTAATTCATATTCTGTTTCTGAAATTTTTTCTACGCTGGTTTTCCATTTTATTGGATTATAGATCTGAGCCTTTGCCATTATGGAACACAATAGCAAAACGCTGACAAAAAATACATTCTTGTTCATGGGTGAAATTTTAAAAAAAAGAGGGTTGAATATGACAAAAAACAACCCTCTGTAATTCCGCTATAAAAAATTACAATGCTTACTAATTCAAAATAATCTACAGCGAAAACAATTAAACTCTATAATTTAAAAAAATGGATGAACTCTATAATAAAGGTTTAAAAACTACTTCGTAAGTATCTGCCTGATTTAAAAAGCTGCTGGCAAAATCCTGAATATCTTTTGGTGTTACCGCATTTATGATATTTTCATAATTCTTAGGATCGTCCATATTGTAGTTTTCTCTAAAATAGTTGTAGATTAAATTCATGCTGTAACTATTAAAATTCTTGCTGTCGGCTCTGGATTTTATGTAGTTTGTTCTCGTTTTGTCTAAATCCTCCAGAGCTACTTTTCCTTTTCTAATGTTTTCGATTTCTTCGTAAACAATAGGCAGTAACTGCTCTACTCTATTGGCATCGCAGTCAAATGAAATTTTCAACTGCACTTTTGGAGTTGGATACTGAATCGCACCGCATTGTACCTGCGCACCATAAGTTCCTCCTTCTTTTTCACGCAGACTCTCTGTATATCTTAAAGTTAAAATATCACCTAAAAAAGAAGCCAGAATTTTATTTTTTTGAGAGTAAGGAAAGTCTTTAATGAAATTAACTTTTACGCTGCTTTTTGGTGTTTCCATTTTAATAAAAATATCTTTATCAATTTTGTTGGAAATCCATTTAGGCTGGTTGTCTTTGTATTTTTCTTTACGCTTAATTCCGTCGATGCTTGCAATATATTTTTCTAATAATGGTTTTAGCACTTCCGGAGTTACATCGCCTACGATATTAAATTCAAAATTAGAAACATCGGCAAATCGATCTTCGTATATCTCTTTCATTTTATCAAAAGACAAATCGTCTATAAACTGTTGGTTAATAGGACGCAGTCTCGGGTTATCTTTTCCGTAAACCGCTGCCGTTAAACTATCTTCCATTTTAGAGTTGATGTCTTTTTCTTTGTTTTTTAGATAATTCTGCAGTTTTTGTTTCAATAAAGAAAACTGATCCTGATCGAATCTTGGTTTTTGAAAACGAAGGTGAACCAGCTGCATCATCGTTTCTATATCTTTTACATTTGCTGATGCCGAAACAATCTCAGACATACCGGTAACCGATACGCCGCAATTGGCGATTTTTCCTTTCAGCATTTTTTCTAAATCAGTATCTGAAAATGAACTTACACCCGACATTAAAGCTAAATCTGTACAGCGAACGGCAGAAGGAACATCTTTTGGTTCGTATAATGAAATACCGCCATAACTCTCTGCCTGTAAACTCACTGATTTTTTATTTTTATCAGCAAATTTATAATGCACTACAACGCCATTGCTTAATTTGTAAGTTGTTGCGTTGATTTCTTTTGTTACTTTTTCAGATACAATTTTACCCGGTTTTACGTCAGTGCCGTCCATAAGGGATTTAGCCACAAATGTATCTACGTAAGGCTGTAATGATGTATCGTTTTCTGCTTTATTAATGATATCAAATGCCATTTCCTGAGTCAGGTTTTCTTCGCCTTCAACTCCTGTTACGGCTACAACTCTGTTTTGTTTTGTATATAAGCTGTTTATTTGTTCCTGAAGCATTTTAGAATCGATCTTTTTCAAGATGTCTTTTGTCATTTCAAATTCTGCAACAGGATCTGCAATTATTTCATGGTTTAGGTAATCGTCTTTTACCATTCCAATTACCTGTTTATGCGAAATCTCATTTATTTTCTCTAAATAGTTTTCATAACCAGATATGGTTTCGGTAACGGCTCTTTCTATTTCTCCTGCCGAGAAACCAAACTTATAGGCCCTAACCAGTTCGTTCATTACCAGCGTAAAAGATTCGGCTTGTTTTCCTGGTTTTGGCGCCGCACTTACAACAAATATGTCGTTAAGTCGGGAATATTTTTGATACCCAACCTGTGCTCCTTTAAACGGACATTCTTGTTTTTGAGCCATTTCGGATAAGCGATTGTTTAGAATTCCGAAAGCAATGCTGCGCTGTGTTGATTTTTCTAATTCAGCATAAGTTCCGGTTGGTTTTTCTGAAATATGACGAATCATATACGTAATGCTCGAAGTTGAAATTTCTTTATCCAAAGCCAGTTTAAAAGTCGCTTCTTCTCTTTCGGGAATTGCAATTTCAAAACGTTTTTTAGGATTTTGAGGCGCCGGAATATCAGCAAAAAGTTTTTTGATTTTTGCTTCAATTTCGTCTGAGTTTATATCGCCAACAATTGCGATTGCCTGCAGATCCGGACGGTACCAATCTTTATAAAAATCTTTTAAAACCTGATATTTAAAGTTTTTAACGATTTCCATATCGCCTATCGGAGTGCGTTCTGCATACAAAGAGTTATTGTAATAATAAGGCGATAACTGATTATAAATTCTGGCTCTTGCATTTTGTCTGGTACGCCATTCCTCTGTAATTACACCGCGTTCTGCATCAATTTCTTCATTGGTTAACGACAAAAAGTTAGACCAGTCGTGCAAAACCAATAAACAGGTATCTACCACACCGCTGTCTTTTGACGGAATATTATCCAGATTATAAACGGTTTCGTCTGTGCTGGTATATGCATTTATGTTTTTCCCGAAAACAGCTCCTTGTTTTTGAAGGGTATTTAAAATTCCTTTTCCTTCAAAATGTTTGGTTCCGTTAAAAGCCATGTGTTCCAGAAAATGCGCCAGACCTTTTTGCTGATCATTTTCTAAAATTGAACCTACGTTTTGAATAATATAATAACTGGCCGTATTTTTATTTACCGTTGTTGGATAAATATAATACGTCATTCCGTTTGGCAGTACGCCTTTTTTTATTTTTTGATTGACTGCTATTGGGTCATTTGCCTTGAAATTTTGGGCATACGAAAAAACGTTAATCCCAATTACAAGCAGAAAAGCCAGTGCCGTTTTTTGTTTCTTAAACATTATTATTACAATTTAAACTTTTAATAATTTATCCAATTGAGCTCTCAATTCTGGATTTGATGGACGTAAGGCATCGGCATTGATTATATTTCCTTTTGTATCAAATAACAAGAATCTCGGGATTGCATTTACATCGTAATTCTTCGCAACATCAGAACCAAAATCTTTATCAGCCATTAACTGAATTCCTTTTAACTGCTCTTTTTTAACGAAGTCTTTCCATTTTTGTGCGTCTTTTGGTTTATCCAAAGAAAGGCTTACAAATACAATGTTTTTTCCGTGATAATCTTCTTCGATTTTTTTCATGTGAGGAATTTCAGCTTTGCAAGGTCCGCACCAAGTTGCCCATAAATCGATGTAGACAAATTTACCTTTAAAATCAGAGAATGAAACTGGTTTGTCGTCAATATCTTTATATGTAAAATCTAATCCTTTCTGTCCTACGTTTTTATGCAGTACTTTTTCATAATCTAATATAAACACTTTACTCGCATCAGAGATTAAATACGGTTTTACAATTGGTGCAATTTTTTCGTATTCTTCGATTTTCATGCGTGAGGCCGCAATGGCATCACGTAAAAAAGCATCTTTTAAAGCCGGGTCTGTAATATGAGTTATAGATTCTGTCATATCTAAACGTTTTACCGGAGCATCGCTGCTAAAACTTACATAAAAGAAATAATTTGACATTAAAGAAACCCCATTTGCCAGTTTTAACAAATCTGGATCTGTAAACTTTTTATCTGTCTGCCATGTTTTTATAACCGCCGGGCGATCGTCTTTTTCCGGCTGTATGGTTCTTGGCATTCTAAAAAAAGTATACGTTAGTTCTTCAACATCTGTTGCAACTGCTAGTTTTAATAATTTATTAAATGCTGCGTCTTTCGTTTTAATACTTTTTACAAATGCATCGGCTTTTGCCAGACCTCCATCCAGCCAAGGATAAAAATCTAAATAGGTTTCATTGCCTCCAAGTCTTGTAAAAACCGAAAAAGCATTGTAAATCTCATTTGCTTTTTGAACCAAAGCGTTCTGTCCGACATTTTTTCCACTCAAAACATAATTGTCTTTAGCAATGTTTAGTTCGATATCTAACTTAGGTTCCAGATACAAACGAATCAATTGATTTCTGCCTTTAAATTGTCCATAATCTATATAATAAAATCCGGGAGCAGCGATTGGCAGCATAAAACCAAATTCTCCCAAACTATTTACTTTTGTGGTTGCGGCTGATACAGGTTTTCCGTCCTCGACATTATAGATCGTGATTTCTTTAATTTTATTTTCAGGAATTGAAAGTTTACCTCGAATTACGGCATATTCAGAAATGCCCGAAGCAAAACCAGACTGAACCATAAAAATGGCCATTACAAGATAAAAGGTTAGTTTTTTCATAAAGTATATTTTTTGTTTTTAGTTAATTTTTAAAGTGATAACTGCATCGACTGATTATTCTGTTCAATAATAAAATCTTTGGTTTCTTTTAAAGCTTTTAGTTTTTTAATGTTTTCGGGATTGCGCAGATCCGCTGTTTCAAAATCGTTAATCTGAGTTATTCTTGCGCCTGGTTTAATCTTTTTAAGTTCTTCGTTTTCAGTATCCATGATTTTCTTTATGACCAAATTTTGCTTTTCATCAAAATCCAATTCCAATCCCGAGAGATAAAAAGAAGCCATTTTTTTGAAATTCGTATTCGGCTCTAAATACATGGTTTTGTGCAATAAATCGATCGTAAAATTGAAACGTTTTATTAAATCGATTCCGAGTGAACCATCGGCGGAAGCCCAATTTTTATTTTCTTCCTGATATTCCTGAAGTGCTACGGTTATATTTGGAAAATTATTTCCGTTAATACCAACATTTGGAATGGCACCGCCAACAATTTTGGTTTGTTTTCCTAAACTGTAATTAACAGATGTGTACTCTGTTTTTAAACTGGCTTCGAGATTATTTTTATGATTAAAAGGTCCGTAAGCAATTAAATCGTAACCTGCGCCGGTATCGAAAGTAAAACTGCCTTCGACTGTTTTTTTATCTTCAAATGTCAGATTTACTTTTACTACCGGAAGACCTGATTTATAATCAAAAACTAAAGGTTTTGCTTTTCCCCAATAATTAAAATTTCCAAAATTGTACAAATCAATAGTCATCGTATCGAAATTGACAGAAGTAATATAATTGCGTAACAAATTGGCACCAAAAAGACCATCGTAAACACCGTGTTTTGGAAAAATGACCAAACCTTGATTTTTTAAAACCTGATCTCCCAAATAAATAGTATTATCTGCCGAATACTGAACTTGCTGGCTTCCGCCCACTACAGATGCCGATTTGGTTTTTGTTACCACAACGCCCGCTTTGTAGGCGCTGTCCGGGTTTAAAGCCATTCCGTCTGCGCCAGTATCAAAAAGCATTAAAAACTCGCGGCTGGCGTTGTTTAATTTAATTTTGACGGCAATTCCGTTTTCTATAATTTGAAATGGAATACTTGCCACTTCTTTTACAACTGCATTGCGGTCGACTTTGTATAAAGAATCAAAAAATGTGACGTATAAAATTTTGTTTTCAGTATTAAAAACGATTTGAGAATGTTTCTTTTCCTTTCCTCTAAAACAAAAATCAACTAAAACATATATCTCATTTTTCATTTCTACAGATTTTATAGTCTGAATTGAATCCAAAACCGGAAAAGCATTAAAAATACTATTCAAATAAAATTCATTGGAAGACGAGTCTCCAACGCCGACATTAAATTGCGGCGCCAGGAGATTTTTTATGCTGTTGTAATCTTTGTTTTGAAATGATTTTTCAAATGTTTTTAATACTTCGGGAATAGTGCTTTTTTGAGCCTTTATTCCCAAGCCGATAAACAGCATCGACAGCATCAATACTTTTTTCATATTGCTTATTTTTGTGCTGTATTGGGTTTAACTACCACTTTTTCTACTCCAAAATCTTTTAACAAAATATCTTCGTATTTCGTCCATTCTTCTGGTGTATAGAACTCTTTTGAATTGTCTAATAGTTTTTTGAAAGAAGCTAAATCGTTCGCTTTTTCAAACTCTTTTCTCTTATGCTGTAAAATGGAAAATATGTGATTTGAAACGCTTGCTTTTCCGTAATCTTTGGCCAATTGTTTACTGCTGGCAAGAAAAAGATCGTCGTATTGTTTGCCTACTCTTAGTCCTGTAATGATTACGAAAGGAATTTCGTCTGTTACTGGTTTAGATTTTAAATAAGCATCTAGCACCTCAAAAGATACATTTCTTTTACCGTTCATGTAAGCTTGCACATAAAAGTCAGGATAGTCTTTTTCGTTAATTTGTGTGCTGTATTTTTTGAAGTTTCCTTTTTTGGCTGCTTCTTTTGCGTTTTGAAGCAAGACCGTAAATTGACCTGCATTTTGAAAACCTCCCGAAATGTCAATTATTTTTCCATCAGAATTCAGCAATAAAAAAGTGGGGAAACCGGTTACGCCATATTTCATGCACAGTTTTTTACCCATTTCTTCTTTTAGAATATCTGATTTAAAAGTGACAAAGTCTGAAGCTAAAACCGAAGCCACTTTAGGATCCGGGAAAACTTCTTTATCCATTTGTGCACAAGGCATACAGCCTGTAAAATAAAGGTCTACAAAAATTAGCTTATGCTCTTTTGCAGCTTGTTTTTTAACCCGTTCCCAGCTTTCATCCGTAGATGCTGTCTGTGCATTTAAAGCAATAGAAGTCCAGGCAAGCAGCAAAAATGCACTTGCAGTTTTAAAAATGAGTTTCATAAAATGTGATTTTTTTTATAAGCCGAATGAATGTTTAATATTCATTCGGCTTTTTTAAATTTTAAAGTTTTTTAGTTATCTCGGTCTATAAGCAACATCAACAATTTTACATAAACCTGTATAGGTATTATTTAAAACTAAATCGCCATTTACAGGAGGTACCGTAAACAGTTCCAGTGTTCCGGCAGTTCCGTTGTAACTTCCTACTATTAGCTTTTTAGCGAAGGTTTTTGATCTTGAATTAAAATCCAGATATGTAATTTCTTCTGTTCCTTTATCGAGCATTAATTTTGCTGACTGCGTTCCGTTATCGTATTCGTATAATTTTCCTCCAACAGAATAGAATAAATACCCGGAGTCCGGGCTTACAGCAAATTTTACGGCTTTGTCAAAATCTGGTGCGTTTAAGATTTCCTTGTAATACGTCTGCGTTAACGCTTTATTAAATCGCAGCAGGTAAAACTTGCCGGTGGTTACATTTTTTAAAACCGCAAAATTCTCGTAATTATTAAACGACGAAGTTGTCATATATACTAAATCGCAGTTGGTGTTGTTCCAGTCTAAAACAGTTGGAGAACCTGTAAGCGGAGGCATAATTGAACAATTTCCTTTATAGAGATTATATCTCACAAAACGTCGTGAATCTCTGTCGTAAAAAACCGGCGGTCCAAATGCTCCTTGATTTTCTGCTATAAAAGGTGCGGCATAAAAAGGTTTTGTTTCTGTATCGAGTATGTTTTGAGGCAGGCCGTATTTTACCTGACCAGCTTTATAATAAGAGTAAATATTTCCTTTACTGTAAATTATATTTTCGCCGGCTGAATTCGACTTCATAAAATCGACCCCAAAGTTTGTATCAAAACTTCCGCCAACTGTTTCGTACGCAATATTTTGCGACTGTGTCCAAGCAAATGAATCCGGATCGATTCTGGCTGTTCCTGTTTCTGTAGAAGTTACATAAATTCCGTAAGCAGTTGAAGTAGCAAGTGCTGATCCAAAACACTCAACATCTACCGCTTTTCCGCCTAATTTTAAAGTCGAACCGGCGGCATCTAAAACGTCATTTATAATACGCGGCGCGGCAATACCTGGAATAATAGAAACCATATCTAATCTTGGTTTTCCATTTGCTTCGCCAATAACAAGCCATCCTTCGTAAATTGCCGAAACTACATTAAGCGTAAAAGGTTTTTGCTGCCATGTAACTCCGGTAACGGAATCTTTGATAAAATAATATACTAAATATTTTGCAGGAGGCAGTTTTATTAAACCATCGATATCTTTGGTGGTCGAAATGGTGTTTTTGGTATTGTTTACCGCAACCCATTCAAACGTATATCGGTTTGGATCACTTCCATCATCTTTAGTAGGATTTAAAGCGGGGCTTAATTTAAAATACTCTCCTGTATAAATCGTATAGTTTTCTTCAATTCCTGTTACATGAAGCTCGTTTATATCTGTATAATTATAATTGCCTTCGTCGCTGACACAACTGTAAACTAATGTTAGTAATAGTATCAGGGCAAACTTTGTTGGTATCTTTTTAAACATTTTTTTAAATTTTTATATTAAAATGAATGATTAAGGAAATGACATTTCTGTACCGTCATCTTCATAGACTGTATTTCCTGATTTTTTTTGATCGGCTAAGTAGCGCTGCATAAAGTTTTGATAATAGGTAACATCAGGAATAGATAAGCCCGGTGCGCCCAGTTTTTGAGCAAACATTGCAGGATCTAAATTCATTAAGTCGCACATTAGAAAGAATTTTTTGGCTGTAAAAACACCTAAATACGGCACATACCAACCTGCAGGCTGTGTTAATTTGTCATCAAATGTTAGTTTATAACGAATGAAACTCATCGTTTTTTGTGTTAAAATATTGATGACTTTTGTTTTCATTTTGGTTGTAAAAAACTCATTTTCTTCGAGATTTAAAACCAAGGTAAAAGCATTCTTTTTCATGTCCGGAGCTCTAAAAACAGTAACCTCTATCGTATCTACTTCTTTTCCGGCATGCATTACAATATTTTCCGGCAAAGAAAAATGAGTTCCTTCAACAGCTGTACTTGAAGGATCAATAGTTAGTTTTACTTTTCTGTCGACATCGCTTAGTCTTCCCTGTACTCTAATTGGAATTTTAAAAATTCTTCCTGTTATGGCCGGATTGTCTAAGCCAAAACTAAATCCGGTGCTGTCTATTAAAGGCGCACTTATATTATTAGGCGGAAACATGGCATTAGAAAAATAAATGTTGTCTGTATCCTGGTAAGCTTCGATTTCTTCTTTATCGCATGATGTAAGTCCTAAAATGGATAAGAAGATTATACTTAAAATCAATATCTTTTTCATCTCTGTTTTTTTAGGTTATTGAAAATTAATTTCAGAATCCGGCATTGGCACTACATATTGCAGCGCTGTCATGGTTAGGTTTCCAGATGCGGCGGCGCCATTAGGAATGGTGGCTGAATTAATTCTTTTGTAATAGTAAAACAATTGCCCTTCGCCTATAAATTCTTTTTTGTATTCTTTGGTTACTTCTGCTGTTAAATTTGCCGTAGGAGCCAAATTGGTCAAACCACGATTAAAACGCAGGGTATTTAAAAAAGGAATTCCATCTGCCGGAACGGCTGCACTTTCGGCTGCGATAAGATAAATTTCTGATAATTTAAACATCGGAATCTGAAAACGGAATAACATCGACTTTTCCGGTACGTCTTCATATTTAAAAAATGTTTTTTGTGTTTTTCCTCCCACGATTGGAATTTTCCAGCTTGGCAGGCTTCTGTAATCATTATCGTTAGATTCAAAAACAGCATTGATACGGGTTAGTAAAGGAGCATAAATAACATCGTCGCCCAGACTCGAATCAAATAAATCTTTTTGTTTGGTATATAAAGTATAGTCGCTTAAGGCAAAGAAATTTTCTGATGAAAAAATACGATCCGGATTTGCCGAATTTGTTGCCTCTAAAAATGGTGTCCACGGAAAAAATGAATTTGATTTTGTAAAAGCAATTATTTCGTTTGCAACCGCAGAAGCACCAATTTTGTTTCCTGAATATAAAAGAACACGCGCCTTTAAAGCTTTTACAGCTATATAATTCATTCTGTTTACTCTATTTGAATAATAATAATAATACGGATTACCACCAAAGGCATTTGTAGTTCCGTATTTTCCTATTGTAAGAATTGGATCGTAGGCTAACAATTTTAAAGACCAATCAAGATCAGCAAGTATTTTTGTAATTACTTCATCAGCAGGCAAAATTGGATTATTTGTTGTTACAAATTGATCGTAATACGGTATTCCGGGATTTTTAGGCGCTGCTTTATAAATAGGCCCGTAAAGACGAAGCATATCAAAATGCAGCATGGCACGAATGGCAATGGCTTCACCTTTTAATAAATCTTCTTTTTCCTGAGAGACAACTCCGGAATGTTCTTCTATACTTTCTATAAATTTATTAACGGATAAAATAGTGGTAAAGGCCGTTTCCCAAATATCTAAAAATACTTTTTTTGGTGTTGCCTCGGCATACGCATAAGCTGCTATGGTGCCTTTTTTATGAGTAGAAATCATGTTGTATTGCTGGGCTAAGATCTCAACCGCATCCATCGTTAATTGTTTGCCATAAAGATTATTATTAGCCAATTGAAGATAAAGTCCGTTATGCACATTTTGCACTCCTTTTTCAGAACTATAAGTCTGTTCTTCTAAAATTTGGTCTTGCGGTACTACATCCAAAAAATCGCTGCAGCTTATGGTTGTAAGAGACACAAGAAAAAGAAATGTAATTTTATATAAATACTTTTTCATAATTATTAAAATGAAGCGTTTAAACTAAGTGAATAGATTCTCGAAAAAGGATATTCGATACCACGTTCTGCTTTAATCGTAGCCACACGAAAAAATTCGTTTGCCAGAACATTAAATCCTAAACCAACTAATCCTGTTTTCTTTAGCCAGGCTCTGTCTGTTACTCTATATCCTAAACGAATAGATTCTCCGGAGATATAGTCGTCTTTTTGAATAAAACGAGACGAGATTGGTGTATTATTGGTTAAACCAATTGCTTTAAATTGAGCCATCTGTCCTGGAGTTGTCCAGCGGTCTGTAAAGGCTCTGGCATCCTGATTATCGAAGATATTATCCTTCGAAATGTTTTCTACCTTATTGTATAAAGCGCTGTTAAATCTTTCGGCACCAAAACTATAACGTACAAATAATCCAAAACTAAAGCCTTTGTAAGTCAGGTTTGTAGAAATAACGCCTGTTGCGGTTTCTCTCGAATTTCCCATTACAACCTCATCTTTTTTATCTAAAGTAAAAGTAGACTGGCCGTTTTTCTTTAAGAAAATTTCTCTTCCGGTTGCAGGATCAATCCCTAAAGAAGGCACTGCCCAAAGATCGTTGCTGCTGGCTCCGTCATAATATCTCGTTAAACTGGTTGTTTTTTGAGCTGCTGTATTTAATGATGATAAAGCATTGTTGAAACCACCCAGTTTATTGTCGCCAGAGGCTCCCATTATGCCAACACCCCAGACAAAATTATCTTTAAGATCATAGATAAAATTGTAGTTTAATTTGAACTCGATTCCTTTAGTAGTAAGATATCCCACATTTAAAGGATAAGCATTTACTCCTGTCGAAGCGGCCAGGTCTATAGCGACAATTTGAGGAGAGGTCTTGCGCTGGTAAGCACCCAATGTTACGGTTAACCTATTGCGAAACATAGCTAAATCTAATCCTAAAGAAACGTCTCTTGTTTTTTGAGCTTCAAGATTTGGATTTGCTACCTGAGAAATAGCTAAACCAGGACCAAAAACATTCGTATTAATGTCATAAGAATACACATCATAAGAGGCATAACCAACCAGATTCTGGTTTCCGGTTTGACCGATATTGGCACGCAGTTTAAAAATGTTCACAATATCTTCGTTCATTTTGAATTCGTTATTTAAATTCCAGCCGATACCAGCACCCCAATAAGGAGAATATTTTTTGTTGGTTCCAAAATTGGTTGCGCCCGATATGGTCTGGGTAAAATCGAACAAAAATCTACGGTCGTAAGCATAGTTGATTTGGTTGGTTAAATCAACGCTTCGAATTAATTGGGTTCGAACTACAGGTTTTCCATTTGCTTCATATCCAAAAGCAAATGTTGGATTTCCGGGAACTCCAAGAGGAAATCCTCTTAAAGTGGTATTGTAAAAATTATTTCTTGTTTCTAAAGCCGATGCCCTAATGGTATAATTAACAGAGTGTACACTGGCAAAAACATTAGAATAAGTCGCTCCCAGGTTGGCATTCCATTTATTTGTTATGGCTTCGTTCTTGTTATAACTTCCTTTTTCTGTTGCAATATTCGTGATATAACGAGTATCATCCGGCGATACAAATACGGTTCCTATTGTGCTGTTTCTGGAAACAGATAAACCTGCGGTTGTTTTAATATGAGCATTTACATCGTAATTTATACCAAAGTTATTGGTAAAATTAAAATCGTTTGATTTATCATAACTTGGCAAAAAGACATTGTAAAGCGGATTAGCTGCCTGATTAACAAGAATCTTATCTTTTGTTAATGGCAATGATGAGCCGTCTAAATAACGTGTTATTTCGCCATATTCATTGTATTTTGGATAATACGGACTTGTTTTGGCCCAAGTTGCAAAAGAACCGTATTGCGATTCCTGATTATCACCTCCTGAAACAAAAAAGCTATTATTAATGCTGAATTTGTTTTTTCTGTAAGTCAGCGAAGCATTATATCCCCATGTATTGTGTTCAGAACCTTTCATTGTTCCAGTTAAGCTTTTGTAGTTTCCGGCGATATTAAATCTAAACTCATCTGATCCTCCTCCAAAAGACAAACTATGTCCAGAGGTAATTCCCATTTGAATGGGTTCGTTTAACCAATACGTATTTACGCCGCGTCGCACTGCTGCTAAACGGTTGTCATAAACCTGTTTTATAGAATACTCGTACGGAACATATCCGTTATAGTTATAAACTCCTGAAAGTCTTTCGAATTCGAGTTTTTGTTCTGAATTCATTAAGTTGTAAACGCTTAAATCTGCAACTTCAAACGAAGAATTGTAAACATAAGAAAACTGCAATTTTCCCGGAATTGGTTTATTGGTTTCGATAACCACAACGCCATTGGCAGAACGTGAACCATACAAAGCGGTTGAAGCGGCATCTTTTAATAAAGTGATACTGGCGATTCTGTTAATATCTAAATCGACAACCTGTTGTAAAGTAGTTGGAAATCCATCCAAAATAAACAACGGCTGATTAGGATCGTCTCTAAACTGGCTGTCTACCTGATTGGCAGTTAAACTCGTCTGCCCCCTTACCTCAATTGTAGGCAGTACATTTGGGTTAGAACCCATCAAATTATTATTTAAAACTATAAATGACGGATCTAAAGATTTTAATGCCTGAACCGCATTTTGAGTAGAGATTTGTCTTAATTCCTCTCCTTTAAAAGTGGTTACGGCACCAGTAATTAATTCTTTTTTACGTACTGTTACTCCGGTATTTATTACAACGCCTTCCAGTTGTTTTGTTTCTTCGGCAAGCGTAACGTTAATTACTTTTTTATTATTTACCGCTACGATTTCGGCTCTGTGGCCAATATATATAAACAGTAAAATACCGTCGTAAGGTGCTGTAATAGTATATTTTCCATCAAAATCAGTTTGTGCTGCGGCATTTGTTCCTTTAACTTTTACATTAACTCCCGGAATAGGTTCTTTTTTATTATTGGTAACAGTTCCTTTAATTTCGATCATTTTTGATTGAAATACGACCACTTTCTCTGCTGGAATTTCTTTTACCAAAATGGTATTTCCGTTCAAACTAAAGTTAAAATCTTTGCTGGGAAAACTGGCTTCTAATAAATCGTTTACTCTGATTTTTCCTTTTTTTAGATGTACTTTGGGTAATTTTTTAAATAAATCTTCCTGATAAATAAACGTGTAATTGGTTTGTTGTTTGATGATATCAAAAACTTCATCAACAGTTACTGTTTTATCAGCAGGAATTACAACTTTTACATTCTGAGAAAAAAGATTTGCGGGCGTAAAACCAAAAATAGCAGTGCAAAACAAGAAAATAAAAGTTCTCATAATGTTAATAATTAGTCTTTTTCTAAAATAGAAAAGAACGTCGGTTAATTTAAATTTCATAAATTTACATGTTAATTGGTTGGTCGGTTGTTAAATGGATTAATTGATTAATACTATAGAAAGGGATAAAGTCTGGTACCGTCGGAAGTCTAAACTTTAATCCCTTTTCTTTTTATTTAATAATTACTTTGTGGTCTTTTATCTCATAGGCATTAATGAAATTGATGTTCTTGATGGTTGTTAATATGTCTTCTAGTTTTTGGTTTTTATTTAAAACCCCATTAAATTTTACATTTCCTAAAGCCGGATCGGCAAAAACAATATCTGCATCATACCATCTTGACAATACTTTTGCAATATCTTTTAAAGGCATTCCTTTGAAAACAAAAAGTCCTTTTCTCCATGAAATTTCGTTGTAAACATCTACCTTAGAAATCGCAATTTCGCTGCTGTTACTGCTAATTCTGGACTGTTCGTTTGGTTCTAAGAACTCTTTTTCTTTTGCATTTTCGATCGCTACTTTTCCTTTTACCAATGTGGTATAAATTGCCGTTTCGTCTTTGTATGCTTTAATATTAAATTCGGTACCTATAACCTCAACATTCTGCATTTGGGTTTTTACCTTAAATTTCGACCCTTTATGTTTGGTGCTTGGCGATACTTCAAAATAAGCTTCACCATAAACCAATTCTACTTGTCGGGTTTCACCATCTACAAAAGCAACCGGGTATTTTAATTGCGATTCTGAGTTCAGCCAGACTTTTGTGCTGTCTGCTAGTTGAACAAAAAACTGTCCGCCGCGCGGAATTGTCAAAAAGTTATTCGCAATTGCTTTCAATTTATTTCCGGCATTATAAACCAGTTTTTCTCCGTTGCTCGAAACATTTCCGGTTTGATAATCTTTACCTTTTTCCAGTGCAATTACAGATCCGTCTTCCAGCGTAAGCGTGGCTTTATCGCTTCCTATTAAAATATTTTTAGTTACGGCAACAGGAATATTTTTACTGTTATCTTTTGTATTGAATAATAACGTAATCGAAATGAGCATCGCAACAGCTGCGGCTATGGCAACTCTAAAACTTGTTCTCGAATAAAATGGTCTAAGCGGTATCACTTTTATTTCTTCTGCTTTTAAAGTGTTTTGAATTCTGCTGAGCATTTTATGCTGTAATTCTTCTTTTGCGCCCAGTGTATTATCCCATTCTGTCTGGGTTTGAAAACTTTCGTAATAATTCAATAATTTTTCATTCTCCTCCAGATTGGTTTCACCAGAAAGATATCTGTTTAGTAACACCAAAAATTCTTCTTTTTTCATTTTATTTTGTATTAATTCGAGAGTCTAAGTAGTAAGTATGCAAAATGATAGGTACCCCCTAGTCGAGATATCATTTTTTTTTATTTTTATTAAAAAATTTGAGAAAACAGCTAAAAAACAAGAAAAATCGTATAGTAATATCAACAGAAACAGCTTTGCATTTATAAATCTATTTCTAATTGAAAAACCAGCATACCTATTTGATTAGATTTCGTGAAAGCCATAAAACCATTGCCATACTTGCGCTGCTTCCCATCGATAAACGAATAACCTGAAGTGCTTTTGTAATGTGGTTTTCGACTGTTTTGGTAGAAATGTCCAAACGTTCTGCAATTTCTTTATGACTCAATTGTTCTTCGCGGCTTAATTTATAAACCAGCTGGCATTTTAAAGGAAGACTTTCTACAATGGAGTTTATTTGCTGCACCAGTTCGTCGTGCATCAATTGGGTTTCTGGGGTAGAATGCTGAAAACGCTTGTCTAAATCATCAAAAAATTCGACATGAATTTTGTCTTTATTTTTTTTAAACTGATTAAAAACCTGATATCTCGCGCAGGCATACATATAGCCTTTTAGCGAAATATGGATTTCGAGTTTTTCGCGGTTGTTCCAGATATTCATGAAAATATCCTGAATAATATCTTCACATAATTCTTTATCTTTCAAAACATTATAAGAAGACATAAATAAAGACTGCCAAAACTTATTGTACAATTCTGTCAACGCCGATTCATCGCCGCCACGAAGGCGCTCGATTAAAACTTGATCGTAATTGAAGTCTGGATTTGACAATTGTCGCGGGTTTTGAAATAGGTATATTTCGCAAACATAATAAAATATTTCAAAATATTTAATTTGGTCTGAACCAAGAACTTTTGCTCCATTTTTAAAATTGTAAGCTAAACTCTACTAATTTTGCAGCTATTTAAAATTAACGTAAAAATAAAGTTCCTAAATTCAATAATTTTTAATTCTTTACAGTGATAATAACCGATTTTCAAAAAGGCCGTAATTGTTGATTTACGCTAAAAATTTCAACTTTATTTTTTAAACTCCCTTTTTGTGTAGCTAATTTCTTTAAACGCCCAAAAACTCTGATTTTCAGTCCTTATATTTAATAAGATTTGTTTTCATTTTTACGGATTAAAAAATAAATAGTAACTTTTCAGGCTTTTTGTTTTAACCTCAATCCACAGTTATGACAACAGATATTCTGGAATTACACGATTGTATTGTTTTAATCGAGCACTCGAATACCACAAAAACAATAGTTCAAAAATGCGAAATCGACGGTGATGCGCTGGGTTTTGCTTTTTATGGTTCTGGTAATGTCGAGTTAGAAATTAAGCACAATAAGCAGACTAAATATTTAGTAAATACAACGGGTTTGGCGATTTGTTTTTTTGGAAACCAAAAAGTCGAATTCTCGCATAAAATAGAACCCGATAAACCGCTGCAGTCCATTAGTATTTTCACCAAATTAAAAAATCTGAATTCGCTTCCGGATGCCGAAAAAGAGATTTTCGAAAATCATTTACCGCAGTTATTAAACCCTAAAGAGCATTTTGTAAAAGGTCCGTCATTTTATATGACGCTCGAAATGCAACTGGCGGTTCAGAAAATATTTAATACATCGTATACCGGAAATACGCGTTTGTTATTTTTAAAAAGTCAGGTCAATGAACTTTTGGCTCATTTCTATGCACTTTTAGCTTCTGAAAAAAAATCGGATATGTCAGAAATTGACAAAAACAAACTTTTTCAGGCCAAAGAAATTGTTACTACCCACTATTCTACACCGCCATCGATAACGCAATTATCGCAAATGGTGGGACTGAACAGCAATAAATTAAAGAAGAATTTTAAAGAGCTTTTCGGGATTCCGGTTTTTAAATATGTTCAGGAAGAACGATTAAACAAAGCGTATGAGTTACTCCGCGAAAGCGAAAAAACAGTACAGGAATCGGCTTGGGAAGTGGGTTATGAAAGTTTGAGTTCGTTTTCGAATGCATTCAACAAAAAATTCGGAATGCGCCCGAATGATGTAAAACAACAATTCTTTTCAAACAAATCATAATTCTTTTACAACAAATGATTTCCTTTTAATCGAAGCAACTTTGTATCAGTAATCAACTAAAAAACTATTGATATGAAAAAGAAAATTTTAGTTCTGGGTTCCAATGGAAAAACAGGACGCAGAGTTGCCGCAAGATTAGAAAATAATCCTGAAGTAGAAATTCGTTTGGGTTCCAGAAACGAAAAAATTCCCTTTGATTGGGAAAATCCTGAAACCTGGCAAAATGTTGTAAAAGATATTCATACCGTTTATATTACTTTTCAACCTGATTTGGCCGTTCCTTTTGCTGCAGAAGCAATAGAAAATTTCACGAAACTTGCCACAGAATCCGGCGTGCAAAAAATAGTTTTGCTTTCCGGAAGAGGCGAAAAAGAAGCTCAGGTATGCGAAGAAATTGTAAAGAAAAATGCCAAAAACTGGACGATTATCCGCGCGAGCTGGTTCAATCAAAATTTCAGCGAAAGCTTTTTCTTAGATCCAATTCTTTATGGGGTTGTGGCACTGCCAAGAGCCGAAGCGCTTGAACCTTTTACAGATGCCGATGATATTGCCGATGTTGTAACAGCTGCACTTCTTGACGAAAATCATAATGGAAAAACATACGAACTGACCGGACCAAGATTGCTTACTTTTAAAGATGCTGTAAATGAAATTGCCAATGCCAGCGGTAAAAACATTGCTTTTCAGGGTTTGAGTTTAGAAGAATATACTCAGATGCTCAAAGAATATCAGGTTCCTGACGATCATATCTGGCTGGTTAATTATCTTTTTGAACAGGTTTTAGACGGAAGAAATTCAACCTTAACTTCAGACATTGAAAAAGTACTGGGAAGAAAGCCAAAAGATTTTAGCGCTTACGCGGAAGAAACGGCCAAAACCGGAATTTGGAATCCCGAAAGCTAAGATCATGAAATATCTAAGAGCCGTCTTTTCGGGTATTTTGGTCTGGATTGCCGTGAATTTGTCTTTTTATTTATTGGAACAAATTCTATTTGTAAAAGATTCCTTTTTCTGGCAATCTTTTATGGTCACCATTTGGATAGTGTTTTTCGCCATTGGTGCTGCGAAGTTTTATTATTGGAAAAAGTATAAAATGAGCGGTCTGCAGCTGGGCATCATAATGTCGCTTACGGCTTTGTTTCTGGATGTTTTTATTACTGTTCCTTTTGTAGAAATTCCAAACGGAAGAAGTTATGAAAGCTTTTTTTCCAGCCCTGTTTTATGGATTCTGGCTTTTGTAAATGCTTTTTCTGTTTTTCTTTGGCGAAAGCAAAGCAATCAAAACATTCCTGTTTAATAAACATTAATTTATATGTTCATCCTTCTTAAATTGAGGGGAAAGATTTCCGATAACTTTCCCCCTATTTTAAGAAATTGAACAGCCTAAAAATGCCAAATTTGATTCTAATTAAGGGCAAATTATCCACCAAAAGTTTTTTTTATATCAGGCTAAGTTTAATCTTACGGCGTAAATCCTTTAAAATTAAGGATTATACTTTATAGTGTTGCAGGAGCGTGTTTTACGATTTGTTTTTTGAAGTAACTTTACCGTCGCTTTTGTAATATAAATATAAAGATTACAGCCTCCAATCGATGGAAAAACCTATTCAAATTCTTAGTACTTACGAGTACAAATCGCAGTTTTTACCAGATGTAGACCAGCATATATTGCACAATAAATCGCAATTGCAATTGTACCGCATAGAACATTATTTAAAAGAAATCGTAATTCCTGTAGCGCCTTACAGAACCTCTTTTAATTTTATGTTATTTGTTACGGATGGTTATCTCAAACAGCAATTGGAAACCGAAAATTACCTGATAACTTCCGGACAGATTCTAAATATCAAACAAGGCAGTATTACGAGGACCCTTGAATTATCTGAAGATGTAAAAGGCTTTTATCTGATTTACGAAAATGATATTATCCCATCTATTGCTTTAAGCAGACAAGACAGTATATTTTTTGCTTCAGATCCTGTTATCTTGCTTCACGAAAGTGCCTATACTTTTTTAATCAAAACATTTGAGTTACTGGAAGAAGAATTACAGACAGAACAAATTCAAGATGATATCTGCATTACTTTTTTCCGTGCCATAATGCTGAAAATAATTAAACACACAACTCACAAACCTTCGCCTATGGTACGCGAACTGGATATTACGTATCGATTTAGAGAAAAATTACAGCAGGAACATAAAGAGCATAAAAATGTTTTCTTTTATGCGCAGGAATTAAATATATCCGAAACGTACCTCAACAAATGTATCAAGAAAGCAACAGGAAAACCTCCTAAACAATGGATCAATGAAATTTGCGTGCAGCACAGTCAGATATTACTTCGCGATCTGGGACGCGAAATTGCCGATGTTGCCTACGAACTTAATTTTCATTCGATTTCTCATTTTTCGAGAGTCTTTAAAAAAGTGACAAACAAATCGCCGTCTGCTTTTCGTTTGGAGATATTAAATAAGTAATTGTTTTTTTTAACAATTACTTATTTAAATCATTCTTTTAGAATCCTACTTTTAATCCTAAAGCAACACGATTTACCATAGAACTTTCTGTAGTTGAATTTATAATTTGCTTAGCTCCCAAATTATACTCCACTCCCATTGTTACAATTTTGGTAACATCGTACATCATATTAACAGATCCATAAGTTAAAGCGGTATGAGTGTTTTTGTCATTGCTTTTTGTTACAAAATCTCCTGCTGTATTGTCATTAATCACTTTGCTTTGTACTAATGAAAATGGTGATGCATTGTAACTCATATTCGTATATCCTAATACTAGATTAGAGTGCAGGTTCTTTTTGACTCCAAAAAAGTATTCAATTCCGGCAGAACCTCCATAAACAGGAACGGTTTTAAAATTACCGTTTTGATCATAAATTCCATCATACATATTAGCTGCGCCGCCACCGCCAAATAAAGCTCCTGATAAAGTGTAAGAACCTGCAATACCAGAACCTGCAAGTCCTTGCGCCAGGAAGTAACTTTTATCATTCAGCTTTCTTTTTAGGTTTGCATTAATTCCCCAGCCCATTTCAAGTGCATTCGAATTATCTTCTTTAGCATAACGAATAGGACGTCCCATAAATGCCAGGCGAACAAAACTTCCATCTTGCGAATATTTGGTAAATGCCGCTATAGGATCTACAGAGAATTGTCCCGGCGTACTTCCTCCGGCTATCTTCAGGTACTGAGCTGTAGTTTCTGCTCCAGCTTCAAACTTCCATAATTTATCTTTCCCGAAATTATTGTAATACTTAACCTGTACATGTCTTGCCCATGAACCTGAGTTTGGTCCTTCCCAGTCTAAAGTATTGTACCAGCTTGAAACTCCGGCTCCAAAGAAACTCCAGTCCTGCCCCACATGCCAATGGTTGTAATCCAGATAAGCAACTCTCAATTGCAGGTTTCCTCCTGCTCCCGGGCCTCCCCACCATTGGGCTTCTACATAAGTAACTAATGGTCCGTTTTCGAAACCGTTATAAGTAGTTTTCCATGCCAGCTGGGTTTGGTACATATTGGCATCTGCATTTTTATCTGTTAGTTTGTTGTAAGGATCTGCAGAATTTAGGTTAAACGATTGTGATGACTTAACATCATTTCCTCCCAAATTAACGTAGCCATTTAATTTAAGGCGAGGCGAAAATTCCATTTCATAAAGCGGTTTATCTGATGTTTGTGCTTTAGATTCAAAAGAAATCTGGGCATAGGTCGAGCTGCACACTACAAAAAGTAATGCGCTTAATAGTGCGTATTTTTTCATCTTAATTTAATTATTTAATAAGGCGGATATTTTTATTGAAACTGTTTTGGAACAGTCTTTTTAACAAGGATAGTAATCCAGCTGGAAGCAACAAAAGGAAAAGTAAGCGGTGGCCAGCCCATTTTTACCATAAAAATGTCTATAATGGTTGAGACAATAATTGAAAAAAGTACATAGACACCATCTTTAACACGAGTCCCAGAAAAAGTTATAGCACAAAGTACGGCGTTAAAACTGAACAAGCCCATGTGTATATCTGCTTGAGGTTCCGAAAACTGAAGCGATATATAAGCACTTAATACTCCAGAAGCTATTGCGTACAAAGCAGCAACAGGATTGTTGATAAAAACGGCCAGAATAAAGATAACTCCGGTAAGAATGCTGCCTTGAAAAATAACTTCTCCAAAACCATGTGCAACCGTTGCAAGTTCATTTAAATCGGTATCTGGTTCTGCTCCCATTACCGGACCTCCTACTACGTACAGGTTATGAAAAACATATAGGCAGATCCAGGTAACGAGAATAAATGGCAGCGTAAATGCCGGTATTTTTCGGCTTATAAAAATGTGCTGCAAAATAGTGGCGATTACAGATCCTATGATAACAGCAATCCATATTACCAATTCTGGTTTAAAAAAGAAAGTTAAGGCAACTCCCACCAGCGAAGCACTAAATCCATAAAGTCCCTGAGTCGTTTCTTTTTTATCAAATTTTAATAGTATTGCGGTACCTAACCCAATCGATGCCGATAAGATTACTGCTATACCCATTGTAAACGAACCATAAAATATACCTGCCAGAAATAACAATCCTGTCCATGGATTTTCTTGCAGCATAATTTGACCAATGCTGGTCAAAATTGTTTTAATATGAAGACTAATTTTTGATTCCATAAAAATTGAATTTTACCAACCTAGAAACACCATGCCAATACCGCATATCATAACTACTCCGCCTCCAATGGCATGTACATAGCGTTCTAGTTTGTCTGTTTTAAAAAATGAATAACCATAGCAGCCAATCAGAACCATGACAAGCATGGTAAGGACTGTAAAGACTGCAAAAACCGTAATTAAAATGATTACTTCTAAGGATGATCGTCGTATGCCGGAATAAAATAACAGCGGTACCAAAGGTTCACTTGGTCCCATTACAAAAATGACAAACAAAATCCAGGGTGTAATTTTGATTCGGTCTTTTGGGGCAACTGCTTGTCCGTGGCGATGCTCATAAACATAAATATCTTCGTCGTTGTAAACTTCAAAATGCTTGTGAGGTTTATTTAAATAAGCACTTCGTACTCCCCATATAAAATAGAGAAGTCCAAATACAAGCAGACACCAGCCTGAAACATTTCCTCTTACATCCTGAAACATCGACAATTTAGACAACTGCCAGCCGACTAAAACGCCAATTAATCCGAGTATAACTGAACTTAAAATATGTCCCAGACCGCAAACTATAGTCAACCAGACTGTTTTTGCAGTAGACCATTTTCTTGATCTTGATAATACAATAAACGGTAAATAATGATCTGGTCCAGAAGCGGTATGCAGACAGCTTATTGTAATTGCTGATAATACCAGCGTAGTTAATGTTGTATCCATTAGATGTAATTTTCAGCAGGCTCTATTTCCTGATTTTCAATATTTGTTTGATTTTCCATCTGCCAGATTCTACTTTGTATCTTCCTAAAGGCGTTATACAATTGTTCGCCGCCATTCCCCAGAATACGTACTATCATGGCATTTACAAAAGGCTGCGATACTCCAAAAATTACATTTTCTTCGATTTCTAAATCTGAGTAAGTTGCGGTAATAAGAGATTCTAAATCACAGTTTCCGGTATTGATATGAATTAATGCTCCTTGATGCGTATAACCTTCCATTTGTCCCAAGGTTTCAACATCTGCCAATAAAGGTTCTAACAGTATGTTATCTTTTAAGATCAATTTTCCGTTATGAAATACTTCCGTCAGGTTTTGAAACTTTGAAAAAAGAAATACTTCTCCCGAGTGTTTTCTGCCGCAGGTAATGATTTCTCCCAATGTAAGATTACAATTCCCTTCTAGATTAACTACGTTATGCGCTTTAAAAATTGACCTTTCATGCGGTACTATCGGGTGCTGTACATAACTGAATGTACTATTCTCCTGCAACGTAACCTTCATTTGTTGCTGCGCACCATCCTGCATATTAAACAAACGCTGATAGGATTGCGATTCGAGCAGCAAACGGCTTTTTGGTTCCAATACGATGTTGATATCATAATGGTCGTTATCGAGTATTCCGGGAGAGGAACTCATTACCATAAGATAAAGTGACGGATCTGACCTATCTTCGCTAATATTAGCTATTCGGAAAGGTCTTGTAAAGAAGGCATCTTTTAAATAAGAACGTTCGTCTTTAAATCCACTGACAATATTTAATCTATTGATCATTTGAAATAGTTGAGTGTTAATACCACCATTTATCGAACCAATTGCGGTTCTTCGGTATTTTCGAGTAAAGCATATTTTTTAATCCAGCCAATCACAATATCAAGTCCCTGAAGGCTCATCAAATTGGTGAATACAAAAGGTTGTCCGTTACGCATTTTTCGCGCATCACGTTCCATAACTCCAAGATCTGCATTTACATAAGGAGCAAGATCTATTTTATTAATAACAAGCAAATCAGATCTGGTAATACCAGGGCCGCCTTTACGAGGAATTTTATCTCCTTCGGCAACATCAATAACAAAAATGCTAACGTCTGCTAAGTCAGGGCTGAAAGTAGCCGACAAGTTGTCTCCGCCGCTTTCAATTAAAATCAATTCAATATCAGGAAAACGAGAAGCCATTTCTTCTACCGCTTCCAAATTCATACTCGCATCTTCACGAATGGCAGTATGAGGGCATCCGCCAGTTTCAACACCAATAATGCGTTCTTTAGGAAGCATACTGTTTTTAGTCAGGAATTCGGCATCTTCTTTTGTATAAATATCATTGGTAATTACGCCAATGCTGTATTCGTTCATTAGTCTGCGAGACAAACGCTCGATTAATGCAGTTTTTCCTGATCCTACCGGACCGGCAATTCCTATTTTAATATATTTTCTTTCTTTCATTTTGTTTTATTTTTATAGGATACAATAACTGTATCGCTGATTATTTTTAATTTTTCTTTTTAAGACATGTACAAGCGTGAGTACAATTGTTCGTGCTGCATGCATTTTACATCCAGCCCAATGTTGCATAAGCCTACAAGATTTCGGTCGAGCTGCATTACATTTTCGGTAACGGTATTAATTACTTTTTGCATATCGTGCAAAACGTCCTGTCCGTCGAGCTGTCCAAGCGGAACGAGTTTTACAGCATTTGTAACCATCCCGACTGCTGCGTTGTACAAGAAGGCATAAAGTGCTTCTTCAAGCGGAATATCCAATAATGCCGCATATACGCCGTACACAATACAATAATGTCCTTCGGATCTTTTTTCTACAATTGCTTTTTCGTATTCATTAATAAGGTCTGTTGCGATTTGGCGTTTAAATATCTTGATGAGTCTAAGACCTAATTTTTGACTGGCTTGTCTGATTTCACGAGCTGTTTTTAAGGCACCGCATTCGTCATCCAGCTTTCGCAACAAATCAATATTATTATTCAGCGCTGCTTCGTATGCCAGTCTCACAAAAGCGGCATCGTTGTACTGCAGATTATTTTTCAGCATATTTCGCACAAACAAGGCTGTTGTTTCGGGATCTTTTACCAGCTTTTGCTGTACATACGTTTCTAATCCGTTTGAGTGGCTGTAACCGCCAATTGGCAAAGTAGGATCACTGAGATGGAGCAGACTGCCTATAAAATTTTTCATCTTACTTTGTGTTTTAAGTATCTCAACATTACTTGGCGATATTCATAATTTTAAAGAAAAGCGAGCTGCTTTCTGAATGTCCGTGCGGCTGCACTGTTGAGTTTACGATATTGGTTAAACGAGTAAAGATTTTCTCCGTACTGTAACCGCTTGCCGAAAGCCATTTAAAAATTGGTTCTTCAAAAGGCAGCAATACCTCATCATCCTGGATAAACATAGGCAGATGTTTGTTTCCTATTTCATAACATACACTTCCCATTTCCAGCAGTGAATTTGGTTTTACCACAATTGCATCACAAGGGATAATATCTACTACAATTAGTTTATGATCATCTGCATATAAAACATCGTCTTGTTTTAAGCGCTGTCCTTCTTTTAAAAACTTAATGGCAATCTCTTGTCCGCTTTTCGTTTTTTTTCGCTGAATGCGTTTTGTTGCTTCATACCATTCTATTTCAAGAAAGTCGATGGTGCGGTTTGCCGTATCAAACTGTTTAATACTTCCCGCTGTCTCATTTATAATCATATCTTTTTTACTTAAGAAACTGCTGCAGGAAAAACCTGCAGCGGTTTCTATTGATTTATAGTTTAAGAACTTCTTTCTCTTTTAGAATAAAAAATAACGTTGTGCCATTGGCAGTTCTGTTGCCGGTTCACAAATGATTTTTACACCATCTACACGTACTTCATAATTTTCCGGATTTACTGTAATCTCTGGTGTTTTATCATTATGAATCAGATGTTTTTTCGAAATGTTTCTACATCCTACGACAGGCAGAATCATTTTCTCTAAACCATATTCTTCTACAATATTGTTTTTTAAAGAAGCCTGAGAAACAAACGTTGCACATGTTTTAGATAATGCTTTACCAAAAGCACCAAACATATTGCGATAAAGAACCGGCTGTGGTGTAGGTATTGAAGCATTTGGATCTCCCATACGGGCAGCGATTATCATTCCGCCTTTAATAATGATTTCTGGTTTTGTACCAAAAAGCATTGGTTTCCATAAAACAAGATCGGCCATTTTTCCAGGTTCAATAGATCCTACATATTGAGAAATACCATGTGCAATTGCTGGATTGATGGTATATTTAGCCACATAACGTTTTGCACGGAAATTATCATTTCCACTTCCTTCATCTTCTGCTAAATCGCCGCGTTGTTTTCTCATTTTATCGGCAGTCTGCCAAGTACGGGTAATTACTTCGCCCACACGTCCCATTGCCTGAGAATCTGAACTCATGATGCTGAATACACCCATATCATGCAGAATATCTTCGGCAGCAATTGTTTCCGGACGAATACGAGAATCTGCAAATGAAACGTCTTCAGGAATATTTTTACTCAAGTGATGACAAACCATCAACATATCTAAATGCTCATCGATTGTATTAACCGTGTAAGGACGAGTAGGATTTGTAGATGCCGGCAATACGTTTGGATACATTGCCGCTTTGATAATATCCGGAGCGTGACCTCCACCTGCTCCTTCTGTATGGAAAGTATGAATTACACGACCGTTAATCGCATTCATCGTATCTTCAAGGAAACCTGCTTCGTTAAGTGTATCGGTGTGAATTGCTACCTGAACATCATATTTATCAGCTACTTTTAAAGCAGCATCAATTACAGCCGGAGACGCTCCCCAGTCTTCGTGGATTTTTAATCCTAAAGCTCCTGCTTCGATCTGCTCGTCTAAAGGAGCTTCTGTAGAACAGTTTCCTTTACCAAAAAATCCAAGGTTCATAGGAAATGCTTCTGCGGCTTGCAGCATTTTTTCCATATACCATTTTCCGGGAGTAATTGTCGTTGCGTTTGTACCATCGGCAGGACCTGTTCCACCACCAATCATGGTAGTTACACCACTGTACAAAGCCGTTTCAATTTGCTGCGGACTGATAAAGTGAATATGTGTATCGATTCCTCCGGCAGTTGCAATCAGGTTTTCGCCTCCGTGAGCTTCGGTACTTGCTCCAATAATCATGTTTGGATCTACTCCATCCATTGTATCAGGATTTCCTGCTTTACCAATACCAACGATTTTTCCGTCTTTTATCCCAATATCAGCTTTTACAATTCCCCAGTGATCAATAATGGTAACATTGGTAATAACCAAATCTAAAACACCTTGATCTCTGGTAGCAGTGCTCGATTGCGCCATACCATCACGAATGGTTTTACCGCCCCCAAATTTATTTTCATCACCATAAACGGTAAAATCTTTTTCTATCTCAATAATTACATCTGTATCGGCTAGTCTAACTTTATCTCCTGTTGTAGGGCCATACATGCTGGCATATTTCAGCTTATTTATTTTCAGGCTCATGATTATTTGTTTTTAAAGTTTTCTGATTTCAGTTTTGCCAAACTGTGTTGTTTGTTAATTTCGAGCGTAGTATCTCCATTTACTAAATTATTGATACCAAAGGCACGTCTTGCGCCGCTAAACGCAACCAGCTCTACCTCTTTTTCTTCGCCCGGTTCAAAACGAACCGCTGTTCCTGCAGCAATGTTAAGCCTCATCCCGAAAGCTTTGGTGCGATCGAAACTCATCATGCGGTTGATTTCAAAAAAATGGCAGTGAGATCCCACTTGTACTGGTCGGTCTGCCGTATTGGTTACTTTTACTTTTACTGTTTTACGGTCAACATTACATTCAATGTCTCCTTTACTGATAAAATATTCTCCGGGAATCATAATTAATACTTTTAGGTTTAACGAATTGGACTGTGAACCGTAACTAATTTAGTACCGTCAGGAAATGTTGCTTCAATTTGAACATCGTGTATCATCTCTGCAATTCCTTCCATAACGTCTTCTCTGGTAAGCAGCGATGCGCCATAATTCATTAGTTCTGCTACTGATTTTCCGTCACGTGCTGCTTCCAGCAAATGGCTGCTTATGTAAGCAATAGTTTCAGGATAATTAAGTTTTAGTCCGCGTGCTTTTCTTTTGGCTGCTAATTCTCCTGCGAGATGCAATAGCAATTTTTCACTTTCTCTTGGTGTAAGATGCATAGTGTTTAAGTTTAAAATGTTCAACAATTTTTAGAATAGAAATCCACCCTCAACATGTATTGTATGCTGAAAAAATAATGGACTATAAGATTTAAAGGGATTCAATAACAAGACAGCTATCTCGTCTGAATTGAAAAATTCCTTAAGAAGTAAATAGGTAAATTCCAGATTTAATTCACGAAGGAATAATCATGGAATGAAATAAGATGTAAAGAGGAATATCCTGCGTATGTGCTGTATGACGAGAACCATTTGCACATGTTGCAGCTTTATAAGATGGGTTATTAAAAAGAAATGAAGCGGTATCGATAAAGTTTAGAACGGCAAAATAGTCTACACCATTTTTACCATGATCGCTTTCGTCTATATCTTCAGAAAATAAGTCATCACTTAAATCAACAAAATCTGCTGCAATGTAATTTTTAGATCCTGATACATTTTGATTTAGAAACTGATGCTGTACGCTTTTAATAGAAATCGCAGACTTGCTTTCTGCATTTGCAAAAAGTACCAATGTTAAGAAACAAGTTACGATGTATATTAAACGTTTCATTCTTTAGATGGTTTCTCTTTTAAAACCAGAAACAAAATTAAAGAAGAAGTCTATTTATTTGTTTTCACAAATCACGCTTTCTGTACTCCTTTTCTGTATTTTTAAATTATAGTTTATATTTTTAATCATCTTTGCAAAATGAAGTTTTTATAAAAAATCATATTTAAGAAAAGAGGTATAATGAAAAAAACTAATTTTACTTTAAAACACCCCCTTTTACGTTTTTTAAATTTTAATAAATGAAAAAAAGAGAAAAACTAGAGCTTATACGAAAACTCTATCCTAATGCTTTAACTACCATTGACTATATCAATAAAATTATTGATTATGTAGAAGATAAATTAGACTTAGAACCTTCGCAGATTATACTGGCCGACAGCATTTGCAGCGATGATGTAAACAGCATTCAATATCCGGCAAGAGCTCTTGAGTTTTTAGGACCTTTTAAAATGGGCGGCTTAGATGGTTTTCCGTTTACGGGATTAAGCGGCATGGCAGCATTTGCCAGTCATGTTCCGGATGATGGCGCTGTTTTTATTTACTATGGTCCTCATATTGGCATTTCTAAAGAAGGCAAAATTGGAGAAATAAATCGTCATGGACAAAATAACAATTCGCTTTGCTGCGGTGCTGCAATGGGTGCTTTGAATAAATTAATCCACAATGTTATTCAGCCCAATAATATTACGGAACTGGATTATCAAATGAATATAATTGAACAAATCCTTTACAATCAAAAAGAGAAAATTTTAAGTGCCGAAATTCCGTTATACGAAGCTACAGAAGTTATTTATGAAGCCATCGATAAACGCATTCAGGATCTTATTGCTTCTACAAGTTACAATTGCAAATATGTTATTGTTGTGGGTGCTATTTTAATTAACAGCGATAGTGATGTAGGTTCTTTTTCTTCGACTAAAAGATTTGAAGTTATTGATTTAAAAACCGGAATTAGAGAAAATTTAATCTCCATTCTAAACAATGCATAAAAAAACTCCTGCTTAGTGGTACAGGAGTTTTTCAGGATTAAATATAAATAGTAGTTGCAGAATTTTAACCTCTTGTCAGCCAGCCTCTTTTATGTGCTGTAATGATAGAATACGGCGCGATCCAAAACAATCCGAAAGTGTAGAAAACACTATAAGAATAGGCCCAGAAAGCTTCTGTAAATGAATATCTTTTCGCATAAAATAAAACCGAAAAGCTTGATACAATTAATATTCCTAAAAGCGCAGAGCTGATAAATAATAATGGGTGTGTTGCTATAAAATAGAACATAAAAATAAAGAACGGATACGTCATGATGATTCTTAAAGACTGCTCTGTAAACAATAATCTTGCTCCAACTTTAGATTCTTTTCTAAAATCTTTCCAAACATATTGTGCCATCATAATGTTTTCACGAACATTACTTCTTCCCCATCTAATAAACATTTTATATAAACCTTTATAATCTTCGGGAACGTTTGTTAAAACATAAGCATTACGTTGAAACAATACGTGGTGTCCTTGTTTTAAAATCATATTTGTCATGGCACGGTCTTCACCAATATCAGACGGCTGCCCCATAAAAGTCTGGTCGATCCATTCTGGCAGACAGGCAAAAACAGCGTTTCTTCTGTAAGCTGCTAAAGCTCCCGGCGTACAAAGTACAGAACCTAATGAACTTTCGGCAGAACGCATGAATTCAAAACTCATTACAAAACTTACGTTTAACATTTTTGGCAAGATTGCTTTTTCGTTGTTCAAAACCTGAACATTTCCGGCAACGGCACCACATTTTTCATCGACAATAAACGGACTTACTAAGTTTCTTAAAGTGTCTTTTTTTACAATTGAATCACTGTCAACCGTTACAAAAATTTCTCCTTTACCTAAGTTAAATCCACGGTATAATGCGTGACGTTTTCCTTTGTTTTGTGGCTGTTGAAAAATGGAAACTCTATCGCCTAATTTAATTTTTGCCTGTTGAATCCAGTACCAAGTATCATCTTTACTACCATCATCGATTGCTAAAAGCTCTAATTTATGTGCCGGGAAATCACTTTCGGCCAAACTCATTAAAGTTTCATAAACTAATTTTCCTTCGTTGTAAGCTGGTACAATTACGGTACAAGTTGGCAGTAATTCGTCAGATACTGATTCGATTGGTTTGTATTTGAAATAAAGGAATAAATTGTACAGAAACATACCTCCTTTAAAAAGAAACAATGCTACTGTTATGGCAAGAAATATAATGCCGCCTGTAGAGTTTAATCGCTCTAAATGAAGCTGATCAAAATCAGGCTGAAATTGAAAAACGAAAAATGCTCCTGCAAGCAGTAATAAAAATGTTCCTGCAAGAACCGTAAAACCAAATAGACTTTTTGGTCTTTCGATAAGTTTTTTTGATGTGTTATTGTTTATGTTAAAAATAGACGGGCTTACTTTTACGTCGCTGCTGCTGATATTGCTGCCTGCGTAAAATTGTTTCGAGATGATTGTTTCGCTTTCCATGTCTTGTTTGCTATATTAATTCTACTAATTGGCTTTTATTTTTTGTGTTCTTCTCTTGTGTAATTATTTAAGTAAACACTAAAATTTAAAGAGTGACATGTTCCCAATTTGCAAGCGTTGTGCCATTTAGGTTTTAAACTGACTTTAAGCGCTTTACGAAAAACAGCATACGAATGATGTGTGTAATAATTTTACACTTTGTAGAATGTTTATACAGTTTTTGGTGTGTAAACAGTAATAAAACAAGGGATTTTTTGTTCCTGCGAAGAGGTGCAGTATTCTATAAAAACGAAAAAAGTATTAGAAAATTGTATCACATTTTACTCAAATTGACACTATTTGAATCTGGTTTTAAAATTGAAAATTTTTACTTACAAAAAACCTTCAAATAAAATTATTCGTAAGTAATCGTTATAAATTTCCAATTAAATAAGTTAATTTTATAGGTATTTAATTAATTGCGCTGCAGAAATAATTTTACCTTAGCAAAAAACAATTAATTTTTTAAACTAAAATAGAAAAATCCAAAATACTTTAAACTGAATGAACAAACAGATTTACAACATTTTACTTGCTGACGATGACGACGATGACTGCTCTTTTTTTGAAGAAGCTTTAGATGAATTATCGCTTGCAACTACTCTTGTAACTGTAAATGACGGAGTACAGCTAATGGAATTTTTGGCCGATAAATCTGGAAATGAACTGCCTGACGTACTTTTTCTAGATTTAAATATGCCAAGAAAAAATGGCTCTGAATGCCTTACAGAAATCAAACAAATTGAGAAATTAAAAGATTTCCCAATCATTATTTTTTCGACTTCTCTTGACAGTGAAATTGTTGATGTTATGTACGAGAAAGGTGCAACAAATTATATTCGCAAACCCGGTGATTTTTCTAAACTAAAATCGGTTATTGAAAATGCACTTATTGCAGCATCCAAAAATAATTTTAAACAGCCCGCGAGACCGCATTTTATAATTCAACCCTAAATTATCTTTAATGAGCCATGCAAATAAGGAACATTATTTTCTAGCCGATGGCGGAGAAATGGGCGAATTAATACGTTCCAAAGATTGGAGTAAAACGCCTATTGGTGATCCTGAAAACTGGCCTCAAACTTTACGTACTTTAACTTCGGTAATTCTCCATAATCCTTTTGGAATGTATATTGCCTGGGGAAAAGATTTTACACAATTATACAACGATGCTTTCCGAAAAATTCTTGGCCCGGATAAACATCCTGATGCTTTAGGAAACTCTCCGCAGGAAACATTTGGAGAAATCTGGAATATTACAAGTCCCATGTTTGAAGAGGTTATGCAGGGAAAATCAATTAGTTTTCCTGATTTCGTAATTCCTTTAAACAAAAATGGAACTGTAGAAACCTCTTATTTTGATTTTTCTTATTCTCCCATAAAAATAGAAAACGGTGAAGTTGGCGGCGTTTTGGTAACGGTAATCGAAACTACTGCAAAGAAAAAAGCAACCGATATTTTAAGAGAAAATAGCGAACGTTTTAAAAACAACATTATGCAGGCACCATTGGCAATGTGTGTTTTTAGAGGAAAAGACCATGTTGTAGAAATTGCCAACGAAAAAATGATGCAGCTCTGGGGAACAAGCACAGAAAAAGTACTTAACAAATCTATTTTTGATGTCCTGCCCGAAATTAAAGATCAAGGGTTGGAAGAACTGATTCAAAATGTTTATACAACCGGAAAAAAATTTATTGCCAATGAGCGTTTAGTGCAGCTTTCGCGGAATGGAAAAACAGAGAATACCTATGTCAATTTTATATATGAAGCTTTAACCGAATGTAACGGAAGCATTTCTGGCGTTGTTGCCATTGCCATTGAAGTTACAGATCAGGTTGAAGCAAGGGAAAAACTAAAAGACAGCGAGCAAAAAATAAGACAGCTGGTCGATAATGCTCCTTTTCCTATTGGCGTTTATGTGGGCGAAGAAATGAGAATTGAACTCGCTAACGAATCTATTATAAAAGTGTGGGGAAAAGGAAATGATGTAATTGGAAAATCATACAAAGAAATTCTGCCGGAACTTAATAGTCAGTCCGTTTTTGATCAGGTTTTGAGTGTTTTTAAAACCGGAAAATCGTTTCATAATAAAAATGCGCGAATTGATATTACCATAAATAATAAACTCGAAACCTTTTATTTCAATTATAGTTTTACCCCTTTATTTGACCGAAATGGTCATGTATATGCAGTAATGAACACTGCAGCCGAAGTAACCGATTTACATCTGGCTTCCAAAAAAATAGAAATTGCCAACAAACGCTTCAGAGATACGGTAAGGCAGGCGCCGCTTGGAATTACCATTCTTCGAGGGCCGAATTACATTGTAGAATCGGCAAATGAAGCGTATTTAAAATTAGTAGACAGAGAAGAAAGTACTTTTGTTGGAAAACCTTTATTTGAATCTCTTCCGGAAGTTCGAGAAACAGTCGATTCGTTATTAAAAAATGTTTTAAAAACCGGAATTCCCTATCACGGAAATGAACTTCCGGTACCATTAAAAAGATACGGAAAACAGGAAATATCGTATTTCGATTTTCTTTATCATCCGTTAAGAGAAGAAAACGGAGAAATAACAGGAATCATCGTTACCGTAACCGAAGTAAGCGAAAAAGTTGAAGTTCGAAAAAAGATCGAACAAAACGAAGAAAGACTAAAAATAATTGTAGAAGCCAGCGAACTGGGAACCTGGGAACTAAATGCAAAAACCCGGGAACCTCGTTATTCAAAACGATATCTTGAAATTTTAGGCGGCTACAAAGATGAAATAATGCTGTCGCACGAACAGTTGCTGCAACATTTGCATCCGGATGATATGACGGTTAGAAACAAGGCTTTTAAAGATGCGCTTCGAACCGGTTTTCTTCATTATGAAGCCAGAACAATATGGCCGGACAAAAGCATCCACTGGATTGAAGGAAAAGGAAAAGTTTTCTATGATAAAAATCACAATCCGGAGAAATTAATTGGAACAATTCGCGATATTACAAGCGAAAAAAATCATCAGCAAGAATTAGAACAAAGCGAAAAAAGATTCCGCAATTTAATCATGCAGTCTCCAGTTCCAAAAGTAATTTTAAAAGGAAGCGATATGGTAATAGAAATTGCCAACGTTGCTTTGCTCAAAAATATCTGGAAAAGAAAAGAAAGTGAAGTTCAGGGCAAAAAACTATTCGATATTTTCCCGGAACTTCTTACTCAAAAATATGGCGAAATTTTAAAAGAGGTTTATACCACCGGAAAAGAACATTCCGAAATAGAATCTCCTATCCTTATTAAAAATAAAAACAGAGACAATTTATTCTATATCGATTTTGAATACGCTCCAATTTACGAAACAGATAATACCATTTCTGGAATCAGAGCCACTATAATTGATGTAACCGAAAAGGTTGAAGCCAGAAAAAAAATTGAAGAAAGCGAACAGCGTTTTCGTTCGCTCACAGAAAGTATTCCGCAGTTAATCTGGGAAACCGACGAAAAAGGAAATGCTTTATTTGCCTCAGGAAAATGGGCCGAATATACCGGAATTAAACCTGCCGGCGAAGCCGAATGGAAAGCCATGATTCATCCTGAAGATTTTGAAGAAAATACCAAAATCTGGGCTCATAGTCTGACAACAGGAAATGTTTTTAGATCTGATGTCAGGGTTTTAAGAAAAGACGGCAGTTACAGATGGCATGCCGTAATTGGTGAACCTGTTTTTGATGCTGATAATAAAATCATAAAATGGGTTGGTGCTTTTACGGATATTCATACCGAGAAAGCTTTTACGCACGAGCTCGAACAACAAGTTACAGCAAGAACCAGAGAATTGAGCCAGATGTACGAATCGCTTAAAAAAAGCGAAGAACGTTATCATTTAATGGTCGAAGAAGTTCAGGATTATGCCATTTTGTATTTAAACCGAGACGGGATAATCGAAAACTGGAACATTGGAGCCGAAAAAATTAAAGGTTATAAAGCAGAAGAAATAACCGGGAAATATTTTGGTGTTTTTTATAGACCGGAAGATCAGGAAAGTAATCTTCCAAACAGGCTGCTTCAATTAGCCAGAGAAAAAGGACGCGCAGTACAACAAGGATGGCGCGTGCGCAAAAACGGAAGTTTATTTTGGGCAAGCGTTGTAATTACGGCTGTTCATAATAAAAACAATGATGTTATTGGGTTTTCGAAAGTAACCCACGATTTAACTGAGAAAAAAAGAGCCGACGATAAAATTAAATTGAATGCCTTAGAACTCGAACAAAAAAATGCTGAACTGGAACACATGAACAAGGAGCTTCAGTCTTTTGCTTACATTTCGAGTCATGATTTGCAGGAACCACTGCGTAAAATTCAAACTTTTGCCTCGCAGATTATTGATAAGGAATTCGAAAATTTATCTGATTCCGGAAAAGACAAATTTCAAAGAATGCAGAAAGCGGCACAGCGAATGCAGACTTTAATTAATGATTTGCTTTCGTATTCGAGAACCAATATTCAGGAAAGAAAATTCGAAAAAACGAATCTTTCTAAAATTATCGACGAAGTAAAAGAAGATCTTAAAGAAGAACTGGAACAAAAAAATGGCGTTATTGAAAGTAACGAAGTAGACGATGTAAGTATTATTCCGTTTCAATTCAGACAATTGTTGTATAATTTGATCAGCAATTCGCTTAAGTTTTCGAAACCTAATGTTCCGGCCATAATAAAAATTAAAAGCGAAATTGGCAAAGCTTCTAAATTTCACGAAAAGGCTTTAGCCAAAGAAAAGATTTATTGTCATATTAATATTCTAGATAACGGAATTGGTTTTGAACCGCAATACAGCAAAAAGATTTTTGATGTTTTCCAGCGTTTACATGGAAGAGATCAATACAACGGAACCGGAATTGGTCTTGCGATCGTAAAAAAAATTGTAGAAAACCATAACGGATTTATAACGGCAAAAGGCGAACAAAACGAAGGTGCTTCTTTTGATATTTACATTCCGCTGGAATAGTCTTAAAATAAAAAACATAAAAAAACGGAAATGACTTTAAAAGTTATTTCCGTTTTTTATTTAATAATGCAATCTAATTACCTTGTATAAACTGTAATTACACCCGTTACCTTATTTTTGATTTTCAACTCTTTATTAGTCAAGTTCATGATATCACTTGTTGTACTTAAAGCACCAATAGTAAGCGTTAAATCATTATGAGATCTTACGTAAGTACCTGTAGTTTCTACTAAGGCACAATTATCACCACTATAATCACCTATAACCGCTGCGTTACTCAATCTTAGATCTAAATAATCTCTGCTGCATCCACTTGCATTTTCCGGAGCATCAATTAAGACTTCTTTTCCGTCAATAATAGTTCCTGTTTGGCTAAGGTTATATTTACCTTGAATAGGTACAATTGTTTCTCCTTCATTATCATCACTGCTGCAAGACGTTGCAAACATTCCCAGACTTAAGGCTAATACGAATAATATGTTTCTACTTTTCATGTTGATTTGTTTTTTATTGATTTAATTTAATAATGCTAAATTAAAAGGATATACTTACAAAATATTTCATGATTTAAGGAATATATTACATAAATCGCATTTTACTCACATGGCTTCCCTTTTAGGTATTTATTAAAAATGTAATGGCTTACAGGTCTTAACGCTCCTTTAGTTTCCGGATGTTTTCCATTGCCATTATCGTTAAAAAAATCAATTCCGTTTGCTGTCTTTGCATACCATACAAAAGCGTCACCACTTTTCATAAAACAGATAGTTGTATCGCAGGCTTTTAATTTTTTAAAACCTAAAAGGTCTTTATCCAGCGGAATTATTTCATTTAAAACTACCTCATCTTCATTAGCAGTACAATCCACAACTTCATAATGATCTTCTGACCATTGCATACAATGTTTTTGAAAAAAAGCGAAATAAACGACAGCACCTACTAAACAAAAAATAAGTATTGCTGCAATAACAGTTCGTTTTAATCTTTTATAAAATATTTCTACAAATTTCTTTTTGGTACTTGAAGGTAGATTTCCCTCTGGTGGTCTTGAAACAATAGTCATAACTTCTACCTGTTCCAATTTCTCACTTTCTTGTGTTTTATTCAAATCTGGTTTTATATCTGCAAAACCTTTAATTTGATTTTCTTCTATTAAATTATCAGCAGGAGATTCTTCTACAGAATTAATCTCTTCATGTCTATCGTTATCTTCTTCTTTAACCTCATCAGCATCTTCATTTTTTTTAACAAGCGTTTCAGTAATTACAGCATCTTCCGGATGTTGTAAATAATTGATAATTCCTTTTTCTTGAAATTTTCTAAAAGGTCTATGCTGAAAATCAACCAAAATAGCAGTAAGGTTAACTGCATCCCTGCTTGTTAAATCTGTCTGTCTCCTTAAAAAAGTTCCAATAGGCCTAAATCTATCTGTATGATCTCTAAATAAATTTCTTCTAACGGGATCAAATTCAAATCCAAAAAAGGAAGCAAAAACCTTCAAATCATTCTGACTCAAACCTCCTTCAAATTTTTCCCAGCAAAAATCTCTTAGATAAGCTTGACCAAGTGAAATTGGTCCATCAGAAACTGGATTATTTATGTCCTTTTCATATTTAGCTATGATAGCTTCTTTATAATCTTCAATAGTAAAGTTTGGCATACGCTTCAGGAATTTTTAGGAATTTCTCGGAATCTTCAAGAATGTTTCAACATTGCAGGAATTCCCAGAATTCCTTATAAACACTGCGGTATAAGCGTTGTTCCTTTGCTTCAGAATTAGTTCTTATTCGATATCGCGATTAAAACAAAAATACAAAACTAGTTCAATTAAAAGTGCGGAAAACCGTAAAGCGGACTTTATCCGGGAAGTATAAATAAAGTTTTATAGTTCTACGCACTTCACTTCCCAAACAAAATTTGGTAATGCTTTTAAAAAACGATGATCCGGACAACCTCCGGAAAGCGGCGCCAGTCTTCAACATTTAAATTTAAAAAAAATGAAAACATTATATCTATTGGGAGCGTGTGTCCTATTGTCAACTACTTTATTTTCTTGCACTGCAGACGAATTAGAAACAGAAGCGAAAAAAACTGAAATAAAAAAAGTAATTCCAACAAATGATGGGCAGGCCACCACAGAACCAGGACCTGATGATGATCCGGTTAACGTAAAACCGCCAAAAAAATAATAATTGAATTATAATATTCAATTGATTACTAATAATTAGTAATTTCGGGGAAAGTAACATTTATGCTGCGATCCCCGTTTTTATTTGTACTTACTATGCTCTTCTTTACTTCCTGTAAAGAGGAAACTACTGTATCTGTAAAGCCTGATAATTCGAAAAAAGAGGCTAAACTTCTGCAAGAAAAGGCATTGAATGAACTTCAAAAAAGTAATTATAACAGCGCTTTTTATCTTTTTAATAAATCAAAATTAATATTTGAAGCTTTAAAAGACAGTTCGAATATAGTTTTCAGCTCTATTCAAATGGCCAGCATACAGCAAGTAAATGGCGATTATTATGGCAGCAAAGAAACCTTGACCGAAGCATTTCCTTATATTAAAAATGATAATAATTATATCGTTGCTGTCAACAATCTTTTTGGTATTGCAGATAAAGAACTTTCGCTTTATCATGATGCTATATTTTACTACAACCAAGCTGTAAAAGATGCTAAAGACGAAGCATCTAAACAATCTCCTTTAAATAATATTGCCGTTATTTATATTAAACAGAAAAAATACGATAAAGCAATTGAAATTTTAGAATCTATTTTAAAAACAAAAGCATTTGATGAATTTATAAAAAGCAAATCCAGAGTTATCGATAATCTTGGCTTTGCTTATTTTAAAAAAGGGTTAACTGATAAAGGTTATCAGTTCCTTAACGAAGGTTTAAAAATAAGAATAGAAGCTAATGACACTTATGGAAGTATTGGCAGTTATTTGCATTTAGCTGAGTTTTATGCTAAAACCGATATCCAGAAATCAAATCAATTTGCGCAAAAAGCTTATGAAACAGCAACTCAATTAAATAGTGTTGATGAGCGTTTAAAAGCATTGTCTTTTTTAATATCTAATGGTTCCGGTACAAAATATGCTCAAAAGTACATTTCGATTAACGACAGTATTATCAGCGTTCGAAACAACTTTAAAAATAAATTCGCCAAAATTAAATACGATTCTAAAAAAGAAAAAGACGAAAACCAGAAACTTCGTTTAGAAAAAGCCGAGAATTTATTATCACTTCAGGAAGCAAAATACCAAAGGATATTTTTTATAATTGGGATCGCATCGCTTTTCTTTTTATTACTTTATCTAAGAAAGTTTTACCAAAACAGAAACCGAATCGAAAAAATAAAAACGGCCTACGACACCGAAACCAGAATTGCGAAAGATATTCACGACGAACTCGCAAATGATGTTTTTAACACTCTTACTTTTACCCAGACTCAGCCTTTAGAAATTGAAAACACAAAAGAAACTTTAATTCAAAAACTGGATCATATTTATACTCGCGTACGTGGTATTTCGAGAGAGAATAATGATATCGATACCAAAGCAAATTTCGCAGTCAATTTAAAAGAAATGCTTTCTACCTATAATAGTAAGAATACCAATGTTATTATTAATAGTATCGAAAAAGTAAACTGGGATTTAATTGATGAGTTTAAAAAAGTTACCATTCACAGGGTTTTGCAGGAATTAATGGTAAATATGAAAAAACACAGTGAGGCATCATTGGTTGTTGTAAAATTTGAAAGCAGCGGAAAAACAGTATTTATCGATTATACCGATAACGGAAAAGGTGCTGAAAAAAATAAAATTATAAAAAATGGTTTACAAAATATGGAAAACCGTATTCTGGCCATAAAAGGAACTATTACTTTTGACACTGAACCCGATAAAGGTTTTAAAGTCAAAATAACAATGCCTAAATAAGAGTTTATGTTTAAAAAAGTAATTATTGCCGAGGATTTTGAAGAATTTAATTTAGCAGTCGAACAAACTTTAAAAGACCTCAACATTGTCGATTTTCAACACGCAAAATATTGTGATGATGCTTTTCTAAAAATACGAAAAGCAATTCAGGATAATGAACCATACGATTTATTAATTAGTGATCTTTCATTTAAGAAAGATCATCGTGAAATAAAAATTAGTAACGGTGATGAGTTAATTCAAAAAGTTCGAGAAATACAACCCGATATTAAAATCATCGCCTACTCTATCGAGGATAAAAACCCTCGTATCAAATCACTTTTTGATAATGCTGAAATTGATGCTTTTGTCTTAAAGAGCAGAAACAGTATCGAAGAATTAAAAAAAGCAATCCATCTTATTTCAAAATCAGATCAGAAATTTATTTCTCCTGAGGTTGCTTCAGCATTACAGGAAAAAAACAATTACGAAATTGACGATGTCGACATTAAAATTCTTAAATATTTATCGGCCGGAACTTCGCAAGACGAAATAATCGAAATTTTTAAAACTTCAGATATCAAACCTAACAGCAAAAGTGCTGTAGAAAAAAGATTGTCTAAACTCAAAGATTTTTTTAAAGCAAACAACACGATACATTTAGTTTCTATTACTAAAGACATGGGGATTATTTAATTCCTGATCAATATACTTTTTAAAGCTCCTTCGGGGGCTTTTTTTATTGCTTAAAATTAAAAATTCAGGGATTATGGTTTTCCGTAATATGCTCGCTTTGTTTGGTTCTACTTTTGGATTATTAAACCATTTAAAAATTAAAATCATGAAAAAATTAGTCGTTTTATGCAGTTTATTCTTCCTGGTTCTTGGGGGAAGTATTGAAGCCCAAAGTGGTCATTACAAAGGAGGTAAAGGCAGTTCTCATAAAGGAGGAAAATATAAAAATTCAACTACCAAGAATCACTACAAAAAAAGGAAATAAAATCCCTCGACTTCGATTGACATAACAAAGGGAAAAGTCAATAGAAGTTTCTAAACTAAAAAACTTTAATTAACTAAAACCAAAAAATTATGGGCTTTCGATTTCAAAAAAGAATTAGGCTTGGAGGCGGACTTGGATTGAATATCAGCAAATCTGGGATTTCTCCAAGTTTAAGGACCAAAATGGGAACATTTAGCAAAAACGGTTATTCTACAAAAACCGGTTTACCAGGAGTCAGGTATCAAAACAGTGGATGCCTCGTGCTATTTGTATTTACTGGACTTCTTACATTTTTAATTTATAATCTAAAATAATACTAATCATGAAACACAAAAAATTCACAACACTACTACTCTCACTTCTAACAATTATTGCATTTGCTATGTCTTGTTCAGATTCAACCGATTCTGCTGAGAATGATTTGAATTCAAGCTCAGGATCAAATTCAAGCTCAGGATCAAGCTCAAATTGTCCAACTAAAACTTGTGGTGATTTTAAAAGTCGAGCAGAAGCACAAGCGGCTTATGACAGTAATAAAGCTTGTTATAAAAACTTAGATGCCGATGGTGATGGCAAAGTATGTGAATAAAATAAGTAATTATAAAACTATGATAACACTAGAATTAAAAAGCCATTTTTTAAGATTGTATCAAATGGCATTATCCGATGATCGATTTGATGTATTAGAACTTCAAATGTTGTATCATTTTGCGGATGAAAGAGGAATCCCTAAAGAAGAACTTGATAAACTTTTTCTAAATCCTGTAAACACAGATTTAATCGTTCCTGATAATTTAACTACAAAAATCGAATATCTGTATGATCTTACCCGAATTATCTGGGCCGATGAAAAAGTTACAGATGATGAGTTGAATATGCTTAGAAAGTACTGTAGAAAGTTTGATTTTATTGAAGAAAACATCAATGATTTATCTGATTATCTCATTGACTGCGTTCAGAAAAACATTCAAAAGGAAGAAATTATTAGTCAACTAAACCCTTAAGTTATGAAACCACTTACACAATTATTTAGTTTAAAAAAATCTGATGATTCTTCTTTAAAAATCATTGAGGAAAACGAAGAAGATAGAGAACAAATTAGAATTACATATTATCAAAGCGGATTTGCTGCATCTGTAAAAGCAACCGGAAAACCAATTGTTTTAAAAGCCTGCCTTCAAAATCTATACATGAGTTTTGAAGATCAATGCCGAAAACAAAAAATGGAACAAGACAGATTAAAACAGCCTTATCGCGAAGAACAGGAGAAAAACAGAACCGAACTTAAAAAATCTGAAGCCGCAATTGGTATTTATGAAAAAAAGGAACAGGACCTTAATGATAATATCAACCAAATTAAAAACGAGATTATCGAAGTAAAACGCAACCCTGACAAATACGGAATTGAAGAAGGGAAAGGCTTAAAAGCACAATTTTATATTGGTCTGGTTCTTTTACTGCCAATAACGCTGTATGTTTTAGTTTTTTACATTTCGGCATCTTATTCTGCTTTTTTCAAAGAGTTTTCAAATGATAGTTTAACTGCTGCCATTTTTGATGCCGATGCTTTTACAAACGCTTTTAAGGCGAGCTGGCTCGAAGGTGTTTTAGTTACCACCATTCCATTCGTTTTTATGGGATTAGGTTATGTTATTCACATGGTTCAAAAAGGAAAAGGACTTAAAAATATCTTTAGGCTGATTTCACTTTTTGCCATTACATTTCTATTCGATTCGCTTTTGGCCTATATAATTGAGAAAAAGATATATGAATTCAACAAAACAACAGAATCTTCACCATATAATCTCAACATTGCTCTTGGAGAACCAGAATTCTGGATGATTATATTTGCGGGTTTTGTAGTTTATATTATCTGGGGACTTGTATTTGATTTTGTAATGAAAGAATTTGAAAACATAGATAAAATACGAGCATTCATTAGAGGCAAAAAAGAGAACTTACTAAACCTTGAAAAACTTAAATCAGAATATTTAAATAAAATAAATGATTTTAAACAGCAGATTGTCACTATAAACGGAAAAATCTCTGAACTTCAGTCTAAAATCGACGGCTTTGTTTTTCCTGTAAAAGAATATCTTCATTATCATCATCAATATAAAGAAGGATGGTTTCAGGCAATTGGTACTGAATTAGCTTTACCATATAAGGAGAAAGAAGAACTTTTACAAAACTGTGAACTTTATTCAGAAGAACATTTAAGTAAATTAAACTTAATTGATCCTGATTTTCAGCATTTAGTATACTCTAAAAACTAATACTATGAAAAGAACTATACTAAAAGCAGGGATGTCTTTATTATTGATTTTATTTTTTTCTTGCAAAGAAGATCCTAAAAATGAAGAAAAAGAAACAACAGTAAAAAGTTCCGTTTCAGAAAACTATAATATCAGTATTCTAATTGATTTATCTGATCGAATAAGTCTCAAAAAAAATCCAAATTCCACAATGGAAATCTATCAAAGAGATTTAGGATATATTAAATCTGTATCAGAAGCTTTTACGCAGCATTTAAAATTAAAAAGAATGAGGCAGATAGATGACAAAATGCAATTATTCTTTAATCCAGAACCAGAAAACTCAAAAATTAATTCTATCTCAAAAGATCTGAGAATTGAGGTTGATAAAGACAACGCTTCTAAAAAATTACTAAATTCTATAAACGATACTTATTCTTCAAAAACAGCATCGATTTATGAATCGGCAATTAAAGACGACAAATATATTGGCTCTGATATTTGGAACTTTTTTGACAGCAAAGTACAAGATCAATGTATTGATAAGGGGTACAGAAATATTCTGGTTATTTTAACTGATGGATATATATTTTATGACGGAACACAAATAAAAAATGGAAATTTATCAAGTTATTTAACACCTCAGCTAATTAAACAAAATGGTTTAAATACCAACAATTGGCAGAAAAAATTCGATACAGAAAATTTTGGTTTCATAAATATTGATACTGATTTATCCAATCTTGAAGTTTTAGTTTTAGGAATAAATCCCAGCAAAAACAATCCGTTTGAAGAAAAAGTTATAAAAGCATATTGGAGTAAATGGCTTTCTGAAATGAATATTAAGCATTTTGAAATTAAAAATGCCGACCTGCCTTCAAACATGGACAAAATCATCAAAGATTTTATTTTAGAAAAAGAATAAAAACAGAATATCTGTATTTTCAAAGAGGAACTTCATTGTCCTCTTTTTGCCGTTTAAATCCTTCCTTAAAAAACTTCTTTTTAAAATTTTGCTTCATTACGGATTTCCATAATATACTGATTTTTATTGGTTTTACTTTTGGATTAATAATTTAAACTACAAACCAATGGAAATGAATATTCAACTAAAATCATTAGCCGATAAAATAAATCAGCTGAAAAGTAAAATTGAAACAGAAGAATCTACAAAACATGCTTTTGTACTTCCTTTTATACATATTTTGGGATATGACGCTTTTAATCCGCTTGAAGTGGTTCCTGAATTTACGGCCGACCTTGGATTGAAAAAAGGAGAAAAAGTAGATTATGCTATTTTTCAAGATGGAGAACCAATTATTATCGTTGAATGTAAAAGCTGGAAAGAAAAGCTAACAGTACATAATTCGCAGTTGTTTCGCTATTTCCACGTTACAAAAACCCGCTTTGCACTTTTAACCAACGGAGTTAATTATCAGTTTTTTACTGATTTAGATGATCAAAATAAAATGGATGAAAAACCATTTCTAGAATTTGATATCTGCAATCTAAAAGAAAATACAATAAACGAAATCGCAAAGTTTCATAAAGCAAATTTCGATGTAAATAATATTGTCAGCAACGCTAGTTCATTAAAATACATTAAAGAAATTAAGAAGCTTATAAATGCTGAATTAGAAAGTCCTTCTAACGATTTTACAAAATTATTTGCTAGTAAAATATATACCGGAAGATTAACAGAAAAAGTAGTGGATGAATTTAAAGATTTAGTTCAAAAATCAGTCAGCCAGTTTATCAATGATAAAATTAACGATCGATTAAATGCTGCTTTAACCAAAGAAACGATTAAACAGCAGGACGAAGAAATCATAACGGTTGAAGACGATAATAAAGTTAATACAACCGAAGAAGAACTTGAGGCTTACCGCATTGTGGTTGCTATTTTACGCCGAAAACTGCCAACAAGCAGAATTGTTCATCGCGATACACAATCTTATTTCGGAATTCTATTAGATGACAATAATAGAAAACCACTCTCTCGACTTCATTTAAATGGAAGTAAAAAATACATAAGCCTTTTTAATGACAACAAAAACGAAGCTAAAATCGCAATTTCATCTATTGATGATATCTATCAATATGAAAAAGAATTGTTAGAAACCGTTGCTCTTTACGAAACGGAATAAATTCCCGTATAACTACTCATTTTAAAGGCGCTAATTCTAATTAGATTTATCAACAAAAATTAAGAATTCAAATCTAACCAAATACCACAAAAGCCTATGCCGAAAAACTACCTCATCTTACTTTTATTATTTACGTTTTATTCTTGCGAAAAAGCTTCTGCTCCGCCTCCGGTGCAAATAAATTCATTTTACAAATCTGTAATTACTGCAGATGACCGTAAAACCATTACGCCCGAAGAAGCGAAGACGTATCATATAAACAGAACTTATCAATACGAGTACAGAACCGGAAATCCGGGAAATTACGAATACAATTATGATGTAAAAGGAATAAATGCTTTAGGCGATTCGGTTTGCGGTAATATTAACGTTCAGGGAAAATACGGCGCTGGAATTTTAACCACCGATACAGTTGCAGAAATTGAAATTAACACCGAGTGGATTTCATACGGAAAATTAAAAGCGACTGACAAAAAAGGAAACGAATACAATTTAATTGTCAAATAAAATGAAATATACTTTACTCTTGCTTTTTGTTTTTTTAACCTCATTTCGACCATCAGAAAGCAGTGTATATATCTGCGGTTCTACAGGTGCAAAAAAATATCATTTAAAAGAAACCTGCCGCGGTTTATCGAGCTGCAGGAGCGAAACGGTAAAAATATCGCTTAAAAAAGCTCAAGGCTATGGTTTAACACTATGCGGATGGGAAGATTGATTTATCTTCCCATTTTTTTATTTAATTATTTGATAATAATCACTTTACAATAAATTCACATTAGTTTTATTAATTTGATATAAAACTAATCGTTATGAAATTCTTTAACCTAAAATTCCTGGTATCATTCAAAGAATGGCTTTTTTTAAGAGCTATGCAATCTTCTTTCCTACATTAATAAAGCATTTAAAGATAAAGGAAAGTACTATTGAATGAATAAAGTTGAAAACTCATTTTTGAACAAAAACCAATTTGGTGAAGATTTCTTGTGGGGTGTTTCTACCGCCGCTTTCCAAATTGAAGGAGCACATGATTCAGACGGAAAAGGTTCTTCTATTTGGGATGTTTTTACTTCTCAAAAAGGGAAAATAAAAAACGGACATCATGCTCTAACCGCTTGTGATTTTTATAATTCGTACCAAAATGATATCGATTTGATGCGGGAACTTAATATTCCTAACTTCAGATTTTCTATCAGCTGGCCCCGAATTATGCCAACAGGAATTCATCCTGTAAACCAAGCCGGAATTGATTACTATAATAAAATCATCGATTCATTACTTGCATCCGGAATCGAACCCTGGATTACGCTCTATCACTGGGATTTACCGCACGCTCTCGAAGTAAAAGGAGGCTGGACAAACCGCGAGTCGGTTTCCTGGTTTTCAGAATATGTTGAAGTGTGCGCGCAGTATTTTGGTGATCGTGTAAAAAACTGGATGGTTATCAATGAACCATCTGTATTTACCGGAGCTGGTTATTTCCTTGGTATTCATGCACCCGGTAAAAAAGGTATTACCAATTACCTCAAAGCCATGCATCATGTAACTTTGGCAACTGCTGCCGGAGCCAAGATATTACGAAACAGAATTCCAGAAGCAAATATCGGAACTACTTTTTCCTGTACACATATCGAACCCGCAACAGAAAGCGCCAAAGATATTGAAGCTGCAAAACGTGTCGATACTTTATTGAACAGAACTTTTATCGAACCCATTTTAGGATTAGGATATCCGCAGAAAGATCTTCCTGTACTTAAAAAACTGAATAATTATATTCTGGAAGATGATTTAAACAATCTCGCTTTCGATTTTGACTTTATAGGCCTGCAATGTTACACGCGCGAAGTGGTAAAATCCTCTATTCTAACCCCCTATATTGGTGCCGAATTAATTAGTGCCGAAAAAAGAAATGTAATTTCTACCGAAATGGGCTGGGAAGTTTATCCTCCGGCACTTTATCACGTTCTAAAAAAATTCAACGAATACAAAGGAATCCGAAAAATTATAATTACCGAAAATGGAGCTGCTTTTCCAGACACTATTACAAACGGAAAAGTATTTGATATAAAGCGAACACATTATATTCAGGATCATTTAGAACAGATTTTAAAGGCCAAAAATGACGGCTTAAATGTTGAAGGCTATTTTGTCTGGAGTTTAACCGATAACTTTGAATGGGCCGAAGGTTACAACGCCCGCTTTGGGTTAATCCACGTAGATTTTGAAACACAAAAACGAACCATTAAAAATTCAGGATTGTGGTTTAAGGATTTTTTATCTTAAAACAGATTCTTAGAAATACAAAAAAGCCTTTCGTAATTTAGCGAAAGGCTTTTTTATTTGAAATAAATGCAACTATCGCAATCTAAAATTGTATTGCTGTTTTAAGATTCCAATATGAATCTTTCCGTTGGCTTTTAAATGAGCCGTTACTAGAATATATTTTTCTTCCGGATATTTTATATCATAACTAAAGATCGTATCCTTTACTTTAACCTGAAACAAGTGTTTTCCGTCATCTGATACGGGAAGTTTTATTGTTTCATAACTCGGCATTGCATTTGTTGCTTTTAAGTTAATGTCCTGAACTTTCTTTTTATCCAGAAGTACCTCTAGTTTTAAGTTATCAAGTTTCATATCTGTCGGCTGTTCAAACGATGCAACATATTTTTTACAACCAAAGGTGCATAAAACGATCAAAAGTAGTAGAAGCTTTTTCATAAAAGATGTTTTTTAAACTGATTTTAGAAATCAAAATCTATAATAATGTTTTATAAATATAGATAATTTTATTTCAATTCCTATGCAAGAAAATGCAAGTTTTATGGTGTAGAAAATACTAATTGTTAAAGAGGACAATTCCCGAAAAAAAATCGTTATAAAAGCAAAAAAAAATCGTTATTTTCCTGATTTTTACTAGGTTTATAAGTTATTTTTTCTTATCTTTAAAGTATAAATAACAGATATTATATGCCAAAAAACAAACTATTTCAACGCCTTATTTACCTTCTAAAAAATTATTTTTTTTACCTCTTATCGCATTTTATTTTTCAAAATGCTTTCCAGCTTCATTTAGAAAATATTCTATCTAAATTCTTTTCTGCAAAAAATATAAAAACGCAGAAAAAACTACAGCTACCTTTCCTGCTGCATCCATAATTATTATTCCGGATATATTTTCTAAGCCATTCTTTTAGAAAATATAGACTCAAACTAAAAAAAGATTTCCCCTTTTGGGATGCTCTTTAGACTCTTCATTTTCATTTCCGACTAAATTCTCAATTTATATGATTTTCTCATCTTCCATAACGTCCTTGGTCTTCTAGGCGCTCTCCATTTTTATGCTTTTACAATTCTGTATTTCTCCTCTTTTTTTATAATCTGAGACAACCTTTTTACGATTTTTTGCCTCTATTATAATAAAGCTCAGATTGGTTTTATATCCAAATAACACGTTACAGCTAACCTAAATTTACCATGCATTGTATTTTGTTTGAAGGAATTTTTGGGAATCCCGGGAAAACGCGGGAATTCTGGGAATCCCTTTCCTACAAAGGGCTCAAAGCGCCTTTCCTTTGCTAAAGAATTAGTTGACGTTTTATCTGCAGCATAAAACAAAAGCATAAAACTAGTTTAAATAAATAGTGTAAAAATTCGTAAGACCGAGTTTAATCGGGAAGTATAAATAACGTCTTGCGGATTCTACACGATTACTTCCCCAAAAATCAATTTGGTATTGCGATTGAAAAATTCTGGTTCAAATCCGGACAGCAATACTCATGTCTAATTTTTTAAACTAAATCAAAATGAAAAAGATAACCTTATTTATAGCATTCACATTATTGTTCACACTATTTTCTTGTACTCCAGACGAGTACGAAACTCAACCAAAACAGAAAATAGAAAAAATAGATGGTCACGCTGGTTCTGACAAACCTGATGGTCCTGGTGATAGTGGAACAGGTACACCGCCGCCAAAACGATAATAAATATATATTTTTAGTATCTAATTAATTACTATTTTCGGGGAAAGTAAATTTATATGTTACGGTCCCCGTTTTTTTATTTTATTATACTTCTTTTTCTTTTTTCTTGTCAGGAAAAAAAGACCGTTAATATTAATAGTGATTCTACACGAGAAGAGGCACTTAGTTTGCGAACTAAAGCAATTGAAAATTACGAAAAACAAAATTTCAACTCCTCATTTTACCAGTTTAATAAATCTAAACAACTTTATGAAACTTTAAAAGACACTGCTAATATTGGGTATATACTTATTCAAATAGCATGTATTCAGCAAGTCAATGGAGATTACTATGGCAGTAAGGAGACCATGACCGAAGCATTACCTTACGTTAAAAACAATATCATTTATATTGCTGCTATAAATAATCGATTAGGCATAGCTGATAAAGAACTCGCCCTTTATGATGATGCTATTTATTACTATAAAAAAGCTGCTAATGACTTAGCAGATCCTATCGAGAAGCAAAGCCCTTTAAACAATATTGCGGCAGTTTATATTCAGCAAAAAAAATATAATGCGGCAATCATTATTTTAGAATCCCTTTTAAACAATAAAACATTAAATGGGAAAACTTCAGAAATGCACAAATCTTCATTTCGAGATAACTTAGGTTATGCTTATTTTAAAAATGGAATGGACGAAAAAGGATTCCATTTAATGAATGAGGCACTCCAACGAAGACAAGAAATTAAAGATACTTATGGAAGTATTGAAAGTTATCTTCATCTTGCTGATTATTATTCAAAAAAAGACGTTCAAAAATCAGACGAAAATGCTCTGGTAGCTTACAATATTGCTACCAAACTAAATAGTGTCGATGAAAGATTAGAGGCACTTCAAATTCTAATTTCTAACAATCACAGCGCCCAAGACAGTAAATATGTGCAAAGGTATTTTACTTTAAACGACAGTATTATTAAAGTCAGAAATAATTTTAAAAACAAGTTTGCTAAGATTAAATATGATGCTAAAAAAGAAAAAGATGAGAACGCAAAACTTCGTTTAGAAAAAGCAGAAAATCTCTTAGCACTTCAAAAGGCTACCTATACGCGAATTGTATTTGTTATTCTTTTTATTTTTCTAGTGATATTAATAGCAATTTTAATACGCTATTATAAGAATAAAAATAAGGCCATAGAATTTAAAACTTCCTATAATACTGAAACCCGTATTGCTAAAAAAATCCATGATGAATTAGCAAATGATGTATTTAATGTCATTGCTTTTGCTGAGTCTCAACCTTTATCTAAAGAAAGTACTAAAGAGAATTTACTCCAAAAGTTAGATGACATTTACAGTCGTGTGAGAGGGATTTCTAAAGAAAATAATAAAATTGAAACCGGTGCAGCTTTTACCAAAAGCATAAAAGACATGCTTTCGACTTACAATACCAGAGAAAGAAATATCATGGTTACCAATTTAGAAAACATACACTGGGAAACGGTTGATGAAGTAAAAAAGATCGCCATAAGCCGAATTTTACAAGAATTAATGGTGAATATGAAAAAACACAGTCAGGCCAATCTTGTGGTAATAAAATTTGACAGTGATCCTAAATCAATCTTAATAAATTATACGGATAACGGTAAAGGCTGCGAAAAAACAGAAATGGTAAAAAACGGTCTTCAAAACATGGAAAGCCGTATTCAGGCAATTAAAGGAAATATTGTATTTGACACGGAACCTGATAAAGGTTTTAAAGCCAGGATTTCTATGCCTAAGTAACAATAATACAAAAGCCTTTCAAGATATTCTCGAAAGGCTTTTTTCTTCAAAAAACAAGTAATATTATAACCTCTACAGCTTATAATGTTTCGTTTAAAATGGCAACTGCCTCTTTCCAGTTGTTTACCCTTACATGGTGGGTCTGGTTTATATTATGAAATGCTGTAAACATAATAGGTTTCCCCATACAGTAATCCAGGTTTTTACAATGATCATCGATTAAATAATCGGTGTTGATAATTCTTTTGCTGCCGCATAAAACAATGTTTTCCCATTTAATAAAAGGAAAATGTTCGCCAAGCCAAGCCACTTTTTCGGCAAGCGAAATTGGAAATTCCGTAGCGGCTGAAACGATAAAAATTTCAAAATTCTTTTGAAGCTCCCGCAGACTTTCAACTGCATCCGGCATAACAGGAAGACTTCTAAAAAAGTTGCCTTTATTTAAAATTCCGTGCAAAAGCTCTCTTCCTTTAAAAGCTTCTTCTTCGCTTAATCCCTGAATTCCCTCTTTCGAAAGGTTCATTCCGTATTCTTTATTAAATTGTTCAATCAATTGGGTTTCTATATCGGCTAGCACCCCATCCATATCAACTGCAATGGTTTTCTTTTTCATGGCTACATTTATTTTGCGGTAAAATTATGCAAAAATTGCATAATATTGCAATTTTTAACTTATTTTTGCAATATAAAACCGCAAGTAAAAATGAAAAAGGAAGAACGTCAAAAAACTATTTTAGATTATTTATCTAAGGAACACCGTGTTACGTCAATAGAATTGAGTGAATATTTAAGTGTTTCTGAAGATACTATCCGCAGGGATCTGAAAGAACTTTCAGATCAGGGACTTTTAAAAGCAGTTCGCGGCGGTGCGGTTGCCCCTTCTCCAATTCCACTGCATTACAGAAAAAGAGAAAAACACGATATAGAAAGCAAAAAAATTATTGCCCAAAAAGCAATATCCTATTTAAAAGACGGTCAGGTTGTGTTTATTGACGGAGGAACAACTTCGCTGGCTTTAGTAGCAAGTTTCCCTTATGATTTAAAAATAACCGTTATTACAAACAGTTTTCCGGTGGCGTTATTAATCGAAGATTTGCCTAATATTGATTTAATTTTTGCCGGCGGAAAAATGTGCAAAACTTCATTTGCAACTTCGAGTATTGAAACGATTGATTTCTTTAGAAATTTTAGAGCAGACGTCTTCATTTTAGGAATCTGCAGTATTCATCACGAACGTGGTATTACGGGAATTTTATACGACGATTCTATGCTGAAAAAGAATATGATTCAGAACTCCAATTTTGTCATTGCCTTAAGTTCTATCGAAAAAGTTGAAACTGCTGAGTCTTATTTTGTCTGCCCAATAAAAGATATTGATGTATTGGTTACTAATGTTTCTCCAGACGATGAAATCCTGAAAGTTTATAAAAATACCGGTTTGACTATTCTTTAATTTTATAACTTTTATCTAGACAATGAGTTAACATTCATCTAGTGCAATGGAACCTTCTAAAGGATGGAAAATGTTCTGAGATTCCTTTAGCAGTAATTGTAAAACCAATTATTTAAAAACAACAAAAAAGCCTTTCGGAAAATTATAATTCTGAAAGGCTTTTTAATATTTATATTATTACCAATCCGGCTTATAATGTTCCATCTTTTCAACTTTTACCTTAGACCAGAATGACTTTCCATTATAATCTTTTGTTTCCTCCAAAGAAAATCTTCCTGTTGGTTGTTCATAAAAAATAATATTACCATCTGAATTAACCTCTCCAAAATAATCAATAAGAATACCCCCATTTATATTTTTAAACATATTGATTTTTATTTTTTTTCCTTCAATATAATAATAACCTGGAATACCTATGTTCTTATTATTAATCATCTCTAAATTGGGCATTCCATTGTTATATATAAACAAAACTTGCCCTTTTGAAAAAAATCTTACAAACCTGTAATTTTCTTTTTTAATTTTTATGTCATCCCATTTATTGTAAGTAGAATCCATTATGTATATACAATTTGTATCAATAGCAGATTTACTCATTTTTTTATACTCCAATTTATTATATTTAAATTTTGTAGAATCATATAAACGATACCCTCCCTCAGTTGTAATGTAATATTTTACATTACAACAACAAAACAAAAATAAACTTGATATTAGTATAAAATTTTTCATGCTAATAGAATAAGTAATTAGAATTAAAGCTTCCTGAATAATTGTATGCTTTAGATGATAAACCTCTATCTGGAAAATACGGTGTAATAAACCCTTTTTGTCTATGAATCCAATTTTGTATGCTGTGAAGTCTTTTTTCACTGTTATGCCCATAAAAACTAGCCTGCCCCTTATAAATAACTCCACCATACATTGTCCCAGCTCGTAATTGTGGCATAATTTCATTTTTATGCATACCACGTCCATCTAATGCGTAAGGATTTCCTCCAATAGCATCCTCACCAAATGCATCTCCAGTCATCATACTACCTCCAAAAGCAAGTGTTAAATCGCTATTGACTTTATAAGTAGCTAATAGTCCTCCGGTCCTGTATCGATCTCCATGATCTCCCAAATAATCTTCATCCACTCTCAATGTAAAATCACCTGCCAATATACTGATTGCTGCTACACCTTGTCCCGTTTTTCCACCAAAAGAATTATACGAATATCCTATACCATAATTGGCGTGACCATCATTGTAAGCTAAATACCCACCATAATTATAAAACTTACTACCACCAGATGATTCTCCTAAACTACTAGTCCCGGAATTATACCCAAAACCAATGCTTGCACCTAATGCTACATCGCCAATTTTCGCGTCGGCATTTAAACTCGCTCCTACATTGAAACCACTAGTTCCAAAACCAATCATAGGAGAAATACCTAAATTAAATCCACTTGATTCATATAAAGGCATACTAGGCATAAATTTATTAAGCTGTCCAATTCCTGCACCTAAAAAAGCTCCACCCACAGTTGTTGCACCGCTAGTAAGGCCACTTATTGCTCCCATACCTGCGGACATTGAAATCTGACTAATATTCATCTTTCCGTTATTTTTAATTAAATCTACACCAACATTTATTGCGGCATATATTAGCGGAACAAACCACACAAACTCTCCACTTTGGTCAGTATAAACTAATGGATTATTCCAGCAATACCCATAACGATTAAAATTCTGAGTATTAAAAGGATCTTGCACAAAATTATCAGGCTGTAAAAAACGATGCAGTTTAGGGTCGTAAATACGCCCGTTCATGTTAATGAGCCCTACACTTTGCAAATGTTCATGCCCCGTGTACCCTCGATCTAAAATCGTTAATCCTGCAAGGTTATTTCCTGCGCCATCCTGTACACTTACAATTGCACCCCAGGCATCAAACAATCGTTTTTCGAGTATGGCTCCGTTAGCATCGGTAATAGCTACTATTGACCCCTGATAATCTCTTTGCAGATATAAATAATCCTGTGTTGTACCATTGCCGTTGCTTTTTAGCACTATAGGCGCAGAGTATCCATCTCCGCCTATATAAGTAATAAACTCAAAAGTATTAGTTGTTCTGTTCTCCTTAATTTCCATACTGCCATCAGCAGAATAGTATTTACGTAAGGGTCTCTGGACTTTATCGTCCTGAAGTCCTCCATAAAACATTGCCGTACGACTATTATTATCGTTGTAATCAAAACTTATTTTATCAACTCCAGCTTCTTCAATTTGTACAGGACTTTTAAATGCATTATAAGTTATATTTTGCAGCGGCTTTGCTGTATAATAAGATAGTGCTTCGGGCGAAACTGTAATAGAACTGTTCTGATAAGGTTTACCTGTTATAGTATAACTGTATGTTCCTAAATTGTTTTGTGTAATCCTGCCCTGATCATCATATAATTGTTTTTCCTGTACACCTTGTGCATTGGTAAACTCTGTTAAGCGGTCTTGTGCATCATACTTAAAGCTTTCGTTTCTATTAAAAAGGCTGTTTGTTCTGCTGGTCAGATTACCTCTTTTAGCATCAAAAACCGTGTTTAAAGTTAAAATATTGGATGAACCTGAAGTTTTATCGTATTTAAACTGAGACGCTAAACCGTAAGTATCGTATAAGTTCGTTATCGTTATTGGACCATTTAGTGCCTCTTTAAGCTGACCTCTTGCATTTACAATATTGGTCTGCCATAAAACAGCATTAGTCGTATTGTCTAATATCTGCCAATGAGAACCGTTTTTATACGTGTTTTTTATGGTTTTTGAACTAGATTTTCCTCCTGCTGAGGCTGTTGAAGTTTCAGTATTTATTCGTCCGAAATCGTCATACTTAAATTCTTTTGTAAACACTGCGTATGGTGTTGTTTCTACTGTAGTACTGATTCTTTTTGAATCATCATAGGTAAACGAATTCAAAATTGTATTAGAACCATTACTTAAATCATCAAACTTACTGCCTGACAATAACTTGCTTGAAGAATCATAAGTATAGGTTGTTACGGAATTTGTAAGTGTTCCATTGATTGTTTTTTGCTTGACTTTACCAGAAGCAGGATCTAAAATATACGTTGTCGTTCCGTTAGGCGTAGTTTCGCTTGTTGTCTCTCCAAATGCATTGTAAGTGTAGGTATAGGTTCCCGCTGAAGCATCTACCAATTTTGTTTTTCTTCCCCAGCCGTCTTGTGATATCGTTGTTTTTACACCTCCATACTCTGATTCTTTTAGATTTCCATTAGCAAAATAAGTGTACTTAATATTCCCGCCTGGTGTATCTGTCATAGACACTACATTTCCTATTGCATTTTTGACAGAAGTTTTCGATTTTGTGCCATCGCTTACTGTTGTGGTAAGTCCTGAATAAGTAATATCTGTTATTTTTCCAGTAAAGGACGTATTCTGAATAACTCTGCCATAGACATCATACTTAGTTTCATTCCACTGCGTTCCCGATGACCCAAAATAAGGTTCGCTTACCTTATTGTTTCTGTCCTGAATATCATATTGATAATCTACATAAGCAAAAGTGCCCATTATGTTTTTGCTTCCTACTCTTATTTTTCTTCCTAAATCATCGAATGTCTCTTCATTAACACTGCCGTCTTCAGCGGTAGAAGTAACAATTGTTTTTGTTCCGGAACGTGTATATACATAACTATTCTTTTTTCCTAAATAGTCTGTTGTTGTTGTTTTTTTGAACCATGAATCGTATAAATAAGACGTAGTTAATCCGTAAGGATTTGTTTCGGATTTTAATGTTCCATCTATATTATAAACATAAGTGGTAGATAAACTTTCAATATCTGTACTGCTTGTTAAAAAACGTCCCGAAGAGTCATATCCATAACTGGTAACTCTGGCTGGAAGTCCTGATGCTGTAATTGTTTTTTGAGTAATATTCCCAAAAGCATCATATACATTATCTTCAACAATAAAATCTGTATTTGTTCCTTTTTTCTTGACTTGAGTCAGCAGATTATTTTGATAAAAATACAATTCTTCAGAGGTCATAACATCTCCAGAAATCGTAATGCTCTGGTTTTTCCCCGAAGGTCTGCCTGCTACATAAGGAGATGCAGTTGGCGGGTTATAACTAATAGTTGAGACTGTAGTTTGAACCGTACCGCCTGATTCCTTTAAAAGCGTTGTAGACTTTGAAGGATTATAATCAGCATCATACTCTATAGAAGTTTCTGAACTTGTATTATCCAGACCATTGAATTGTTTGGTCTTGCTGTTTTTAATCTTAAAAACTTTATTAGATGATAATTCACTATCATAAAAAAACAATGATTTCGTTATAAAATCTGTAGGCGTGTTTACAGATGTACCTGTGTTAGCATCTTCATTTATTTTAGCTGAGAATGTGCTGCCCGATTTTATCCAGCTGTCAGGTTTTAGAGTAATACTCTGCGTAGCCACCAGATTCTCCGAACCTGATACAGTGTAGTTATCTTTTACAATTGTACTTGAAATAATTACTGCATTAGGATTTGGCAGTAGCGGAGTATGCAGTCCTAATACAGTATAATTTTCTACATTGGCTCCTCTTAAACTTATATCATTTTTTGATAAGGTGGAAATTATATCTGAGCCATTATCGCCATGCCAATTTGTTTTTGAAGTAGAACGAAATCCTAGAAATCCAAGTCCTTCTGTATTTGAAACTGCTCCAGAATAAAAATAAAGTTGTTTTTTGTAAACACTTTTATCTTTATTTTGTTTTTCGAGCATCGATACAATCTTAAAACCAGGAACGGCTATAATATCAATATTGGGAAAAGTTTCGTTTAAAGCCGTTGGTGTGTAGATAGGTTCGTAAGGATCTTGCTGTAAATTTTTATATGTAATTGTCTCTTTTACTTCATTACCATTTGTAATGTCTTTTACCAAGACATCTATTCGATTGTCTTTTGGACTATTAAAAGTAAGTATAGCATTATCATTTATTAAACTAAACTCTAAATTCCTGTTTATTTGGTTATGATTAGTAAATACAGGAATTGGATCTCTTCTAATTCCTGTAGTTTGAATAGCCGTATTAAGCATTGAGAAAGTTACAGCAGTATTTGTAACTGATTTATTCTCAAAAAGTGTTAATCTTGAGTATACCGGCTCACCTTCTGCTTTATAATTACTGCTTTGAGCTACTGTAAGGTTCTGTGTAAACAATATATCTGTTTTCCCATCACCATTGTAATCATTAGCAATATAGTTCTTTTCATTTAAGCAATAAGGATATCTGGTAACTCCTTGTGGGTCTAATTCTGCATAAGTACCAAAATTTGCCAGCTCATATGTTAAGCCAATTCCGCTGTTTATTTTATTAAAATTAGTACCAGTAGCCAGATAAAAATTCCAGCTGTCCTGACCGACACCATTAGGAATTACAAAATCTATTTTTCCATCACCATTATAATCTCCAAATAAGATAGGTCTGTCAAGAACAATACCTGCATCACTAGATGTATTTTGATATAATAAAACCAGTTTGTTATCTTTATCTAACTTATAAACTTTTATATAATTAGGCTCGAAAACATAAATATCAGATTTACCATCTCCATCAAAATCAGCGACGAATAATTTTGAACTAGCTATGTTATTAATTACCACGCTTCCTATACTCTCAGGCTCATTTGAAGTAATGCGTCTGTCTAAATTGAACAAATAAGCTTTGCCTCCCTGATAAAGAGGTCGTTGATATTCGGTAGTATGATTTCCAAAATTACAGACCCTCATATCATAATAAAAACTTTTTTCTACTGCTATAACATCTGTTAACCCATCACCATTAAAATCTCCGCTGATATACTCCATTGGAATATTTTCCACTATTACTCCAGTATAATCCTTAGGATCACAATAGGACCAGTTAGAAGCTTTTGTTACAGTTTTACTAAAGTTATACTCTTTCTCATAATGTTTAAAAGTAGCAGATGTTGATCCAACTCCATGTACTGATAATATACATTTTGTATCTGTTCTCTTTAAGATTGTCCAGCCTTGCGGTAAAAGTTTACTATTTGAACTTAAAAATGAAGCAGGGAAAATACTCTCAAATGTTCCAACATTATCTACTGCACCAGAGTTATTTGTTCCTGATCTTATATTAGAAAATAAAGTATATTTATTTTTTAAACCCGCTATTTTTGAATACAATATAATATCTGTCTTTCCATCATCATTAAAATCCCCGGATATATAATCTGTATTTGAATAATTAATTCCAGAAATTCCAAGCGGAGCAGGTACTCCAACTTTTAATGGAACATCACTAATAGTAGTATCATAATTAAATTTAGTGGGAGTATAACTCTTTGTATTATCACCACTTTTTTCTGTTAGGGTTTTTAATCTCTGATAACCTAAAGAGGTTTCCTCAGGCTCTAAAACATAATTTCTAAAGCCTACTCCGCTGCCAATAACATTAATCTCTTTCAGTATTCTATTTCTAATCGTAGTTACTCCTCCTATAAAAGAATGTTCTACTCTCTTTCTTGCAACATAATTAAACTTAATTTCATTTATTGATGCTATACTTGCAGTACCTCCATACTTTATCGAAGCTATTTCTAAAATATTATTGGATGAAGAGTAAGTATAATTAATCCTAACTCCTTGCGGATTCTCCCAATAAGTAATTGCCCAATCTGTAATAGAACGAGAGTCTGTAGAGTTTCCATAATTGGCTTTAGATCCATCGGGATATTCTACGATAAAATAAGCTGGTCCATAATTTGAGCCGCTTGGATGAACACCATAAGAAGTAATTTTAACATTTGAAAAATTCTCTGTTTCGTATACCGCGCCATTTTTCACTATCAATCGCTGCCCATCTAAAGCAAAACGATCTAGAGCATTAAAATCAACCGGATCTATTACGTTATCATGATATTTAGTAGCCGGAATACGAGTAATAGCAGAAATTCCTGAGACATTCCAGCCAAAACCTGCCATTCCATTTCCTCCCTGACTATTATAGGCTAAACTAATTTGTGGCACAACCCCATTAATTCCGGGAGGAACTGCAATTGGAATTGTATAAGTTGCAGCGCCAGATAAAGAAACAGATAATTGACCTTCGGTAATACCAACCTCAGAAGAAGTTTGTGCGCTAACAAAAAAATTAAAAAAGAAAAAAGATAATACAAAGTAAAGATTCTTCATACCTATAGCTTATTGTTTGATGATTTTAATAGATTTTTCTCCTCCGTCTTTATACGAAAGCAAAACCAAATAGACTCCAGAAGGGTAATTTTGAAAAGGAATATTTAAATTATTAATTCTCTCATTTCCCTGATATGTATTTAAAACCTGACCTGTTACTGAGTATATGTGAACTCTCGATACATAATTATCATTAGTTAACTGCCATTGCAGATAAAGTTCTTCTTTTACAGGATTTGGATAATAAGAAATAACATCTTCTGTTGAAAATTTCAACAAATCATCTTCTGTCAGTGCGGCAATTTCTTTAGGCAAATCATCGACTTTTTTACTGGCGCAATTCAGGCACAACTCTCTTTTTATCTGATTTCCTGCACTATCATAATTAAATGTAACTTTTGTCTGAGCAGTTACTGCAAAACAAAAAAATAAAAAAACAATAAGTAATTTTTTTCTCATATGGCTAGCTTTATAGTATTTCTTACAAAAATGAGGTTAATATTTTAGAAACTGAAATAAATTTTGTTAAATAGAATAATAAAAAAAGCCTTTCAGAATTGTAATCTCCTGAAAGGCTTTTTAATATTTATAAACGTGTTATATTATTCTGTCACACCGTTTTCTAAAATACTAAACGTTTTATTTACAGAATCTATTTGTGCTAATGCACCAAACGGGATGGTAAAGGTTGGACAGGTATGACCAAAGTCCATTTCGGTAATAATAGCCAAATCAGTGAGGTTTTCTTCTTTCATAATTTTAAGAATCTCATCATTATATTCTTTGGCATATTTTAAATCGTACGGACGACCTAAAATAATGCCTTTTATACGATGTAAAATACCTTGTGCAGCGTAATTTCTTAACCAATATCGCAGCGCTCTTGGTTCGACCATATTTTCAGAAGTCTCTAAAAACAATATACAATCATTCCATTCTTCTGCAGAAGGCCAAAATTCTGTTCCTTTTAAAAATTCTAAAACGTCTAAACAGCCTCCTATTAATCTTCCTTCTACTTTTTCTTTTCCCTGCAAAAAATTCCAACCGTGAGATTCTGTCAGTTTTCTTTTTGTATTGGATAATGAAGTATCAAACCAATCCAGATATTCTGTTGTCCAGCCTTCTTTATTCGGCATAATTTCTCTTACAGGTTCTGCAGAAAACAATGTTCTTTTAATATCCTGAATTTGATAATCGTGCATGCCGCAATTTTCGGCAAATCCTACCAAAAGCGACGTACCATAAAAAGAAGTCAGTCCTGCTTTTAAACAAGCAAAATGAGTGATTGTTGAATCGGAGAAACCTAAAAATATTTTCGGGTTTTGTGCTATTACATTTAAATCTAAAAAAGGCAGAATCCTAACGCTGTCTTCTCCTCCAATATTGGTAATAATCGCTTTAATAGATTGATCTAAAAAGGCGCCCATTAAATCTTCTGCACGTGCTTTTGGATTGTTATAAATCCATTCTGCGGATTTTAAAGCATTTTTAGTTGCTGCAACCTCTAGTCCAAACACTTTCTGAAGTTGTTTTTTTCCAAATTCATATCGGTGCGGTAATTCTCCGGCGCCTCCCCAAGAAAGTGATATTACCGCAACTTTATCACCTCGTTTTAATGCCTTTGGTTTAATAAGGGTCTTCATAAAATAACTTTTGAAATACAAATATACTGAAGTAAAACCTTTTCAATCTAAACTGAAAAAGCCTTTTAAGATTACTCTCAAAAGGCTTTTTCGCTACAAATTAACAGGCAATATTATTTCCATCCGCCTCCCAGGTCTCTATAGACATGAACTGCAGCATTTAATTGTTCTTTTTTAGTATCTATTAATTCCAATTTAGCTTCTAATGCATCACGTTGTGTCATTAAAACTTCAAAATAGTCTACTCTAGCCGATTTAAACAAGTCATTCGAAACGTCAATTGATTTATTTAAGGCGTCAACTTGCTGCGATTTTAAATCGTACCCTTTTTGCAGGTTATCTATTTTAGAAAGCTGTGTTGAAACTTCTAAATAGGCATTTAAAATCGTTTTATCATAATTGTACAATGCCTGAAGCTGTCTTGCATTGGCACTAGAAAATTCTGCTTTAATTGCATTTCTATTAATAAGAGGTGCAGCAAGATCTCCGGCTAATGAATATAAAAGAGATTCAGGAAATGTAAACAAATAAGATGGTTTAAAAGCCTGAACTCCAAAAGCAGCCGAAATATCCAATGAAGGATAAAATTCTGCACGAGCAACCTTAACATCTAATTTTGCAGCAACTAATTCTAATTCTGCTTGTTTAACATCAGGACGATTTGTTAATAATTGAGATGGAATTCCAGAGTTTACAACTGCAGGAAGCAAATCTGTAAAATTGGTTTTATCTCTTTTGATATCCTGCGGATAACGTCCTAACAAAAAGTTGATTTTGTTTTCGTTCTCTTTAATTTTCTGTAAAATATCAAACTCTAAGCTTTTAGAAGTTAAAACCTCAGCCTGGAATTTCTGAACTCCAAGTTCTGTTGCTCTTGCTGCTTGTTTTTGAATTTTTACAATTTCTAAAGCATTAGATTGTAATGTAATAGTTTGTTTTACAATATCCAGCTGACTGTCTAAAGCCAATAACTCGTAATAATTATCAGCGATTTCGGCAATAAGGTTTGTAATTACAAAGTTTTTACCTTCTACTGTAGCTAAATAACGGTTTACAGCGGCTTTTTTAGAATTACGCAGTTTTTTCCAGATATCGACTTCCCAGTTTGCATAAGCTGCAATCGTGTAATCCGGTAACGGATCCGGAGTTTCAACTCCCGGTTTAATTTCTGTCGTCGCATCACCCGCACCTTGGCTGGTGTAACGGCCTACTTTTTCGATTCCCGCACCAGCGCGAACTCCAACTGTTGGCAGTAAAGCTCCTTTACGAACTCTAATATCATTCTTTGCAATTTCAATTTCCTGCAAAGTCATATTTAATTCCTGATTGTTTTTCAGGGCAATATCTATAAGTTCTACCAGGTTTTGATCTTTAAAGAAATCTTTCCATTTTAAAGCAGAAGTATTGTTTGTGTCCTGGGATTTTACGCTTCCAAATGCTTCAGGAACCGGAGCACTTGTACTTGCTGTTTCAGCTGCAGGAGCTTTACATCCTGCCACGGCAAGACATAAGCCCAATGCAATACTGTATTGATATGTTTTAACTTTATACATGATTGTTATCAATTTCTTCTGTTAATGGATTTTCTTCTTCATGTTTTACCAATTTGTGTTTTTCGGCAATTTTGGCAAAAATGAAATACAAGCCAGGAATTACAAATACACCGCAAATAGTTCCTATAAGCATACCTCCGGCAGCTGCTGTACCAATAGTTCTGTTTCCAATTTTACCCGGACCTGTTGCAAATGTAAGCGGCAATAATCCCGCGATAAAGGCAAACGAAGTCATCAAAATTGGACGGAACCTTGCTTTTGCACCTTCCATTGCGGCATCTAAAACTGACTTACCGGCTGCGTGTCTTTGTATCGCAAACTCTACAATCAATACGGCATTTTTACCTAGTAAACCAATAAGCATTACCATGGCAACCTGAGCGTAAATATTGTTTTCTAATCCTGTTAGTTTTAATAAAAGGAATGCTCCAAAAATACCTGCAGGTAATGAAAGAATAACTGATAATGGCAGAATAAAACTTTCATACTGTGCTGCTAATACCAGATAAACGAATCCTAAACAGATTAAGAATACCCAAATAGCCTGATTACCCTGAGCAACCTCATCGGCAGAAATACCTGCCCAGTCAATGTCATATCCTCTTGGTAATTTTTCAGCAGCAATTTTCTGAATTACTTTAATCGCTGTACCAGAACTATAACCCGCAGCCGGTGAACCACTAATTTGAGTTGAGGTATACATATTATGACGCGTAATTTCTGAAAGTCCGTATACTTTTTCTAATTTCATAAAAGCAGAAAAAGGCACCATTTCATCACGATCGTTTTTCACATACAATTTCAAGATATCATCCGGCTGTGCACGATATTCCGGCGAAGCCTGAACGATTACTTTATAGTTGATACCGAATTTGATAAAACTGATCTCATAGTTACTTCCTACAAGAGTTGACAAAGTATTCATCGCATTTTCGATAGAAACTCCTTTTTGCTGTGCCAAGTCATTGTCGACTTTCATCATGTACTGAGGGAAACTAGAACTATAGAAACTAAATACGTTTGATAATTCCGGTTGTTTGTTCAATTCAGCAACAAAATCGTTATTTACCTGTTCCATTCTCTTATAATCAACAGAACCGGTTTTGTCTAACAAACGAAGCTCAAATCCTCCGGCAGCACCATATCCAGGTACAGCAGGCGGTTGGAAAAACTCGATATTCGCTCCCGTAATATCTTTACATTTTTCCTCCATATCATGCATAATCTCGACAACAGATTCTTTTCTGTCACTCCAGTCTTTCAAGTTAACCAAACAAGTTCCCGAGTTGGCTCCTGTACCTTCAGAAAGGATTTCGTAACCAGCTAATGAAGAAACTGATTTTACTCCGTCGATATCTTCTGCAATTTTCTGAACTCTCTCGGCAATATTGTTAGTTCTCTCTAAAGATGAACCTGGAGGTGTTTGAATTACTGCATAAAACATTCCTTGATCCTCATTCGGGATAAATCCTGAAGGAACAGTACTGCTTATTAACCATGTTCCGGCACAGAAACCTAAAAGTGCCACAATAGTAACGACTCTTCTGTTTACAATTTTACCTAATAGATTTTGATATTTACCTTGTGCTAAGTTGAACTTTTCGTTGAAAGCATCTATAAATCTATTTGCAGGTGTTTTCTTTTTAGGCTGATTATGATTGTTTTTTAACATCATCGCACAAAGTGCCGGCGTTAATGTTAAAGCCACAATACCCGAAAGGATAATCGCAGTTGCCATAGTTACAGAGAACTGTCTGTAGAAAACTCCCACAGGACCTGACATAAATGCAACCGGAATAAATACCGCCGCCATCAAGAAAGTAATTGCAATAATTGCCCCCGCAATTTCGTGCATCGCTTTTTTAGTCGCTTTAAATGGCGAGAGATGTTCCTCTTCCATCTTGGCGTGAACGGCTTCGATAACCACAATCGCATCATCGACGACGACCCCAATTGCTAATACTAAAGCGAATAATGTAATTAAGTTCAATGAAATATCAAAGAATGTCATGAACACAAAGGTTCCTACCAGCGATACTGGTACCGCAATTGCCGGAATAACTGTAGAACGCCAGTCTCCTAAGAAAAGGAATACTACTAAACCAACTAAGATAAAGGCTTCAACAAGCGTATGAATTACTTTTTCGATAGAAGCGTCAAGGAATTTAGAAACGTCATACGAAATTTCATAATCCATTCCTTTTGGAAATCTCTGTTTGATTTTTTCAAGTTTGGCTTTAACCTCTTCAATAACCTGATTCGCGTTACTACCAAATGATTGTTTTAATACAATAGCGGCAGATGGTCTTCCATTCAAATTAGAATAGATATCGTACATCGAGCTTCCAAATTCAACTTTAGCAACATCTTTCAAACGTAAAAGTTCTCCGTTTGGATTTGCTTTTACTACAATATTCTCGTATTGTTCTTTTGTTGTAAAACGTCCAGAATATTTCAATACATATTCAAATGCTTGTGAACGTTTACCAGAACTTTCTCCCGTTTTACCTGGAGAAGCCTCCAAACTCTGACTAGATAATGCTTCCATTATTTCATCAGCAGAAATTTTATAAGCTAACATACGATCTGGTTTCAACCAAATACGCATTGCATATTCACGTGTTCCTAAGATATCTCCAGAACCAATACCATTTACCCTTTTCAATTCAGAAAGTACGTTGATATCAGCATAGTTATATAAGAACTTCATGTCGGTATTTTTGTCTGTACTGTAAAGATTCACGTACATCAACATACTCGGCACTTCTCGGGTAATTTTAATACCCTCTCTAATTACTAAAGGAGGTAGTTTATTAGTAACCGAAGCCACACGGTTCTGAACGTTAATTGCTGCCTGATTTGGATCTGTTCCTAAGTTGAACACCACTTTAATAGTAGCCTCACCATCGTTACCAGCATCAGAAGCCATATATTTCATTCCCGGTACTCCGTTTAAGGCTCTTTCCAAAGGAATAACAACCGCCTTAATCATCAACTCACCGTTAGATCCAGGATAATCTGCGGTAACATTCACCATTGGAGGTGAAATGGTAGGGAACTGAGTAATTGGTAAATTTAATACCGACAAAACCCCTAAAAAGACAATTATCAGCGATATTACTATCGACAATACAGGTCTTTGTATAAATTTATTAAACATTTTTATATTTTTTTAATGATTAAACCAAAAGAAAATCAATATGTTCTTGCACATTTTACAGTTTCAAAATAAACTGAATACTAATCCCGATAGCTATCGGGAGCGACTGAACACTAAAATTTACTCTGCTTTTAAGCGCAGGTTATTGATTACCTTTTTAGGAGATTCAAATTCGTATTTAATTTTGTCGTTTTCTTTTACTTTCTGAACACCTTCAAGTAAGATTTTATCACCTTCACTAAGTCCGCTTTTGATTACATACAAATCAGGGATTTCTCCTGTAATTGTGATTTCTCTAGAGCTTACTTTATCATTTTTATCAACTATAAAAACATATTTTTTATCCTGAATTTCGTAAGTCGCTTTCTGTGGAATTACAATAGCATTTTTAAGCGGCACCATCATTTGAACCTGCCCTGTTTCACCATTTCTAAGCAATTTCCCTGAATTTGGGAATCTTGCTCTAAAGGCAATATTTCCGGTTTCATTGTTAAATTCACTTTCTATAACCTCAACATTTCCTTTTTCTTTAAAAAGCTCACCGTTAGCCAAAACTAAATTCACTTTGTTATCTGCACGGTCTTTAATATGCGTTTCATAACTAATATATTCAGGTTCAGAAACATTGAAGTAAGCAAACATTTGACTGTTGTCTGAAAGACTTGTCAATAATTCGCCTTCATCGATAAGACTTCCTAATTTTAAAGGAATTCTGTCGATTGTTCCGTCAAACGGAGCTCTGATTTCGGTAAAAGATAAATGAAGTTTTGCCAGTGCAACCTCAGCTTTTGCAGATTGCAATTTTGCCTGAGCTACACTTAATTCGTTTTTAGAAACGATATTTTTATCAGCCAGTAATTTTGAATTTTGTAATTCAATTTCTACTGATTTTTGCTCTGCCTGTGCTTTAAGCAATTCAGACTGATACATATTAGGCATGATTTTGAATAACAGCTGTCCTTTTTTTACAAATTGTCCTTCGTCAACATATATATTTTGTAAAAACCCTTTTTCCTGGGCGCGCAATTCGATATTTCGAACCGATTTTATTTGTGAAACGTATTCTTTTGTAAATGAAGTATCGATTTTTATCGGATTCGTAACCGTAAATTTTTCAACTTCTTCTTTTTCTTCTTTTTTTGATGTACAGCTCGTTAAGCACACCAAGGCCATTAAGCCTGTGAACACAATGATTTTTTTCATGATTTAGTTTGGAAATTAAGCGATTGAATGCTTTTGGAATTAAAATTCCTTTTGGATGTTAAAATGCATCAGTCAGCCTTTGCCCAGACCTAACTTTCATATAAGCAGAAGTAGAAAAAATATACAACAGCAAGATACGCAGAGATCAAAACTCAGGTAACCGATGTATATTATAAAATCAAATTCTTAATACTCTCTGAGTAATATAGATAGGATTTGAATGCCCAAAGAAAGGCGTAGAAATTTTTAAACGATTGGAATCATTCGCTGCAGACTGATCTGAAAGTGCCAGATACAAAGTGTCTACCAAACTATACGAAGCAGCAAAAAACTTATTCGTAAGTAAACCGTTATCATCACTGCCCAGAAGATCTTCTTCTAAATCAACATCGGCATCTTCAATAATTGAGCTTCCGCGATCCTGACTTGTAAATTTAACTCTGTGTTTCTGTGCAAGATGATGATTATGAGAAAAAGTATTCGCATTGAGATATTGGCCTCCGCCCAGCAGAAGCAAATTCATAAATACTAGAAATACTATTAACTTTCTCATTTGGGTGCGAAAGTAGTAAAAGTATTAAAACAAAAAAAGAATTTTTAACAAGGTTTAACAGTTATATAAAACGAAAACGTTTTCATCCATTTAATATTCATTTTTTTTATTAAAAAACTTACTTTTTTCGACGCTTGAAAATGTATACACTTAAAAACCAATAGGTTAATTTATTTACAAAAATATAATTTCCATGATCGTAAATTCTTGTCCAGCTTTGTTAAAAGTCTTAAAAGTGTCTTTCATTCCAAATTTTTCATAAAAAGACTTCTTATTTGCTCGTGCATTGCACCAGACTTTTTCTAAATGTTTTTCTTTTGCAAATTGTAAAATGTGGTTTAAAAGATGCGAAGCAATTCCTTTTCCCTGAAACTTTTCTAAAGTTGCCAGTTTTCGAAACTGCATTTCTTTTCCTTCAATAAAGCAGGAAACTATCGAAACTAAAGTATCGTTTTCGAAAACACCAAAATGAAATCCGGAATTGTCTTCTTCTAACTGTACAAATTCAAAAGGCTGGTCCGGCCACATTACTTCGTGTCTTATCTTCCATGTATCTGAGGCATTAATTTCTTTAATCTCCATTTTTACTATCTTTCTAGTTACCTCAAAAGTAATGCATTTCATTTTCAATTAAAAAACCTAAAATACTTACTTGTATTTATTTACAAAAAATAAATACAGATAAATCTTTCATTTTAAAGCTTTTATATCTATTTTTATATCATCTAAAAACAAATAACTGCATTATGAAAAAACTCTTCCTTGCCTCTTTTTTGTGCATTTGTATGAACGGATTTGCACAATTAATTCAAATTGGCCCTCAATTTTCTTCTAATATTACTTCTGTCAATGCAAAAAATTTCAGCTCGGATCATACCAATACAGGAATTGGTTTTGCAGGATTTGCACGTGTTAATCTTTTACTTTTTTATGCACAGGGTGAATTTGGTTATGCAAAGTCAAATTTTAGTGTTTACCAAAACGGAATTGGCGAAACCGAATTTGAACTGGCAGGAACAGATGCTTCTTTAATTGCAGGATATAAATTACTGCCGCTGGGCAAACTTGGAAATGTACGATTGTTTGTGGGATATAACTGGAAAAATTATTCGGATATTAAAACCAGTAATAATCTCAATTATATTGCATTAGAAAAAAATAATCACAGTATACTGGGAGGCGTTGGCGTAGATGTCTGGAGATTTACTCTTGATGTAAGATATCTTGCCGGGCTAACTGATATTGACAGTTCCAGCGGTGAAATAAAAACCGGGGTTACCAATATTTCTCTCGGATTTAAATTCTTGTAAAACGGATATAAAAAAGGAATCTAATTTTTTTAGATTCCTTTTTCATTAATTTCAAAAGCAAGTTTATAATTCTTTTTTATAATAAACTTCCTGATTATCCTGTGTAATTTTTTCGACTCCATTTTGTCCTTGTTTGGCAATATTAATTAAGTGCAAAACTTTAGATTTATCATCAATGGTACAGTTCCATACAGAACCGTCTGATAAAATAATAGCAGAATACAATGCATCAGATTTGTCTATATTGTAGTAAACTAAATCTTCTGTTTTTATCAATTTTTTTACTTTGGTTTTTCGATCCTGCTCATAAAACAAAATTTTATTATCGTTTACTTCTAGTACTTCGTCAAAATCTTTGTTTTTAAAATTTTCACTTGCATTAAGTGTCCAGCTTGGCTTATCGCCGGTCATTAGCCAGGATCCGTTTACTTTTTCTAAAATTTCTTTTCTTAAAATTTCTTTCAGGGTATCTAGCTTTTTCATAGACTCCTGTCCTATTTCATTATCTGGCTTAATTCTCGAAGCAATTGAAAATTGATCCAGTGCGTTTACAAAATCTGACTTCTTGTAGTAGGAAACAGCCAAGTCGTATTTGTTTTTTTGGAATTTGGTCTTGGAATCATTTTGTGCTGCAATATTCAGCGAAAACAGCAAAATGATAAGAATTAAATAATTTTTCATCGATTTGTGGGTGTTTTTTTATTTTTACAAACGTATTAAAATTTTCTTACAAAAGCTATTTCACCCATAGTTAAAAAAAGAAACCGCCTATTAAAAGCGGTTTTTAAAACAATTCATTATCGGAAAAATCATTATTATCTTGAGAATGAATTTAGAATCTGCAGGGCTTTTTCGGTATCATTTTTATTTACAAAAATATGATCGTGATAAAACGCAGCTACCACATTACAGCTTATTTCATGATCTGAAAGTGCTTTTGAAAAAGCTGCCGTTAATCCTACTGCCTCGAGCGAAGAATGTACCGAAAGTGTTATCCAGGACATTACAATAGTATATTCCAGATCTAATTTTTCGGCAATTTCTTTTTTAAGAATCAACGTTACGGCCTCTTCTTCTCTAAAAATCATGTCGATATTATCTAAATCCAGATTTTCTAATTTTTCTACTTTGCAAAAAACATAATCACCAGATTTGTGTTGAGGTTTCATGCTTTTGAGCAATATCTGTAAATCTTTTTCTCCTGACATTTTATCTTTCTTTAATTAGTTGACCACGTATTGTTGTTTGGCGTTGCATCCAGAAAAATACCGCCGTCAAGTGTAACTTTTTTAATTTGTTTTTTGGTATTAATTGCTACTCTTGCTGTTTTTTGGTTTTTCTCCCAAACTGCCGGAGTTTGATGAAGCGTTTCTGTTGAGTTATCTGCATAGACCACATTTACATCAAACGGAATCGCAAAACCTCCCGTATTTGCTACAGAAACAATGTTTTTTGAAACTTCTTTTACCGAAATATCAATGTAGTTATTGGTAAAGAACCAGTTATTAAAAAACCAGTTCAGGTTTTTTCCTGAACCTGTATTCATCGAGTTAAAATAATCCCACGGAATTGGGTGTTTTCCGTTCCAGGTATCCATATAATGATGAAGCGATTTTTTGAACAAATCATCTCCAAGCATATCTTTTAAAGCTAAATAAGAAAGAGAAGCTTTTCCGTAAGAGTTGTTTCCGTAACCTGCACCCGAAACTTGTGTAGACATCGAAATAATAGGCTGATCTTCTTCTGTAGATAAATCGTTGATGTAATGTTCTACTCTAAATTTTTTATAAAATTTGTCGGCGGCTTCTTTTCCGTGTTCGGCAATTCCAATTAAATATTCAAAAGTAGTGGCCCAGCCTTCATCCATAAAGGCATAACGGGTTTCGTTGATTCCCATAAAAAACGGAAAATAAGTATGTGCTACTTCGTGATCCTGAATTAATTGTGTCAATACTGGATCTCCAATTTGCGAATCGTTACACATCATTGGGTACTCCATATCTGCAAAACCCTGAAAAGCTGTCATTTTAGAAAACGGATATGGAATTCCCGGCCAGTTATTAGAGAAATAGTCTAAAGCAAACTGATTGTTTTTAACCGAGTTTACAAAATCAGTTCCTTTAATATCATAAGCAGCCTGAATACTCGCGCGACGGTTTGTTTTTTTATCGACTAAAACACTGCTTGCATCCCATAAATAATGATCGCTTAAACCAAAACAAACATCAGAAATATTATTGGCTTCAAATTTCCAGATATTCCAATCATTTTGTTTGGTTACAATACCGCTTTTCATTTCCTGCTCGTTTGCAATATGCAGAATTTCATCTGTTATATATGACTTTTTAAGACGTGCAGCAAACTCCGGCTGTAAAACCTCATCTGGATTTAAGAAATCTCCCGTTGCGTAAACTACATAGTTTTTTGGTGCTTTTACCGAATAAGTATAGTCGTTAAAGTCATTGTAAAATTCCTGACGATCTGTGTGAGGCAATTTATCCCATCCGTTATAATCATCAAAAACAGAAACACGAGGATAACTGTAGGCTACGAAAAAAGTAGTTTCGTCTATTTGTCCTTCTCTGCCGCTTTCTTTAGATAATGGATAATTCCAATCGATGTTAATCGTTACTTTAGAATGAGGTGCAATTGCTTTTTTTAGTTTTACAGTTCCTACTGTTCCCCAGCCTTTGGCATCTTCTTTATAAACTTCATTATCAACTTTTAGTGTTGTAATGGTTAATCCGCTGCTTAAAAAATCATCGCTTACCTCTCCGCTTCTTGGCGAGGAAGGTTTATGCAGATTATTTACAAATCGAATAACAAGATTATCTAATGAATTGTTACTGTTGTTTTCGTAAACAATAGTTTCAGTTCCGCTTACTATTTTTGTTTTGGCATCTACGGTAATATCCATTGTATATTTTCCGTGATTCTGCCAATAGTTTTTTCCCGGTTTTCCGTCCATAGAACGAGTTCCTTTTTGGTAAGCCTCTTTTATATTTCTAGGCATATAAAGTTCTTGCGCAAAGCCTGTCTGCGTCAGAAACAAAAAAGCAATAAATGCAAAATGAAATACTCTTTTTTTCATAAGCTGGTTTTTGGTTTGATAATTTTAACTGATTTATATATGACCCGTTTTTTAAAATAATGTTACAAAACTTTATAAAATTACAATTAAAAAGGATCTTAAAAAGAAAAAACCGTCCATTTCAAAAAGAAAAGGACGGCACCTACAATTAATATATAACCTTGATACTACAAAATATAATCGGTATTTATAAAATTTGATTCTTTGCTGTTTAGCAATTCCTGCAGAATTTCATTGTTATAAGCGATATCTTTTGAAGCGACAAATGTACGAATGGAGAAAGAGCGCAAAGCGTCTGGAATACTCAGCGTTCCTACTGCAGAATCTTTACGGCCTGTAAACGGGAAAGCATCCGGACCTCTCTGGCAAGAACTGTTTAAGTTTACACGACAAACTAAGTTAACCAAAGCATCGATAAGCGGAGCAAGGGTTTTAATGTCTTTACCAAATAAACTAACCTGCTGTCCGTAATTAGATTCGGCCATATCTTCTAATGGTTCCTGAATATCTTTAAACGAAATAATTGGCACTACTGGTCCAAATTGTTCTTCGTGATACACACGCATTTTGCTGTTTACCGGATATAAAACTGCCGGAAAAATATAATTATCTGTATGTTTTCCTCCTTTTTCATTCAGGATTTTTGCGCCTTTACTGGTTGCATCGTCAATTAATCCCTGAATGTAACTTGGTTTTTCTGTTTCCGGAAGCGGTGTTAAAGAAACTCCTTTTTCCCACGGATTTCCAAATTGTAAAGCATCTACTTTTTCAGAGAATCTTTTGTTGAATTCCTCAGCAATAGATTCGTGAACATATAATACTTTTAAAGCTGTACAACGCTGACCGTTAAAAGATAAAGTTCCTGTAATACATTCCTGGATAGCCAAATCTAAATCGGCATCCGGAAGAATAATTGCCGGGTTTTTAGCCTCTAAACCTAAAATTAAACGAAGTCTGTTTTTATTTGGATGCTGATCCTGTAAAGCAATCGCCGATTTACTGTTTCCAATTAATGCCAAAACATCAATTTTTCCAGATTTCATGATTGGAGAAGCTACTTCACGTCCTCTGCCATAAACAATATTGATAACTCCTTTTGGGAAACTGCTTCTAAAAGCTTCTAATAATGGTGAAATACATAATACACCATGTTTAGCTGGTTTAAAGATCACGGTATTCCCCATAATTAAAGCAGGAATCAACAATGAGAAAGTTTCATTTAAAGGATAATTGTAAGGCCCTAAACATAAAACAACTCCAAGAGGTCCGCGGCGAATCATGGCGTTTACACCCTGAACTTTCTCAAAATGTGAACTGCGTCCGTTTAATTCTTTATAACTGGCAATAGTATCGTAAATATATTCAACCGTTCTGTCAAATTCTTTTTGAGAATCTCCTAATGATTTTCCAATTTCCCACATTAAATACTTTACGACTTCTTCGCGGGTTTCTTTCATTTGTTTAACGAAATTCTCCATGCATTTAATACGATCCGCCACTTTCATGGTTGGCCATAAACCTTGTCCTTTATCATAAGCAGCGTTTGCAGCTTCTACAACTTCTGCTGCTTCTGCCTCTGCCATAAACGGAATCGATCCTAATAAAGTTGGCGTATATTTTTCTGTAGAAGAAATAGTCGAAAACACAGGTGTAGTTTGCCCTGTCCATTGTTTCAACTCTCCATTTACAAGGTAAGTTTCTTGGTTTATAAGGGATTTAATTTCAAATTCTTCGGGTATTAAACTCATAATCTGGTAATTTTAGTTTGGTTATTAATAGCGTTTTAATGAAAAAAGAGGCTCTTTTCGCCTCTTCTTCATTTTTATGGTTGTACGGTTTCGCCTTCCCAGTCCAGTATTCCACCAAGTAAATTGTAGGCATTTTGTATCCCTAACTCATTCATTACCTGACATGCTTTAGCGCTTCTTGCACCAGAACGACAATACACATAATAGTTTTTATTTTTATCTAATTCTTCGATTTCATAAATAAAACCCTGACCTTTATTGATATCAATGTTTAAAGCATTTTCAATGTAGCCGTCATTAAATTCGTCTTCAGTTCTTACGTCCAGTATAACTGCATTCTCGTCAGCAGCAAGCTGATTAACCCAATCTTCTTGTGATAAATTCATAATATGTGTTTTTTGTAAAATTACGACGTTTCTATTAATTAAAAACGTACCAAATGCGATTTCGATTATTATTCTCAGAAAACGTTTTAGAGAAACTATTATAATCAGTGATTTACAAATTTACTTACTATTTTTAAAAATATAGTCTGCAAAATCGATAGAAAATAGGATTTTTTCATTTACACTAAATTCATCCTAAATATAGTTTTCTGACAATTAATGCGAATGCAATCTAGTATCTTTGTAAAAAATTACAATTTTTAATCTCTTTTTGACAAAATATTCCACCACGAATTATACAAATTATTCATGCTGAAATTTGTTTTGCCACAGATTAAAAGATTATTATGATTAAAAATATTTGCCACGAATTACACAAATTTTCACGAATTGATTTGTATAAATTAGTGTAATTCGTGGCAAGAAAACAATACAATACATGCAAAATTCATTAAAAACCATCTTTCCTAATTTCTCCAGCGAACTTATTGCTACTATTGAAGAAAACGGAAGCCTTCAGGATTTTGAAGCCGGAACTATTTTAATGCGTACCGGGCAGTACATAAAAAACACGGTTTTGATAACCAAAGGGAAAATCAAAATTTATCGTGAAGGCGAAGATGGAGGCGAATTTTTAATGTATTATTTACAACCTGGACAAGCCTGCGCCATTTCGATGATCTGTACTGCCAAAAGTGAGAAAAGCCAAATCATGGCAAAGGTAGTCGAAGATGTTTCGGTTATGATGATTCCGCTGCAAATGATGGACAAATGGATGATGGAACACAGATCGTGGTACGAATTTGTAATTGAAACCTACAGAAGCCGTTTTGAAGAAGTTCTGGAAGTTGTCGATAACATCGCTTTCCGATCTATGGATGAGCGTTTGGAATTTTACTTAAAAAGACATTCTGATGCCTGTGGTTGTTCTGAAGTTAACCTGTCGCATCAGGAAATCGCAACCGAATTAAATACCTCCAGAGAAGTTGTTTCAAGATTACTAAAAAAAATGGAACAGCGAGGCTTGGTTAAACTCAACCGCAACCAGATTGAATTACTAAAATAATATTGGGCCACGGATTTTGCGGATGAAACGGGTTCAAGCTGTTTTTCTTTTTGCCACAGATTAAAAGATTTACACAGATTGTTTTGTCACATTGAGCGAAGTCGAAATGCTTTGCGGGTTCTCGACACATAGCTATGTTTGTTGATGAAAGTGAAACGTCTTTTTTAGAGTTAGTAACTCTATGTATCTATGTGTTTAAAATATAACACCCAGAACCTTAACAATCCGCGACAACCCGTTTGATCCGCAAAATCCGCGGGCGAAAAATCCCTACGCAAAAAAACATTTGTATGTGATAAATGTTACTGTAGAATTCTAATTTCTAAACCAACTTTGCATAAAAACAAATGCAATGGAATATTTAGGATATTTTGCCTCAATTATAATTGGGATTTCACTGGGCTTAATTGGCGGAGGCGGTTCTATTCTTACTATTCCAATTTTGGTGTATTTATTTAAAGTAAATCCAGATCAGGCAACTTCCTATTCCTTATTTATTGTTGGATTAACCGCATTATTTGGAAGTTACAGTCATTATAAAATGGGAAATCTCAAACTAAAATCGGCATTGTATTTTGCCATTCCGTCTGTTATTTCTATACTAATAATCCGCGAAGTCATTTTCCCTCAAATTGCGGGGACACTTTTCTGCGTAGCATCTTATACCGTTTCAAAAGATTTTCTAATAATGATTGTCTTTTCGGTTTTGATGATAACCGCGGCGATTTCGATGATCAAAAAAAATCAACCCGAAATAAAAAGCACCGAAACCAATTACATACAATTAAGCTTAATTGGATTTTTAGTTGGCATTGTAACCGGATTTCTGGGAGCCGGAGGCGGGTTTTTAATTATTCCGGCACTTTTATTTTTTGCTAATTTACCAATGAAACAAGCCGTTGGAACATCCTTATTAATTATTACCATTAATTCTTCGATAGGTTTTGGAGGCGATTTATACATTGGAACTCCAATCGATTATACTTTTTTACTAGGCGTTTCAGGAATGGCACTTCTTGGAATGTTTATAGGAAGTCAGCTTTCTAAAAAAATTGACGGAACAAAACTAAAGCCTCTTTTTGGCTGGTTTGTTCTCGTTATGGGGTTTTACATTATTACAAAAGAGGTTTTATTTTAATTTGAATTTAGTTTCACTTGTAGAATCTTTGTCGAAGTTTTACATTTTGACAAAGATGAAACTAAAAAAATCCGTTTATTTTGGGGAATAAACGGATTTGCATTCAATTTAAATTTTTCTAGTACTCTATATTGTTGTTATTTATCAGTTCTCCACCAATGATAATAATTGTGAAGTCCGTCATATTCAAATCCGCATCGAGGATATAATGTATTTCCTATATCATTTGTTTTTTCCGTTTCCAGCATTAAACCACACGCTCCCGTTTCTTCGCACCATAATTTACTGCGGTCAATTAACGCCACAGATAATCCTTTACCACGATAATCCGGATGTACAAAAAGATCACTTAAAAGCCATTGCTTTTGCAGTTTTGTATAATGAAATAATTTGTAGAGTTGTACAAATCCAACCGCTTTTTCGTTCGTAATTACCAAAAAAATATCCGACTCATTATTCAATAATCGTTCTTTAAGAAATGCTTTCCCTTTTTCTACATCAGATTCCTGACGGTAAAAAACACGATAAAGATTAAAAAGTTCTGCTGTTTCATTAAGATCTTCAATACTTGCTTTTTTGATTTTGTAATTCATTGTTGTATATGCTTTAGTTAAAAAGCGAAAGTATTATAAACAACAAACTCACAAATAGTCCAGTTTACACAAAACAGGCTCATCCAGCATTTCTGCCAAAGTATTAACCTCAATAAAAATAAAAAATCCGTTTCTACATAATAAAATCTGTCTGAAATACATCGTGAGATTGCTTCGTTCCTCGCAATGACTTTGCGCATGTCTTTGCGAGGAACAAAGCAATCTCATTTTCAAAATCATTTTTTAATTGCCTCCAGCTTTAGCTGGAGATAAAAAAGCTACATAAAAAGGCTTTAGCCAAAATCGCAAAATTTGGCTAAAGCCCAATTCAAATCCAAACAAAAAACCTCCAGTTAAAACTGGAGGCAATTCATATTATATTGACATCAAATTTAATTTGTGAAAATTTGTGCAATTCGTGGCAAACAAAAAATCAATGTTCCCCATACCCAATATCATCCATTTTTCCGCTAAAAACGCGATACTGAATAATAAAGTAGATAATTACAAGAAACAAAGCGATAAAAAACCAGCTCAATCCGGCGTTTAATCCGTATTCGTGAGCGGCGGTATTATAAATCGTTAACGACGGGTTTACTTTATTGGTTGATGGCAAAACATTCGGAAAAATCGAAACAGCTGTCGAAGCGAATCCTCCCACTAAAAATAAAGTAGAGAATACAAATCCGTGACCGTCTTTTTTAAACGAACGAACTTTAAATAATCCCAGAATTCCAACGAAAGTCAGCAGCGGAAAAAACCACAAAATTGGATTTTCAACAAAATTATGAAATGGTTTTGGCTCGATAAAATGCCAGATCTGCAAGGAAATGCAAACTAAAACCAATAAGACAATATTCAATTTAAAAACCACATTTTTAAGTTTCGGATTCAATGAAGAATTTGTTTTATAAATAATCCAGTTTGCGCCGTGAATCGTTAGCGCTACAACGCTCACAATTCCTAAGAAAAGCGTAAACCAATCTATAATTCCTAATTCATTTGCCTGCGGACTAAAAGTAGGATTCCACAAAGGCAAAAAGAAAAAATGAGGTTCTTGAGTCGAAATTCCGTTTTGTACCATTCCGAGATTTACACCGCGAACGATATTTCCTAAAGCAATCCCAAAGAAAAGTGCCAAAAGCAAACTTGCAATCCCGAAAGCTTTATCCCAAATCGATTCCCACATGTGATTATGAATCTGTCCGCGCATCTCTAATCCGATGGCACGGAAAATCAAAAGCCATAAAATCATAATCAAAGGCAGATAAAAACCGCTGAAAGACGAAGCATACAAAGTAGGGAAAGCAAAAAACAAAACACCTCCAGCTGCTATAAGCCAAACTTCATTGGCATCCCAAAAAGGACCAATTGCGCTTGTAATTGCTTTTTTATCTTTTTCTTTATCGGCAAAAAATAAATGAATAATTCCTGCTCCAAAATCGTAGCCGTCTAAAACCAGATAAACAGCCAGGATTCCCATTAAAACTACGTACCAAAAAAATTCCATATTTATATTTTTTCTGATGAAAGGTCCACATTATGAGGTCCTTTATTAATAATTTTTCCAACCAAAAGCAAAAACAACATTCCAAGTAAAAGGTATAAACCTATAAAACCAAGCAATGTAAACAAGGTATTTCCGGACGAAACCGTTGGTGAAGCTCCGGCTGCGGTTCTCATTAAATTGTAAACCAGCCAAGGCTGTCTGCCTAATTCGGCCGTGTACCAGCCTGTTGTATTGGCAATATACGGAAACGGCATCATGAACATTAATGACCATAAAATCCATTTGGTTTCAAACAATTTTCCTCTTATTAATTGAAAAAGTGAAAGTACCATCAGTCCAATAAATACGGTTCCAAGTCCTACCATAATATGATAGGCATAATACAATCCCGAAATATTGGTTGGATGCAGATCTTCTTCAAACTGATCTAAACCTTTAATTTCCTGTTCCCAGTTTCCATAAGTCAGGAAACTTAAAATATTAGGAACGGCAATTTTATTATCGAGTTTTTTATCTTTTACATCGGGCTGGCCTATTAAAACAATTTCAGAACCTTTTTTCTCAGTATGAAAAATCCCTTCCATTGCGGCAAAAGTTACGGGTTGGTATTTCACAACATTTTTTGCCAGTAAATCTCCTGTTGGAACTGCCACAATAACACTCGAAATTAATCCGAAGATAACTCCCGTTTTCAGGAACAATTTTCCGAAATCAATATTCTTTTTACTCAAAATATAAAAAGCCCCAATTCCGGCCACAACAAACGAACTCGTTACTAAAGAAGCGGCCTGATTGTGTAAATAAGAAGGCCAAAGCCAAGGATTGAGAAATAAAGCCTGAAAATTAGTTAGTACAAATTTTCCGTTTTCGAGAATTTCATATCCAACCGGGTTCTGCATCCAGGAATGTGTGGCAATAATTAAGTAACCGCTGGCCCAGGAACCTATCATGATTAATAATCCGGTTACAAAATGCCATTTGTGGCCCAGAAGTTTTTCTCCAAATAAAAATAAACCCAGAAAAGAAGATTCGAGAAAGAAGGAGAACATTCCTTCCATTGCAAGCGTTTGTCCAATAATTCCTCCCGTTAATTCGGAGAATTTTGCCCAGTTGGTTCCAAATTGAAATTCCATCGGAATTCCGGTTACAACTCCCATTGCAAAATTCAGGGCGAAGATTTTCATCCAGAAATGGGTGGCGTGATTGTATTGTTCGTTTTGGGTTTTTAAGTATTTCCACTTGAAGTACACAATGATGAGCGAAAGACCCATTGTAAGCTGTGGAAAAAGATAATGAAAAGTAATGGTGAAGGCAAATTGCATTCGGTCATAAAAGAGCATTTCTTCCATAATGGTAATTTGTTTATGAAGTTCCACAAATTTAACCATTAGAACCCGAACAACGCCCCTTTAAAAAAAGTTTATGACCCGATATTTGTTAAACTTTTCAACAATTTTGAAAGGTAGAAATGACACTTATGCTTTTTAACAACTTTGTCAAAGTTTGCCATTTCGATTCCTAGATTGCGTATGGATTTGCGTGCTTAAATATAGCCCGTGGTTTCAACCACGGGAACACAATGCGTATCACCATACGTTTCCTGCGGTTGAAACCGCAGGCTATATTTTATTATGCGTTAATTTTTGATTATTTTTTCAAAATCCCTTTTTCAACACTTTCATTAATCAAACCTTCTGCATAATTCCATAAAGATGTTGAACCCTTTTTAATTACGCTCTTTTTTTCATAAACCTTATCGTAATTTACTCCAAATTCTTTCCAGGTGCCGCCATTGTTAGAGGTATTCTGCAATAAAGGCTCTAAGCGATCCATCGACCTGGCAAATTTTGCTTCGTTGGTTTCTCCTGCTTCAAATTCTTCCCAAATGGCAATTAATTCTTCAGCTTGTTTTTCTGGAAGCAAACCAAAAATACGATTTGCAGCTAGTCGCTCTTCATCTGTATTATCGTGACTTTTTACGGTATCGTAAATAAAAACATCTCCTGCATCAATTTCGACAATATCGTGTATCAAAACCATTTTTACGACTTTCAAAACATCAATAGGTTCATTTGAATGTTCTGCCAAAACAATTGCCATTAAAGCCAAATGCCAGCTGTGTTCTGCATCATTTTCACATCTGTCACTATTAAACAGCTTTGTTTTTCGCTGAATGTATTTTACTTTATCAATCTCTTTTATAAAAGCAATCTGATTTAATAAATCTTCTGTGTTCATAGCCATAATTTTCGTGCGCTGCAAAATTACGCAGTTTTTACCATATAAGTAATGTAAGCACATTTTAGTTTTGCGCTAAATAAGATCTTGCTTAAAATAGCTTATATTACTTATATGGTCGATCACTCATTTTTTTTACAGAGAAATCAAATTTCTGTAACATTAGTCACCTATTTTAATAAAAAACAAAGTTACCTTTGTATCCCATCATTTTTACAACACGTATCATGAAAATAGAACAAATTTACACCGGATGCCTTGCGCAGGGTGCATACTATATAACTTCAAACGGAGAAGCGGCAATTATTGACCCGCTTAGAGAAATCCAGCCTTATTTAGATCGTTTAGAGCGCGACAATGTTACTTTGAAATACATTTTTGAAACACATTTTCACGCCGATTTCGTTTCCGGACATGTCGATTTAAGCAAGGAAACAAAAGCACCAATCGTTTACGGACCAAATGCAGCCTGCGAGTTTGATTGTATTTCGGCAAAAGACGGACAGGAATTTAAAGTCGGAAAAGTAACCATAAAAGTATTGCATACTCCTGGTCATACTATGGAAAGTACTACTTTTTTACTTATTGACGAAAACGGAAAAGACCACGCGATTTTTTCTGGTGATACCTTATTTATTGGCGATGTAGGCCGACCTGATCTAGCTCAAAAAGCAGCCGGAATGACACAAGATCAATTGGCAGGGGTTTTATATCATTCGCTGCGAAATAAAATCATGACTTTGGCCGATGACGTAATCGTTTATCCAGCGCATGGTGCCGGAAGTGCCTGTGGAAAAAACATGAGTAAAGAAACCGTTTCGACTATTGGAAATCAAAAAGCAACAAACTACGCTTTGCGCGCCAATATGACTGAAGCTGAATTCATAAAAGAAGTAACCGACGGATTATTGCCTCCTCCAGCCTATTTCAGCATGAATGTTGCCATGAACAAGAAAGGATACGAAAGCTTTGAGTCGGTCTTGCATAACGGAATGAAATCTATTAAAGCCGAAGAATTTGAGGCTGTTGCCGAAGAAACCGGAGCTTTGATTTTAGACACACGCAAAAGCGGCGATTTTGCAAAAGGATTTATTCCGCAGTCTATTAATATAGGAATCAATGGCGATTTTGCACCGTGGGTTGGAACTTTAATTGGAGATGTAAAACAACCTATTATATTAGTAACCGAAGTGGGCTTAGAAGAAGAAACTGTTACGCGTTTAAGCCGTGTAGGTTTCGATTCTATTATTGGTCATCTTGAAGGTGGTTTTGAAGCTTGGGAAAAAGCCGGTTTTGAAATTGATACCGTAAACAGAATCTCTGCAGAAGAATTTGCCAATAAATTTAATATCAAAGAAGATAAAGTTATTGATGTTCGTAAAGAAACGGAATACGAAGCAGAACATATCGAAGATGCTTACAGCAAACCTTTGGCTTATATTAATGACTGGGTAAAAGACATTAACCCAAATAAACATTTTTTTCTGCATTGTGCCGGAGGTTACCGCAGTATGATTGCAGCTTCTATTTTACAGGCACGCGGATTTAGAAATTTCAGCGAAATTGATGGTGGTTTTGGAGCCATCTCAAAAACCGAAATTCCTAAATCAGATTTTGTTTGTCAGAGTAAAGTATTGAAATAAAGGTGCTGAGTTACTAAGGTTCTAAGTTTTTTTAACCTTTAAACCTAGTATCTCAGAACCTAAAAAAAAACCTTAGTAACTTAGAATCTTAGCAACTTAGAACCTTAAAAAAATATGCTAGAAATTTTAAAAGAACCTTGGCCTTGGTACGTTTCGGGTCCGTTAATTGGATTAACTGTTCCTATTTTATTGATTATCGGAAATAAATCTTTCGGAATCAGTTCTTCGCTCCGCCATATTTGCGCTGCTTGTATTCCTTCGAATATTCCTTTCTTTAAATACGACTGGAAAAAAGAAAGCTGGAATTTATTCTTCGTTTTCGGAATATTTCTGGGCGGCGTTATTGCTGCTTACTTTTTATCAAATCCAAATCCGGTAGAGATTACTCCGGAACTTTCTGAACAATTAGCAGGTTATGGAATTACAGATCATTCTGGTTTAGTTCCGGCGCAGTTATTCTCTTGGGAAAGTTTATTAACGCTTCGCGGATTCATTATGATTGTCGTTGGTGGCTTTCTAGTTGGCTTTGGAACTCGTTATGCCGGCGGGTGTACAAGCGGACACGCCATAATGGGAATTTCAAATTTACAATGGCCCTCTTTAGTAGCAACGATCTGTTTTATGATTGGCGGTTTTGTAATGTCACTTTTGATTTTACCTTATATTCTTTCACTTTAAAATTTCAAAAATGAGCAATTTAGAAAATAAAAATACAGACACTGAGGGAATCAACGCAAGTCAGATTAAAGATTCAGGTTTCGCAAACTTAAAATATCTTGTAGTTGGAATTCTTTTCGGAATTGTATTCGTAAAAGCCGAAATCATCAGCTGGTTCCGCATTCAGGAAATGTTTCATCTGCAGTCTTTCTTTATGTATGGCGTAATTGGAAGCGCAGTTGCTGTGGGCGTTGTATCTGTTTTCATCATTAAAAAATTCAACATTAAAACGCTTCAGGGCGAAAAAATCGAAATTCAGCCTAAAGTTTTCGACAAAGGACAAATCTACGGCGGTTTGTTATTTGGTTTTGGCTGGGCCATTACCGGAGCTTGTCCGGGACCGCTTTTTGCTCAAATTGGGACTGGAGCAACCGTAATTGCAGTTACTTTATTAAGTGCCATTGCAGGAACTTGGTTTTACGGATTAATAAAAGATAAACTTCCTCATTAGAATTTAAAATATACAAAATGAGCAGCGCAGCAGAACAATTACTATTAAGAAAAGCAACAATTGCCGACATACCAGTCATTTGGACCATCATACAAGATGCCATCGAACAAAGACGCCAGGAAGGAAGTTCGCAATGGCAAGACGGTTATCCTAATGAGCTTAGCATTACCAACGATATAAATAATGGTTACGGATACGTACTTACAGAAAACGAAACTATTTTATCCTATTCTGCCATTATATTCGATAAAGAACCCGCTTACGAAGATATAGAAGGAAAATGGCTTACTAACGGAGATTATGGCGTTGTACATCGCGTAGCCGTATCAAAATTGGCAAAAGGAAAAGGCATTGCAACAAAGCTTTTTAAAAACATAGAAGGTTTATGCCTCGAAAAAAATATTCACAGCATAAAAGTAGACACCAACTTTGACAATGTGCCTATGCTTAAAATTTTAGAAAAATTAGAGTATACTTATTGTGGCGAAGTCTATTTTAGAGGAGCAGCCCGAAAAGCTTTCGAAAAAAAACTAGGTTAATATTACAAATCAAACCCGACAGAATTTAAAAAACTGTCGGGTTTATTTTTTCATCTATCCCGAGAATACTATTTTGAGGCGACTATAACTTCTACTCCTATTTCTTCTAGTTTCGTTTTGGTTTCGATATCGATACCATCATCCGTAATCAAAACATCAATTTTATCAAGATTACAAATTTTACCAAAGCCTCTAACATTCATTTTTGTAGAATCTACCAGTACAATTACCTTTTCTGCAAGCGAAATCATTACCTGATTCAGATGCGCCTCAGAAGCATTCGAAGTACTTAAACCAAAATCCAGATGAAGTCCGTCTGCTCCTAAAAACAATTTATTACACGAAAATTCTTTTAATATTGCTTCAGAAATTGGCCCAATGACAGAATTTGAACTCTTACGAACATCACCCCCCAACTGTATCGTATCAACATTTGTTTCCTTGCTCAGTTCCAGAGACACCTTTAAAGAAGGCGTAATCACTGTTAGTTTTTGAAAACCAGAAATAATTTGCGACAGGTAATGAACATTAGATCCTGACCCTAATATGATGTAATCAAAATTATTAATATACTTTAAAGCCTCTTTTGCTATTTGCTTTTTTTGCTCCACCTGAAGCCCTTCTTTATCACTTAAATCTCTTTCGAAAGCGTAAATAGGCTGCTTACTCGCACCACCATGAGTACGGTGCAGCAAGTTTTCATTTTCCAAAAAATTCAAATCCTTTCGTATTGTTACGGTTGAAACATTCAGAATTTCGCATAAATCCGCCACATTTACGTAGCCGCTTTTATCCAGTTCTTTAAGTATCTCCTCTTGTCTTTTGTTTATAATAACCATAATAGACTGATAGTATTAAGATTTTTGAAGGTATAAATGTACAATAAAAAAATAATTTTAAAAAAACCTTATTTTATTACTTTAGTTTCGTTTTGTTTCGTTAATTTTGCTTTATAGAAATAAAAATAATAAAAAGAAACAAAAACAAACACCATATGAAACGTTCAGAACAGTTATCGAAACTAAAAAGCACTGAAAAGTGGGATGTAATTGTAATAGGCGGTGGAGCAAGCGGTCTTGGAACCGCTCTTGATGCTGCAAGCAGAGGCTACAAAACAATCTTGGTCGAAGCAGTAGATTTTGCCAAAGGAACCTCAAGCAGAAGCACAAAATTAGTGCATGGCGGTGTGCGTTACTTAGAGCAAGGAGATGTGCACCTGGTAAAAGAAGCTTTAAAGGAAAGAGGATTGATGGCACAAAATGCCGGACATTTAGTTAAAAACCAATCTTTTGTTATCCCTAATTACAATTGGTGGGGCGGCTATTTTTATACCATTGGCTTAACTGTATATGATTGGCTGGCCGGACGTTTAAGCTTAGGGCGCTCAAAATATATTTCGAAAAGAAAAACAATCGAAATGCTTCCAAACGTACAGGAAAAAGGTTTAACAAGCGGTGTAATTTATCATGACGGACAATTTGATGATTCGCGTCTTGCTATAAATATTGCTCAAACTGCTGCAGAAAAAGGTGCTTGTATTATAAACTACTGTAAAGTTGTTAATTTATTAAAAGACGACAATGGTCAAGTTATTGGCGTTCAAGTATTAGATCAGGAAACAGGAGACAAATATGATTTAAAAGGATCTGCCATTATTAATGCAACCGGAGTTTTTACCAATGCTATAATGAAACTAAACGATACCGTTTACAAAAAATATATTGTGCCAAGTCAAGGAATTCACCTAGTTTTCGACAAATCATTTCTACCAGGCGATCATGCTTTAATGATTCCTAAAACAAGCGACGGAAGAGTTTTATTTGCTGTGCCTTGGCATAACCGAATTGTAGTAGGAACAACTGATACTTTAATTAAAAAACAAAGTTTAGAACCTATCGCTCTTGAAAGCGAAATTGAATTTGTACTCGAAACAGCACAACGCTTTTTAGCAAAAAAACCAACCAGAGCCGATGTTTTATCTGTTTACGCTGGTTTACGTCCTTTGGCAGCACCAAAAGAAGAAGGAAAAAGCACTAAAGAAGTATCAAGAAGCCATAAAATCATAGTTTCTGAAACGGGCTTAATAACTATTACTGGCGGAAAATGGACTACTTACAGAAAAATTGCCGAAGACATTATAGACAAAGCAATCAAAACACGTAAAATACCTGCAAAAGGTTGTAACACAGAACATCTTTCTATTCACGGAAATCAGCCTACTACTACTTTAGACAGAGAAAACCACTTATATATTTATGGTTCAGATATTCCTAAAATACGTCAGCTGCAACAAAACGAACCTGAATTAAAAGAAAAAATACATCCTGATCATGAGTTTACAATGGCAGAAGCTGCCTGGGCGGTTCGATATGAAATGGCCAGAACTGTAGATGATATTTTAGCAAGACGTGTTCGTTTATTATTCTTAGACGCCAGAGCTGCAGTTCAGTCTTCTGAAAAAGTAGCAAGATTACTAGCTAAAGAACTCGGACATGATGAAGCGTGGATCGCTCAGGAAGTTTTAAATTTTAAAGAGATTTCAAAAGGATTTTTTCTATCTGAATTTCGATAAAACAATGTGAATTTCAACAACAGAACTTATTAACTTAATTATACTATCAACCATGCAAGAAAAATTAATTTTAGCTCTAGACCAGGGAACAACTTCCTCCAGAGCTATTCTATTCAATCACGAAGGAGAAATTGTAAGCCTCTCACAAAAACCATTCGAACAAATTTTCCCCAAACCAGGATGGGTAGAACACGATCCTAACGAAATCTGGTCTTCTCAGATAAGTACAGCCGCCGAGGTAATCGCAAAAGTGGGAATTTCAGGCCGCGAAGTTGCAGCAATCGGAATCACCAATCAGCGTGAAACTACTATTGTTTGGGATAGAGAAACCAGCGAGCCTATTTATAATGCTATTGTTTGGCAAGATCGCAGAACAGCAAAATTTTGTGACGAATTAAAAGCACATGGTCATGCCGATATGATTCAGAAAAAAACGGGTTTAATTCTGGATGCCTATTTCTCAGGAACAAAAGTAAAATGGATTCTTGATAATGTTCCCGGAGCACGTGAAAAAGCAGAACAAGGAAAACTTTGTTTTGGAACTGTAGATACTTGGCTTATCTGGAAACTTACCCGTACTAAGTTATTCATGACCGATGTTTCTAATGCCAGCAGAACTTTATTATTCAACATTCATACTTTAGAATGGGACAATGAATTATTAGAATTATTCGATATCCCGAGAGCAATGCTTCCGGAAGTAAAACAAAGCAGTGAAATTTACGGAGAAACCTGCACTACTCTGTTTGCAACAAAAATTCCTATTGCAGGAGTTGCAGGAGATCAGCAAGCAGCTCTTTTTGGTCAATTATGTACCAATTCAGGAATGGTCAAAAACACGTACGGAACAGGTTGTTTTATGTTAATGAATACGGGAGAAAAACCAATTCAGTCTACAAACAATTTATTAACTACGATTGCCTGGAAAATCAACGGAAAAACTACTTATGCTTTAGAAGGCAGTGTGTTTGTTGGAGGTGCCGCTGTACAATGGCTGCGAGACGGAGCAAAAATGATTGATTCATCAGAAGAAATTGAAGCTCTTGCTACCAGCGTTCCTGACAACGGAGGCGTATATTTTGTACCGGCGTTAACTGGTTTAGGAGCTCCATATTGGGATCAATATGCCAGAGGTGCCATTATGGGAATAACCAGAGGAACAACAAATGCTCATATCGCCAGAGCAACTTTAGAAGGAATTGCCTATCAGGTAAATGATTTAGTAAAAGCTATGGAAGCTGATTTTGGCGACAAAGGAAAAGAACTAAGAGTTGATGGAGGTGCTGCTACCAATAATTTATTGATGCAATTTCAATCAGATATTTTTAGATCTACTGTAACACGCCCAAAAACACTTGAAACAACAGCTCTTGGCGCTGCTTATCTTGCCGGACTTGCTGTAGGATATTGGGCAAACTTAGATGATTTGAAAGAACAATGGTCTATAGACAAAGTATTTTCGCCAGAAATGGAAGAAAAACAAGTGAATACACTTGTAAAAAACTGGGATAAAGCCGTTGGACGCACATTAAGCTGGATTGAAGAATAACTAAAAACGAACGATATGACTCCTTTTATAGCAGAAATTTTAGGCACTATGGTGATGATTTTATTAGGAAATGGCGTTGTGGCAAACGTCAATCTTAAAGGTACAATTGGTAATAATTCAGGTTGGATTGTCGTAACCAGCGCATGGGCATTTGCCGTGTTTGTAGGGGTAACTATTGCAGGCCCCGTTAGCGGAGCACATTTAAACCCTGTCGTTACTCTTGGCTTAGCACTTATAGGAAAATTTAGTTGGGATTTAGTTCCTACCTATATATTAGGTGAAATGATTGGAGCAATGCTGGGAGCATTTTTAGTATGGTTATCACACAAAGATCATTTTGCAGCAACAGAAGATGAAGGAGCGAAACTTGCTTGTTTTTCTACAGGACCCGCCATCAAGAATAATTTATCTAATTTGATAAGCGAAGCAATTGCAACTTTTGTTTTGATATTTTCTATTTTCTACATTGCAGGACCCAGCTTACAAATTGCAGCTGATGCAAACGCAGCAATTGGTTTAGGGACTATAGGCGCCCTGCCTGTTGCAATAGTCGTATGGGCAATTGGTCTTTCGTTAGGAGGTACAACCGGATATGCTATAAATCCCGCAAGAGATTTAGGTCCAAGAATTATGCATGCTATTTTACCAATAAAAGGAAGCAGTAACTGGGGATATGCCTGGATCCCAATTGTAGGACCTATAATTGGAGCTTCTTTGGCTGCAGCATTATATCTCAGCCTTAATTAACAACCTCTTCTTTTAATCCAGAAATTTCATGAAAAATCTTTTTCTTTCTATGATAATCATCATAGGACTAGCTGGCTATGCTCAAGAATCAACGCCGGAAAGTACGGCTGGTAAAGAACCAAGCCGATTAAATTTTAATGTTACACTTGCAACCAGTCACCTTTGGAGAGGATTAATTATCAGTCCTAGTATGACCGCTATGGGAGATATTCATTATACCTTCGATAAAAATCGAAACTTTTCGGTTGGTGTTTGGGGCGGTAACAGTTTTGATGGTAAATACACTGAGGTAGATTATTACGTTCAGTACAAACATAAAGGACTTACAATTGGTCTTTGGGATTTATTCAACACTACAAATGTTGAGCATCCGGAAGTTTTTAATTACGATAAAAACACGACGACTCACCTTATTGATTTAAGAACTTCGTATCGTTTTTCGCAGGAATTCCCGTTGCGAATCGAAGCCGATATTATTCTTTATGGCAATGACAAAGAGTTAAACTCTGATTCTAATTACAAAAACAGATATTCAACATACGTAGAATTAGGATATCCAGTTATAAAAAACAACGAAATAACGCTGGATGCTTATGTAGGGGCAGGATTTTCGCTTGACGAAAAAACAAATCTATATATTAAGGATCCGGATCGCAATTTTGGCATCGTAAATACAGGACTTAAGGCTTCTAAAGATATTTCGATATTTCAGTATAAACTTCCTGTTTTTGCAGGTATTATGTGGAATCCGGCTGAAAAATATACTCGTATGCAATTAGGTGTTTCATTATTCTAAAGCCTGAACAAATTATTCTTTATCAAACCCGACATGTCTTAAAAGCTTGTCGGGTTTGATTTTTTAACTTTAAACAATCGTTAAATATTTACCAACCAATATTTTAAGTAAAAAATTGCATTATTTTTATACTAATTATATAGAGTTTATCTAGCTGGTAATTTCGTCTTTTTTGAATTAACAAAAATTTAACACGACATTTGTATATACAACTATTAAAAGATATACATTTGTATATACAAATTATACACTTACGACTATGACAATTGAAGAGGTTATTAAGAGTACAGTTAAGATGGATAATGCGAAAAAAGTTATTCTGAATATTATGTACACACAGAATGTGATTCAGGATCATTTCAACGAGTTAATAAAACCGTATGATTTATCCGGAGAACAGTATAATGTACTGCGTATATTAAGAGGACAAAAAGGAAATCCTGCTAATATGTGTGTTATACAAGAGCGTATGTTAGCTAAAACGAGCAACACAACCCGATTAGTTGACAAATTATTACTAAAAGAATTCGTTACAAGAAATGTGTGTCCTGGCAACCGACGAAAGATTGAAGTTTTAATTACACAAAAAGGACTAGATGTTTTAAAAGAATTAGACCCAAAAGTAGATGAGCATGAGCGCACATTTGCCGAGAATATAAGCCCGGAAGAATTAGAATTATTAAATACATTATTAGAAAAATACCGAACCCAACAAAATTAATATCAAAAATAATATTATGAGCACACTATTAGACAATCTAAATTGGAGATATGCAACTAAAAAATTTGATGCAAGCAAAAAAATTTCTTCAGCAGATTTAAATACTTTAAAAGAAGCTGTGAGATTAGCGGCATCTTCATACGGATTACAACCATACAAAGTAATTATCGTAGAAAACCCAGAAATTAGAGAACAGTTAAAAGCTGCGGCTTACGGACAAACTCAAATTACTGATGCTTCGCAGTTATTCATTTTTGCAAACGACTTAAATGCCGGAGCAGAATCTGTAGATGCTTACATTAAAAACATCAGCGAAACAAGAGGTGTCCCTGCTGATGCATTAGCTGGATTCAGCGACATGATGAAAGGTACAATCGCTAACTTGTCTCAAGAAGCTAAAAACATCTGGACAGCAAAACAAACTTATATTGCTTTAGGAACTTTACTTGCTGCTGCTGCTGAATTAAAAATCGACGCAACTCCAATGGAAGGCTTCAACCCTGCTGCATTCAACGAAATCTTAGGTTTCGATAAATTAGGCTTAAATGCATCTGTTATCGCAACTGTAGGTTACAGACATGATGAAGACGATACACAGCATTACAAAAAAGTTAGAAAATCTCACGAGGAATTATTTATCACTATATAATTATTTATTAATCCAAATTCAATTTTAACAACATGAAAAATTTAAAGACAATTGCAATTGCATTATTCGTAGCAGCAGCTGGTATTTCAGTAAACGCTCAAACTAAAAAAATCGACGTAAAAGCATCTACTATTAAATGGGTAGGTAAAAAAGTAACAGGAGAGCACTCTGGAACTGTAAACTTCAAAGAAGGAGCAGTAGTTTTCAAAGGAAAAAAATTAACTGGTGGTTCTTTCACTGTTGATATGACTTCATTAACTTCTACAGACTTAACTGGAGAATACCAAGGAAAATTAAACGGTCACTTAAAAGCTGACGATTTCTTTGGAACTGACAAATTCCCAACTTCAAAATTAGTTTTCAAAAAAATTGGTTCTAAATCTGCTGACGTTTACACTGTAACTGCTGATTTAACTATTAAAGGCATCACTAAACCTGTAACTTTTGATATCACTGTAGCTGGAAACACTGCTACAACAGCTTTCAAAGTTGACAGAACTAAATACGATATTAAATACAACTCTGGTAACTTCTTCCAAAACTTAGGAGACAAAACTATCAATGACGATTTCGAATTAACAGTAGCTTTAAAATTCTAATTTAAGCACACTAAATTCGCATATAAGAAAAACCCTAACAGATTGATTATGTTAGGGTTTTCTTTTTTTATGTACTTCTTTTAATTTTTACTGGGTTTTGTCTTGTATCAAATACATCTAAAATTTCAATTGAATTTTTCTTTAAATTAATCCAATAAATAATTTTATAATTTTTATAAACCAAATATCGTATCTCTTCAGAATAGCTTTCTAAAAGTTCTTCTTTTTGTCCTATTGCATTTGTTGAGGGTGGTTTTAATTTCAGAGTTTCTCGGGTAATTCCAACTACAAGTTTTTTTGCAACAGTTAAACTTGCTTCCTTCTTATAATAATCAAAAATCTTTTTTAATTCAGTTTTAGCAAAATCAGTCCAATAAATTTTCAACTCCATTTCTCAATCTCAGAAATTAATTCATCCACATCTGTTATTCTTCCATTTTTGGAATCATCTATAGAAGCATCAATTCTTTTATGAAATTCAGCAATAGACATTGGGTTTAATTCTAAATCTGCTTTAATTTCCTTTTTTAACAATTTCTCAAACTGAGAAATTGCTTTCTCACTTTCAAGCTTAAGAAAGTCTCTAATAAAAATCACTTTTCGAGTATCTAAATCCATTTCTTTTATTTTTATCAAAGTTACAAATTATCTTTAAATGAAAATTTAATTACAAATAATTTTAAAACAGCATTTTACAGAATAAACCTTCAATAATTATTTTCAAAAACATAACGTTCTTAATATTAAAATAACACTTTCATAATAACTATAGCCGTATTGATTAACATTCGGCCTCTAATTTTGAGGAAAATAAAAATCAAAAATCAGGAATCAAAATTATAGTTATGAAAACAAAAATACGTGTTGTAATTTTTACACTTTTAAGTACTTTTTTTCTTCAAGCTCAACAGCAGACTAAAGGGATTATTGGAACTAACAATTGGATGAACAATTGGACCAATTTTAATCCGGCTAAAATGGAATACAGCGAAGCAACCAATATAATTGCAGGAACAATTGATAAAGATACCCGATTAGTAAAACGAAATACGTATCAATTAGTTGGAATTGTTTATGTAACAAACAATGCCGTTTTAACGATCGAACCGGGAACTGTTATACGAGGAGATGATAAAACCTGCGGGACACTGGTAGTTACAAATGGAGCCAAAATTATGGCCGAAGGATTAGAAACAGATCCTATTGTTTTTACTTCAAATAAAGAAATTGCAGACAGAAGACCTGGTGACTGGGGCGGTATAATTGTTTTAGGAAAAGCACCTATTAATTCTCTTGGCGGTCTTCATACACTTCCTTTTAACTTAGAACCAATGTTAAATCATTACGGCGGTACAGATGCCGAAGACAATTCTGGTGTTTTAAAATATGTTCGAATTGAATTCTCCGGCAGAAAATTAAGTGCCGAAAAAGAACTTAACGGGCTTTCACTTGCCGGTGTTGGAAGAAAAACAGTTTTAAGCAATATTCAAATTAGTTTTTCAAACGATGATTCTTTCGAATGTTATGGAGGCGATTTGAATATGAACAACTTAGTTTCTTACCGAACTACAGATGATGATTTCGATTTTACGCAAGGCGCACAAATCAACATCAATAATAGTATTGCTATTCGTCATCCTTTTTCATCAGATATTTCAGGATCAAGATGTTTTGAAGTTGACTCTTACGACAAAATTCAAAATACAGATATGAGCAAAAAAATGACCAAAATCAATGCGACAAACATTACTTTGGTTAATTTAGAAGAAAACAATCAGGGATTAGTTAGAGAATCTGTTTATGTTAGAGAAAATACATTTTTTAATCTAAGCAATAGTATTGTTTCTGGTTTTTCTCCTTTTGTTTTATTGGAAGGAAATATTGGAAACGGCGAAGTAAACTTGTCAAAATTGAGTTTTAAAAACATAATTGTGAACAATTGCAACGGCGGAATTACGAGCGAATCGTCAAGCGGTAATGCTTCGATTCAGGATTATTACAACCCAAATTCTGGCATTCAATACACAAAAATGAAAAATACAGAGCTGTTTACAACTCCAAACATCAAAGGAAATCCAGATTTTAGAGCAAACACAAACAATACGATTGCTATTGGAAATTAAGCTCTTAAAGAGGTTTTTGATTTTAAAATTTAACAAATTTTAGAATTTAGAAAAGATTTTTTTGAAATTTTATGTATTCTAATTCAAATTACATTTATATCTTTGTCACATCAAAATAAAGAAATGAAAACATTAATGAACAATACTTGGTGGTGGAAGAATTTACGTCAAACGTCGTGAACGAAGCTTCCTATGGTACTGTAAAAACTATAAATATAAAGGGCTTGTCATCACGACAAGCCCTTTTTTTTTGATCAAAACTCAGCCGAAAATATATTAAAAACTAAAAAACAACATACTTTGAAACCTTTTATACTCAACACACATTACAAACAAATTCTGGCAGATACCATTACGCCGGTAAGTATTTATTTTAAAATAAGAGACAAATTTCCAAATAGTTTATTACTGGAAAGTAGTGATTATCACGGAAATGACAATAGTTTTTCTTACGTTTGCTGTAACCCGATTGCAACAATTAAGATCGAAAACGAAACGATTTCAAAAACTTTTCCTGACGGAACTACAGAACAAATTTCAATTGATGCTTCAACTAACATTCCAGAAGTAATTCAGGAATTTTCAAATCAGTTTCAATCAGAAAAAAACGATTTTAAATTCATTAATAATGGATTATTCGGATACATTTCTTACGATGCTGTTCGTTACTTCGAAAAAGTATCAATTGCTAAAAAAGATACGGCAACTTTAATTCCAGATGTGTTTTATGCGGTTTACCAAAACATCATCGCCATCAATCACTTCAAAAACGAAGCTTACATTTTCTGCCACAGCGTAGACGGAAAAAATAATATTGCCGAAATCGAGCAACTATTACAATCCAGAAATATTGCTTCATACAAATTCACCAAAGAAGGCGAAGGTTTCTCTAACTTAACTGATGATGAATTCAAGCATAATGTGGCTTTGGCTAAGAAACATTGTTTTAGGGGCGACGTTTTTCAACTAGTTTTATCTCGTCGTTTTACACAAGGTTTTAAAGGTGACGAATTCAACGTTTACCGTGCTTTAAGAAGCATCAATCCTTCTCCTTATTTATTCTTTTTTGATTATGGAGATTTCAAAATATTTGGGTCTTCGCCCGAAGCTCAAATTATCGTAAAAAACAGAAAAGCTGAAATTCACCCAATTGCAGGAACTTTTAAAAGAACCGGAAATGACGAACGCGATGCGCTTTTAGCCAAAGAATTATCAGAAGATAAAAAAGAAAACAGCGAACACGTTATGCTGGTTGATTTAGCCAGAAACGATTTAAGCCGAAACGGTCATGATGTTAATGTAGAAAAATACAGAGAAGTTCAGTTTTTCTCGCACGTAATTCACTTAGTTTCTAAAGTTACAGGCCATTTACATGAAAAAGCAACTACTATGCAAGTTGTAGCAGATACTTTCCCGGCTGGAACTTTAAGCGGAGCACCAAAACACAGAGCGATGCAATTGATTGAAGATTACGAAAAAACAAATCGTAATTTCTACGGCGGCGCAATTGGTTTCATGGATTTTGAAGGGAATTTTAATCACGCGATTATGATTCGAACTTTTCTGAGTAAAAATCATCAATTACATTGTCAGGCCGGAGCCGGAATCGTAGCAAGTTCTGACGAAGAAAGCGAAATGCAGGAAGTTTATAACAAATTAAGAGCATTAAATACAGCGCTTGAAATGGCGGAGAAGATTTAGTATTCAGTCACTCCCGATAGCTATCGGGATCAGTCGCAGTCACAGAACCTGAAACTTGAAACTTGAAACAATTAACAAACAAACCATAAAAACCACAAACAATCATGAAAAAAGCAATTTCAATTTTAGTTTTAATCATTACTATCACCTCTTGTAATTCGGAAAAAAAGGAAATTCCATTAGCTGGAACCTGGCGTTTGATATCAGCAGAAACAACCGAAAAAGATTCAACATTTTCGACTTTCAACTCAAAAACAAAAATGATTAAAATTATAAACGATACTCATTTTGCTTTTTTCAATCATGATTTAAATAACGGAAAAGATTCAACAAATGCAGTATTCTTTGGCGGAGGCGGAAAATATACATTAAAGGACAGTACATACACCGAGAATCTGGAATACTTTAATAACCGTCAATGGGAAAATGGAAAATTTGAGTTTACAGTAACCATCAAAAATGACACTCTAACTCAAAAAGGAATCGAAAAAGTAGAAAAATTAGGAATCGACCGCATTATTACTGAAAAGTACGTTCGAGAAAAATAGAAATCAGTTTTCAGTCGCAGTTTTCAGTCACAGAACTTGAAACTTGAAACAAAGAAAACCTGAAACAAAACAAAAAAATGAAAAAAATATTAATTATAGACAATTACGATAGTTTCACTTACAACTTAGTACACTATCTGGAAGATTTAAACTGCGAAGTAACGGTTTATAGAAACGACGAATTTGAGATTGACGAAATCGCTTCTTTCGATAAAATATTACTTTCTCCCGGTCCTGGAATTCCGGATGAAGCAGGTTTATTAAAAGCAGTAATCGAAAAATATGCCCCAACCAAAAGCATCCTTGGCGTTTGTTTAGGACAGCAGGCAATTGGCGAAGTTTTTGGCGGAACACTTTCTAACCTTGATAAAGTATATCACGGAGTTGCAACAAACGTAAAAACAGTAGTTTCAGATGAAATTTTGTTTGAAGGTTTAGGAAACGAATTCGAAGTGGGAAGATACCACTCGTGGGTTGTAGACAGCAATTTACCCGAAGTTCTGGAAGCGACTTCAATCGACGAAAACGGACAAATTATGTCACTAAGACACAAAACTTTTGATGTAAGAGGCGTTCAATTTCACCCGGAAAGTGTTTTAACACCAAAAGGAAAAAGGATTTTAGAGAATTGGATAAAGAGTTAGTGATCAGTGTTCAGTCCCGAAATTTCGGGATAGTATTCAGTCGCAGTATTCAGTCTCAAAAAAAAACTCAGCAACTTAGTTCCTTAGAACCTTAGCAACTTAAAAAAAATGATAACTATTTCAGAAACTAAAGAAATCAATATCGAAGACGTTTTGATATTATATAAAGCAAACGAATGGAGTTCGGCAAATAAACCAAACGAATTATATAACGGTCTTTTGAATTCAGAAACTTTGATTACGGCTTGGGAAGAAAAGAAATTAGTAGGTCTTGGCAATGCAATTTCTGATGGATTCTTAACGGTTTATTATCCACATTTATTGGTACTTCCGGAATATCAGGGAAAAGGAATTGGAAAATTGATTATAGATAAAATGCAAGAGAAATACAGCCAATTTCATATGCAAATGCTAACTGCCGATGGAAAATCTGTGGATTTCTACAAGAAAAACGGATTTGAAAGAGCCGGAAAAACAGAACCCATGTGGATTTATCAAGGAGACGAACATTAAAAAGTAAACAGTCGCAGTATTCAGTCTCAGAAAAAAACTTAGCAACTTAGTTCCTTAGAACCTTAGCAACTTAAAAGAAAAAATGAAAACTATATTAAACAAATTAATCAATCACGAAGTGCTTTCTAAACAAGAAGCAAAAGATGTCTTGATTAATATTTCGAGTGGTCAATACAATCCGAGTCAGATTTCGGCATTTTTGACCGTATTTATGATGAGAAGCATTACGATCGATGAACTTTCGGGTTTTCGTGAAGCTTTATTAGAATTATGTATTCGTGTTGACTTATCAGCCTACAATACAATCGATTTATGCGGAACAGGCGGCGACGGAAAAGACACGTTCAACATTTCGACTTTAGCCTCTTTTGTTTCAGCCGGAGCTGGAATTAAAGTAGCAAAACACGGAAATTACGGCGTTTCGTCTATTTCAGGATCAAGTAACGTAATGGAAAAAATGGGAATCAAATTCAGCAATGATGCTGCGTTTTTAGAAAATTGTATTGACAAAGCCGGAATTTGCGTTTTACACGCTCCCCTATTTCACCCGGCGATGAAAAACGTTGGGCCTATTCGTAAAGAATTAGCCGTAAAAACCTTTTTTAATATGCTGGGACCAATGGTAAATCCGTCATTTCCACAAAATCAATTGGTTGGGGTTTTCAATTTGGAATTAGCCAGAATGTATGCTTATTTATACCAAAATACCGACATTAATTTCACGATCCTGCATTCGCTTGACGGATATGACGAAATTTCTTTAACAGGCCCAACCAAAACAATCACATCACACATGGAAGGAATGTTGAAACCAGAAGATTTTGGCGTTCATCTTTTATCACAAACCGAAATCGAAGGAGGAAAAACCATCGAAGAATCGGCAGAAATATTCACCAATATCATTTCAGGAAAAGGAAACGAAGCACAAAATAATGTGGTTTGTGCCAATGCTGCAATGGCAATCGCCACGGTTACAAAATGTTCTCCATTAGAAGGATTTGAATTGGCAAAAGAAAGTTTATTATCCGGAAAAGGATTAAAAGCGTTACAGAAATTACAAGAATTAAGTAAATAAAAAACAAACACAAATTTCACAAATTAGCACTAATAAATTAGCGTCTTTGTGACTTAGTGGCAAAACAACAACAATGAATATTTTAGATAAAATAATACTTGACAAACAAAGAGAAGTCGTTCTCAAAAAATCAATCATTCCCATTTCGCAATTGGAAAGTTCTGTATTTTTTGAAAGAGAAACGATTTCTTTGACCCAAAAACTAAGAACAAGCTCAACCGGAATTATTGCCGAACACAAACGCCGTTCGCCTTCAAAATCAATCATCAACAATAATTTCACAGTTGAAGAAGTGGTTAAAGGTTATGAAAATGCCGGAGCTTGCGGTATCTCGGTTTTAACCGACGGTAAATATTTCGGAGGATCTCTGGACGATTTACTTTTAGCAAGAGCTTCAGTAAATATTCCGCTATTGCGAAAAGAATTTATAGTAGATGAATACCAAATTCTGGAAGCCAAAGCACACGGAGCAGATTTGATTCTTTTAATCGCAGCCGTTTTAACTCGCGAAGAAATAAAATCTTTATCTGAATTTGCAAAGAAATTAGGGTTAGAAGTTCTATTAGAAGTACACAATCAGGAAGAATTAGAAAAATCGATTATGCCGAGTTTAGATATGATTGGCGTAAATAACCGAAACTTAAAAACGTTCGAGGTTAGTTTAGACTTCAGCAAACAGCTGGCATCACAAATTCCGGATGATTTTGTAAAAGTCTCTGAAAGCGGTATTTCATCAGTAGAAGCCATTCAGGAATTAAAACCTTACGGTTATAAAGGTTTCTTAATTGGAGAAAACTTCATGAAAACCGATAACGCAGGTAATGCCGCAACAGAGTTCATCAGCAAGCTATAATTTAAGTTTGCCACGAATTACACGAATTTTCACTAATTCAATTTGTGGTAATTTGTGCAATTCGTGGCAAAAAAACAAAGACAAAGCTTTGCGAACTTTTTCGCATTTTAAACACAATACAAAAGAAAAAACTTAGCGCCCTTTGCGTTAAAAAACCACAACGAAATGAAACTCAAAATATGCGGCATGAAATATCCAGAAAACATTCTCGAAGTAGGAGCGCTCCTACCCGATTATATGGGATTTATTTTCTGGGAAAAATCCGCACGATATTTTAACGGAACCATTCCGGAACTTATAAAAACAATCAAGAAAGTGGGCGTTTTTGTAAACCAAAGTCAGGAAGAAATTCTGGAAAAAGTAACACAATACAATTTACAAGCCGTTCAATTACACGGAAATGAATCGGTTGAATTTTTATCGGAACTAAAAGAACTGCTGCCAAAAAAAACCGAAATCATAAAAGTCTTTTCAGCCGATGAGAATTTTGATTTTGAAATTATAAAGCCTTTCGAACCCGTTTCCGATTATTTTCTATTTGATACCAAGGGAAAATTACCCGGCGGCAACGGAACCACATTTGACTGGACGATATTAAAAAAATACAAATCTGAGAAACCTTTCTTTTTGAGCGGCGGCATCGGAATAAATGAATTAAAAGCCATTGAAGAAATTTCAAAAACAAATCTTCCTATTTATGCTGTCGATGTAAATAGTAAATTTGAAATCGAACCAGGGCTTAAAAACAGAAATCTATTTAGCAATTTCAAACGAAAATTTGATGTTGCCAACTTTTAAACTTTAAACAAAATGAGTTTTAACGTCAACGAAAAAGGATATTACGGAGAATTTGGAGGAGCTTATATTCCGGAAATGTTATATCCAAATGTAGAAGAATTACGTCAAAAATACCTAAGCATAATGGACGAACCAGATTTTAAAGCTGAGTTTAACCAATTGCTTAAAGATTATGTAGGACGCCCGAGTCCGTTGTATTTTGCAAAACGTTTATCTGAAAAATACAACACCAAAGTCTATCTAAAAAGAGAAGATTTAAACCATACCGGAGCACACAAAGTAAACAATACCATTGGGCAGATTTTATTAGCAAAACGTTTGGGCAAAAAAAGAATTATTGCCGAAACCGGAGCAGGTCAGCATGGAGTAGCAACAGCAACGGTTTGTGCTTTAATGGGAATTGAGTGTATCGTTTATATGGGCGAGATCGATATTGCGCGCCAGGCACCAAACGTTGCCCGTATGAAAATGTTAGGCGCAGAAGTTCGTCCGGCGCTTTCGGGTTCAAGAACTTTAAAAGACGCTACAAACGAAGCCATTCGTGACTGGATCAATAATCCGGTTGACACACATTATATCATCGGATCCGCAATTGGGCCTCATCCTTATCCAGATATGGTAACGCGTTTTCAAAGCATTATTTCAGAAGAAATAAAATGGCAGTTAAAAGAAAAAGAAGGACGAGAAAATCCTGATTATGTAGTGGCTTGTATTGGTGGCGGAAGTAACGCTGCCGGAACTTATTACCACTTTTTACACGAGCCTGAAGTTGGAATTATCGCCGTAGAAGCAGCAGGAAAAGGTGTAGACAGCGGCCATAGTGCTGCAACCAGCAAATTAGGTAAAGTGGGCGTTATTCATGGTTGTAAAACCCTTTTAATGCAAACTCCAGACGGACAAATTACAGAACCGTATTCTATTTCTGCCGGATTAGATTATCCGGGCGTTGGGCCTTTGCACGCCCATTTGGCACAAACCGGACGCGGCGAATTTTTCTCTGTTACTGATGATGATGCCATGAACGCAGGTTTACAGCTTACGAAATTAGAAGGAATTATTCCGGCCATCGAAAGTGCACACGCATTTGCTGTTTTAGACCAAAAGAAATTTAAACCTACAGATGTTGTAGTTATTAGTCTTTCTGGTCGCGGCGATAAAGATTTAGACAATTATATTGATTATTTTAAATTGTAATAAAAATCGTAATTTGGGCGTTCCCTTCGGGCGGGCTGTACGCTATATTCCCGATTAACAAAAACTACGGCTAAAAAGCCTTGTTTTGCTAAATCGGGAGATGCCGCTCCCATCCCTAACGCAAACAAATAACGAGAAAAAAGTAAATCATGGAAAAGTTATTCTCTTACGGAACATTACGATCAAAGCAAATTCAAATGCAGGTTTTCAATAAAGTATTAACCGGAGCTCCTGACCAGCTTCTTGGTTACAAACTAAAAAGTCTTCAAATCGAGGAAGAATTTGGAATGGCAGATTATGTTGTAGCGGTTCCCAGCGATGATCTCTCTGACATTATATACGGGGTTGTTTATACAATTTCAAATACAGATCTGGCTAAAGTAGATATATTCGAATCGAATTCGTATAAAAGAGTTCAGGTAAGATTAAAGTCTGGAATACAGGCTTGGATTTACACAGAAAATTAATATTCCTAAAGATTCCTGCAAGATTCTAGAAATCTTACAGGTCTCGATATATAAACAAAAAACACCTACAGGGTTTTCAAAACCCTGCAGGAGGAAAAACACATTCAAAATGAACAGAATAACTCAAAAATTACAAGAAGATAAAAAGATCCTTTCGATCTATTTTTCTGCAGGATATCCAAGCTTAAACGATACGGTACAGATTATTCAGGATTTAGAAAAAAACGGCGTTGATTTAATCGAAATCGGGCTTCCATTTAGTGATCCTTTGGCCGATGGACCAACCATTCAGGCGAGTTCTACACAGGCGCTTCATAACGGAATGACAACTCAAATTCTTTTTGATCAACTGAAAAACATCCGCGAAAGCGTAAAAATTCCGTTGATTATTATGGGATATTTTAACCCAATGTTACAATATGGTGTTGAAGCTTTCTGCCAGAAATGTGCTGAAATTGGTATTGACGGATTAATTATTCCAGATCTTCCGGTTGATGTTTACGCAGACGAATACAAAGCTATTTTCGAAAAATACGGCTTAATCAATGTATTCCTGATTACGCCTCAAACTTCAGACGAGCGTATTCGTTTTATCGACAGCGTTTCAAACGGATTTATTTATATGGTAAGTTCTGCAAGTGTTACAGGATCTCAATCTGGTTTTGGAAACACACAAGAAACGTATTTCGAAAGAATTGCTGATATGAATTTGAAAAACCCTCAAATCGTTGGTTTCGGAATTTCGAACAAAGAAACTTTTAATCAAGCTACAAAATATGCCAAAGGCGCTATTATTGGAAGTGCTTTTATCAAACATTTAAGCGAAAACGGCAGTGGAAAAATTGAGGAATTTGTTGGGGAGATTCGATAATTATATCTTATAAATATGTAATAAACGTTTAGTTTGTCAGGCTGAGCGAAGTCGAAGCCGCACAATCTAAATCGCCAATCTTTGTAGAATTAGTTACGAAGATTCCTCATTCCTCGGAATGAAAAAAATAGATAAGAAAGCTGAAATACTAAGTGTTTCAGCTTTTTTTTGCTCTAAATTTGCGAAACCGTTCTCTGTTAATATTATGTTAAAATAAAATTAAACAAGCGTTTAAATTAAACAAGTGTTTAATTTTGTATCCGATTAGAAACAATACCATGTCACACGTCGAATTAAACGATAAAAAAATTCAGATTCTCACCGTTGCTGAAAAGCTGTTTTCTGAGAAAGGATTTGAAGGGACTTCTATACGAGACATCTCAAAACATGCAAAAATTAACATTGCCATGGTTTCGTATTATTTTGGTTCTAAAGATAAATTACTGGAATCTTTAATCATTCACAAAACAGCCGATTTAAAACTACAAATCGAAAGTTTACAACATGAAGATCTTCATCCTCTTGATAAAGTCAATAAATTAGTTGAAATTTACATTAACCGAATTAATTGTAACAGAGGGATTTTCAGAGTTTTACATTTCGAACTAGCTTCTAAAAAAAGAGAACAAAGTTTTGCTGTTTTTACTGAACTGAAAAAGGGAAACCTAAAATCTCTTGAAGCAATTATCAAAGAAGGCCAATCAAAAGGAATTTTTAGAAAAGATGTCATAATCCCGTTGATTACACCAACGATTATGGGAACTTTTTTTCATTTCCACATGAACAAATCATTTTTTGAAGAACTCTTAAATCTAAAAACAGAAACGTTATATAACGATTACATTAAAAACAGTCTTACAAAGCACATTCAACAAACTATAAAAGCGCTACTTGTTTATGAAAATTAGTCAATTAATGCTCTTTGGAGTTTTCTTTATCGGAATATCTTCAATAGAAGCACAAGAAAAAACAAGTTTAACCTTAGATGAGGCCGTAAAAATGGCCTGGGAAAAGAGTAACGAAGTTACGCTTGCCAATACTAAGGTAAACTCAAAGAAATACGAACTGCAAACGGTTAAGAATAACCAATATCCTGATTTAAAAATTTCTGGTCAATATCAGCGTCTTACAAAAGCTTCTATAGACATGCCAAATCAAGGAGAAAGTGCCTCTCTTGCCTCACCTGACCGTGCTATGCTTGGAATGGCTAATTTAAGCCTTCCGCTTTTTGCAGGATTTAAAATCCAAAATAGCATTGATGCTTCTGAAAGCTTATACGAAGCTGAAAGCGTTAATGCAATTAAAACAAAAGAGGATGTGGCTTTAAAAGTAATTACATATTACACCGCTTTATACAAAGCCCAAAAGACACTTGATGTTTTAAACGAAAATCAAAAAAGCGCTAAACAACGTGTTACTGATTTTACAGAATTAGAGAAAAACGGAATTATTCCGAGAAATGATTTATTGAAAGCACAATTGTTAGTTTCAAAAACACAATTATCGATTGATGAAGCTAATAATAATATCAATAACATTAATTTTTATCTAACGACATTACTTAAATTAGAGCCGTCTGTAAAAATTCAGGTTAACGAAGAAGATTTCTTCAATTTAAAAACAACCAATGCACCAACATCTGATGCTTTGGCTCTTGAAAGCAGAAAAGATTTAGAGGCTATCCGCTTACAACAAAAAGCTTCTGAAGCTAATGTTAAAATAGCAAAAGCAGGATATTACCCAACAATTTCATTGCTTGGTGGTTATACGGCTTTAGATCTTAAAGATATTATTACGGTAAAATATGCTATGAATTTTGGTGTAGGTTTATCTTATGATTTATCTGGCATTTTAAAAAACAGTGCACATGTAAAAGAAGCTGAAAGTAAAGCACTTGAAGTAAAAAATACAGAAGCTATCATGACGGATCGCATTAAAGTTGAAGTTCAAAAATCTATAGAAGATTACGACTTGGCGATTAATCAGAGTGTAGTTTATAATGAAGCATTACAACAAGCTGCAGAAAATTACAGACTTGTAAAAGATAAATTCGACAACGGCTTGGCTGATACTAATGATTTGGTTGAAGCAGATGTTGAAAATCTAAGTGCTAAAATAAATACAGCGGTGTCTAAAGCAACTATTATTCAAAAATATTACGAATTACTTTCAGTATCAGGACAATTATCACAATCATTCAATCTTTCTAAAATATAATCGATAGCTCTCATGGAAAAGAAAAAAACAAATAAAAAATTCATCATCATACTTGCAGTTCTTATTTTAGGAGGCGGAACTTATGGAATATCTAAATACCTGCACGGTCAGGCTCACGAAGAAACAGATGATGCTCAAATAGAGAAAAAAATGAATCCGATTATTCCCAGAGTATCAGGATATATCAGTAAAGTATATGTGAAAGATAATGATTATGTAAAAAAAGGAGATACTTTATTTACTATCGACAAGAGAGATTATCAGTTAAAAATCGATGAAGCAAACGCTGCATTATTAGGAGCTGAAGGTCAGTTTGAGGCAGCAAAAGCAGATATTGGAAGTGCATACGCAAGTATTTCAGTTTCTGATGCGCAAATGAGATCTGCAACCGGTTCTATCGAAAGTGCAAGAATTAGATTGAGACAGCTTACAAACGATTATAACCGTTACAATAACTTGTACAAAACTCATACGATTACAAAACAACAATATGAGCAGGCTTTAACAGCAAAAGAAGAAGCTGAAAACCAAGTACGTGTTTTAGAACAACAACAAAAAGCGACTTCTTTCCAAAAATCTGTTATTCAGTCAAAATCTAAAGTTTCTGACAAGCAGACAGAAGTTGCAGCAGCAAACATCAAAAAAGCAAAAACAATGCTTGATGTAGCGCACTTAAACTTAAGCTATACTGTAGTTACAGCTGCTATTGATGGTCAGGTTTCTAAAGTTGATATCCAGCCAGGACAATTAGTTCAGCCAGGACAATCTTTATTCTACATTATTAATAACAATGAAGCTTGGGTTGTAGCAAACTTTAAAGAAACACAATTAAACAAAATGGTTGTGGGACAAAAAGTAAGTTTAAAAGTAGATGCTTATCCAAACTATGAGTTTAAAGGAACTGTAACTTCTTTTTCTCCTGCTACAGGATCTCGTTTTTCATTATTACCTCCTGACAATGCAACAGGAAACTTCGTAAAAACAATTCAGAGATTACCAGTAAAAATTAGTATTGACGAATCAAACGATCCTGAAAAAGTAAAACTTTTAAGACCAGGAATGAATGTTGATGTAGATGTACATTTAAAATAAATAAATGGCAACAGCAGTACAAGCAGACGACGATTTAGTAGAATACGGTTACCGACGTGTTATTATTACCATTACAGCAGTACTTTGTGCCTTGCTGGAAATTGTAGATACGACGATTGTAAACGTAGCTCTAACAGACATGCGCGGAAGTCTTGGTGCTACCTTGACCGATGTGGCATGGGTTATTACAGCATACGCAATTGCGAATGTTATTGTAATCCCGATGACGAGCTGGTTATCACAGCAATTTGGAAGACGTAATTATTTTGTGGCTTCCATTATAATATTTACAGTCTGTTCTTTTTTGTGTGGTAACGCCACAAATATTTGGGAACTTGTAGCCTTCCGATTCGTACAAGGTATGGGTGGTGGAGCGTTACTAGTAACAGCCCAAACGATTATTACAGAAAGTTATCCCGTAGCAAAACGTGGAATGGCACAGGCTATTTACGGAATGGGTGTAATTGTAGGTCCAACTTTAGGTCCGCCTTTGGGAGGATATTTAGTAGATAATTATTCTTGGCCTTATATCTTTTATATCAATATTCCATTAGGGATTATCGCTACTATTTTGGCTTTAACTTTCGTAAGAAGTCCAAAATATGGTGAAAAACTAAAAGCAAATCAGGTTGACTGGTGGGGAATTGTTTTGTTGAGTGCCTTTATTGGATCTTTACAATTCGTACTAGAACACGGACAACAGGATGACTGGTTTAATGATTCACTTATTGTAACTTTAAGTGTGGTAACGGTTTTAGGATTGGTTCTTTTTATTTGGAGAGAGCTAACCTACAAACATCCAATTGTAAACTTAAGTGTTTTAAAAGATGGAAACTTAAGAATTGGAACCGTAATGTGTTTCATCCTTGGTTTCGGTTTATATGGTTCTACCTTAATTATCCCAATTTATACGCAGTCGATTTTAGGGTGGACAGCAACTGATGCAGGATTGTTATTGATTCCAGGATCTATAACAACAGCTATCATGATGCCATTTGTTGGAAATATGATTCAGAAAGGCGTACCACAAGGGTATATGGTTGGAGTAGGATTTTTAGTTTTCTTCTTCTTTACCTTTATGATGTACAGCCGTATGACTCCAGATACTGGTGTTGAACATATGTACTGGCCTTTAATTTTAAGAGGAATTGGTTTAGGATTGCTTTTCGTTCCTATTACAACCCTTTCACTTTCGACTTTAAAAGGAAAACAAATTGGTGAAGGAGCAGCATTTACCGGAATGATGCGTCAGTTAGGCGGATCTTTTGGTATTGCGATTATTACCACCTTTATTACACGTTTCAGCCAGTCGCACAGAGTCGATCTAATTAATAATTTAGATCCAGCCAAATTTGATGTACAACAGCGAATTGCAGGAATGCAGCACGCTTTTATGGCAAAAGGATACAGCGCAGATGTTGCTTTGAAAAAAGCGTATCAGGCTATAGAATATTCTGTCATGAAACAAAGTACTGTAATGGCGTACATGGATATCTTCATGTATCTTGGAATCATGTTTTTATGTTGCATACCGATTATTCTCTTTATTAAAAAAGGGAAGAACAAAATTAGTGCAGCCGACGCAATGCATTAATAATAATAATTTTATAATACGCAGAAACGCCGAATTCGTTATTTAGAATTCGGCGTTTATTTTTTATTTTTATTTAACCGCAAAGTTCGCAAAGATTTTATTCCCAGAATGTGATAAAATGCAAAGTTCGCAAAGCTTTGTCATAAAAACTTTGCGAACTTTGCGTTTGTCTTAGCGCTCTTCGCGGTTAAAACCTAAGAATCTTAGCGTCTTAGTAACTCAGAACCTTTAAAAAAACCTCTGAACCTTTGCCACTTTGAACCTTTGTCCCTTAAAAAAACCTATCTCGTAAAAACCAAATGATTCCCTTTTGAAAGATTCGCATCAAAATGATATCCTTCGTAATTAAACCCTTTTAAGTCATCGATAGTTTCGGCATTGGTATCAATAATATAACGAACCATCATGCCTCTTGCCTTCTTAGCAAAAAAGCTGATTATTTTTAACTTTCCGTCTTTGTAATCTTTAAAATCCGGAGTAATTACAGGAACTTTTAAAGCTTTTACATCAACAGCCGAAAAATATTCAGTACTGGCTAAATTGACAAACAACTCTCCTTTTGTCAATTCTTTATTTAAAGCTTTTGTAACAACAGGTTTCCAGAATTCATGAAGGATTTTATATTCTCCAACCGGCAATTTGGTTCCCATTTCTAAACGATACGCCTGCATTAAATCAAGTGGTTTTAAAACGCCGTAAAGTCCAGATAGGATTCTAAGTTTATCCTGAAGAACATCTAATTTTTCTAACGGAATTGAATACGCATCTAAACCGGTGTACACATCACCATCAAAAGTATAAACTGCCGGACGGGCATTTTCTGCCGTAAACGGAGTTTTCCAGTCTTGATTACGTTTCCAGTTTAGATCGGCAAGTTTATCTGAAATCGACATTAATTCAGATAAATCAGAAGGTTTTTTCTCTTTTAATATTTTATGAACCTGACGTGCTTCTTTTAAAAATGAAGGTTCAGTATGTTGTGCAGTTGGTAATTCTTTTTCGAAATTCAATGATTTCGCCGGCGATATAACAATTTTCATCTCTACGTTTTTCTAAGATTCAAAAATACAAATTGAATTTTTAAAAATATGTTATTGCAATTGATTTGTTTTATTGGGGTATAGTTTTCTGCCACGAATTACACTAATTTCCACGAATTATTTTTTATTGAGATTGCGAAGATTTTTTTGCCACAGATTAAAAAGATTTCCACAGATTTTTTTAATCCATTTAATCCTTTAATCTGTGGCTATATTTTTCACCCCACGAATTGTACTAATTTTTTAATCCTTTTAATCCATTAATCTGTGGCTGAAAAAAAATAATTCGTGGAAATTCGTGCAATTCGCGGCAACTCTTTCTCAATTCATAAAAATCGACGCTGCAAAATGTGAAATTGTTCAAAAAAGTGAGCAATACATTATAATAGGCATTTTCTATGTTGTAAATTTGCATGCATTTCATTTACTAGAAATTTGAAATCGACTTTTATTCAAAAATAGCTGAATTCGTGACTACACATAAAAACTATAAAACTGCTTTACAAAACAAAATCTTCGATATTATTTCGAAAGCTTCTCAGGAATTAAATGTAGACTCTTATGTCATAGGAGGTTTCGTTCGTGATTTGATTTTAAACCGAGGTTCTAAAAAGGATATCGACGTTGTGGCAGTTGGAAGCGGTATCGAATTAGCGCTTAAAGTTTCTGATTTACTTCCGAACAAACCTAAAGTTCAGGTTTTTAAAACTTACGGAACGGCAATGCTCCGTTTTGAAGATACCGATATTGAATTTGTTGGTGCCCGAAAAGAATCTTATAATTTCGACAGTCGAAATCCAATTGTTGAGAACGGAACGCTTGAAGATGATCAAAATCGTCGTGATTTTACGATCAATGCTTTGGCTTTGTCTTTAAACGAAAAGAATTTTGGTGAACTTCTGGACCCTTTTAATGGTTCATTTGATTTAGTACTTGGAATAATCAAAACACCTTTAGATCCGGATATTACCTATTCTGATGATCCGTTGCGTATGCTTCGTGCCATTCGTTTTGCAACACAGCTGAATTTTAATATCGAAAGAAATTCATTAGAAGCGATTACCAAAAATGCAGATCGCATCAAAATTATATCAGGCGAAAGAATTGTAGACGAATTAAACAAAATTCTTTCTACGCCTAAACCGTCAACGGGATTTTTACTTTTATACCAAACCGGACTTTTAGATTTAATCTTACCTGAATTAACAGCGTTGAATCAGGTTGAAGAAATTGAAGGTCATACGCATAAAAACAACTTTTACCATACACTGGAAGTTGTCGATAATATTTGCCCAAACACTGACGATGTCTGGTTACGCTGGGCCGCTTTATTGCATGATATTGGAAAAGCGCCAACAAAACGTTTCAGTAAAAAGCAAGGCTGGACTTTTCACGGACATGAGTTTTTGGGCGGGAAAATGGCTAAAAAAATATTCGAACGTTTACACATGCCATTAAATCACAAAATGAAATTTGTGCAAAAAATGGTAATTATGAGTTCTCGCCCTATTGTTTTGGCGCAGGATATTGTAACCGACAGCGCAGTTCGTCGTTTGGTTTTTGATGCCGGCGAAGACGTAGAAGATTTAATGACGTTGTGCGAAGCTGATATTACAACCAAAAATCCGTCGAAATTCAAGAAATATCATAAGAACTTTGAAATTGTCCGCAAGAAAATTGTTGAAGTTGAAGAACGCGATCATGTACGTAATTTTCAACCGCCAATTTCTGGTGAAGAAATTATGGAAATGTTCGATTTAAAACCTTCTCGCGAAATTGGAGTTTTAAAAGAAGCGGTAAAAGAGGCTATTTTAGAAGGTGATATTCCAAATGAATATCAGGCGGCTTATGATTTTGTGATTAAAAGAGCAGCAAAGTTAAATTTAACGCTTAAAAAATAATGAACCATGTAGTTTTGATTTATTGGATAATAATTTCAATAATAGTTGTCTATCCAAACTATATATTTTTTAAAAAGCTAAAAAGTATTGAAACAAAACATATAACACATAAATCAGTCTATTTTTTGACGAGCATTATTTTACCTGTATTAATTATGCTTTTTTTTATGTTAGTAGCAAAAAGTCCACGATTAATTCAAATTTTGGACTTAAAAATTAATTACTATGATTACCCTTTTAGAATTATTTATGGTTGTATAGTATTTCCCCTAGGCATTTTTGCAAATATATATTTCGGAAAATTCTATTTGAAAAGAATTTCCAAAACAAAAAATGAAATAGAATTAATTGGAAAAGAATGAAAAAAGAGAATAAATCAGTAATCATTTGGTTACTATCAGGTTGTGTTTTATTGTTTTTAATGGTTGTCGTAGGAGGCATCACACGTTTAACTAATTCGGGTTTATCAATGACGGACTGGCATTTGGTAACCGACACCTTTCCGCCTTTAACAGATGCAAAATGGCAGGCCGCATTTGATGAGTATAAAAAATTTCCTGAGTACCAAAAAATCAATATTCACAACGATTTTCAACTTTCAGATTATAAATTTATTTATTTCTGGGAATGGTTTCACCGCTTTATCGGACGAATTATTGGATTGGTTTTCTTTGTACCATTTGTTTACTTTTTGATGAAAAAGAAACTGGATACAGATACTATAAAAAAATGCATCGTGCTTTTGGCAATGGGAGCTTTTCAGGGATTCCTGGGCTGGTTTATGGTGAGAAGCGGTTTAATTGATAATCCAGATGTAAGCCACTTTAGACTTTCATTGCATTTAACTTTTGCTTTTATAACTTTTGCTTATACGCTTTGGGTTGCATTAGATTTGATTTACCCGGAAAGAAACATCAATAAGATATTACCGCTTCGCAAAATCGCAAGATATGCTTTGGTTGCTTTGTTAATTCAAATTATCTATGGCGGATTTGTAGCGGGATTAAATGCTGGATTAATTCACAATCATTGGCCTTTAATGAGCGATGGCGAATTTATTCACGAATCGGTTTTTATAGAACAATCTAGTTTAGTGAAAAATTTAATCGAAGGAAAAAGCGGTGTTCAATTCGTACACAGAACTTTTGCTTATGTTGTTGTAGCCATTATTCTTTTCCTTTATTTTAAAAGCAAAAAATATTCACTTACCAGAACGCAGGCAAACGGAATCAATACTTTAGTCCTTTTTGTTTTTATACAATTCTTATTAGGTGTTTTTACATTGTTATACAGCGTTCCATTGGCTTTAGGATTAATCCACCAAATTATGGCGTTTTTCCTTTTGAGCGCCATGACGTATACGTTACATAGATTGAGTAAATAATATTTTAAACGATATAAAAAAAGAGCTGAAATTATTTTTCAGCTCTTTTTTTATATAAATATTTGTGTTGAAAATATGGGCCGAGCCTACGGCTCTCAATACTCTTACTCATTTTTTTAAAACCGGATTAAAATCCGGCCCTACAAAATGTATCGAGCCGAAGGCTCTTTTATTGAATGGTTTTCAATCTATCGTAAGAAACATTCAAAAATTCCGTAGGAATGAAAACATATTGCAGCAACGGATTTTAATCCGTTGAGATATTAATCGCGAATTATATAACGTTCCGTAGGAACGATTCATTTTATTCCAGAAAAAAATTACCCTAACCAGGTTTTAAAATCCTGAACTTTTTCACGGCTTACAATAACCTCATCTTCTTTGTAGGTTGGTAAAATTACTTTTAAACGTGAATTGGTATAAACCTGAATTTCTTTAATTGCCTGAAGCGGTACAATGAATTTTCTGTTTACGCGAAAGAAATCCTTTTTGTCTAATTCTTGTTCCAGAATTTCTAAAGTCGAATCGATTAAATAGTTTCGATTGTCGTAGGTATGAATATAAGTTCCTTTGTTTTCGCTAAAAAAACATTCAATTTCTTCGGTTGTAATTACTTTTAAATGCTGCCCAATTTTAACTGTAAATCGTTTTTTATATACTTTCTCAAAAGGATTTGACAACATTTGTCGGATCTGCTCAAAGTCTAGCTGCAGATTTTGAGTTTCTGAACTTGGTTTTGGCAGGCGTGTTTTAAATTTAGTAACAGCCACTTCCAGATCGTCTTCGTCAATTGGCTTGAGGAGATAATCGATACTGTTTAATTTAAATGCTTTTAAAGCATATTCATCGTAGGCTGTTGTAAAAATAATGGCGCTTTTGATATCTATTTTTTCAAAAATTTCAAACGATAAACCATCGGACAATTGAATATCCAGAAAAATCAAATCCGGATGATCATTATTGGTGAACCAATGAACCGATTCTTCTACAGAATGCAACATTGTTTTTACGGCAATATCTAACTTTTCAAGCTTTCGCTGCAACAAGCGAGCAGCTGGTTTTTCGTCTTCTATAATTAATGTGGTCATTGACTAATGTGCAAAATTTGAAAAAAAAATATAGTTTAAAATTACTCCCATTTATTCTTATTCTGAGCTTCTTTCTCCATATATTTTTTAATTTTTTTATCCTCCCATTCTTTGTTGAAAAAAATATCAGGTCCAAAAACTGAAAATGCATGAATGGCTAAAGCAATTCCCCAATAAAAAGCTGTAGAATAAACTTCCCATTCTCTAAAATTTCTAATTTCAAAATGATTGCCTATAAAACCTCTGCTATTTAAACTAGAAATAATGATAATTGCATTAACGATAAAATATACCTTCAAATGCGTATAAAAGCCTTTTATTCTTTTTACTTTTCTGTATGCTATATTGTAACTTTCATCTGTACTAAATTCATGTCTATAATCTTCGTACATACGTCTTCTAAATCTTCCCATTTTTATTGAATTAAATTATTGCCATTTGTTTTTGTTCAGTTTTTCTTTTTCCATCAGTTCTTTGATTTTTCTTTCTTCCCATTCTTTACCTAAAACCGGAAATATTTCAAAAACCTTTAATCCGTGAAAAAGAACTCCAACTCCCCACCATAATAATGGCCAGAAAAACCATAAATATTCTGGTGATGTCCATAAATTAATGATAATCAAAATAATATTTACGCCAATAAAAGCGGTAAGATTACCATAAAAACCTTTTATATTTTCTACTTTCTTTTTTGCAAGATAGTATCTGTCTTCTTCATTATATTTTACTTCCATGACTATACCCATTTTTGTTTTTTTTGTCTTTTCTCTAAGATGCTTTTCAGTTTGCGTTCTTCCCATTCATTTCCTAAAATTTTAAAAGAAACAAATAAATCTATTGCCGAACATACAAATACCGAACTCCAAATTAACATTACCACCTCGTTTAAACAGTTTAGCGGGAAAAAGTGCAACGGAGCTCCATAATATTCTTTTAATACAAAAACCACTAATGCTGCTCCAAATAGTAAAGAATGCATATAAAAGGATCTGAGTCTCATTACTTTTTTTCTAAAGATCTGCTGAAACTCAAATTTTTCCCGTTCATTGTTACAATTCGTTTCCATGGTTACTCCCATTTTTGAGTTTTATTTTTCTTTTCTAAGATGCTTCTCAACTTTCGTTCTTCCCAATCTCTTCCCAAAAATTTAAACGAAACCACCATATCTATTATGCAGCTAATGTAAACTGCGGTCCAAAGAATCATTACCACTTTGTTTAAAAACTGAAAGGGAAAGATATGCAAAGGCAAATCTGTGTATTCTTTTAAAAGATAAAGAGTTAAAGCAATGATGTAAAAAAATGTATATTTATAAAATGATTTCAGCTTTGCTACTTTTTTACTTGCTAATTGCTGTAATACATTTTCTTCCGGATTATTAGTAGAATTGTTTTCCATGATTATTTCCAGTTTTTTTGTTGGTTTTCTCTTTCTAAAATCTCTCTGATTTTTCGTTCCTCCCAATCAGAGCTGTAACCGAATACTTTAAAAGCATGCATTACTACTCCAAACCCCCAGCCTAAAGCCGAAAACCAAAACCACTGAAATCCAGGAGAGTACGTTAAATTTACAAAAATTAAGCACGGAATCACACAACAATATGAAATTACGTTGGCGTAAAATCCTTTCAATTCCTCTACTCTCTTTTTTGCTCTGAAATAAGCTTTCGTTTCATCGCTATAATCTGCACTTGTTTCCATAACTGTAATTTGTTTGGTTAAAATTGGAATCTTAACCGTGAAATTTTTTTCGTCTTGTTCCACTCTAACTTTCCTGTTGGTTACAATTTCGTAGCGGTTTACAATATTTTGCAGCCCTACTCCTTGTCTGTCCTGCAGTACTTCTTTCTTTTGAAAATCATTTTGAATGGCTAAATAATCTCCATCAATAAAAATCCTGATGTGCAGCGGTTTTTGCTCGCTTACTACATTATGCTTTACTGTATTTTCAAGTAGAAGCTGTAACGATAACGGAACCACTTTTGCGTCTGGATTTATGTCTGCTGCGGGCAATTCATAAAACAAACTATTCTCAAAACGCATTTTCAGTAAATTCATGTACGTTTTGGCAAACGATAATTCATCTTCTACCGAAACCAATTCTTTGTCTTTTTGTTCTAAAACATATCGGTAAATTTTAGATAATGAAGTCGTAAAACGCTGTGCATTATCCGGATTTTCTTCAATTAAAGAACTAAGAACGTTTAAGCTGTTAAAAAGAAAATGCGGGTCGATCTGGTTTTTTAAACTCTCGAATTTAGCGCTTGCCGTTCCCGCAATAATCTTTTGCTGCGTAATTTCAAATTTTGATGCCTGTTTCCACTTTACCATAAAGCTTCGCGCCTGCATAAAAGTCGAAACCGCTAAAGCCAGCACGATATAAAACATATGTGTCCAAATCATTCGTTCGCTGAAAAACTTCTCCAGAGACACATTTTGCAGAATAACATAGATGTAATAATTTATTCCTAAAACTACCGGAACTGTATACAAAACCGTAACTAAAATTCCGTAATACACCCTTAGGTTTGTCTGCTCTAACCAATCCCATTTTCTGTCTAACAGCACATTAATATATCCGTTGCCAAAACCTACCAGGAAAGAATAAAGACAGCTGATAAAAAAAGTAATAAGAACGTTTTGAACATTTAAGTCACTGCCTAAAAAAGCGGAGAATATTACGGTAAAGATCATAGAAATCTTAAACGAAACTATGGTTCCGCTTTTTAAATCTGCATATACATTTCTATTGTCTTTCATTATAATAATCCAGCTTTATATTATTTTTTATTTTTTACAGCTTTTTTGAGTTTCTAAAGCTCTTTCTAATCCCCATTTTGGAGAAAAAGGTGTTTCTGGTTTAAAAGTAGCAAAAAGTTCGACAGCTTTATCAACTTGTGCACAAAGTGGTTTTGTATCAACACCTGTCCATTTTGCACCGCCTAATTGGTAATCAGCTTCACCAAAAACAATTCTTGGGTTGTTTGGGTCAATCGCTTTTCCTTTTGCGTAAGCTTCCATTACTTTAGCCGAATATTTCATTCCGTTTGTCATTGGATCTGCCACCACATAAGCTGTATAAATTAAAGCCTGCATAGCATAAAGTTCGGCATTGTTTTGATCTTTTATAAATTCAACGTCTAAGGCGTCTTGTGCTTTTGTTAATAACAAATCGATTTTTGTTTTGTCTTTTTCAGTAAAAGCCGATGTAGTATTGATTAAGGCTACATAATAATTTGGCAGGTAACTGTTTTTTTCTGCCGATCCGATTCTTTCGAATAAAGCCGAAGCCTCAGTGTTTTTACCTTCTTTCCAAAGTCCGAAAGCTTTTGTCATTCCTTGCTCAAATTGTGTTTGCGCTGAGCTTATTACTACTACAAATAATGCGATTAAAGTGATGATTTTTTTCATTTTACAGGTTATTTAAATGGTTGTTTAATTTGTGGTTACTATATATTATAATGTAATTTCAATTTTAGAATCTTTATCGATAACAAATTTAGCATCTTTATAAGAAGGAGGTCCCATAAATCCTTTTGCATTGTTTGAAGCTGCATAATCTTCAGAAGGAATTCCCATTGCATTTCTATCCAGTTTTCCATTACTGTTTTCATCGTGATACGTTGAAATTGCATACTCTCCCGCCGGAAGATTGTCAAATGTTACTACTGCCTTATTGTTTTTAATTTCCGAAGAAAGGCTCTTGTAAGTCGTTTTAAGAAATGTTCCATCTGAGTTGTACAATCCTACTTTAACAATTCCTGTATCGTTTTTTATACCTGAAACAGCAACAGTTAGTTTTACATTTTGAGCAGACATTAAGCTGCAGATAAATAATGTGATTAAGGTAATAATTTTGGTCATGGTTTCTTTTTTTAAAGGTTCTGAGGTTCTTAGTTGCTAAGGCGCTAAGTTTTTTTGTTGATGATTAAAACTCTTTTTTTTAAGGTTCTGAGATTCTGAGCTGCTAAGGGACAAAGGTTTGATTTTCTCATTATTGATATTCTAAAAACTTTGAACCTTTGTCACTTTGTTTCTTTGTACCTTTTAATTTATACTTCAAAAGTATGTCTGATTTTATTGTTTTAAAATTAAATAATACTGAGTTGTCGATTTTTGATGATGAATTGTTTTTTCTTGAGATTCTAAGGTTCTGAGCTGCTAAGGGACTAAGTTTTTTTCTTAGTTTCTAAAATCTTAGCATCTCAGAATCTTAGTACCTTAGCATCTTTTAAAGATTCTTCAACTGATTCTCATTTTTATTATCACTGATCGTCCAGAAGAAACCTACGAAGAAAAAACGATCGGCTGTTGGTGTAATGGCTTGTCTGTTATATACTCCGTTTGGATCTGGTAATTTTGCGTAATCGTATCCAAAGATGTTCTGAGTTCCTAAAATGTTTGAAACCGAGAAATAAAGGATTTTTTGTGTCGTTAATAAATACGCCCAATTAAAACTCAAACTATTGTACGATTTTGTTTTTCCATTCATGAATTGCGTTTGATTTGGATCATTGTACGGACGTCCTGAACTATAACTGTTTGTAAAACCAATTTGCGATTTCCAGTCGGTTATGAAATATTTTGTTACTATAGACAACGTATGGTTTGCAATAAAACTTGGAGTTGCCATTGTTGGATAATTTTTATATTGTCTTTCTGAATCGATATAAGAATATGAAATCCAATATTCTAAGTTTTTATATAAGTTGCTGTCTCTCCAATACAATTCTAATCCTTTTGCGTAACCTGAACCGTTATTATTGAAAACCGAATTGTACTGAATATCTCTTGTATCATATTGAACCAAATTTCTGTAGTCTTTATAATAAAGGTCTGCTCTAAAAATTTGTCCCGGTTTTGTAAACTGATAATTTAAAATATAATGTCTTGCTTTTTCGCTTTCAAACTGATGGTATTTTGAATATTTAATATAATCTACAACTGGGGTTTGAGAAAAATCTCCATAAGCAAAAGAGAGCTGGCTGGTTTTTGAAAACTTGTAAGCCAATGAAGCTCTTGGCGCCACATTATTCTCATTTAACAAACTGTTATTCGAATATCTCAAACCTACTTTCATTGCTAATCTTTTAGAAAATAAGATATCTCCTTCTGCGTAAGCGGCAAAAATATTAGAATCGTATCCGTTTGTAAGATCAAGAGAAATGTTATCATTAAAATTTTCATTGTATTTGGTAATGAAATAATCCGTTCCAAAAGACAATTTAAAATAGTTCGAAACTTTTTTTGCTAATTTCAATTTCAATTGCGCTGCATTTTCGTCGGCAACAATATCGTTGATATCGTATTTTGTTTTGTTTTTGCTGTAACCATAACTAATTCCGGTTGTTAACTGCCATCCCGTTCCAAAACTTCCTTTATAAGACGAGTTCAAGTAAAAGTTATTATTGTTTAAATCCGTTCTGATGGGATTTTCGAAATTGATGTTTTTCTGATTCAAATCGAATCGTTCCGAATCAAAAGCAGCATATAATTTAAAGATTCCGTTTGTAAAATTATATCGGTAAACGGTTTCTCCACCAAGAGATTGGTACGGATTGTTCCAATCTACATTTTGAGGAATCACAGCCTGATAAGGTGCCAGATTGATATAAGCCATGTTTACACTTAACGAACTTTTTTTCCATTTTTGAGTATTTCCTAAACTTAAACCAACGGTCATGAAACCTATATCTGTTTTTTCATGATCTGCCTCATCCTGAGTATTTAAAAGTAAAACACTTGATAAAGCTTCGCCATATTCGGCCGAATAACCTCCGGTAGAAAAAGAAATTCCACTGAATAAGAAAGGAGAAAAACGGCTTCGGGTTGGTAAATTATTGGTTGTTGCACCATAAGGCTGTGCCACGCGAATTCCGTCTACAAAAGTTTGTGTTTCACTGGCTTCACCTCCACGAACAAACAAACGTCCGTCTTCGCCCACAGATTGTGTTCCGGGTAAAGTCTGCAAAGCCGCAATAATATTTCCTGCTGATCCTGCTGTTGTAACGATATCTAAAGGTTTTAAAACCGAAACTCTTGCTTTATCGCCAGATTCTAATGTTCCGGCTGTAATAACCACGGCATCAAGAGTATTTACGTTTTCTCTTAATTTTACTGTTTGGTCTTTATAATTTGTAACGTCGATTTCTTTTTTAAATGTTTCAAAAAGTAAAAAGCTCACTACCAAAAATTGATTTCCTGTTGCAGATGTTTCAAAAGAAAACTCTCCCGTTGCAGAACTTGTTGCTCCGTCGTAAGTACCGTCTAAATAAACATTAGCGCCGGCAACTGGTTTTCCTTTTTGGTCCACAACTTTTCCCGAAATAATATTTTGGGCAAAAGTAAAAGTACTTAGTAATAATAAAATAAAAGTAATTTTGGTTTTCATGGTATTTGTTGGTTTTTGATGGAGCAAATATATTTTAACATTTCGTGTTAAAAAATATATAATAACCCAATTGTAGAATTTTAAGGATGAGTTGTAAAATTCTAATTTGTATCTTAGCTACAGTGTTTTTAAAAAACTATTAACTATGTCAGAAAGTAAAAGAGTTTCGAATTTGTATCAATCCATTTATAATGGAAATCCGTGGCTTGAGGTTACCTTAGCAGATACTTTAAAAGATGTTACTGCGGCTCAGGCTTATAAAAAAATCAATCCTAATTTAAACACGATTTGGGAAATTGTCAATCACCTCATACAATGGAGAAGAAACATCTTAAAACGTGTTCAGGGAGAAATAATCACAACTCCAGATCATAATTATTTTGTACCCATTTTAGATTCGTCTGAACCTGCCTGGGAACAATCTCTGCAAAGTCTGGCAAAATCTCAGGAATTATGGAATGCCTGCTTAAATGATTTTAATGATGCCGATTTTGAGAAAATAGACCAGAATAATAATCATAATTTTTACGAAGACATTCACGGAATTATTCAGCATGACGTGTATCATTTAGGACAGATTGTTATCTTGAAAAAACTTCTTTAAAAATAGTGTCATGAAAAAATCCTTCTTTTTACTCGCTTTTTTATTTATAAGTATTACTGGTTTTTCACAAGAAACAGAAGTCAAATTTGATGAAAGTCTTGCCAAGTCTCTAAATGCCGATGAATACGGAATGAAGAAATATGTTTTCTGTCTTTTAAAATCCGGTACTAATACAACAGCTTCTAAAGAAGAAACCCAAAAACTTTTTGAAGGACACATGGCAAACATTAACAAACTGGCAGAAGAAGGGAAACTGGTTGTCGCCGGACCTTTTATGAAAAACGACCGCAATTATCGAGGTATTTATATTTTTAATGTAGAAACTGTAGACGAAGCAAAAGCTCTTGTTGCAACAGATCCGGCCATAAAAGCCAATTTACTCGAAGCCGAATTAACGCCTTGGTACTGCACTGCAGCTTTGCAGGAAACCGTAAAAATACATGAAAAGATTACCAAGAAGAAAATGTAATACCTTATATGAAAACAGAAAAAGAAAAGATGATCAGTGGTGAATATTATATTGCCGGAGATCCCGTTTTGGTAAAAGACCGCCGAAAAGCAAAAAACTTACTGCATAGATTAAATGTAACCGAATACCGCTTAACCAAAAAGGCAAAAGAGATTTTAAAAGAACTGATTCCGAATACAGGACCGGGATTTTATATCGAACCGCCTTTTCACTGTGATTATGGTTATAATATTACTTGTGGCGAAAATGTATATTTTAATGTGAATTGTGTTGTTTTGGACTGTGCTCCAGTAAATATTGGCTCTAATGTATTTATTGCACCGAATGTTCAAATTTATACGGCTTCGCATCCGCTTGATGCTGAATTAAGAAAATCTCTCGAAAATGCCTACCCGGTTACAATTGGAGACGATTGCTGGATTGGCGGCAATTCTGTTATCTGTCCAGGCGTAACAATTGGAAAAGGCTGTGTTATTGGCGCCGGATCTGTTGTTACAAAAAATATTCCTGATAATTCGCTGGCTGTTGGTAATCCCGCAAAAGTAATTCGAAAACTGAATCAAGAACCTGAATCTAAATCCTAATGCTTACCTTAAATAAAGTTCACCATATTGCCATTTTATGCTCTGATTATCAAAAATCGAAAGCTTTTTATACTGAAATTCTGGGTTTAACGATTATTAGAGAAATTTACAGAGAAGAACGACAATCCTATAAATTAGATTTGGCTTTAAACGGAAGTTATGTAATTGAACTATTTTCATTTCCAGATCCGCCAAAAAGACCTTCAAGACCAGAAGCAGTTGGATTACGTCATTTGGCTTTTGAAGTAATTAATTTAAATGAAACCGTTGCCTTTTTAACTTCTAAAAACATACAATCAGAACCTATCAGAATTGACGAAACAACTCATAAACGCTTTACTTTTATTGCTGATCCTGACTTATTGCCAATAGAGTTTTATGAGAGATAGGGATTTCTAAGAGGCAGAGGTGCAGAGGGACAAAGGTTTTCTTTAAAATTAATGATTAAACGTGCTGTTTGTTATTTCGACGAAGGAGACTCAAGCGATAGCGAACAGGCGAAGCAAATCTCCACGAGTAGCTCCACAATCAAAATCACCAATCTTTGTAGAGTTTCTTGCGAAGATTTCTCCTGCGTCGAAATGACATAAAATGAGAGAAAACTTTGTGCCTTAGCGCCTTTGTGGCAAAATACGTATCGAAAGAATTTTCCTGTTTTTATGAGTTTTAACACATTATATTGCCTATTTTCTATAAAAAACCGAATTTGATTCTTAATTTTGTAATCCGCATAAAAAAAACTGCGATCACTTCTGATGAACAAAACGGCGCAAATCAAAAAAAATCATCAATTTATCAAGTTCCGAAAATTAGTTATTGTTTCTGTTTTAATTGGCTTTCTTTCGGCCTTTTTAGGAATTTCACTCAAAAAAATTACCGAGTATTACGAAGAAATCTTCTTTCATGAAGTTTCGGTAAATCCATTATTGTACATTCTCTTTCCTGCTTTTGGATTGTCTGTCATTTATTTTCTAAGACATTATCTTTTTAAGAAAAAAGAAAACAAAGGAATCAAAGAGGTTTTTGAAAGCACAAAATCGACTTCAAAAAATCTTCCTTCTTATAAAATTCCATCACACTTTATAAACGGACTAATTACAGTTGCTTTTGGAGGTTCGACCGGAATCGAAGTTTCTACCGTTGTTGCCACAGCCACTATTGGATCTGTTGCCCACGAAAAAGAAAATGTCTTCCGTCAATACAAAACAGAATTAATCTGCGCAGGAGTTGCGGCCGGAGTTACAGCGCTTTTCAGCAGTCCGATAGCGGGAATTTTATTTGCTCTGGAGGTTATTTCGCGAAAAGTTACACGTGCTTTTGTTATCTCTAATATTATTGCCGTTTCAATTGCTTTTGGTTTGCTTTCTATTTTAAAAGAAGAACCCTTGTTTGCGGTTTCTATCACAACCTGGCATTTAAAAGCGATTCCGTATTTTATTCTTTTAGGAATTTTAGCCGGAATGAATTCGGTTTACTTAACAAAATGCGTATTGTTTTTCAAATCTCAATTCGGAAAAATAGATACTCATTATTATAAAATCATTATAGGATCTGTAGTTCTTAGTGTTTCATTATTTATTTTCCCTCAATTATACGGTGAAGGGTATCATGCAATAAAAGGCATTTTCGGAAACGGAACAGAAATTCCTTTAACTATTACATTAGCCATAACATTTATTGGAGTTTTAATTCTAAAACCAATTGTAACGTCGATAACATTAGCTTCTGGAGGCGACGGAGGCGTTTTTGCACCAAGTCTTTTTATTGGCGCTTTCTTAGGATTGTTATTGGCTTCGATTTTAAATACGTTTTTTCACGTTCACGTAATTCCGGTTAACTTTATGATTATCGGAATGGCAGCTGTTTTGAGTGCCAGTATTCACGCTCCGTTTACGGCAATTTTCTTAGTTTGCGGACTAACAAACGATTACACCTTATTCCTGCCGATTCTTGTTGTTTGTCTGATTTCAAAATATACTGCAAAAACAATATATCCTTATACCGTATATAGTTATTCCCCAAGCTTAACTAAATAATATATGAACAATCAATTCAGTATTAATCTTTAACTCTTTTCAAGCAAAAAATACCACATTATGCCCACTCCTAAAATAAAAAGAAGCTACCGCAAAACACGATATATTCTTTATAAAGAAACTCTAATTGACTCTAAAGAACATTTTTGGTCCTTTATAGGTTCCTTTATCGGAATTGGAATTCTGGCTTATGTACAGTCAATTCACTTTTCAGGAAACGATGCCGTTTATTTAATTGGTTCTTTTGGAGCTTCTAGCGTATTGGTTTATGGAATTATCCAAAGTCCGTTCTCGCAGCCAAGAAATTTAGTCGGCGGACATGTGATATCAGCTTTTATAGGGGTAACGGTTCATAAACTGGTTCCAGATATTATGTATATAGCGGCTCCTTTGGCCGTTTCGCTTGCCATAATTTCTATGCAGATTACAAAAACGCTTCACCCTCCCGGAGGTGCCACTGCTTTAATTGCCGTTATTGGTACCGAAAAAGTAAAAGCTCTTGGATATATGTATGTGATTTCTCCGGTTTTAGTAGGTACTTTGATTTTACTTTTAACTGCTTTGATTTTTAATAATATGACTTCAACCAGAAGTTATCCAAGTCATAGTACTTATCATAAACAATATCATAAAATTAGAAAGAGATTGACTGGGAAGTAGTTGTTTTTTTGTCATTGCGAGGAACGAAGCAATCTCACTTGCTGAACCATTTTGCGTTTCTATGTAGTGTGGTTGCTTCGTTCCTCGCAATGACAAACTAGCGTCTATATCTCTTTTTAAAATCTTTTCAACAAATCGTATTTCACAATTCGTATTTCGTTTTTTATATTTTACCTTTGACCTCTCAATAAAAACAAAGATTATGGTTTATAAATTTAGAGTAATTCTAGACGCCGAAGAAGATATTTTTAGAGACATTGCTATTCTTGAAGAGGATACTCTAGAGGACTTACACAATGCGATCTTCAACGCTTTTGGTTTTGACGGATCAGAAGTTGCTTCATTTTATACTTGTGATGAAACCTGGAATCAGGAAGATGAAATTCCTCTTTTTGATACTGGCGATGTTCCGGGAGAGCAAAGAACCATGAACGATTATCCGTTATCTAGTATTTTAGATAAAGAAAATACTAAGATTATCTACGTTTATGATTTCATCAGCATGTGGACTTTCTTAGTTGAATTAGCCGCTATCGAAGATGAGGCCGTTGGAGCAACTTACCCAGAAACTTTATTCTCTCACGGAGAAATGCCAGACGAAGCATTAGAAAAAAACTTCGAAGCAGATGATATGCACAACGACATTTACGGAGAATTTGAAGACGACCTAGACGAAGACGATCTTGACATGTTCGAAGGCGACGACAGCTTCGAAGATTACGGATTTGAGGAGAATTGGAATTAACTTTTTTTGAGGTTCTAAGGGTCTGAGATACTAAGGGTCTGAGGTTTTTATTTTGAAAGTTTTTTCTTATTTTTAATTCTTTGAATTAAAGATATTAAAACATGAGTAATTTTAGAAGCTTGCTTATCTGGCAGAAATCGATGGCCTTGACAACCAAAATTTATTTTTCAACAAACAATTTTCCAAAAGAAGAAATCTTCGGGTTAACTTCACAAATTAGACGTTCCTCAATTTCAATCCCCAGCAATATTGCTGAAGGATACGGACGAGAAAGCGATAAAGATTTTTTACGCTTTTTAAATATTTCGATAGGTTCTTTATTTGAAATGCAAACTCAGCTAGAAATTGCAAAGAATATAACTTATCTAAAAGAAGACGAATTTAATAACCTATATGAGGATACCCGCGAAGTAGAAAGAATGTTAGTTTCATTTATTAAAAAAATAAAGAATAGAAACTAAACCTTAGTATCTTAGCAACTTAGAACCTCAGCACCTTTAAAAATGATCAACCTTTTCAACACCCACATCGAGACGCTTGCGATACACCGCGTAGGAAACAAAAGCCGTAACGAAGCTATTTTTTTATCAGAACAGCCATTTAATCTAAATGATGAAATTGTGCCTTTGATAAAAGAATACTTTTTTAAACCTTTTAGAGAGAAAGAAGAAAACTACTATCAGTTTGCACACGAAGTGGACTTGGATTACAACGACATGTTTAAATATGCAACTGAAATTTTTGCTAATCCTGCCAACATTCAAGAGGTTTCTAAAAAAATTACAAAGCATTTATATGAGCAGTCAAATCATCCGCATATTAAAAACGGAGAGGTTTATGTAACGTATTTAACCAACTTAAGCATTGATAATAATGTAGTGGATGCGATTGGAATTTTTAAAAGCGAATTACAAGCCGACTTTTTACAGTTTGAAGAAAAAGACAGCAATCTTGAAATGATTTTACAGCAAGGTATCAACCTTAGTAAATTAGATAAAGGATGTTTGATTTTCAATTACAAAAAAGAAGAAGGATATAAAATCTTAACTGTAGACAGTAACCGTTATGATGCGCGTTATTGGTTAGAGCACTTTTTATCTGTAGATGCTTTTGAAGATGAAAATTTTATCACTAAAAAATATTTAAAATTCTGCCAAAACTTCGCAAAAGACGTGGTTTTGCCAGCAGAAGACAAGAAAGAGGAAGTAATGTTTATGAACCGATCTGTGAATTATTTCGCTAAAAATGATCAGTTTGAAGAACAAAATTTCTTGAATGAAGTATTAGACAATCCTGATTTAATTCCTGAATTTAAAAACTATAAAGTTGATAAAGGAGAAAAATACAGCATCGAAGATGTAACCTCATTCCCAATTGCTAACGCAGCAGTTTCTGACGCCAGAAAATCGATTAAAAACGTAATTAACCTGGATACTCACATTCAGATTAAAATGGATTTTATCAACCCTGAAAGTGCAGAAAAATTTGTTGAAAAAGGGTGGGATGAAGAAAAACAAATGTATTACTACTTAGTGTATTTCAATAAAGAAGAAAAAAGCTAAGAGTCATTCATTTTCTATTACTTACTTACTAAACAAAAAATGGCAGTTACAAAATGTAGCTGCCATTTTTTATTGAGATAATTTCTCCTTTTTATAAAATAGAAAATACTGCTTTTACAATATCATCATAAACCTGCTTATCTCTTTCTCCGGTACGAGCCAAAACTCTGATTCCGGAGTAATTATTAAAAATGAATCGGGCTAAGACTCTTGCATCCTGTTGTTTAGAGATATGTCCTGCCTCCTGCCCTTTCTTTACCGCATTTGTAAAAACTTCTTCCATTGTCTGGCTGTTGTTTTTTACAATTTTAGCAATTTCTTCATCGTGCATAGCCAATTCTACAGAAGAATTAACCATAAAACAACCTTTTGTAATTCTGTCTTCCAGACTTTCTATAATAGCCTGTTTAAAAAGATCATGCAATGTCTCTTTAACATTAGCTGATTTTTCTAAAAGCTCTTTCACAGCATCCTGAGCCTGCTTTTGATAACGCTGCAAAGACTTTGAAAACAATTTCTGCTTATCGCCAAAAGTATCATACAAACTCGAACGGCTTAAACCCAAATGTGTTACCAGATCCTGTGCAGATGTTCCGTTGTAACCTTTGTGCCAAAAAATTTCTATTGCTTTATCTAAAGCCTGATCTTCATTAAATTCTTTCGTTCTAGCCATGACATCAAAATTAAATTTCTGTACAAAGATAATAATTAAACGGAACAATCGTTCCTGAATTAGTCAAAAAAATTATACAACAGCATTTACAGTAAGCCCGCCATCGACTACAATTTCAGTTCCTGTGATAAATGAAGAATCATCTGAAGCTAAAAAAGCAACCGTTTTTGCAATTTCTGAAGATTGGGCAAAACGTTTCAATAAGATTTTTTCGCCAAGTATTGTTCCAAAACCTTCAACTTCTTCTTTCTGCAAACCTAATTTTCCATAAAGCGGTGTTTCAACAGGACCGGGAGAAACCGCATTTACTCTGATTTTTCTTGAAGCTAATTCTACAGCAAATACTTTATTAAAAGATAAAACTGCTGCTTTGCTTGCTGCATAAACACTTGAATTTGGCATTCCAACATGAGCATTTATAGAAGTATTAAAAATAATAGAGGCACCGTCGTTTAAAACTGGCAGTAATTTTTGAACCGTAAAATAAACTCCTTTTGTATTTACGTTCATGATGCTGTCGTAGTGATCTTCGGGAGCAGATTCAAGCGGAGAAAAAGAGGCAATTCCGGCATTTAAGAACACGATGTCAATTTTACCAAATTTTGCTTTTACTTCTTCAACTAAATTATCAATTGATTTTAAGTCAGATTGGTCAGCCACGATTCCTGTAACATTCAATTCTGTTTCGGCTTTTGCCAATGCTTCTTTGTTTCTTCCAGTTACAATTACCTGTGCACCTCTTGATACTAATTCGGCAGCAGCTGCGTATCCAATTCCGCTATTTCCACCAGTTACAATAGCTGTTTTGTTTTCTAAATTTTTCATTTTATTTGTTATTTAAGTTATTGATTATTCAATTATTATGGTACAAAGATATAATAACGGAACGATCGTTCCATTATCTATAATGTTAATGTTTAGTTAAAATAATTATAGCACTTAAAAAAGCCCGATTTATAAGGTCTTATATCTATCGAACTATAAACGAAAGAGATTATAAAATGCCGTTGATTCTTAATTTATGCTTAATTTTGTATCTCTAAAACAAAAAAACAGATGGATCGTCTTTTACCCAACGAAAGCCCTTTCGAAACGATAATCTCATTTCATAAACTAATTGAGTCTTTTGAGCAGATTGCTTTATCAGATGTTGATTACCGATCTAACTACGCCAAAGCGATTTTAAAAGAAGTTGAAGCTTATCCGGAATTTAGAACCGGAATTCGCGATTACAGTATTATTAAGAATAATGAAGCATTAATTAAAAATATTACGGCCGATTTATTCCCTACAGCTTTGACAAACAACGAAATAAAGGCTATAACAATTCCTTTTCAAAATATCTCTTTCAACTATACAGAACGTTTCAAGAAAATATTACGCAATGCCGGCGACGAATTTTATATGGAAATTCGTGATTTTGATGATCACCAATTTTATGTCAACAACTGCTGTCTTATTTTAGGGGTTTATTATAAACAAAAAATAGATTTCAATAAACCTTTCTTTTACGATATTCCGGATGAAGATGGAGTCGAAAAACATTATCGTATTTTGTATAATGCTGATTTTATGGAAATTATTCCAACAGATAAATCAGTGCATTTAACTCAGGACGATATGGATTTATTATTTGATAACTACAATGATATTGATCTTTGGAAATCGAAATTTCCTCCGGGAAGCTGGATTTTAAAAGGTTTTGGTATTGTTTCTTTATTTGATGCCACTACAGAAAGTGCCATTTCAAACTTAAAAAGTAATTTATTAAAACCAGATTCTACAACGGTTGCGTCTAATGATATCATTGAAAATATCTTTAGATCGATATTTAAAATTCCGAGTTTAAAAGTTGGTTTCATTATTTATAATCCCGAAGAAGAAAAATTCATCAGACCTGTAAAATTTGATAATCAGCTGCAGAGTTTTTTATTAAAAACAGATCAGGAAGTCGATTGTAAAAATGCTTTCTTTGGATGTTCATTTGAAAATCTTTTAGACAATAAAGAACCATTCGCCATTTCGAATGTGAAAAAATTCATTGAAGAATCTTCAAACAAAAAACTTGGAGAACATTTATTAAAACAAGGGATCCAAAGCTGTGTTTTTGCTCCTGTTGTAAAAGACGGTCATTTACTGGGCGTTGTCGAATTAGTTTCTGAAAATCCTAGAGATTTAAACAGCGTAAATGCCACAAAATTAGAATTGGTTTTACCGTATTTAACAGATACTATCGATCGCTACAATACAGATATGCAGCATCAGATAGAAGCCATTATCCAGCGTGAGTATACTACGATTCACCCTAGCGTGTATTGGAAATTTAAAAAAGAATCACAAAACTATTTCCAAAATATAAATCATACAAAAGATTACATTTTTAAGGAAATTGTATTCAAAAACGTTTTCCCATTATACGGACAAATCGATATTAAAAGTTCGTCTGAACATCGAAATGAAACTGTAAAAATTGATTTAAAAAATCAGTTAACGGCTTTATTGGAAATATTCGACAACCAAAAACCAAATTCAAATCTGGTTCTTTTGGAACAAAGAAAGTTTGAGTTGGAATCGCTTCGAACTGAATTAGATTTTCCGTTAAAAGCAGATACCGAACAACATATTCAACGTTATATCGAAGAAGAAATTCATCCGATATTAAAAAACACCAAAAACAATGCTAAAAACGAAGAGTTAGAAGAATTGTATTTTGAAAGTCTGGATGAAAAAACAGGAATGTTTTATCAGGAAAGAAAGAAGTTTGATAACGCCATGTCCATTATCAACAAAAGACTGGCAACAGTTTTAGATAAAAAGCAGGTTGAAGCGCAGCAAATTTATCCGCATTATTACGAGCGTTTTAAAACAGATGGTGTTGAGCATAATTTATACATAGGAGCCTCTATTGCACCAACGAAGCCTTTTGATATTATGTATTTGCATAATCTTCGTTTGTGGCAATTGCAGACTTTATGCGAAATGGAATTAGAACATCATCAGCTTAAAGAATCGCTTCCATACGAATTAGATGTTACTTCACTGATTTTAGTTTTCAGCCAGCCTCTTTCTATTCGTTTTAGAATGGATGAAAAACGTTTTGATGTAGACGGAACCTACAATGCAAGATACGAAGTCGTTAAAAAACGAATCGACAAATCGAACATTAAAGGCACAACGGAACGTATTACTGAAAAAGAGAAAATTACAATTGTATATACTCAAAACAGTGAAGAAGCAGAATATTTAAAATATATTAAGTACTTACAGCACAAGAAAGTTCTTGAACCAGCAATAGAACAATTTGAAGTCGAAGATCTTCAGGGAGTTTCAGGCTTAAGAGCCATTCGTGTAAAAGTGATAAATAACACCGCAAGTTCTTCGGTTAAAAAAATCACTTACCAGGATTTACTAGACGAGCTCAACTAATTAGTTGAGCTTTTTTTTATATTAAAAAAGCTTTGTCAAAGTTTTAAACTTTGACAAAGCTGCTAATCTTTTATTCTTACGTTAAAAATTAAATCGATTTAAACGCAATTACAAACGCAATTACCGTAATAATTATTCCAAACATGAAAAAGTTATAGGCAATACGCAGTAAATTGTATTTTCTTTGAAGAACTAAACCGAGGTAGTACAAATCCTTAATCATGGTCGAATATAAATAATCTCGGTCTTTCATCATTTCGTTCATTGCCCAATCGTAATCTTCAAGGGGCATTTTATAGAAATTTCCAAAAAACATCAAATTCACTTTTTTTGCCTCAACATCATCACGTGTAAAAAATCCCGACGTTACTTTTGGTCTTGTAGAAAGAATAGCAAAAATAATGGTAATAACGCTCGACATCAACATTATAAAAGTAGGAACTACTAAATGTGCATTCTTCGGACTGTCTAGTTTCGGAATAATCGATGACAATGCAATCGAAATAATAATTGCATTTACTGATAACAAAATATTGGCTTTACTATCGGCAATACCGCTTAAACGCGTGTGATTTCCAAGTGTAACGCGAAATAAAGTGTCAATGCCGCGATCCGGTTTTTCTACTTTATCTTTCTTTTTGTTTTCGTCTTCTCTGGCTGCAGCGGCTTTCAATTCCTGTTTATTTATTTTTTTCTGAATCAAAAGCAGGTTTTTTTCTTTTAAAGGCTGCCATTTTTTCAAAGCATGATCCGTATAAAATCGATGTTTATTTAGTAAAAAGTTTAAATTTTCCCTTGTCCATTCGGCATTAGAAAAATTTACTATTCCTGTATTTTTTAATTCTAAACGCAGTAATTCGCAGGTTGTAGTGTACTCCTCCCCCATAAGATGCGCATAATCGGCATCTTTAATTATTTTTTCTAAATGTGTTTTGGGCTCGTATTCTTTGGCTGTAGCCAAAATTAAGCTGGAAACAAGTTGTATAAAATCTTCTGATTTTCCTTTTTCCCTTAAAAAATCAGCCGCTATTTTTACACTTTTACTTTCATGGTTTTCATAGCCTTCAATATATCCTGTATCATGAAACCATGCTGCAACCAAAAGCGCCTCTTTTTCATCTCCTCCTACATCTTCTTTTTTACATAACTCTTTTACCGCTGTAACTACAGTGAAAGTATGGTTAAAATTATGATAAGAATATAAATTAGAAAGTTTATCTTTGAGTAAATTACTGACGAAATCTTCGGATTGTTCTATTAGATTCATAGAGAATATTTTTTACACCACTAAATTATGAAATTGTTTTTGGATAATCATTTTATTGCTAAGATTAAAAACTTTTCATTAGCAATTACCACTATAGTACTAATAAATTCCTGTTCTACGCATAAACCGCAGTATGGACGAAATGTTAGTGCCAACGAAACAGAAAACGCAACAGATACCATAAAAATTGCCCATACTTTTTATCTTGTTGGAGATGCCGGAAATGCTGATGAAGAGCAGGCACAGCAAACGCTGGAATTATTGCATGAAAAGCTGAAAAAATCGAGCAAAAAATCAACTTTAATCTTTTTGGGAGATAATATTTATCCGAAAGGTTTTCCGAGCGATAAAAATGCTGCAGACAAGGCTTTAGCCGAAACAAAACTGACCAATCAATTAAAACTGGCTAAAGGTTTTAAAGGAAAAACTGTTTTTATTCCCGGAAATCACGATTGGTACAGCGGTATTAAAGGCTTAGAACTTCAGGCCGATTTTGTAACGAAACATCTAAACGATAAAAAAGCATTTCTGCCAAGAAAATCCTGTGCGATAGAAGATGTAAAAATTGATAGTACTACTACGTTAGTAACTATTGACAGTGAATGGTTTCTTGAAGACTGGGACAATCATCCAACGATTAATGACAATTGCGATATTAAAACCAGAGAAGCTTTCTTTGATGAGCTTGAAAATATTTTAAATAAAAATCAGGAAAAAACGGTTGTTTTAGCAATTCATCATCCTTTGCTGAGCAACGGAACACATGGCGGACAATTTTCACTGGAAAAACAATTATTCCCATTAGAGAACAAAATTCCGCTTCCGGTAATTGGTTCTTTTATTAATTTATTGCGAAAGACTTCCGGAGTGAGTCCGCAGGACATTCAAAACAAGCAATATACCATTTATGCTAAGCGAATTAAAACGCTTTTACAAAAGCAGAAAAATGTTATCGTAGTTTCAGGACACGATCATAACCTGCAATATATCAACAAAGAAAATATCCAGCAGATTATAAGCGGTGCCGGATCAAAATCTGAAGCAGCAAGAGCTGTAAACCCAAATGATTTCTCTTATGGCGGAAATGGTTACGCCACTTTAACCTTGTTTAAAAGCGGCGACGCAAAAGTTTCTTTTTTTGGAAATGAAAACAATAAAGAAAAACTGCTTTTTGAACGCGAAATTATAAAAGCTAAAGAAATTAACTGGGCAGCTGATATCCCGAATAAATTTCCCTCTACTATTACAACTTCTATCTATTCGACAAAAATGACAGATAAAAGTTTGTTTCATAAATTCCTTTTCGGACAGCATTACAGAAAATATTACAGTATGCCAATTGAAGTTAAAGTAGCAACTGTAGATACTTTAAAAGGCGGTTTAAAACCTATTCGCGAAGGCGGCGGACATCAATCTGTTTCTTTAAGAATGTCTGATCCAAAAGGACGCGAATATGTAATGCGCGGCATGAAAAAAAGTGCTACTGTATTTTTACAATCTGTTGCTTTTAAAGATCAATATGTTGTAAATGATTTTGAAGATACTTATGCCGAGAATTTCTTATTAGATTTCTATACTACTTCTCACCCGTATGCTCCATTTGCCATTGGCAGTATGTCAGACAAAATTGGACTTTTACACACCAACCCAATTTTATATTATATCCCGAAACAAAACGGTTTAGGCGAATTTAATGCCGGTTTTGGAGATCAGTTGTATATGATTGAAGAAAGACCTGCTGATAATCATTTAGACGGTAAAAATTTTGGAAATCCAACTAACATCATTGGTACAGACGATTTAATGACCAATCTTCATAAAGATGAGAAATACAGCGTTGACGAAAAAGAATACATTAAAGCGCGTTTGTTTGATATGCTTATTGGCGACTGGGACAGACACAGCGATCAATGGCGCTGGGCCGAATATAAAAAAGACGGAAAAGTAATTTACAAACCTATTCCGCGAGACAGAGATCAGGCTTTTGCGAAATACGACGGTACGCTGCTTTCGCTTTTAATGAACATTCCGGCGCTTCGCCACATGCGTACTTTTAAAAACAAAATCGACAATGTAAAATGGCTGGGCAGAGAACCTTACCCTATGGATTTGGCCTTTTTAAAAACTGCCGAAGAAAAAGACTGGATTGCGGAGGCAAAATATATTCAGGAAAATTTAACTGACAGCGATATTGACGCTGCTTTTAAAAACATGCCAAAAGAGGCTCAGGATGAAACGGTTGAAGACATTAAACGTAAACTAAAAAGCAGAAAAAAAGAACTTCAAAAATATGCTTCGGAGTATTTTGATGTCCTGAGCAAAACCGTTATGATTGCCGGAACAGATAAAAAAGATAAGTTTGTTTTAAATCATAATCATAAAAAAAGTATTGAAATTCAGGTTTTCAGAATGAAAAAAGAAGGCGATGAATTGCAGTATACTAAAACCGTAACCGATGCCAAAACCAAAAACTTATGGATTTATGGTTTAGACGATAATGATGTTTTTGAAGTAAAAGGCGATCAGAAATCGAGAATTAAAATTCGTTTAATTGGCGGCCAGAATAATGATACTTATAATATCGAAAACGGAAGAAAAGTTATTGTTTACGATTTTAAATCAAAAGAGAACACCTATAACTTGGATTCTAAAACAAAAACACAGTTAACAGACGATTACGATGTGAATTTGTATAATTATGAAAAACCAAAATACAATGTAGTTTCGGGCTTGCCAAATATTGGTTTTAATCCTGATGATGGTGTAAAAGTGGGTGTTAATTTAAATTATACCGTAAATAACTTCAAACAAAATCCTTATACGCAAAGACACGTTTTAAATGCATTTTACTATTTTGCTACTGGCGGTTTAGAATTTAATTATGCTGCTCACTTTCCTGGATTATTGGGTAAATGGGTTATTGATGTTGAATCGCTTTATACCACTCCAAATTTTGCCATGAATTATTTTGGTTACGGAAATGAAACCCAAAATCATGACGATGATCTTGGAATGGATTACAACCGAGTTCGAATTAGAAAGTTTAATGTTTCGGGCGCCATTCGTCACGTTGGAAGATACGGAAGTGAATTTAGCGTACAGCCAATTTTTCAGAGAATGACGGTTGAAAACACAGAAAACAGATACATTAATACGCCGGATATTGTGAATCCAAATGTTTTTGATACGCAGAATTTTGGAGGATTAAAGGTTAAATATCTTTTTAAAAATTCTGATTTTGCTGCAAAACCAACTTTAGGCATGGCTTTTATGGTTGCTGCAACCTGGACAACCAACTTAAGCGAAACAAAACAAAATTTTCCAACTCTTGAAAGTTACTTAGGATTTACACATAAAATTGACCACAACGGAAAACTGGTTCTGGCAACTTATGTTAAAGGAAAAGCTATTTTAAATAACAATTACGAGTTTTATCAAGGTGCAGCTTTAGGCGGCGATACAGATTTGCGCGGTTATAGAAATGATCGTTTTTTGGGTAGTTCGTATTTCTCTCAAAGCTCTGATTTACGTTTAAGTCTGGGTAAAATTGAAAAAACTATTGCACCGTTAACTTACGGAATTTTAGGAGGTTTTGACTACGGAAGAATTTGGCTTGATGGTGAAAATTCAAGAAAATGGCATCAGGATTACGGCGGCGGACTTTGGCTGAATGCTATTAACGTTCTAACGGCCAGAATCTCTTATTTTAAATCTCCTGACGAAGTAGGAAGAGTTATTTTTGGAGCAGCTTATAGCTTTTAAAAGGTGCTAAGGTTCTGAGGTACTAAGGCGCTAAGGTTTTAAAACATCCACGAATTCACGAATTATTTTTAATTAAAATTCGTGAATTCGTGGCTAATCTTTTCTTAGCATTTCTAAACTTAGAACCTTAGTCCCTTAGTATCTCAGAACCTCAGAACCTTAGTGACTTAGAGAAAACTCATAAACATTCCCTCCTATTTTGTTTGTTTTTTCGTCGGCGATTAAAAGGGTATTGTTGTCTTTAAAAACCATGGCTTCTTTTTGAGAAAAATGCTCCAGATTGATTTCGGTTTGAGTTCCTTTATGAAATAAATCTCCTTTAAAACCTGTAAATAAAACTACTTTATCGTGACTAAGCAAAGCTACCTTTTTTCCGTCAGGACTAATTGTGGCGCTGGTTAAAACGCAGTGATTGTAATTACTACAGGTTTTAAACTCTCCAATTTTCACTGCTTTTTGAGTTCCTTTTGCATTTTTTATTTTGTAGATAAAAGCCGTTCCGTCAAAACCTTTGCTTCGGTTTTTTGTAAAAAGGTAAAAATATCCGTTGTGTTCAAAGAAACCTTCCACATCAAAAAACATCTCTTTTTTCTTTGGAGGAAATTCGGTTTGCTCCGGATAAGAGAATGAGATTTTATATTCGGCGGAAGCCAAATCATTATTTAACTGATTTTTAGCCAATTTATAAATACATAAATCTCTGCGTTCGTTATCGTTATTTCCAAAATCACCTATATAAATATTTCCAACTTTATCTTTGGTAATATCTTCCCAATCAACATTTGTGGCATTAGAAATCGTAATCGTTTTTTCCAGCTTTCCTTTGGCATTTATTGCATAAATCGCATTTTTATTACCGCTGTCTTCCAAAGTATAAATTATATTGGTTTCCGGGAAATAGGTAATTCCCGACACTTCTTTTAATTTTTTAGGAAGCGAATAAAGCGTTTTCAAATCACTGCCAGATTGCTGCTGACAGGCTAATAAAACTAAAGAAACGACTACTATAAAAGACTTTTTCATAAGATTGTTTTTTTTGTTCAGCCACAGATTTCACAGATTATAAGGATTAAAGAATTGTAAAAAATCATTTTAATCTGTGATCCCGACAGCTATCGGGAGCGGCCTAATAACTTTAAACTAAATTTGTATTTTTAAAATTACGAATAATAAATTCAAAAGCGGCATGCATAATATGTCCCATCGATCTGGCGTTTTTAAATTTCATGTCGTTGGTATATCGGTACAATTCCATTTTCAACTGGTTCAAATGTTCTTGTGTCGAAATGGTATCGTGGCACATTATATTTAATAACTTTTTTATTCTTGTTTCGGCTGAATGAATACGTTTGGCCAAAATCGCTCTTTCTTCGTCTTTGTACTGAATAATAGAACGTTCTTCCAATTTCTCTTTAATCAGCTTAATCATTGGATAATTTTCTTTAAAAAACTGCGGACGATATACTTTGAAATTTCCCTCGTAACATTGCTGATCGAAATCAATAGGGCGGATTTTATACACAACCTGATCAAAATCATGAATTGGGACAATTACATAATTATAAGCTCGCATATCGCCCAAAAGTCTGATCATACAGCGTTCGTTAAACTTTACAAACTCTTTGGCAATTTGTGCTTTTTCTGTTTCGGTACATTTGTCCAGCAAGGTATCCATAAAAACATCACCCGGAATCCCGATGATATGTTCCTCAATCAAAGTATCATTGTAAACCAAAAAGTTGATTTTATCCGGCGAAAGAATATCTTCTAATTCTAATCCGTAGATTCTCGAAGCATCGGCTTTTTTAATATAAAAATGAACATAATTATCATTTAGGATATTTCGAACTTTAATTCTAAAAGGTTTCGAGTTTCCAAATGTGCAATAATCAATAGCATCGACATTCAGGTACTGAATAATCTCACTATTTCCATCAGAATGTAAAAGCGAATAGATTTTCTTGAGATTCAAATCGATTTCGTTTCTTTCGAATTCACCATAATAAACCCGAATCCATAAAGTATCGGTTTCGTTTTTATCGTACACATTTATCGAACCTGAAAATCGCAGTAAATCATCATAAAACACAGATACTTTCGAAATACGCTCGTATCTGTCTAAATAACTTAAAAGTGGTTGTGTTAAAGGATAAGACGGTTTCTTCAACACCATCAAAGGTTCGCTCATTTTGAATATCTTTATTACAAATTTACATCAATAAGATGATAAAAATAAATTTGGCGTAACAATATGCTGATTGGTTCGTCTTACTAAAAACTAAAACCGAAACAAATTTGGAAACCATACTTACTATCCAGAATCTCAGTAAAAGATACGGGCGAATTCACGCTCTTAAAAATGTATCTTTTAGCATACAAAAAGGTCATGTTTACGGAATTCTAGGTCCTAACGGAAGCGGAAAATCGACCACTTTAGGAATCGTTTTGAGTGTTGTAAACAAAACATCCGGCGATTACAAATGGTTTGATGGCAATGTAAAAACTCATGAAGCCTTAAAAAAAGTGGGAGCTATAATTGAGCGTCCTAATTTTTATCCGTACATGACGGCCGAAGAAAACCTTAAACTAGTTTGCAAAATCAAAAGCATTAATTATTCTAAGATTGAAGAAAAGCTAAATCTTGTTGGATTAATGGAAAGAAAAGACAGCAAGTTCAGTACTTTTTCTTTGGGAATGAAACAACGTCTGGCGATTGCATCGGCACTTTTAAACGATCCTGAAATTTTAATTCTGGATGAACCAACAAATGGTTTAGATCCGCAGGGAATTCACCAAATTCGAGATATTATTAAAGAAATTGCTTCGCACGGAACTACAATTTTATTGGCTTCGCATTTATTAGACGAAGTCGAAAAAGTATGTTCGCATGTAGTCGTTTTACGCAAAGGTGAAGTTTTATATTCGGGTTCTGTTGATGGAATGTCTGCAAATGAAGGTTTCTTCGAAATTTCTTCGAATGACAATACAGCTCTTCAATCTGTTCTAAAAGAGCATCCGGCTGTGGGTCAGATTAAAGAAGAAGACGGAAAAATTTTGGTTTACTTAAAATCTGAGTTATCAGCCTCAGAGCTGAATCAGTTTTTATTCTCTAAAAACATTATTTTAAGTCATTTGGTAAAACGTAAAAATAGTTTGGAAGCTCAATTTTTAGAATTAACCAAAAATACCAATCCAAAAACTAACTAAGCCATGAACAGACTTATCTCTATAGAATTGCAAAAAATCTGGAAAAACAAAGCCAGTCGTATTCTTACTATAACGTATTTCGTATTACTTTCCTTTATTGCTTTAATTGCTTCGATTAAATTTGATCTGGGCGTTTTTAAGTTTCATTTAGCCGAAATGGGAATTTTTAATTTTCCGTTTATCTGGCATTTCAATACCTATATTGCCGCACTGCTTAAATTTTTCCTTGCTATTGTAATTGTCTCTATGATGGCAAACGAATACAGTTATGGTACATTAAAACAAAATTTAATTGACGGCCTAAGCAAACAGGAATTCATTTTGTCTAAATTTCTTACTGTTGTTTTATTTGCTTTATGCTCTACCATTTTTGTATTTGTAATGAGCTTACTGCTTGGACTAAGCTTTTCATCTTACAATGAATTTGATGTCATTTTCATGGATTTAGATTACTTACTGGCCTTTTTTGTAAAACTTACTGGTTTCTTTGCTTTCTGTTTATTCCTAGGAATTTTAGTAAAACGCTCTGCTTTTGCATTAGGTTTTTTACTGGTTTGGAGTATTTTGGAAGGAATTATAAAAGGAATTCTAACTTTTAGACTTTTTCCTCAAAGCAGCACCGGCGATTATATTATGCAATTCTTTCCATTAGAAGCCATGTCTAATTTAATTATTGAACCTTTTTCCAGATTATCTGTCATAAGAAACATAGGAAACCAAATGGGAGTTGACAGCAATAAAGATTACGGCGTACATTATTTTTCGATTTTCATTGTTTTGGTCTGGATCTTTTTGTTTGTATATTTTTCTTACAAATTATTAAAAAATAGAGATTTGTAGTATATTTGCTATACTATGAAGCAGACAAGAAGTTTTTTTATTATTCTATTTTTATGCGTTTTATCTTTAAAGATGAATGCACAAGTTATAAGCATTGATGATACAAAAACACCACAGCAGCTCATTGAAGATATTTTAGTTAATAGCTCATGTGCTGCTGCCTCTAATTCTACTGGCACAGGAGATACTTTTAGACCCGGAAGACAAAGTTTTGCTTACTTCAACAGCAATGGCAGCAGTTTTCCTTTTTCTGAAGGAATTGTACTGGTTACCTCAACAGCTCAAAGTGCTATTGGACCTTTTGTAAGCGAATTGGTAAGCAATGACAGCCCAAACTGGCTTGGCGACAGCGATCTTGACCAGACATTAGGCAGTCATTCTGTAAACGCAACGGTGCTAGAATTTGATTTTATTGCTGCAGCAAATTCATTGAGCTTTAATTATATTTTTGCTTCCAATGAATACCAGTACGATTACCCTTGTAATTATTCTGATGGATTTGCATTTTTAATCAAAGAAGCTGGAAGCTCCGGACCTTATACAAATTTAGCCGTAATCCCTAATACCAACACACCTGTTTCTTCTATCGACATTCGCCCGAAAATTGAACCAGGAGCAAGACCCGGAGGTATTACTTATACGGGCTGCGAAGCTCAAAACGTAAATTATTTTGACGGTTTAAATACCAATACAAGTCCTGTAAATTATGCTGGTGAAACTGTAGTTATGACAGCCCAATCTACTGTAATTGCAGGAAAAACATATCACGTAAAATTGGTAATCGCTGATGATAGAAATAGAAATCTGGAATCGGCAATATTTCTTGAAGCAGGAAGTTTTGCATCCAGAATTCTTTTAGGTCAGGATCGTACAACTGCCACAAATAATCCTGCTTGCTTTGGAGAAGAAATCAATCTTGACACCCATCTTGATCCTGTTTCTTATACTTTTAAATGGTTTAAAAAAGATGATCCTGCGACTATTTTGGGTACAGGTTCTACTTATAAAGTAGTAAATGCAGGAAATTACAGAGTGGAAGCCACCGTTATAGGCACAACACCACCATGCGTATTATCCGGAGAAATAAAAATTGATTATGCACCGCAAATTCTATCAACAAATACGATTCTTCTGCAATGTGATGATAACGCAGATGGGATATCTATTTTTGATTTAAGCAAAGCAAATAATATTGTAAAAAATAATGTTTCGACTATTACAAACGAAGGATATTATACAACATTAGCTAATGCTCAGGCTAAAACAAATAAAATTGCAACACCAAATAACTATATAAATACAGCAAACAATCAAATTGTTTATGCCCGTTTAGAAAATGAATATGGTTGTTTTACAACTGCCGAAGTAACACTGCAAATAGCAGCTACATCAATTGCTGATCCTACTCCAATAAATACCTGCGACGGAGACGCTGTACAGGATGGTTTTTACCAATTTGATCTGAATGCAGAAGTTACGCCAAAAATTACTGCCGGACTACCAAGCGGATTATCTGCAAATTATTATTTAACTGCTAATAATGCTTTAACAGAAACAAATCAGCTGCCTAATATTTTTAAAAATACTACCGCATATAATCAGACTATTTATGCCAGAGTTGTAAATGGTCCTGATTGTTATGATGTTGTGCCAGTTCCTTTGGTCGTAAATACTTTTGATCCGCCAAATTTTGAAAACGAATCTGAATTTTTATGCAAAGGCGGCGATGTAACCTTAACGGTAAATCCAGGTTTTAGCAGTTATTCATGGAATACATCACCAACAAATACTTCTAATACTTTAACCGTTACTACTCCAGGCGATTATTCCGTAACAGTAAAAGATGCGAATGGCTGTGAAAAAACGAAAACATTTAAAGTAATATTATCAGAACCTGCCACAATAACAAAAGCAGAAGTTAAAGATTTTTCCGGAAACGATAATTCCGTTTTAATCGATTATACAGGGGTTGGAAACTACGAGTTTTCATTAGATGGATTAACTTTTCAGGATGATCCTTTGTTTACCAGAGTAGCTGCAGGAACGTATAATGCGATTGCAAGAGATAAAAACGGATGTGGATTATCAAACTCATTTTTAGTTTACGTGTTAGATTATCCTAGATTCTTTACCCCAAATGGAGACGGTTATAATGACCTATGGGTTATTGAAGATTCTAATTTACTTCCGGACTATACGATACACATTTTTGATCGTTACGGAAAGTTTTTAAAAGAAATGAGTAAGAACAGCGTAGGCTGGAACGGTTTATACAATGGCCAGCAGCTTCCTTCTGACGATTATTGGTTTACTTTGATCTTTGTTGACGGCAGAAATGTAAAAGGGCATTTTAGTTTGAAAAGATAAGAGTTCAAAAAAATCAAAATAAGTAAATTCCAATAAATCTTAAGGTATAAAAAACAAATTTCTAATTGGAATTTGGAATTTTCATATTGAAAATTAAACCTGATTTAAAGCATAAAAAAAATCCCAAACTCCTAATGGAATTTGGGATTTTATATTGAAATTTAAAACTAATTAAACTTTAAATCTTTTTCTATCAGTTTCTGTCAAATAGATTTTTCTCAAACGAATAGATTTTGGAGTTACCTCTACATATTCATCTTTTTGAATGTACTCTAAAGCTTCCTCTAATGAGAAAATAATTGGAGGAATGATTCTTGCTTTTTCATCATTTCCAGAAGAACGAACGTTAGATTGTTTTTTCTCTTTCGTTACGTTTACACACATATCATCTCCACGAGAGTTTTCTCCAATTACCTGACCTTCGTAGATTTCAGCATTTGGTTCAACAAAAAACTTACCACGATCTTGTAATTTATCAATAGAATAAGGAATAGCTTTTCCTTTTTCCATAGAAATTAACGAACCTTTGTTACGTCCAGAGATTTCTCCTTTGTAAGGCTCATATCCAATAAAACGGTGAGACATAATAGCTTCACCAGCTGTAGCAGTAAGCAATTGATTTCTTAAACCAATAATTCCACGAGAAGGAATATTAAATTTAATGATCATACGCTCACCTTTAGTCTCCATACTTAACATTTCACCTTTACGAACTGTTACGAACTCAACTGCTCTACCTGAAAGATTTTCTGGTAAATCGATTGTTAATTCCTCAATTGGTTCACATTTTTTACCATCAATTTCTTTGATGATAACTTGCGGCTGACCAATTTGTAATTCGTACCCTTCTCTTCTCATTGTTTCAATAAGAACAGATAAGTGAAGTACACCACGGCCAAAAACCATGAATTTATCTGCAGAATCAGTTTCACCTAACTTCATAGCTAAGTTTTTCTCTAATTCTTTTGTCAATCTTTCTCTAATATGACGAGAAGTTACAAATTTACCTTCTTTACCAAAGAAAGGTGAGTCATTGATTGTAAACAACATACTCATTGTAGGCTCATCAATAGCAATAGAAGCTAAACCTTCAGGATTTTCGTTATCTGCAATAGTATCTCCAATTTCAAAACCTTCAACACCAACTACAGCACAAATATCTCCTGCGATTACTTCTGCCACTTTTTTACGGCCAAGACCTTCAAAAGTGTGTAATTCTTTAATTCTTGATTTTGTTACAGTACCATCTCTTTTTACTAAAGATATTGGCATACCTTCTTTCAAGATACCTCTTTCAAGACGACCAATAGCGATACGACCTGTAAATGCAGAGAAATCTAAAGATGTGATTAACATTTGTGGAGTTCCTTCAGAAACTTTAGGAGCTGGCACATTAGCAATAACCATGTCTAATAAAGGCTCAATGTTTTCAGTTTGGTTTTTCCAATCGTCAGACATCCAGTTGTTTTTAGCAGAACCGTAAACAGTTGGGAAATCTAACTGCTCTTCAGTTGCACCTAATTCAAACATCAAATCAAAAACTTTTTCGTGAACTTCTTCAGGAGTACAGTTTTCTTTATCAACTTTATTAATAACTACACAAGGTTTCAAACCTAAGTCAATAGCTTTTTGTAACACAAAACGAGTTTGCGGCATAGGACCCTCAAAAGCATCCACTAGCAAACATACACCATCGGCCATGTTCAATACACGTTCTACTTCACCTCCAAAATCCGCGTGGCCTGGAGTGTCGATAATATTGATTTTTGTTCCTTTGTACTGAACAGAAACGTTTTTAGAAGTAATAGTAATACCTCTCTCACGCTCTAAATCGTTATTATCAAGAATTAAATCACCTGTATTTTCGTTGTCACGAAATAATTGACAGTGATACATAATTTTATCAACCAAAGTGGTTTTACCGTGATCGACGTGGGCAATAATTGCAATATTTCTAATAGATTCCATTTGTGATTTTTAATGGGTGCAAAAGTACACTTTATTTTGATAAAAAAAACGTTTCTGCGATAGTTTGCGTATATACAAGTAATTAGTTCGTTAATCTAGTATTAAATTACCCCCTAAAATGAACTTTAGTTATTGTTTAGTTATAGTTAATTTAACTATATTTGAGTAATGAAAAGTAAAACTCTCCAAATTACTCTCGTTTACGTTATCATATCGCTAATTATGGCCATAGTCTGCCATAATCTACTAACTGACTACTTTTTTCAATCCAAATATTCTTATTTATTTTTTCTTAAAGATGTTTTTTTCATCATTACTACAGGTTTCATTTTCAGATATATATTAGCGACAAATGAAAAGAAAAATATTTCTGTTTTTAAAAAATTAAAAAAAACAAATGAAGAAATTAAGGAATCAAATGAAAAATATGACATCGTTGCAAAAGCAACAAGTGACACTATTTGGGACTGGAAAATTCAAAAAGACAGCATAAATTGGAACAAAGGAATAGAGAGTGTTTTTGGTTATAATCAGCAGGAAGTTGGTAAAACTTCAAAGTGGTGGTTTGATAAAATTCACCCGGAAGACAGTATAAGAATGTCAATAAAATTATACTCATTTATTGAACAAAAGACAGAAAAATGGCAGGATCAATACCGTTTTCGATGTGCAGATGGTACCTATAAATACGTTTTAGACCGAGGTTTTTTACTAAAAGATGAAAACGGAAGAGCGATTAGAATGATTGGGGCAATTCAGGATATTACCAAACAAAAGGAAGAAGAACAGCGATTAAAACTGTTAGAAACTGTAATTACACAATCTAAAGATTCTATTTTAATTACCGAAGCTAATTCTTTGGATCGCAAAATTCCGCGAATTGTTTACGTAAATCCGGCTTTTTCTCAAATGTCAGGCTATCAATCTAATGAAATTATTGGAAAATCGACAAACATATTTAAAGGTCCAAAATCTGATTCTGAAGAATTAAAAAAACTTTTAAGAGCTATAAAAAACGAAGAGGAATGCGTTATCGAAACCATAACCTACACCAAAACCAAAGAAGAATACTGGGTTCGTTTTGCCATGATTCCTATTTTTAATAATGAAGGAGTTATTACTCACTGGATTTCCATACAAAGAGATATTACAGACGAGAAAAAACTAGAAACCGAAAAAGAACACCTTATTCGCGAACTGACGCAAAACAATAAGGACTTAAAACAATTCTCCTATATTACATCACACAATCTTCGTGCGCCATTATCTAATCTAATCGGACTTTTAAATCTCATTGAAGATATTCCAATGGAAAACGAAGAACTAGAAGAAATTTTGGCAGGTTTTACAAAATCAACGCATTTATTAAATGAAACCATAAACGATCTGGTAAAAGTAATTATCATAAAAGACAACCCTTCTATGCAAAAGGAAGAGGTTTCATTAAAAGAAGTCTTTGAAAATGTTTTTAGTCAGCTTTCTTTTCAAATTGAATTACACAAACCTATTATTAAACTAAAATTTGATCGTGTTCCTCTTTTAAACACAAACAAAGCTTATATAGAAAGTATTTTACTGAATCTACTGACGAACTCAATAAAATACAAATCAGAAAACAGAAAGCTAAAAATATCTATTACAGCCGAACAAATAGATCATCATGCCATTCTAACCTTTAAGGACAACGGAATTGGAATAGATCTGGAAAGAAATCGGGATAAAGTTTTTGGCCTTTACCAAAGATTTCATAATTATCCCGACAGCAAAGGATTGGGATTGTACCTTGTAAAATCTCAGGTTGAAACCATGGGAGGAACCATTACAATAGACAGCGAAGTTAATAAAGGCACCACATTTACTATAACATTTAAAAATTAAAGACATGCTCGAGCAAATTTTATGCATTGATGATGACCCAATCACATTAATGCTATGCAAAAAGGTAATTTCGAAATCCTCATTTTCGCATGAAATTATTACTGCTCAAAATGGCGAAGAAGCATTACACCATTTTAATACTTTAAAATACACAAACAACAAAAACAAAGTAAACAAAAAACCTGAGCTGATTTTCCTGGATTTAAACATGCCTGTTATGGGTGGATGGGAATTTTTAGATCACTTTACTTCTGAGGCCTATATGGAATTTAATACCGCAAAAGTCATTGTATTATCTTCTACAATTGATCCTGAAGATCTCGCAAAAGCAAAAAGATACCCTATAATAATCGATTTTCTTTCAAAACCTATTACTCAGGCAATGCTGGAATATCTTAAAAAGAAAATAGGACTAAAAGATTAAAATTAAACATTTAATTCTCAATACTTAAAATCCAAACTCCAATACTTATAGTTTAAAAGTTGGAATTTGGATTTTTTTTATATTTAGAAATTAAAAAACAAATATACTGTAAACAAAAAAAGTCCTCTAAAAGAGGACTTTTTGTATATTTAGGAAATTGTAATTAATTACAATTTAGCAACATGCTTAGTTAATTTAGACTTCAAGTTAGAAGCTTTATTATCATGAATGATGTTCTTTTTAGCTAATTTATCAATCATAGAAATTACAGTTGATAATTTTGCAGTAGCATCTGCTTTATCAGTAGCTATTCTTAATGCTTTAATAGCATTACGAGTAGTTTTATGTTGATATCTGTTAAGAACTCTTCTTTTTTCGTTGCTTCTGATTCTTTTTAATGCTGACTTATGATTTGCCATTTTCTTTTAATTTTAGATGTAATAATTATTATAAATACTAGTTAAAAAAGAAAAACCTCCCACAATTGCTAAAACAATCACTTTGGTTTTAACTAATAAAATAAAAACCGAGACACCAATTCTTATTTTACAAAACTTATTTACAACTAATTTTGTAGTCTGTAAGGGAATCGAACCCCTGTTACCAGGACGAAAGCCTGGAGTCCTAACCCCTAGACGAACAGACCGTTTCTTCTAAGTTTTCTTCAATTTATATAAAATTGAAATTGTAGTCCGTGGGGGAATCGAACCCCCCTTACCAGGATGAAAACCTGGCGTCCTAACCGATAGACGAACGGACCATTACATCAAGTTAAATAACTTAAAATCGCATAAAAAAAAGTAGTCCGTGGGGGAATCGAACCCCCCTTACCAGGATGAAAACCTGGCGTCCTAACCGATAGACGAACGGACCATGTATTTCTCTAATGCGGATGCAAAGATACATCTATTTTTTAGTTGCACAATAGCTGATGCAAATTTTTTTATTTTTTTTTAATAGGCCTTAGCAAACAGCGCTCTTTTAGTAGACGGATTACCAGTAAACACACAGGTTCCCGCCTCTTCAACAGCGTCTAAAGGAATGCATCGAATTGTCGCTTTTGTCAAATCTTTTATCTTCTCTTCGGTTGCGGCAGTACCGTCCCAATGAGCCGAAATAAATCCTCCTTTTCCTTCTAAAACTTCTTTAAACTCCTCAAAATTATTTACTTCCGTAATATGAGTATTTCGATAGTTTAATGCTCTGTCAAATAGATCTTTTTGAATCTGTTCTAACAAATCATTTACATATTCCACAATTTTATCCGCAGCTACAACTTCTTTTGATAAATTATCACGTCTTGCTACTTCAAAAGTTCCGTTTTCTAAATCCTTTGGACCAACAGCAATTCTAACAGGAACACCTTTCAATTCCCATTCAGCAAACTTGAATCCTGGTTTTTGGGTTGTTCTGTCATCATACTTGACCGCAATCTTAAGTTTTCTCAGTTTTGCAGTCAATTCATTAACCGCAGCCGTAATTTGCTCTAACTGCTCATCTGTTTTATGAATAGGCACAATTACCACTTGTATTGGAGCTAAATTTGGAGGCAGCACCAATCCCTGATCATCAGAATGCGTCATAATCAACGCTCCCATTAAACGAGTAGAAACCCCCCAAGAAGTTCCCCAAACGTGCTCTTGTTTTCCTTCTGCATTAGCAAACTTCACATCAAAAGCTTTAGCAAAGTTCTGACCTAAGAAGTGAGAAGTTCCTGCTTGCAAAGCTTTTCCATCCTGCATCAATGCTTCAATACAATAGGTTTCATCTGCACCCGCAAAACGTTCACTTTCTGTTTTAATTCCTTTTACAACAGGTATTGCCATAAAATTTTCAGCAAAATCAGCATAGACATTCATCATTTTTTCAGATTCCTCTATCGCTTCTGCTTTTGTAGCGTGAGCCGTATGCCCTTCCTGCCATAAAAATTCTGCCGTTCTTAAAAACAAACGCGTACGCATTTCCCAACGCACCACATTTGCCCATTGATTAATAAGCAAAGGTAAATCTCTATAAGACTGTACCCAACCTTTATATGTAGACCAGATAATTGCCTCACTTGTAGGCCGAACAATAAGCTCTTCTTCCAGCTTAGCATTAGGATCAACCATTAGTTTTCCTTCTCTATCCGGATCATTCTTTAATCTATAGTGCGTTACAACAGCGCACTCTTTTGCAAATCCTTCAGCGTTTTTCTCCTCAGCCTCAAACATGCTTTTAGGAACAAATAAAGGAAAATAAGCATTTTGATGTCCCGTTTCCTTAAACATTCTATCTAACTCTGCCTGCATTTTCTCCCAAATGGCATATCCGTATGGCTTAATCACCATACACCCTCTAACTCCTGAATTTTCAGCTAAATCTGCTTTGACAACCAGCTCATTATACCATTTCGAATAATCTTCTGATCGCGTAGTAAGGTTCTTACTCATATTATATAGTTTGGCACAAATTTTGTTTTAATAATTTTAACTAAATAGTTTGACAAAACTAACTATTTTTGTAATGTGCAACAATAAAAAACACGACAGATATGAAAACTTCTATTACTCTCCGCCAAAACTCAAGTCATTTTTACTTAATTGGATTACTGAGTTTTCTACTAGCATCGTGTGGTTCTTACCAAAATACATCTTACCACGACAATGATGGTGTATATGGTACCAGCACCAACAGATATGCTCAAACAAATACCACAAACGCTAATAATCAATATAAAGATTACTTTAGATCGCTTCAGGATGACAATCAGCCAACTGAAATTTTTACCGATGTAGATAATTACGGAAATTACGCTGACACTGACAGCACACAAACTGCAGCCGTTGCTTATCCAGCATGGGGAAGCAGCAATTCTGACGTTTCTGTAAATGTTTATTCTAATCCAGCCTGGTCAATTGGCTTTGGATTTGGATATCCATATTACGGATACGGATGGGGAGGATACGGCGGTTATTGGGGCGCTGGATGGGGATACCCTGGATATGCTTGGGGGTACCCTGGATATTGGGGTCCAGGATGGGGTTACCCAGGATATTGGGGATCATCCAGATACTACGGAAACTACTCATACAGCTACGGAAGAAGAGGTTCAGCAGCTTACTATGGCGGCAGAAACTACGCTTCAAACAGAAGCTATTATTCAGGTAGAGACTACAGCTCAAACAGAAATTACACCAATAGAAGCTTTAGCAACAGAAGCAACAGCTATACAACAAATAGAAATTACACCAACAGATCTAACAGCTATTCTGATTACAGAAGAGGTTCATCTGTAAACGGAAGAACATACGACAATAGTTCAAGTCCGAATTTCAGCAATAGAAGAAGCTATACTCAAGGTCAAAACAGTACTTATGATTATTCTAACAGAAGATCATCAAGCAGTACAACCACAAACAGAAGCTACAACTACAACAACACCAACAGCAGTCCATCAAGAAGCTACTCTCCTAGCCCATCTCGTTCAATGAACAGTGGCGGCGGAAGCATGAGATCGTCTGGTGGCGGCGGTGGCGGTGGTGGAAGATCATACGGCGGAGGCGGAGGCGGAAGAAGGTAACATTTTTCCCCTTTTGCACATCTAATTACACATTAAAACCTCACCAAATGAAAAAAATATTTCTCCTATTAATTACAGGACTAACTGCCAGCGCCTCATATTCTCAAGAAGTTTCTGATGCTGTACGATTCGCACAAGATAATATTACCGGAACTGCAAGATTCAGAGCTATGAGCGGTGCTTTTGGAGCCGTAGGCGGTGACCTTTCTGCAATAACAGTAAATCCGGCTGGATCCGCTATTTTCAACAATAATCAAGTTGGAGTAACATTAAGCAATCAAAACATTGTTAATGATTCTAAATATTTCAGCAATAATGTAACACAAGACAAGGACAACTCCTTTATCCTAAATCAAGCGGGTGGTATTTTTGTTTTTAAAGACAGAAATCCAAATAACGGATGGAATAAAATTGCCATTGGTGTAAACTATGAAAACACCAATAACTTTAACAGTGATGTTTTTACTTCAGGAAAAAACCCAAACAACTCTATAGCAAACTATTTCGTAGATTACGCTAACGGAATTGAATTAGGAGCTATAAAAGGCATACCTTACAGAGATCAATTTTTTGATGAGCAGCAAGCTTATTTTGGATATTATGGAAAAGTAATTGTTCCTACCACCGAAAATAACAACAACACACAATATAAATCTAATGTTCCTTCCGGAAGCGGTTACATTCAAGAAAATCAAATTAACGCCAGAGGATATAACAGTAAATTAAGTTTTAACATTGCAACATCTTATAAAGACCGTATTTATTTAGGAGCAAATTTAAACGTACACATTACTGACTTTAGAAGATCAAGCAGTTTTTTTGAGTACAACAACAGCCCGCTTACTCCAACAGAAACTATTTCTGAAGTAAGATTCAACAATGAATTATATACCTATGGAAATGGATTCTCTTTTCAATTGGGAGCAATTGCAAAAGTAACCGATGCATTTAGACTTGGTATAGCGTATGAGTCTAATACATGGTATGAACTTTATGACGAACTTTCGCAAAGTCTATACTCTACAACAGAAGCTACAGGCGGACCAATTAATTATTACGATGTTAATCCTAATGTTATTAATGTATACGATTCATACACATTACAAACTCCTGGAAAAGTAACTTTTAGTGCCGCTTATGTATTTGGAAAATCAGGTTTGCTTAGCATCGATTATGCTATTAAAGACTACAGCAACACTAAATACAAACCAACAAGTGACGAAGCATTTAGAAGAACCAACAGCGCAATGAACAGCCAACTTACCAGCAACGGCGAATTAAGAGTTGGTGCTGAATACAAAATAAAACAATTAAGTCTTCGAGGTGGTTATCGTTTTGAAGGAAGTCCTTATAAAGATGGAACTACAATTGGAGACACAAACAGTTTTTCTGCTGGTTTAGGCTATAATTTTGGAGGAACCAAACTGGACTTAGCTTATTCGTATTTAGAAAGAAAGTCGAACCAGCCTATATTTAGCAGAGGATTTACTGACGCAGCAAACATTACTTCAACATTGAACAATGTTTCTCTGACATTATTATTTGAATTGTAATTAAGAATAAATAGATGTATGTAAATTTCCGTCAGGTGTAACTTGGCGGATTTTTTTTAGCCCCGATGGAAGCGGCATCCTTTTTCTTGCTTCTTTAGCAAGGAAAAGATATAGCGGATCAGCGGGAATAGCTTCATAAAAAACATCTAAATGAATGGGAAACAAGCGGTGTTTGAATAAAAAAGTGTAATTTTGCACTCCAATTTATAAAAGTATGAGAACCAAGTCTTTAAAAAAGAACAAAATTAACGTAATCACTCTTGGGTGTTCAAAAAATGTATATGACAGTGAAGTCCTTATGGGACAGCTTCGTGCAAACGGAAAAGAAGTAACTCACGAAGCCTCTGCAAAGGACGAAGGAAACATTATTGTAATTAACACTTGTGGTTTTATTGATAATGCAAAAGCAGAGTCTGTAAACATGATTTTGGAATATGCCGACAAAAAAGACAAAGGATTAGTTGATAAAGTTTTCGTGACTGGATGTTTATCTGAACGTTACAGACCAGATTTAGAAAAAGAAATTCCGAATGTGGATCAATATTTTGGCACAACTGAATTACCTCAATTATTAAAAGCTTTAGGAGCCGACTATAAACATGAATTATTAGGAGAAAGATTAACGACAACTCCTAAAAATTATGCGTATTTAAAAATTGCTGAAGGATGCGACAGACCTTGTAGTTTCTGTGCAATTCCGTTGATGCGTGGTACTCATGTTTCGCAGCCAATTGAAAAATTAGTAAAAGAAGCACAAGGTTTAGCAAAAAATGGCGTTAAAGAATTAATACTAATTGCTCAGGATTTAACTTATTACGGCTTAGACCTTTATAAAAAGAGAAATCTGGCAGAATTATTAGAAGCTTTAGCAAATGTTGAAGGAATTGAATGGATTAGATTGCATTATGCTTATCCTACCGGTTTCCCGATGGATGTTTTAGAATTAATGAAACGCGAGCCTAAAATTTGTAATTATATCGATATTCCGTTGCAGCATATTTCAGATTCTATTTTGAAATCAATGCGCCGTGGTACAACTCAGGCTAAAACGACTCAGTTATTAAAAGATTTCCGTGCAGCAGTTCCAGGAATGGCGATCAGAACTACTTTAATTGTTGGATATCCTGGAGAAACGCAGGAAGATTTTGAAATTTTGAAAGATTTCGTTCAGGAAATGAAGTTTGACAGAATGGGATGTTTTGCTTATTCTCATGAAGAAAATACCCATGCTTATTTACTAGAAGATGATGTTCCGGATGATGTTAAGCAAGCAAGAGCAAATGAAATTATGGAATTACAATCTCAAATTTCATGGGATTTAAACCAAGAAAAAGTTGGTCAGGTATTTAGATGTATTATTGACAGAAAAGAAGGCGCACATTTTGTGGGAAGAACAGAGTTTGACAGCCCGGATGTAGACAATGAAGTTTTAATTGACGCTTCTAAACATTATGTAAAAACTGGCGAATTTGTTAATATCAAGATAATTGAAGCAACAGAATTTGATTTATACGGAGAACCTGCTTAAATTTACCCTAAACAATTGCTAATCTACTCAAAAACACTTTTATGAAAACTATACAAAACTTATTTATTTTAGTTTTTACTTTATTCTGTTTTACCTCAGTTTCAGCTCAATACGGAAACGGCTACAATAATGGTTATGGCGGCGGTTACGGCGGTGGATATGGCGGAAGAGGCAGCGGAATGGGAATGGACAGAAGCATGATGCAGGGCCCGCAGCAAAACACAAGCAAACCTAAAGAAATACCTGTTGAGGAAACTGCTGCAAAAATTGTAGAAGAAATGAAACCGGTGGTTAATCTGGATGAGCTTCAAACAATTGCTATTACAAATGTTTTTGCTGATAGTTTAAGAGAACAAGGGATTCTTTTAAAAAATGAAAACAGCAGTCAAGATCAGAAAATGGAGCAAATGAAAGCTCTAAAAGAAAGTATGACAAAAAAGATAACTGCATTTTTGAACCCGGATCAGATCCCGAAATACACCAATTTCATGGATAACTTTAAAGAGATCAAAAAGGCATCAAAATCAAAAAAGAAAAAAGACAAAGATAAAGACAATAAAGAAGAAGAAAAACCAACTGAGAAAACTCTGGAATAATTGTTCTAAACTTCATAAAATGTAAATATTATGGTAAGAAAACATATTTGTTATCTGATCTTAGCAATTATCATTACTTCTTGCTCAACAAATCCTTATAAAACTACTGAAAAAGCATACGATCAGCAGTTAAAGACTTTAGAAAACCAAATTACAAATAAAGAAGCAAAGACAATACCGCCGATAAGTCCGGTTATTATTGATACCACTTATGCTTCTCAACTTGGTATTATAAAAGATACTTTGTCTAAAACAGGATCGACTGCTTTATTAAACGGCATTAGTACAGAATGGATTGGTACCGTAAATTTTAATTTAAGAAAACCAAGTTTTGTAATTATTCATCATACCGCTCAGGATTCTGTGCAGCAAACGATAAATACATTTACAAAAACAAGAACTCAAGTTAGCGCCCACTATATTATTTCTGAAAACGGAAAAGTGGTTCAAATGCTAAATGATTATTTAAGAGCATGGCATGCCGGAAATTCAACTTGGGGAAAAAATACTGATTTAAATTCTTCCTCTATTGGTATTGAGCTTGACAATAACGGCTTTAAACCTTTTACAGAAGCACAAATCAGCAGTTTAGTGGCATTATTAACAAAGTTGAAAAAGGATTATAATATCCCGACTCAAAACTTTTTAGGCCACGCAGATATTGCTCCGGGAAGAAAACAAGATCCAAGTGCTTTATTTCCGTGGAAAACATTAGCCGAAAAAGGTTTCGGAATTTGGCCTGACGCTGTTCTAGAAGAAGCTCCTTTTGATTTTAAAATAGAACCTGCATTGCGAATTATTGGATATAACACTAAAAATTTATCAGCTGCGATTCAGGCTTTCAAATTACATTATATCCAAACTGACGCAACCTCAACTTTAGATCGAAAAACAATTGATACGATATACTCTATTTACAAGAAACAAATTCAGTAAATAAGAGCTGTTTAAAATATTATAAAACGCATTTCTAAAATAGTAGAAATGCGTTTTTTTATTCAAAAGCTTGCCGTGAATTAGGTGGTTTATCGCTCCAGAAGAGCTGAATATTTATAGCATTATATACACCGTGATTTTAACTCCAGCGGAGCGAAATATTTTAACAATATAGCTCCGCTGGAGCTTTTGTACATGGAAATAAATTGTACTATCAATATTCAGCTCCTCTGGAGCATTTTTTATTATTTAATCTTAACTTAATAACATTTACCACTCGGGTCGTAGCGAAAAAATTATACATCCAAAGAAAATTAATCTTTCTATTCCTCTTTAATCTGTGGCAAAAAACCTGAAACAAAAAATAACAAAATAAAAAAGCTGCCAAAACATGAGTATGTTTCGACAGCTCCAAAAAAAAAAAAAAATATCAATCTTTATCTCTAGAAAGAGTATGTTGTAGCAATTAAGGCAAAGATAGATCCTCCTGTTGGATTAGCATCTTTATTTAAAAAGATATCTTCAGAAGCAGCATCGTATCTTAACTCAGGAATAATCGTTAATTTTCCTACTTTATAATTTAATGAAACCGTATTAGCAAATACATTAGATCCTGTCAGCGTTCCTAAACTTGGAGCAGCATCTTTTGCATCAAAATATTCCATTCTGTAAGCCAAAAGTAAAGATGGGCTGAAAGAATAGTTAGCATATCCTACTAATGAAAACCAATCACCATCTAAAGTGCTGTCGAAATCATTTTTAGTATTAGCATAAGTGGCATTAAATCCAAGAGCAAAACTATCGCTTATTGTTTTAGAAGCCACTAAATCGAATTGAGTTTTATTCTCGTTAGATACCGGTATTGTGCTTCCAGGTGTTGGATTTGTACTTCCTGAAGTAAAATTCAGGTAAACGCTTCCTGTTTCTCCAATATACCCCAATTGCCCGATGTATGTTTTTTGTGTTGATCCTGCATCCATCGCTGATTTAAAATCAGTTGGATTTGTGATACCAAACATTGCTGTAAATTTACCCGATGTATACTGTGCTTTAACTCCTGTATTAAAGAACGGTCCATAAGAAAAGGCATAAGACATACTGTAGTTTTTATTGTCTACAGCATCTAACACTTCATACCCAATGTGCGTACCAAAACTACCGGCAACAACTTTAAATTTGTCTGTAATTTGATAAGTGAAAAATAATTGTTTAATTAAAAATTTAGCATTTATATCTTTATCTGTTGTTTCATTATATGAAAATTCTCCTGCTCTTTTTCCGAAACCTAAATCTACAAAAACAGAAGCTTTTCCGAAAGTATGACCTGCCTCGATCGAAGCCATTCCTAATTCAAACGAATCCTGAGAGTTGGTAAAGCTCGTTAATCCGTTCATTTGTTTAGAAAAATCATATTTATAGTAAGCATCCGCAGATCCTCCCCAGGTAGTTGCCGGCGAAGTTTGTGATTCATCTTCTTGTGCAAAAGAAAAAGAACTAGTTAACGTGGCAGCTAAAATGTAAAATACTTTTTTCATGTGTTAATTGGTTTTTAGTTATTAATTGATTTTGGTTAGTTAATCTTTTATATATCTAGTTAATAGTATAAGTCATTTTTAAAACCCTGAATCTTCCCCTAAAACCTCCTCATTTTCATTAGCGAATTTATTAACTTTTGTATGAGTAGAATAATTGAAATCTACTTTTTTGACGTTTTTAATGAAGAATTATGGATTACAAAAATTAAATAAGCAATAATCGTGATTTGACATTAATAGCGTTTTGTTTTTGAAAAATCAATAACTGTGATTTTAATTTTCAAACCAAAAAACAAGGGTATTACCTAAATTTAAAAGACAAAACAAAACATAAAACACCAAAAAACATCTTAAAAACAAAACATACCCATAAAAAAACAGGGGTAAATAAAAAACATTTAAAAACAACATCAAAAAGACATCAATTCACAAATCATCATTTAAGATTACATCTAGCCATTAAAATTCTTACAAAATTATTCATTAAAATTACCCCAGATCTCGATGCTATTCAACCTTTATTTAGTTCTAAAAAACAAAAAAGCCTGCTCAAATATGAACAGGCTTTTAGACATGAAAGAAAAATATTTTATTCCTTATTATTATATTTTCTTAAAAACTCGCGAACTTTTATTCCAGATTCTTTTAAATCTTCGTCTTTCCATTTCCCTTCTGATTTTGCTGATTTTTTCAGAATAGAACAAGTTTCATCTTTATCTGAAACCGACCAGGTAATCCAGCTTAATTTTTTAGCTTCCATCCAGTCAATATATTCCTGCCACGCTTTTAGGTTTAATGGCCCGTCGCCAGAAGCTTCCATTCCAGCAGATTCAGATACAAAAATAGGGAGGCCTCTTTTTAAAGCTTCATCTGTTCTGTCTCTTAATTCTCTGCCATGTGTTGCAGCATAAAAATGCATGGTATACATTATATTATGGAATCCTAAAATTGGATCTTCGGCCGGAAGATTTACATCCTGATCCCAATGCGGACTTCCAACCAAAATAATATTGTTTGGGTCATTCTCCCTAATAACACTTATTACTTCTTCGGCATAGGTTTTAACTTCCCACCAGGTTTCGTAATCCGGTTCATTAAATATCTCATATATTATATTGGGATATTTAGAGTACTTTTTAGACATCTCGGCAAAAAACTCTTTGGCTTCTTTTAAATTAATGTTGTGACTGTGCCAATCGATAATGACATATATATCTGATTTTATAGCTCCATTTACAACCGCTTCGATTTTCTCTTTTGAGAATTGCGGGTCTTTAATATAGGAGTATTCGCCAAGCTCGATTCCCATTGCAGCGCGAACGACATTGCAATTGAAATCTTTTTTCAGCCAGCTTACCGCTTTTTCATTGTAATATCTCGGCCACATACTATGCCATCCAAAACTTAAACCACGCAAAACAATTGGTTCATTATTTTTATCGACCAGCTGCGTTCCCAGAACACTCAGCTGTCCATGCTTTTTTACAAACTGTGCTTTCGAAAAACTACAAATCAATAAAAAGGCAATTGTAATTAAACTTGTTTTTAACCTCATCTTATTCTTTTTTTAAAGAGACAATTTCAACGTTATGCAATCATGAGAAGCCAGCTCTGCAGTAAAATTCTTTTTTGTGTTTCCGGCTTCTTTATTGGTCCAAAGGTTTTTTATTTTGAATGTCGATTTAGCAAAATCAGCTTCGTAACCAAAATCTGCGTCTTTTATTGTATTCTTTTTCCAGTCGAAATTAATCTTTTTTGCAACATCTGTTCTATTTAAAAAGGTAACTGCCCAATTTCCATCAGACAATGGTTTTACCCAAACCTCTACTCCATCTTCTATGGTATGTTTAAATCCTTGAATACCTAATTTATCCTGGTTTATGGCAATTAGTTCTTTATTAGTTAAAATTGCCAAAGTTTCTTTTGACATTTTTCTATAATCATTTCCTGTAAATAAAGGAGAAGAAAGCATACACCACATAGCAAAATGCGATTTATCTTCGGTATCATTCATTTCGTTTCCAACTTCCATCATATCAAAATCATTCCAATGATCCGGACCAGAATATTTACGAATGTCTTTTCTCATTTCGGCAATTTTCATAAATCCCCAAGAAGACCAATTTTCGGGGTGTTTGAATTCGCAGTCAAAACAAGGATAAATATCTCCGGAAATTCTCCACAAATTCCCAACAGGTTTTCCCCATTCCCACGGCTGGTTATCTCCCCACTCGCAAAGACTAAAAACGATTGGTCTTCCGGCTGTTTTTAAGGCATTACTCATTGTGGTATAAGCTTCTGGTGCTGTAATTCCTTTTGTGTTGCACCAATCATACTTTAGAAAATCAATTCCGAGTTTAGCATAAAAACGAGCATCCTGATATTCGTAACCGCGAGTTCCCGGATATCCGGCACAAGTTTGGGTTCCTGCGCAATTGTATAAGCCAAATTTTAAACCTTTGCTATGCACATAATCTATTACCGCTTTCATTCCGTTAGGAAATTTAACCGGATCAGGAACTAAATCGCCGTTTGCGTTGCGTTCTTTTGTCATCCAGCCATCGTCTAATACTATATAATTGTATCCGGCGGCGGCCAATCCTGACGAAACCATAATATCTGCCGTTTCTTTTACTAATTTTTCGTCGATGTTTGTTGCAAAAGTATTCCAGGAATTCCATCCCATAGGCGGCGTCATAGCCAAACCTTCAAATTTCCCTGCTGTTTGTGTATGCGTATTTCCCTGGCTGAAACCAAAGTTGAAACAACTTAAAACTGCTAATAGTAATACTGTTTTTTTCATTTTAAAATTATTTTGATATTTTTCTTTCTGCTGATTATGTACTTATAGATCTTTTTTTTATTGATATTCAATAATGTAAGATAGAAAAAACTCCAAATCGATTACCTCGAAATGGAGTTCTTTGTTTAAGAAGAACATTTTTTAATTCACAACTAAATTTTTAGATTTCACAGTTCCGTTTGAATAGGTTACCTGAATAATATAAATTCCTGCTGTCATTGACGCTCCCACAGCTGTTTTAAGCGGAATGGAAGTACTAGAACTTAGCAGAGAAAAGGTAAGTTTTAAAACTCCAGAACTATCGTAAACCCTGCAAGTTCCCGTAGCTTGAGAAGAAACTTCAGCAGCTACTATTGTGATATAACCATTACTATAAGGATTGGGCGATACTGTAAAATCATAATTTGGTCCCGGATTAGGAGTGTTATTTGCACAACCTGTTAAGTTTAAGGAAACCGAATTACTATATGAAGTCGTTGATAAATTATTCGACTGGCATCCTGATATTGGTGTTGTTGCGGTTATATCATATAAAAAATAGGGCTGACCATTTAATGGCAGTTTTAATTCGAATATATTTTTTGACGTTTGTGTTATAATGATACTTGGATCTGCTACTCTTGGAGCGATTGTAAAGTTTGTATTTGGGCTCGGATTTGGATTTGGAGTTACAGTTAAGGTTATTATATGATATTGATTTGTACAATAGTCATTTGTTTTTGTAACAACATAACTGGGCTGTACCGGCATCACTGGCGAAACAAATGTAATTTGTCTTTGTGCGACAATTGTTCCTGCACTTTTAAATTGCACAGTAAGTGTTTCTCCTGAGGCAATAGTTCCCGGACTTTTATACACAATTTTAGAAAGTGACAAAGGCGAAGGATTTCCAGAGAATGTCACAGTTGGATCACTGCAGCTCCACACTACTTCATCATATGAAGAACTTGGCGCAACAACTGAATAAGATGGTCCCGAAGCCAAACAATAAGGATTTAAACCTGAAATTTCCTGAGCACTTAGTCGATAACCCACTGAGATTAGAATAAAACTTAGCAAATAAAGTTTGGTTTTTGTTAAGAAAGTAAAGTCATTTTTTTTCATAATTCTTTTTTTTGGTTTGTTAATATTGTAATAAATATAACCCGAAAACTATACGAAAAAAGATACTATTTTCTCAAATAGCAATACTAAAAATTCATATAACAAACTGAATATCAATAGTTAAATTTCAATCTACACTAAAAAAATATTCCCTAATTGAGTAGATTAGGGAATATTTAAACAAAACTCAAAACGAATAACCGCTTCTTTATCTAACTATTTTAAAATGAAGCCAATATTATCTAAATAATAGTTCGATTTTTCTCCAGTAAAATCTTTTAATACAAGAGTTTGCAATCCTGTTACTGCAAAAGGCCAAGAACTCCAAGGCAAATTATACTCTTTCCATTGTGTGGTAACTTCGATAACTTTAGCATCAGGATCTGACCAGTTTCCATTTAGAATAATAGCCACTTTACCTGCTTTATCGCCTTTTATCCACAATCTAATACCACTGTAGTTTGTCACATCCAGCGTTGCCCAGTCTTTATTTCTAAATTGGTTACCGCTCCATGCATCATTAACAGATTTAAGCATCACTTTTCCTTGTACTGCTCCAGAGCTTTCTAACGAAACTTTTCCATCTGGACCATCAAACATCCAGTCGTTGTACCATTTATCATCAAACAATGCAGAACCAACCGCTTCTTTAGAAACCGCAGAACCAGAAATATTAGTAACTGTTACATATTTATTTGATGCATTTGCCGGCATTTTAAAGGTCAGTTCTGTTAAAGTTGAAGAAATAACCGGAACATCTGCCGTACCCACTTTAACCGTTGGATTTAGGAAATAATTTCCATAAACCGTTACAACATCACCTTCAGCAGCATTGATAGGATTGTAGCTGTCAAATCTTGGGGTTGGCGGTGCTACAACAAAATCGTATAAAACCGTTCCTTGATTGGTAACTACTTTTATTTTATTACTTGCATTTGCAAAAGGTGTTTTTTCATCAATTAAAACAAAAATTGCAGTGTCTGTAACTAGTGTAGGATTGAAATACGTATCGAAATCATTAAAATAAATTTTAGTTACGCCAGAAAGGCCTTTTCCCTGAATGATGTAATAATTTTTAGGATCGCCCACTGTAACGGGAACCAAATCTCCCTCAATAGATTTTGCTACACTTGTAATTACCGGTGCTCCAGAACTTCCCGCAGTATCATCATTATCACACGATGAAAATATCCCCAGCACCATAAATGCCATTGTAATAACTGGCAAAAGGTATTTTATATTTATATTTTTCATATTAGTTAAATTTTAGAAATTATTTAAAAGTATACGGAACCGGCGCTTGCAATAACTTAGGATTTTTTGCCACCTCATTGTCCGGATAATCCATATAGAAATCGTTTGTTGCGTGATCTTCGCTATACACAGGTGTATAATGACGCTCTCCGTATCGGTCTCCTCTATTTTGTGCCGACATAATTGCGATTGCTTTTGTCTTGTCGATACGTCCTAAATCAAACCAATAATCTCCTTCAAAACACAACTCTTTTCTTCTTTCTAAAAATATATCATCAAAAGTAATTGAAGTCAAATCTGCCAGACCCGCTCTTTTTCTAACTGCATTAATAGATCGTAAAGCTGATGCATCAGATGTACTTGCTCCACCAGCCAAAACAGCTTCGGCATGAATCAATAATAACTCGGCATAACGCATTACATAAGTATTATTGTCCATCATCGCCCATCCATCGGCTTGACCGGTAACATTTCCGTTTACAACACCAATACAATATTTTTTAATTGCACCTCCAGATGCCTGTGCCAGATCTTTATCAGCCGGAACAGTAAAACCAATTCCTTGTGTTGTTTTGATACCAGGATAAACAGCTCCCGGAACCATTACAGTTTCTTGTTTTCTTAAATCGCCTGCACCATATAATGAAAGCAACACTTCCTGACTTGGACCAAAAACTCCTGCGTAAGCTGCATTTGAAGTCGATAATAATCCGTCCTGAAACCCAAATTGTGTATTACAGTTATTGGCAGAACCATAATTTCCATCACCTTTCCACTGAAGTGCAAAAATAGATTCTTCATTATTATTGTTTGGATACGTAAACAAATCAGCAAAACTTTTCCCAGGAAGCTGATCACCGCCTAAAAGCTTAAACTCACCGCTGTTAATAACCGTTTCTGCCATTGCTTTAGCATTTGCATAATCTTTTTGATACAAATACACTTTTGCCAGCATTGCTCTGGCAGAACCTTTAGAAACGTGTCCGTTATTAGCATAATTAGCTCCTCTGTTTTTTCCTGCCAATAAATTAATTGCTCTTAAATAATCTGCTGTGATTAGTTTGTAAACATCAGCAACCGGATTTGTATTGATATAAGGATTACTGGTATAATCCAATGGATTTTCAATAATTGGCACCGGACCCCAAAGTCTTACTAAATCAAAATAAGCAGTAGCTCTCATAAAGTAAGCTTCTCCTATAGTATTGTCTAATACGCTTTGAGAAACTGCAGGTCCAACTCTTGCCGAAAGGAAATTGATAATCATATTAGACTGCTGTACGTTTGCCCATAAAGCCGACCATCCGTTTACCAGTTCAGGATCACTTCCGTTCATAGAAAAAGTTCTTAAACCGCTTACATCAGAAGAACCAGAATACATGTTTCCGGAACCCACTTCTAATGCCCACCAAAACTTATTATACATTTGAAACCAGGTTCTGCTGTACATACCGTTTGTTGCCGATGCAACCTGATCGTCTGTACTGTAATAAGAATCCAAACTTATTCCATCTTCAGAAGGCCTGTCAGTAAAATCATCCTGACATGAACCCAGAGTCAAAAATGTCACTGCTATTAAAAGCAAACTATATCTATTTAAAAAAGATTTCTTTTTCATTTTTTTTAATTTTTAAAATTCTAAGTTAAGTCCAACTAAAAATGTTCTTGCTACCGGATATCTTCCGTTGTCAATTCCTGACAAAAGCACATTTTGATTAAATGAACCAATCTCTGGATCATAACCCGAATAATTAGTAAACGTATATAAGTTTTGAGCAGATCCGTACAATCTTAATCTCGATATCTTATATTTAGAAATAACATCCTGCGGTAAAGAATAGCCAAGCGTAATGTTTTGAATTCTTAAGTAAGAACCATCCTCAACATAACGATCAGAAATAAGCAGGTTCGTATTTGATGCATCAGCAATTGGTCTCGGATTATTACTTCCTGTATTAGTTGGCGAATAATAATCCATAGCGTCTACTAATTGATTATCATACAAAGAAGTATTGGTTGTACCCGCTCTTCTGGTCAAATTCATTACGTCATTTCCGTATGATCCCTGAAGAAAAATAGAAAGATCTACATTTTTGTATCTGAAATTATTAGTAAATCCGTAAGTGAATTTTGGATGCGGATTTCCAATAAAAGTTTTATCAGCAGCATCTATTTTTCCGTCACCGTTTACATCCACATACTTAACATCTCCCAAAGAAGTCTGTCCTGCTCCGGTTCCAACTGCCTGTCCAAACTGAAGCGGCGCATTATTCAATGCCGTTTGATCTTTAAAAATTCCGTCTGTTTTATATCCGTAAAACAATCCAATTGGATTTCCAACTGTTGTATTGGTAACCACAACCGGCTGATATCCGTTAGTATTAACTTCTTGAGTTAACACAATTCCGTTTGCGATTTCGTCCAGATTATTTTTGTAATGAGAAACAACTAAAGAAGCATCCCAGTTAAATTTTCCTGTAGATCTCATATCGTATCCTAAAGTAAGATCGAAACCTTTGTTAGTCATAGTTCCTAAGTTAGAATATGGGGCAGAAATTCCGCCATACTGACCGCCGCCGCCTGTTAAGTAAAGAGGCAATGGCACTTGGAACAAGAACCCTTCCGATTTTTTATCATACACATCAAAACTTGCAGAAAGTTTGTTGTTAAGCAAAGTAAAATCGATACCTAAGTTGGTTTGATTTAAAGATTCCCAAACTAAATCAGGGTTTGGATAATTTGATGGTAAAAAGCCGCTTCCTAAACCAGAATTTTGTGTTCCTAACATAGCCGAATAACTATTGTTTGGAATTTGCTGATTTCCGGTTTCTCCATATCCAATTCTAAACTTAATGTTGTCTACATATTTACGAGTTCCTTCCATGAAAGATTCGTTTGACAATTTCCAAGAACCCGAAATAGCATTGAAAACACCTTTTTGATTGTTTGTAGTTGGATCAAACTTAGAAGAAATATCTTGTCTGATCGAAGCTGTAATACTGTATTTATCATTAAAATCATAAATAATACGAGCAAAAAGAGACGAAAGCGAAGCACTGCCTTTATACTGCGTGATTGTATTATTATCAGGATCAGCTAAGTTGATCGTGTGAATTGTATTCGTTTTAAAATCATGAGCAGAGGCAACTAAACCTTCCCAATGAGAATCATTTGCTTCCTGACCAGCCAGAATCGTAAATTTATGTTTTCCGAATGTTCTGTCATACGTCAATAAATTTTTGATGTTTGTAGAATACCAGTTTTGTCTTCTCACATCTAAATCTGCTGTTACATTAGTCTGAGTTCCCCAGGCATAAGAAGGTCTAAAATCATCATTTTCTGAAAACTCTGTATTTGCTGCAATCTCAATACGATATTTTAATCCTTTAAAAATATCAGCTTCAGCATATACATTTCCTAAAAAGTTTTTTCTAACCAATTTATTCTCTCTTGTTAAAGCCTCAGCAACAGGATTATAATAGGTAACACTTTGTTCTGATGTTGGCGGACCCGCAAATGTACCGTCAGTATTTCTAACCGGAATATCAGGAGATTGTAATAAAGTATTTGAAATTAATCCTGAATAACTTTGGTTTACCGTAATTCTCTCATTTGTGATACCACCAGTTAAATTTCCTCCAATTCTTAACCAAGGTTTAATTTTTGAATCTAAATTCAATCTAACCGTATATCTTTTTAATCCAGAATTGATAATAGTTCCTTCGTTATCTAAATAACTTCCAGACAAATAATAACTCGTTCCGTCTTTAGCACCAGAAAAAGAAAGCTGATGACTATTAGAAATTGCGGTTCTATATACCTCATCCTGCCAGTTTGTACCAGCACCTAATAATTCCGGATGAGAAAATTCCTGACGAGTCTGAAATCCCCATTGTTTAGCCAGATTGGTTTTTAAAGTCGCATATTGCGAAAGTGTTAAAACATCTAGTTTATTTGATATTGTAGCAAAAGAAGTATAGTTTTCATAAGCGATTTTTCCTCCTCCTTTTTTACCCGATTTAGTCGTAATAATAATAACCCCGTTTGCTCCTCTTGATCCATAGATAGCAGTTGCCGAAGCATCTTTTAAAATATCCATAGATTCGATATCGCTTGGATTAATCATAGACAAAGGGCTCATGGCATTGTTCCCGCTTCCTCCAGAAGAAGAAAACCCGTCTTTACCAGCCAAAGCTTGTCCGCTAGTCGATTTTCCTGTAGCATCTCCGGAAATTGGCACACCATCAATTACATACAAAGGTTCGTTTGTTCCTGTAATAGATGTAGTTCCACGCACACGTACCGAAGCTGCACCACCCGGCTGACCCGAGTTATTGGTTACAGAAACCCCGGCCGCTTTACCCTGAAGCATCTGGTCGATAGAAACTTGTTTTAAATTTTCAATATCTTTTGATCGTACCGAAGATATGGCACCGTTTACATCTTTCTTTTTCTGAGTTCCATATCCAATTACAACAACCTCTTTTAAGTCTTCTGAAGTTGATTTTAAAGAAATATCAATTTTTGTTCTGCCGTTAATAGCAATTCTTTGAGAATCGAAACCTATAAAAGTTACTAATAAAGTTCCGTTTGAAGGAGCATCGATAGTATATTTACCATCAAAATCTGTAGAAGCTGTATTTTTTGAGCCAACAACAGAAATATTGGCTCCAGGAATTGTCATTCCTTTATCATCAGACACTACTCCTGATATTTTTACCTGAGCCGAAATAAAATTACTCGTCAGGAACAAGAATAAAATCAATGGAACTACTCTGTGGTTAGCATTCCAATGAATAAAGTTAGTCATTAGTTTTTTCATAATAAGTGATTGGTTAGTTTAAATTTGTTTATCTATAATTTAGATAGGAAAGAGCTCGATATAACATCTAAATTATTTAACAAATCTATAACAGAAGGAATTATCAAATCGATAGTATTCCATCATTTAATGATAATATTTTTACTATATCAGTTTAAAAAAACATATATCAAAATAAAACCAATCAAAAATTACATTATTCGCAATACACTCACCCTCAAGTAACCTAAATTATAAATAAAAGTTAACGAAAATGCCAAAATCAAACGTTTTCGTTAAAAATAATATTTATTAGTGAAAAAAAAGTATCACTATAAAATTCGTTTTAGACCAGAAAAATCTTCACGATATTGACTGGGAGTACAATTTTTAATAGCCTTAAAACTACGATTGAAGTTGGCAATATTATTAAAGCCAGACTTAAAAGCCACTTCAGAAACGCTCATATCTTTTTCAACTAGCCATCGGGCTGCATATCCAATTCTAATATCATTTATATAATTAACAAAAGTCTTTCCGGTGCGTTTTTTAATAAATCGGTTAAAAGAAATGATAGACATGCTGGCTACATTGGCAACATCTTCTAAAGTAATTTTATCTGCAAAATGTTTCTGCACATATTCATAAACCAGTTTCATTTTATCATAATCATCAAACTTATCATAATCGACTGTGTAAGTAGAAAGTAATCGCTGATTTCTGGAATTGGCCAAATCATATAATAAGGAAGTAATTTCCAGGAAATAATCCATACCATCCAGTTTAGAAAGCCTTACAAGTCTTGGAGTCAATTCTTCGGCCACTTTTTTAGAAAATAAAATCCCGTGAATCGAACGATTGAACATATCCCGAATTGGGTTCATAATACGTCTTGCCAACAGTGATTCATGAAACAAATCATTATGAAACTGAATCGTAATTTCATGGATTTTTTTGTTTGTGCATTTATTCAGCTCCCATCCGTGATATAAGTTCGGACCTATTAAAACCAGTTCAACATTGTCAATTTCTTCAATATTATCTCCCACTACTCGTCTTACTCCTTTTCCGTTTAAAATAAAATTGATCTCAAATTCAGGATGATAATGAACCGGAAAATCGAAACTATCTTTAACCCTGTCAAAAACCAAAAAACTATCTCCGGCAGAAAGCGGCGCGATCTCTCTATAAAAATTTTTAGCTGTACTCATTTTCTTAAAAACTGTTTTAGCAAAATTAGATTTCTTTTTTTCCTGCAATAATATGATATATAATTGATAAAATAATATTAATTAAGCTATAAACATCCATTTATCTTTGAAAAATAAAATTATCAACTTTACAAAAACAGTATTAATAATAAACATTAATCATTTTTAATACTTAACCTTTTTATAGTTTTAATAATTTTATCAGGAAAACAATACTGAATTACAAATAGAGAAAACAGCCTTCAGTAACAGGTATCCATTTTCAATGTAAAATTAGAAACCGACTGAAAAACAATATTTTCAAAAATGAAAAAACACTTTTTTAAACTTTTAATTACCGCATTATTAGGATCTTCCTGCGCTGCGCAGCAAAATAACAGTAATACTAATTTGTCACTTGCAGATAAAAAAGCATCACCTGAAACTATTTTGTTATATAAAAAGCTCAACCAGCTTACAGCAAAAGGGTACCTTTTTGGGCATCAGGATGACCTAGCTTACGGTGTAAACTGGAAATACGAAAACAACCGAAGCGACATTAAAGATGTAGTAGGCGATTATCCGGCAGTTTACGGCTGGGATATTGCGGGTTTAGAAAAAGACAATGCCAATAATATAGACGGCGTTCCTTTTACAAAAATGAAACAATACATTATAGAAGCTAACGAAAGAGGCGGCATCTCAACCATAAGCTGGCATTTTGATAATCCTGCAACCGGAAAAAGCGCTTGGGATAATACGCCAAACTCCCTTAAAACCATTTTACCGGGAGGCGAAAATCATCAAAAATTTACTTCATGGCTGGATAAAGCCGCGACTTTCTTTCTTTCGTTAAAAGACAAAAAAGGAAAAAACATTCCAATTCTCTTTAGACCTTATCACGAACTTACAGGAGGCTGGTTTTGGTGGGGAAAAGGAAATTGTACTCCAGAAGAATTTAAAACAGCATGGAAATTCACCTTTGAATACCTTCAGAAAAAAGGCGTTCACAATCTTATTTATGTGTACAATACCAGCAGTTTCAATACCAAAGAAGATTTCCTGGCCAATTATCCCGGTGATGATTTTGCCGATATGATAAGCTTTGATTCTTATCAAAATAATAATGATAAAGACGGACAAAAATTTATTGAAGAAGTTCAAAAGCAATTGAAAATCATCGACGAAATTGGTCATGAAAAGCACAAATTAATTGCCATTGCCGAAGCCGGTTACGAAGCTGTTCCGGATCCAAAATGGTGGACAGGAACTTTCTCTAAAGCCATTGGAAATTATAAAATTTCCTATGTTTTATTGTGGAGAAATCACGGATGGCAGGAAAACGAAAAGAAAATGCATTATTACGTCCCTTTTAAAGGACAGCTAAGCGAAAAGGATTTTATGGAGTATTACAATCTCGAAAAAACCTTATTTGAAAAAGACATAAAAAAAGCTTTAAAATAATCACCAAACTCAAAAATCAAAACCTTAAAATAACCACTCAATGCACGACAAAATTAGTTTAAAAGAAAAAATTGGTTACGGACTTGGAGATGCCGCTTCGTCTATGTTCTGGAAAATCTTTAGTATGTATCTTTTGTTTTTCTACACCGATGTTTTCGGATTAGCGCCTGCCGTTGTAGGAACCATGTTTTTGATTACCCGAATTTGGGATTCCTGTTTTGACCCAATTGTGGGCATTATTGCTGACAGAACTAAAACCAAATGGGGAAAATTCAGACCGTACTTATTATGGGTTGCCGTGCCTTTTGCCGTGATTGGAGTTTTAACTTTTTATACCCCGGATTTTGACGAAAAAGGAAAAATAATTTATGCCTATGTAACTTATTCTTTAATGATGATGATTTACTCTTTAATCAACGTTCCGTACGCATCACTTCTGGGTGTCATCTCGTCTGATAGAAAAGACAGAAACACCTTATCGTCTTACAGAATGGTCTTCGCATTTGGAGGCAGTCTTTTGGCACTTTGGCTGATTGAACCTCTTGTAAATTATTTCGGCGGAAGCCTAAATTCTAAAACAGGCTGGCTGGCTACAATATCTGTTTTTGGAGTTATTACAACCGCATTTTTCTGGGCTTGTTTTTTCTTTACTAAAGAAAGAGTAAAACCTATCGAAAACGAACAATCAAACCTAAAAGAAGATTTAAAAGACCTTTTAAAAAATAAACCCTGGTGGATTTTATTAGGAGCCGGAATCGGGACTTTGGTTTTTAATTCTATCCGAGACGGTGCTGCCGTTTACTATTTCAAATACTATGTAAGCAGTAATGTCAATTTTGATTTTTCACTTTTTGGAACCGATTTCCATATGACTCCTACCTCCATTTATTTGGTTTTGGGTCAGGCTGCCAATATCATCGGAGTTATAATTGCTACTCCTATTGCCAATAAAATTGGTAAAAAGAAAACCTTCTTTGGCGCCATGGCAATCGCTGCAATTCTAAGTTTAGTTTTCTATTTCTTCGGAAAAGAAGATGTATTCCTAATCATGAGTTTCCAGGTTTTAATCAGTATTTGTGCCGGCTGCATTTTCCCGTTAATCTGGTCAATGTATGCAGACAGCGCCGATTATTCGGAATGGAAACAAGGACGCAGGGCCACAGGATTGGTTTTCTCAGCCTCGTCAATGTCACAAAAATTTGGATGGACAATTGGCGGAGCCGGAACCGGATGGCTTTTAGGATATTATGGTTTTCAAGCCAATGTTGAACAGACAGCCGCAACCCAAAACGGAATTCAGTTAATGTTAAGCATCCTTCCTGCAATCGCAGCCGCAATATCAGTCGCATTTATTTTATTCTATCCTTTATCCGAAGAAAAACTGCAAACGATAGAACAAGATTTAAACGAAAAAAGAGACCACGCAAACTAAAAAAATAAATCAGATACCGAAATCAAAAAATATGACAACAATATCCTCTTCGACTACTTTTCAAAATAGAAAAGCAGCATTAGAAAAAGAACATAAAGCATTAATCGAGCAAAAAAATGCACCGCAGGAAAATGCCGGAAACGGAATTTACCAGCGTTATCAAAACCCTGTGGTTACCGCATCTCACGTTCCGTTAAACTGGCGTTTTGATTTAAACGAAAAAACAAATCCGTTTTTACAGGAAAGAATCGGGATGAATGCCGCCTTCAACGCCGGAGCAATGCAATGGAACGGAAAATACCTTTTGGCTGTTCGTGTAGAAGGCATCGACAGAAAATCATTTTTTGCCATTGCAGAAAGTCCAAATGGCGTAGATAATTTTAAATTTTGGGATAAACCCTGCGTGATTCCGCAAACCGAAGAACCAGATACCAACGTTTACGACATGCGTTTGATAAACCACGAAGACGGCTGGGTTTACGGTATTTTTTGTACCGAAAGAAAAGATCCAAAAGCGCCAAAAGGCGATACAAGTTCAGCCATAGCCAATGCAGGAATCGTACGCTCAAAAGATTTAGTAAACTGGGAAAGATTACCGGATTTAATTTCAAATACAGGACAACAGCGAAATGTAGTCTTGCATCCGGAATTTGTAAACGGAAAATACGCCCTTTACACACGTCCGCAAGACGGTTTTATTGACGTTGGATCTGGAGGCGGAATTGGTTTAGGATACGTTGACGATATGACAAATCCAGTCGTAAAAGACGAAAAAATCATTTTTGGAAAACAATATCATACCATTTATGAATTAAAAAACGGACTTGGCCCTGCACCTATTAAAACCGAAAAAGGCTGGTTACACTTGGCGCACGGAGTTCGAAATACTGCTGCAGGATTACGCTATACTTTGTATATGTTTATGACTGATTTAAATGACATTTCGAAAGTGACTCACGTTCCCGCCGGACATTTTATGGGCCCTGAAGGAATTGAAAGAGTGGGCGACGTATCGAATGTTTTATTTTCTAACGGATGGATTGAAGACGCTGACGGAACTGTTTATGTGTATTACGCATCATCAGATACAAGAATGCACGTTGCTGTTTCTTCGGTAGATAAATTGGTAGATTATGTGACCAATGCTCCGGCAGATACTTTTATTTCTGCAGGTTCTGTAAAAACAATAATCAGCCAAATCGAAAAAAATAATACAATTTAATACACCGTGTCAGCAAATCTAAAACAGCTTAAATCTGAAATAACAACCGAACTGGATTCGATTCTGAATTATTGGTCAAAACATACACTTGATAATCAAAACGGAGGTTTTGTTGGCCAAATTGATTTCAACGATCATATTATTGCCAATGCAGAAAAAGGTTCTGTTTTGAATTCCAGAATTTTATGGACATTTTCATCCAGTTATCCCATCACAAAAAAAGAAAGTCACAAAGAAATCGCCAAAAGGGCTTTTGAATATCTTTCAAAGCACTTCTATGATCCAGAATTTGGCGGTCTTTTTTGGAGCATTAATGCTGACAAAACACCAAAAGATACTAAAAACCAGATTTATGCTTTAGCTTTTGCTATTTATGGATTATCTGAATATTATGCTATTTCTCAAGATCAAAAAGCTTTAGAAATTGCTATTAACTTATACAAAAGCATACAAAAATACAGTTATGATCCTGTAAACAAAGGTTATCTCGAAGCTTTTACCCGCAATTGGCAGCCTATTGAGGATTTGCGTTTAAGCGATAAAGATGCCAACGAAAAAAAGACAATGAACACGCATTTGCATATTATTGAAGCTTATGCCAATTTGTTTAAAGTATGGAAAGATGAAACACTCCGAAATGACAGTATTGAACTTTTAGAAACCATAGAAAAACATTTCATTAATACCGAAACCGGACATCTTCGTTTATTTTTTGATGAAAACTGGATCGAAAAACCCGACGTGATTTCATACGGACACGACATTGAAGCTGCCTGGCTGTTATTGCATTGTGCCGAAGTTTTAGAAGATGAGAATCTAATTGCGCGCTATAAAAAACACGCCGTTCAAATTGCCGAAGTTACCAAAGAAGGATTAGACCACGATGGCGGCCTTTGGTATGAATTTGATCCGAAAGAAAACGAACTAATTGCCGAAAAACATTGGTGGGTTCAGGCCGAAGCTTTAATTGGTTTTTACAATGCTTACCAATTAACAGGAAATGAAGAATATCTGAAAGTCGTTCTTGAAAACTGGAATTTCATTAAAAAACACATTGTGGATCTTAAAAACGGCGAATGGTTTTGGGGAATTTACCGAGATTATTCTCCAATAGAAAAAGACAAAGCCGGATTCTGGAAATGTCCATATCACAACAGCCGCGCCTGTTTAGAGCTTATTAACCGAATTAAAACCTAAAAAAAATGAAGACTACATTTCTCAAAATAGCATTTTTAAGCCTCACCGTTCTAACATTTATAAGTTGTTCTTCGGATAAAGAATCAGATCCTGTCATTATCATTGATCCGCCGGTAGAAGTAGATCCTCTAACAACTCAAAATGCTGCAACATTTATGGTGGACGCAAATGCTACCAAAGAAACTGTCGCTTTATTTTATAATCTAAAAAAACTGGCTAAAACCAAAACGGCAATTGGACAGCAAGATGCTTTTAACAGTTTTTATCAAGACGCCGGAGGAGATTCTGACATCAAAAAAAACACAGGTTACGATCCTGCCATTATAGGTTCAGATTTTATGTTTATTACTGATAAAGAAAATAATGGCAAGCCTGAAAATTGGTTTTATCAACAAGAAGAAAAAATTGTTATTGATACAAAAGCTGCTTACGCGAAAGGCATAATCAATACGTTCTGCTGGCATTTGAGAGAACCAAATAAAGAAGCTTCTTTTTATGCGGCCGATATGACAACAGAAGAAAAAGCAGCCGCTTTTAAAAGTATTTTGCCAGGCGGAACCAATAACGAATGGTACAAGAAAAAACTAGATAAAATTGCCAGCGTAGTTTCAAATCTAAAAGGTGCAAATGGCGAATTGATTCCGATAATCTTCAGGCCTTTTCACGAATTTGACGGAAGCTGGTTTTGGTGGGGCGCTAATTTCTGCACGCCAGAAAAATACAAACAAGCGTACCAATTTACAGTTGATTATTTAAAAAACACAAAAGGCGTTCACAATATTCTCTACGCTTTTTCTCCGGACAATTCATACACTACCGAAACCAATTATTTAAGCCGATATCCTGGCGATAAATATGTTGATGTTCTTGGAATGGACAATTACGGAGATTTCAATAACCAAGGTCAAACGGGATCTGACAAAGCCAATGCGAAGCTGAAAATTCTTTCTGATTATGCTAAAGCAAAAGTAAAAATCGCAGCTTTAACCGAAACAGGTTATCGCGTTACCAGTACAACGCCGGCCATTACAGATTGGTTTTCAACTTTATTATACAATGCTTTAACCAAAAATGATATTCAAATAAGTTATGTAATGTTTTGGAACAATAACAAAGACGGATATTATGTACCAACTGGTTCTGCTCCAAACGCAGCCGATTTTAAAACGTATAGTTCTAAAGCAAAATCAGCGTTATTGAATACGCTGCCCAAAATGTATGAAATGCCGAAATAATAACGACGCATCTCATTGCGAGGAACGAAGCAGCCACCCAAACAATAAGCACATTTGCTGATAAAGTAAAGGATTGAGATTGCTTCGTTCCTTGCAATGACAATAACAAAACAAACCATGAAAAATAAACTTCTAAAAACTCTTGGATTAACTCTTATTTTTTCAGCAATCGCTTGTCAGGCGCAGGAAAAAATTACCATAAAAGGAAACCAATTTTATAAAGGCGATAAACCTTACGCCTACATTGGAACGAATTATTGGTACGGAAGTTTACTGGCTTCAAAAAAAGTGGGAGACAGAAAAAGACTATTGCGCGAACTCGATTTGTTGCAAAAAAACGGAATTGACAATCTGCGTATTTTAGTGGGTGCCGATGGCGGAAAATATGATTTTACCGTTCGTCCGGCACTGCAATACGAGCAGGGAAAATACGATGAAGATTTACTCGACGGACTTGATTTTTTAATCAGCGAAATGGGCAAACGTAAAATGTATGCCGTTTTATACCTAACCAATAACTGGGAATGGTCTGGCGGCATGTCGCAGTATTTAGAATGGAACGGAAAAGGTGCAATTCCGGTTCCTGCAATTCCGCCTAATACCTGGCCTCAGTTTATGGCATATACAGAACAGTTTCACAGCTGTGAACCTTGTATGAAAGCTTTAGAAAATCATGTAAAATTTATTATTGGAAGAACAAATTCGTATTCTAAAAAGAAATATACTGATGATAACACCATTATGGCGTGGCAGGTTGGGAATGAACCCCGCACTTTTACGCCGGAAAATGAAGCAAAATTTACCATTTGGCTGAATAACATCGTTGATTTAATTGATAATCTTGACAAAAACCACTTAATTTCGACAGGTTCTGAAGGTAAAAACAGTTCAAATGACAGCATGGAAATTTTTGAACGCACGCATCAGAATCCGAATATCGATTATTTAACGATGCATATTTGGCCCAAAAACTGGGGTTGGTTTAAAGCAGATAATCCAGAAAAAACATTACCAACGACTTTAGAAAATGCCGGAAAATATATTGACGATCACGTAAAAGTGGCAAACCATTTAAAACGCCCGATAATTATTGAAGAATTTGGTCTTCCAAGAGAAAACGAAAATTTAACAGCGGTATCTTCTGTTGCAAACCGAGATATCTTCTACAATTATATTTTTAGCCGGGTGGCCGAAAGTGTCAAAAATAAGGGTCCGCTGCAAGCTGCAAACTTCTGGGGATTTGGCGGTGAAGGAAAAGCAATTACTAAAGACGGAAAATGGAATCCAAGTGATCCTTTAACAACAGATCCGCCACAGGAACCACAAGGTTTGAATTCTGTTTTTTCTACCGATAAATCGACCTTAGAGATTGTAAAAAAATACAATTTAAAGTTGAAGAAATAATAATATTATCTCAACCCAATTTCCGTAGAGACGCACAGCAGTGCGTCTTATGCGCAACGATATACATGACGCAAACTGGACGTTAGACGCACTGCTGTGCGTCTCTACAACCATGTATTTCAACATTTACAATTAACAATTTATAATTAACAATTAAGACAATATTTTCTCAATAGCATTTAATTCGTCATTCGAAAAATCAGTGTTTTGTAAACAATCAATATTATTACACAATTGCTTTACAGAACTGGCACCAATTAAAACCGATGTAATTCGTCTGTCTTTTTGCAGCCATGCCAATGCCAATTGTGCTAAAGATTGGTTTCTGCTTTTCGCAATTTCATTTAACTGAATTAATTTCTGAATACGTTCTTCTGTAACTTCATTTTCTTTCAAATGACCGTTTGGATTATGCGCTCTCGAATTTTCTGGGATTCCGTTTAAATATTTGTCCGTTAAAAGTCCTTGTGCCAAAGGCGAAAAAGCAATACAGCCTACTCCTTTTTCTTCTAAAACATCCAGTAAACCATTTTCTACCCAGCGTTCGAGCATCGAATATTTGGCCTGATGAATCAAACACGGCGTTCCCAGTTGTTTTAAAACATCAACCGCAGCACGAGTCTGCTCTGCCGAATAATTACTAATTCCAACATACAACGCTTTTCCACTTCTCACAGCGTGATCCAGCGCCATCATGGTTTCTTCAATTGGTGTTTCAGGATCTGGGCGGTGCGAATAAAAAATATCCACATAATCAATGCTCATTCGCTTCAAACTTTGGTCTAAACTCGAAAGCAGATATTTTCGAGATCCCCAATCTCCGTAAGGGCCATTCCACATGGTATAACCCGCTTTTGTAGAAATTACGATTTCATCACGCAGGTTTCCCTGAAAGTTATGCCATAGTATTTTACCAAAATTTTCCTCAGCAGAACCCGGAACAGGTCCGTAATTATTAGCCAGATCAAAATGAGTAATTCCTTTATTAAAAGCTTCTACGGCGATACTTTCAGCATTCTCAAAATTATCCACCGACCCGAAATTATGCCATAATCCTAAAGAAATCTCCGGCAGTAATAAACCGCTTTTACCACATCTGTTATATTTCATCGTTTTAGTATAAAGGTTGGAATTTTAATAGAATTTAAAGGTAGAAACAAACATGAATATTTTAAAATCAAAATCGTATTTAATTTTTGTAAATTTGTGTAAATTATAAAATTATGAATAATAACTGGCAAAATTTAATTTCAATAAATCCTGACATTAGATTTGGTAAACCTGTAATTACAGGAACTAGAATTTGTGTTTCAGATATTCTTTCGTGGCTTTCTACCGGAATGTCTTTTGACGAAATTCTTGAAGATTTTCCAGAATTAAAAAGAGAACATATTCTTTCTGCTTTAGCTTTTACTTCATAAAAAAATCAATTGCGTCCAGCTTTAGCTGGATGAAAATATAAATACAATCAAAAGGGCTTTAGCCAAACCTACGAAGTTTGGCTAAAGCCCTTAATTATTCAAATCTTATTCCCCTAGCTAAAGCTAGGGGCTATTGAAAAATTCGTGAATTTCTTCGCCAGTTCGCTATCGCTCGGGTCGCGGAAAAAAACTTTGCACCTCTGTACCTCTGAAACTTTGCACCTAAAGAAAAACCTATTCTTTTATCTCAAAACCACTTTGTAAACCTTTATCAGAGCTTCCTCCCACCATAATTTTAAAAGTTCCGGGCTCTACTAAATAATTCCCCTCGTTGTCATAAAAACCAAGTTCTTTCTCTGTTAAAGTAAAAGTTACCGTTTTAGTCTCACCTTTTTTCAGACTTACCAATTCAAACCCTTTTAATTCTTTAATTGGGCGAACGATGCTCGCAAATTCATCGTGAATATACAATTGCACGACTTCTTTTCCGTCATAATTTCCTGTGTTTGTAACGTCAACACTAACCTCAACTTTTTCACCTTTTGCAAAAGATGTTTTATTCAATTTCAAATCTTTATAATCGAATTTAGTATAACTCAATCCAAAACCAAACGAAAATTGAGGCGTTTTCTCCACGTCCATATAATGCGACCAAAAGACATTTTTGTCGCTGTCAATTGGTCTTCCAGTGCTGTATTTGTTGTAATAAATTGGCACCTGACCTACATTTCTCGGAAACGACATAGGCAGTTTTCCACTTGGATTGTAATCCCCATATAAAACCTGCGCAACCGCATTTCCTGTCTGTGTTCCCAGTTGCCAAGCCTCTACAATCGCCGGAACATTTTCTGCAGCCCACGGAATACTCAGCGGACGACCATTATTTAAAACCAAAACCACATTCGGATTCATTTTGTAGATTTCCTCTAATAATTCCTGCTGCAACCCAGGCAGATTCAAATCAGTTCTGCTTCTTCCCTCCCCGCTCTGAAAACCGTATTCTCCTAAAACCATAACCACAACATCGGCATTTTTTGCCGCTGTTTTTGCCGCTTCAAATCCGCTTTTGTCAGTTGTGTTGAAAACCGTTTCCGTTAAGAAAGTTGCTTTTTGTTTCAATAAGTCGGCTCCTTTTTCAAAAATCAACTGATTGTCTTTATATTGCTGCATTCCTTCTAAAACCGAAACCGCAGTATTATCATCAGCAGCAATTCTCCAACTTCCAAGCGGACTGTTTTTATCATTTGCCAAAGCGCCGATCAAAGCAATTTTTTGTCCGGATTTCTTCAGCGGAAGCAAATTTTTCTCGTTCTTCAACAAAACAATAGATTTTTTTGCCATGTCCAGAACACCGTCATTATTGGCTTTACTTCCAACAACTTCTTTTTCTCGTTTTTCATCACAATATCTGTACGGATCATCAAATAAACCCAATTCAAATTTCACACGAAGAATTCTGCGAACCGCATCATCAACCAAAGATTCTTTTACCTTTCCAGATTTTACCAAATCAACCAATTTTGCCACATACAAATACGATTCCATATCCATATCAGAACCCGCAATAACAGCTTTTGCTGTTGCATCGGCTTCATCTTTGGCATATCCGTGTGCGATCATTTCGCGAATCGAAGCATAATCCGAGATTACAAATCCATCAAACTTCCATTTTCCTTTTAAAATATCTCTCTGCAGGAAAGTATTTCCAGTTGCCGGAACACCGTTTAAAGTATTAAACGAATTCATAAACGTACGAACTCCAGCTTCTACAGTCGCTTCAAAAGGAGGCAAAACCGAATTGTACAGTTTAGAATTACTAATATCAACGATATTATATTCTAATCCAGCCTCCACATAACCATACGCAGCAAAATGTTTCGCACATGCCGCAATTGTATTTACTTTAGCCAGATCGGCAATTGTTTCCCCTTGAAAACCTTTTACCCTCGCATAACCAATTTTACTTCCCAAATAAGGATCTTCTCCTGCACCTTCCATCACACGTCCCCAACGAGCGTCATTTGCCACATCTACGTTTGGTCCAAACGTCCAGTTAATTCCAGATGCTGAAGCTTCATCAGCCGCAATCGCCGCCGATTTTTTAATCGCCTCTAAATCCCAGCTTGCTGCTTCTGCCAGCGGAATCGGACCTAACGTTTTATAACCGTGAATTACATCAAACCCAATGATAAGCGGAATCCCTAATCTAGTTTCTTCAACCGCAATTTTCTGCACGGCACGAACCTCTTTCACACCACGAACCGTAAGCATTGAGCCCACTAATCCTTTTCGTAAATGCTCGTATTTTAATTCAGCCGTTCCGCCTTTTGGAGCCGGTCCCGTAACATCCCAAAAACCATTGTATTGGTTCATCTGCCCCACTTTTTCCTCCAATGTCATCAAAGGCAAAAGCAAATCAATTCTTTGCTCAATAGTTTTGTTTTTATCTAAATACGGCTTTTTTTGTGCATTCATATTTTCAACAGTAAACAGGGACAAAACCCCAATAATTATTATTTTTTTATTTTTCATGGTTAGTTTATTTTTAAAAGCCGCTAAGGTGCTGAGATTCTGAGATACTGAGTTTATTCTTTTGGGCTTGGTTTCGCCGCGGCGAATCGGGCTATTCGTTACAAGTCCTCGCACTTCCTTCGTCAGGCTGTGGGCTTTCCACTGCTATCCCTCACGCAAAATCGTTTTCAAAAGAGACAATCTTGTCATTTCGACTGAAAGGAGAAATCACACTCGGGATTCGACAAAGATTGGCGACATTCTGTGAGGAGTTTCTTGTGTGATTTCTCCTTTCAGTCGAAATGACAAAACTTTGTGTATCTCACTTTGCGGGGCTTCGACTCCGCTCAGCCTGACAAAAGCAAACAAAAAACCTGCGCTAACCCGTTCAATCAGTAAAATCCGCGGGCAATCCCGATAGCTATCGGGACTATCATTCTAAAATTCTGTCGTAAAACAAGAAGCCGGTAAATTCACTTTATTAAACAAATCCGACTGAATTGTATTTCCCCACGCAAATCTCACTTTTACCGGACTCAATACTTTTTTACTTGTCAAAATCACCTGATTATTTTTTATTGAAGCATCTGCCGGATAGAAAATACCATCGACTCCAGCCACTTCAAATTGATTCGATTTTTTGTCTTTAAAATATAAGCCTTCTGCATAATCAAAAGAAACGGTCACTTTGTTTTTCTCTACTTTAATTTCTTTAAAAAGCGGTCCATTCACCAAATTTGAATTCACTTTATAGGTATCGGCCAAAGCCAGATTTGCCAAACGAATTCCAACTGATTTTTTGTTTTTCGGGTGAATATCTATCGTATCCGAAATATCAGAAGTCAAAACCATTCCCGTTTTCGAGACTTCTTTTAAAATTTTTCTTTGAGAATTTCTAACCGTTACGTTAGCGAAATTATTAGTTCCGGTTTTATAAGGTGCGATTTGAACGAAGTAAAAAGGAAATTCATCGTTCCATGCCTTTCTCCAAGAGGTAATCAAAGCCGAAAGCGTTTTATCGTAAACCAAAGATCCCACATTCGATTCGCCCTGATACCAGATCGTTCCTGCAATTTTAAATCCCGCAATTGGAGCAATCATAGCATTATAAGCTCGTCCGGGTTGATGCGGACCATATTCCTGTTCGTTTAGTTTTTTGGCATTTTCTAATAATACAACATCGTTTTTAACGACTTCTTCCGGCATCCAGATTTCGGCCGGAGTACCGCCCCAGTTAGACGAAATTAATCCGATAGGAACATTTTTTAAATCTTCGCGCAAACGTTTGGCAAAAAAATAACCAACGGCACTGAAATACTTCATGGTTTCCGGAGTCGATTCGACCCAATTTCCTAATACATTATTTTGAGGAGTTAAAGCTGTAGATTTTGAAACCGTAAAAAATCGAATATTCGGATTTGCCGCATTTTTAACTTCTTCATCGCCGTTGTCAATTCCCCAACTTGCTGACATTTCCATGTTCGATTGTCCGGAACAAAGCCAGACTTCACCAATTAAAATATTTTTGAGTACAACTTCATTGTATCCTTTTAGAGAAATTGTATATGGTCCGCCCGCTTCAGGAGTTTTTATAACAAGTTCCCATTTTGCCTGATTACTTGTAACGGTTTTATATTCCTGATTGTTCCAGCTGGAAACTAATTTAATTTCTTCTTTAGGATTCGCCCAGCCCCAAATTCTAACTTCAGAATTGCGCTGTAAAACCATATTATCGCCAAAAATAGCAGGAAGCGTAACATTGGCCTTAGCCGAACCAAAAATCATAAACAAGAAAACGAAGAGTAATTTATTTTTCATTTAGAAGCTTTTTTAAAAAAGGTCCGTACTGATCTGCCATCACTTTTTGATCTGCAACATCAGGATGACCTAAACATCCCTTTGGTTTCATTGGTTTGAATTTGAAAATCAAAATAGTCTTGTGTTCTTTATCATTAGCAAAAGCATTTTTAACTTTATGCAGACAATCTTCAAAAACAACTGCTTTTTCTCCATTAACCATTGGGCTGTTTGTAATTACAATCTGCGCTTTCGGATTGTGCACATAAAGCATTTTTATAAAATTAATGTAATTAGAAACGTATTTTTCAGCATTAAAAGGCAAACGTTCTTTCTTTCCGTCTCCGCCAGAAAAATCATTTGTTCCTAAAGCAATGCTGATAATATTCGGCTGAAAAGCAAAATCATATTTAGGTTTTGAATTGTCTTTCGTCAAATATAAATTCTGATAAACATCCGGCATTATGGCTTCATCTTTGTTTTCGTCATTCCAATTGCGATACATTCCAATTCCGGAAACAGAACTAGTCAAATAATCTACATCAATGGCTCTTGAAAGTGTTGGTCCATAAGCATAATATCCGTTATGATGGTCCATGTATTCTCCTTTGTCACAATCAACAGAATCACTTGCTGCCGCGCAAGTTATAGAATCGCCAATAAATTCGATTTTCTTTTTCTTTTTTGATGAAATTGAAGTCAATTTTGCCGTTGTTCCAGCAAATAAAACACCGCCAGTGTGCGCTTCTGTATTTTTATAAATTTCGAGACGATGCTCTTTTCTATTTGAAGCCGCTTTTATTGGAAAAGATTGTACTGCCCCTTTTTCAATTTTAATTTTCCCTAAATATTTTCCATCCAAAACCAAGGAAACATAATTATGATGTTCATAAGCATCTACACTTTGAAGTGAAATGGAACATTCGTTCCCGCTAAAATTAAAAGAAACTGAAGATGCCGTTCCAATCAAAATAACCTTATCATTTTGAAGTTTTTCAATTCGACCTGCATAAAGAAAAGTTTTATTTTGATTTAGACTTTGAGCTATCGAAAGAGTCGAAATCAGCAAAAACAAAATTATAAACGAATATTTTTTAAGAAACATAATTTATTTGTTAATTATAAAAGTAATTCACAAATATATCTGAAATACTGTTTCAAAAAAGATACTAAAACATCAAAAAGCAATAAAAAAACACCACATAAACCCATCGTTCAATTGTTAAAACTGTTAATTCTTACAATTAGTTACAGGGTATTCTTTTGATTTACAAAATTTAGGCTCTATCTTTAGCGATTCAACCCATTTTTACTTACAAATAATGCGATCGTATCTTTTATCAGCCCTTTTATCTATTATCTTATTTTCTTCTTTTACTACAAAAAAGAACGAACAGCAAACCCTTGTTTATAATTCAAAAATTCAAACTGAAATTAATCGCGATTCTATTATCGAGTATGCTAAAAAATATTTGGATGTTCCTTATAAATACGCCAGCAGTGATCCCAAAAAAGGATTTGATTGTTCCGGTTTTGTAAGTTATGTTTTTAAAAATTTTGGCATGACTCTGCCAAGAAGTTCCGGCAGCTATAAAAACTTAGGCACTGCCTTAAAACCTGAGGATTTTAAAGTGGGAGATATTTTAGTTTTTTACGGATACAAGGACAGAACCGTTGTAGGCCATTTGGGAATAATCTGCGAAGCCAACGGAATGCAGTCGAAATTTATTCATGCTTCATCCGGAAAAGCACAAAAAGTGACCATTACCGCTTTGGATACGGAACATTATACCAAACGTTTTTATAAGTGTATTGACGTTTTGCGTTAATTTTTTTTCGCCACGAATTACACGAATTTTCACGAATTATGATTTATCCTTTCTACAGATAAAAAATTAGTGAAAATTCGTGTAATTCGTGGCAAAATCTTTTATTCCTCTGTCAATAATTTAAGCAGACTTTCATCTCTTTGATAAATATCTTTATAGAAGTTTAATTGTCCTTCTCGATCTACCCATGCCGTAAAATATCCTATGTAAACCGGGAATTTTTTCTTTACGGTATACCAGCTTTCTTTGCCGGCATGCATAGCTTTATCTATTCGGGCTTCGGTCCATTTCGGATCTTCTTTTAATATTTCAATTGCCAGTTCACGAGGTTTTGCAACACGTACACAGCCGTGGCTAAAAGCTCTGCTTTCTCTTTCGAATAAACTTTTTGATGGCGTATCATGCAGATAAATATTACTTGTATTTGGAAACAAGAACTTTACCAATCCAAGTGAATTGTTTATTCCCGGAAGCTGACGCACAGCACCATTGTTCCATTCCAGATTTTTCTGTTTTAGATAATTTTTGTTTTTGGCCATTCCGGGTTTTATCTCTTTAGCAATAATACTCGGCGGTACATTCCAGTATGGGCTGAAAACAATATTACTCATTGTACCGCTAAAAATAACCGTTTTTGTCATCGCTCTTCCCACTACAACTGCCGATGTAAAAGCAATTTTTCCGTCACGAATAAGGTACAATTTAAATTCAGGAATATTAACCTCAATATATTGTTTGCCTTTTTCCAGTTCAGGATCGATCCAGCGGCAACGTTCCATGTTAACGATAATTGTTTTTATTCTATCTGAAACCGGAATATTTAAATCTGCGATATGTTCTGGCAGAATGTTATTTTTTGGCGTAAATCCATGATGCAATTCGTAGTTTTTTAAAGCTTTAATTAAAATAGAATCGCAGACAGCGCTTTTATTATCTTCTTTAAGATCCTGGGTTACAAAAAGTCTTTCTCTAATTTGTGAAACAATTGCCGATGAATCTCCCAGTTTTAAACTTTTAAAATTTTCCTCAACTTCTATTGTTTTCCAGCCGCCCTTTTTTTCGATTTCTCTGTATTGTTTAAGAGCATCACGAAGCTTATAATACTGGCTGAACATTTTACTTTTCTTATCGTCATTTATAGTCGATTTTTTAAAAATAGAATCGGTAAAAACCTGATAATTGAGTTTTTTTCTCGGCAGAAGCCATTCTAACGATCTGGAAGTTTTTTCATCAAATCCTCTATATACTTTTTCGGTATAATAAAAATATAGATTCGTAATCATCAAATCGGTATTGACTTTTGAAAGTTTATTATCGGCATTACCGTCAAAGACTTCATTGATTTCTTTATACGGAAAATTGGCTTTCAACCCTTCATTTTCCAATCCTTTATATTTGCTGTACAAAGTGTTTCCAAATTCGACTACACCTTTATTGTCGAGCCATAACTGAGTAGATTTCTTTTTTAAATACAAAGAATTTACCTCAGCCTGAAAATTTTTCAATTTGGGATAGGTTTCATAAAAAGCAGCAATAGCCGTGCTGTCAATAGAAAGTTTCAGTTCTGGTATAACTACTTTTGCTGCTTTCTGGTTTTCTTCTTTTTTTTCTCCTTTTGAATTACAGGAAACGATGGTGAAAAGAAGTACAAAAGCGATAAATGAATGCCAAATTTTCATAACAATATTTTTAATAAAAATAGAAAAGATTTACTTAAAACAAGTCTATTAAAAAATAAAATTATTTCATTTTTAGGCATAAAAAAACTCCAAATACATGGCATATATTTGGAGTCTCCACTTTATAACTAACCTTATTTAAATAACCGTTCCTTTTAAAGTAAGTACTTTTGGAGTAGTTTCAGCACTTGTTGTTACTGTAACTGTTTTTGTAAAAGCACCTTTGTTTGCTGCATTGTAAGTTGCCGTAACTTTTGCAGATTTGCCAGGTAAAATTGGTTCTTTAGTATAATCTGTTGCTGTACAACCGCATGAACCTTGAACATTTGTAATTACAACTGCTGTTTTTCCTGTATTTTTAAATTCGTAAACGATAGCTTTTGGTGTTCCCTGCGGAATTTGACCAACATCTATAGTTTCTGCTTTCCATACAATTGTAGAGGCAGTTTCGATAACTGCTGTTTCAGAAACCAATGATTTTACCGGAGCAATGGCCGAAAAAGACATTAAGCTTAATGCCAAAGCCAACATAGAAATTTTAATGATTTTCATAGTTAAATATATTAAATGGTTTATAGTTCAAATTTTATATTACAAAGGTAATTCAGACAAAAACAAATCGCTGTTAACCGATTTCAAATGTTTGTTAATGACTTGTTAATCGCTGTTTTTAACTAGAATTTTGATTAATATTACACTCTCTAAAGTCTGTTTTCTTGAAAATAAATAAACTCAATAGCATTATAATTCTCGGTTTGGTGGCCATTATCAGTATTTTGGTGGCGCAATTGCTTTGGACCAAAGAGGCTTTTACAATTGAACAAAAAAAGCTGAGCCAAAAAGCCCATCTTGCGCTTTTGGAAGTGGCCAAAAAATTATACGAAGGAACCAATCATGAACTTCCGGCACAAAATCCTGTACAAAAAATTGCCAACGATTATTATATCGTAAATGTCGACAACGAATTTGAACCTGATATTTTAGAGTTTTATCTGAAAACAGAATTCAAAAAAATGAACATTACGACTGATTTTGAATATGCCATGTACAATTGCCAAAGTGATGAAATGATTTATGGCGATTATATTTCTTTATCGAAAAAAAAATCAGAGTGTAAACAGACGGTTTATTTTCCTAAACATAAAAATTTAGTTTATTATTTTGCGGTTCGTTTTCCTAATGAAACGACGTATTTATTCAGTTCAATGCGCTTTTGGTTTGTGCTTTCGATTATGCTGATCTTGATTTTATTGATTTACGTTTATTCGATTTTCACACTTTTACAACAAAAAAAATACTCTGAATTACAGCGTGATTTTATTAATAATATGACGCATGAATTTAAAACGCCTTTATCTTCCATTTTAATTGCGTCGAAATATTTAAGCGAACAAAACCCGATTAAAGATGATAAAAAGCTGCATACTTATACAGAGATTATTATCAATCAAAGTAATAAGCTGAATCATCATATTGAGAAGATTTTAAATATTGCCAAATCAGATTATGCACCTTTAGAATTAAAAAAAGAAACGGTTTTAATTGTTCCGATTATTGAAGAAGCGATCGAAAATATTCAGTTAAAATATCCCGAAGCTGTTATTAAAATTGAAAGCACTTCAAAGGAATTTTTATTGGATACAGATGTTTTTCATTTTGCCAATTTGGTTTATAATCTTTTAGATAATGCGGTAAAATACTGCAATGAAAAACCGGAAATTACAATTAAAATAGTCGAGGAAAATGCGACTTTAAAATTAGAATTCATCGATAACGGAATTGGTATTTCTACTAAAAAATTATCTTTTATATTTGATAAATTTTATCGCGTTCAAAACGAAAAGAGTAATGAAGTAAACGGTTTTGGACTTGGTTTATATTATGTTAAAGAAATTTGCAGTCTGCAGAACTGGAAAATAAAAGCTGAAAATAATACAGATAACGGAGTTACCATAACTTTGTCAATTCCTTATAAAAAATGAAAAACTTCAAAATACTTTACACCGAAGACGATGAAACGCTTGCTTTTTTAACCAAAGACAATTTGGAGCAGCATAACTATGAAGTAATTCATTGTACCGATGGAAAATCAGGTTTAGAAACTTTTAAAAATGAAGATTTTGATATTTGTATTTTTGACATTATGATGCCAAAAATGGACGGTTTTGAATTGGCCGAAGAAGTACGAAAACTGGATACTGATGTGCCTATTATTTTTCTTTCGGCTAAAACTTTAAAAGAAGACCGTATAAAAGGACTTCGTCTTGGTGCCGATGATTATTTGGTTAAGCCTTTTAGTATTGAGGAATTAATCCTGAAAATTGAAATTTTCCTGAAACGTTCCCAAAAAAACAATAAGACCGAAAAATCGGTTTATGAGATTGGCAAGTATCAATTTGATACCAAAAATTTTATTCTCTTTAATGAAGAAGAAAAAGTGGGACTGACACAACGAGAAGCCGAATTACTGAAACTATTTCTTGACAATAGAAACCTTGTTTTAAAAAGAGAACAAATTTTAACTGCCCTTTGGGGAACCGATGATTATTTTATGGGAAGAAGTCTTGACGTTTTTATTTCCCGACTGCGTAAAATTCTATCAAATGAAAAAGGAATTTCGATTGAAAACCTTCATGGTATTGGGTTTCGGTTTTCTGTTGAATAACAAACATAATACTTAACATAAAGTAACCGCAACGATTGTCCTTCCTGTAGATGTTAGATAATTCGGTAACAAAATTTAACTTTAATAAATTTTGTTACGATGAGAAATAATAGTCAGGATTCGACATTAGAGCGGAACTATTTAGAGAAATATCGTTTTCTAATAAAAGAATATGAACAGGTAAAAAACAAAACCCATCCGCTTTATAAAAAAGCAATGGATTTTTATACAGCCAATGACACCTGCAGAAAAAGTTTTTTAAAGTATTACAATCGCTATAAGCAGAGCGGAAAGCCAATAGATTTACTGCCCCAAAAGCGGGGTCCAAGATATAAAACCAGACGCCCTTTGCCTTTTATAGAACAAAAAGTAATTGAATTAAGAGAAAAAGGAAACAACAGATATGAAATTGTTAGTATATTGAATCCCAAATTAGGAAAGCATACGCCATCCTATTCAGGAGTTTATAATATTTTAAAACGGCATAAAGTAAACAGATTAACTCCGAAGATTAAAAGAATCATCAGAAAATAATCAAGGAAAGAATGGGACAGCTGGGTCATATTGATTGCCATTATTTAAGCAAAAGC
>NZ_JBXAQY010000004.1:0-652668 GCF_058807735.1 Flavobacterium sp. GW821-FHT12A05 | reverse complement strand
AATCTAAAATCTAAAATCTAAAATCTAAAATCTAAAATCTAAAATCTAAAATCTAAAATCTAAAATCTAAAATCTAAGTTTAACCTAACCAATAACCACTTTATGAGTTCTATTTCAGTTGATATTCAACCCAAAAAGCATTATGAAATTCTAGACGGCCTTCGAGGAGTAGCGGCTGTATTAGTAGTAATTTTTCATATTTTCGAGGCCTTTAACGAAGGAAGCCGTTTTAAACAAATTATGAATCACGGCTATCTGGCTGTTGATTTCTTCTTTCTTTTATCAGGATTTGTTGTAGCATACGCCTACGATGACCGCTGGGCAAAACTAACCCAATGGGAGTTTTACAAACGACGCTTAATTCGTTTACAGCCCATGGTAATAATGGGGATGATTATTGGAGCCATTTTCTATTACTTTCAGGAATCAAGTGTTTTTCCGCAAATTGCGACAATGCCGGTTTGGAAAGTAATTTTAACTATGGTCATTGGTTTTACTTTGCTTCCAATTCCGCCCTCTATGGAAATTAGAGGCTGGGGCGAAATGCATCCTTTAAATGGTCCGGCATGGTCTCTTTTTTTTGAATATATAGCGAATATTTTGTACGCCTTGTTTTTTCGCAAATTTTCGAACAAAGTGCTGTCAGTTTTCGTGCTGATATTTGCCGGGCTATTAATTAACTATACTGTTTTTGGACCAAAAGGAGACGTAATAGGCGGCTGGTCTTTTAATCTGGAGCAAATGAATGTTGGTTTTACGCGTTTACTGTATCCATTTTTTGCCGGAGTTTTACTTTCTCGTTTAGGAAAACTAATTCATATAAAAGGCGCATTCTGGGTTTGCAGTCTTATGATTATAATTATATTTTCAATACCAAGACTTGGCGATGAAAACACTTTATGGATGAACGGTTTATACGAATCAATTTGTATTATCTTCTTATTTCCGTTAATTGTTGCCATTGGAGCAGGAGGAGAGATTAAAAATCCAATTTCTCTTAAAATATGCAAAGCCCTGGGAGATATTTCGTATCCAATTTACATTATCCATTATCCTTTGATTTACTGGTATATGGCATGGGTAATCGAAAATAAAATTCCTTTAAAAGACGGTTATCTTTTAGGAATTGGAGTTTTATTGGCCAGTATCACAATCGCATATTTATGCCTAAAATTATACGATGAACCAGTTAGTAACTGGCTTCAGAATAAATTTCAGAAGAAAAAAGAGGTTAAGTAAAAAGGTTCAGAGGTTCAAAGGTTCAAAGCGACAGAGTAGCAAAGGTTCAAAGGAACCAGGTTCAAAGCAGTAAAGGTGCAGAGGGACAAAGTGGCAAAGGTTCAAAGGAAAAGACTTTGTTCTTTCAGTAAACAAAAAGGATGAAACTTTTTAAAGTTTCATCCTTTTTTATATTTAGTCCAACAAGGAAACCTTTGTCCCTCTGAACCTTTGCATCTTTGTCCCTTTTAAAAAAAACTTATTCTAAAACCAATGCTCCTAAAGCTTCTTTGCTAAAACCTTTTAATTGATCTGTTTTTCCGGCTTTAATTTTAGCAACCCAATTAGGATCAGATAAAAGAGGTCTTCCTACGGCAACTAAATCAAAATCGCCTCTGTCGAAACGTCTGTTTAATTCCTCTAATGAAGTTGGTTCAGAGCTTTCTCCTGCAAAAGCACCAAAGAAATCACCAGAAAGACCAACAGAACCTACCGTAATAGTTGGAGCTCCGGTTACTTTTTTAGCCCATCCTGCAAAATTCAAATCAGATTCTTCAAATTCAGGTTCCCAAAATCTACGTTGCGAAGCGTGTATGATATCAACTCCCGCATCAACAAGAGGAGTAAGCCAGGCTTCTAATTCCTGCGGATTTTTAGCCAGTTTATAATTGTAGTCAGAAGGTTTAAATTGAGAGAATCTCATAATAACCGCAAAATCGCTGCCTACTTGTTTTCTGATTTCTTTTATTACTTCAATAGCAAAACGGTTACGTTCCGGCAAAGTTTTTCCGCCGTAAATATCTTCACGTAAATTCGTTTCGGCTCTAAAGAACTGGTCAATTAAATAACCATGGGCACCGTGAATTTCGATAGTATCAAAACCTAATCTTTTAGCATCAGCAGCAGCTTTACCAAAAGCAAGAATAGTATCTTCAATATCTTTTTCAGACATCGTTACTCCGTTTCTAAAATCAGGACGGTTTAATCCAGAAGGACCTTCAAAAGGAACTGGCGGCACCCAGCCTGAATGGTGATTATCCATAATTCCCATGTGCCAGATCTGCGGTCCCATTTTTCCGCCTGCAGCATGAACTTCATCAATCACTTTTTTCCATCCGTTTAAAGCTAAATCACCATAAAAATGAGGTACGTTAGCATCATTTGATGATGAAGGTCTGTCGATAACGGTTCCTTCAGATAATATTAAACCAACTTCGCCTTCAGCTCTTTTTTGGTAGTAAGCTGCGACATCATCAGTTGGAACTCCGTTTGGAGAAAAAGAGCGCGTCATTGGCGCCATTACGATTCGGTTTTTAAGATTTAACGTTTTTAAGTTAAATGGCGAAAACAGGTTGTTTGTACTCATAGTAATTTACAAATTAGATTGGATTAATTTACTGAGTGCTTCAAAGGCACCTTCGTTGCGTTTATAGTAAGTCCATTGTCCAACACGTTTGGCTTCGATAAAACCGGCGCGTTGTAATATAGACAGGTATTCAGATACAGTAGATTGCGTCAGACCGGCTTTGGCCTGAATTTGTCCTACGCATACACCGTGTTCAAATCCGCCGTGTTCCAGCTGTCCGGGAAAGTTTATTTCGGGTTCCTTAAGCCATTCCAGCATTTGCAGTCTGGACTTGTTAGAGAGGGCTTTAAAAATTTCTATATTTTCCATGGTGCAAATATATCGACTTTTCCCGATATACCAATTAAGCAAAATATTTTTAGCATAATTTTATGATTGAAGGGGGAGAAAGATGAAATAAAACGATAGAAAATTTAATAAAGAAATTTATATTTGTGAGAGTTAATTAAAGCCCCAAATAATTAAACTTAATCAATTATGAAAAAAACATTACTTATTTTAGGATTCTTATGTTGTGTTGTAACCAGTTCAAAAGCGCAGGTTGTAGGTACTGATATTGGAGACATTGCACCCGAAATTGATCTTCCGGATACAAAAGGAAATCTTGTGGCACTTTCGTCTTTAAGAGGTTCTTTGACTTTAATCGATTTTTGGGCTTCGTGGTGCGGACCATGTATAAAAGAACAGCCGGCTTTATTGAAATTACACACGGCTTATCCTGATAAGCTATCCATTTACAGTGTTTCTATGGATACTAAAAAACCTTTGTGGTTAGCAGCGATAGCCAAAGGAAAATTGTCTTGGACACAAGTAAGTGATTTAAAATACTGGAAATCTCCGGTTGTAGGAGATTATATGCTTCAATCTGTTCCTTTGAACTTTTTAGTAGATCAAAACGGAATTATTATTGCCAAAAATATTCACGGAAAAGCTTTAGAAGATAAGGTGAATAGTTTGATTGGAATACAATAAACTTTGTTTTAGGTTTCAGGTTGTAAGCAAAAACTTTGCGAAATTTGTAAAAAATAAATTATGATACAAAAATCAATCTTAGTCTTGTTTATTCTGGCTTCAATGCATTGTAATTCTCAGACGCTTGAAACGGTTTATAAAATGAAATCATCGTATCAAAGTTGTTTGAATAAAGGTGGCGATATGCGAAATTGTGCGATGGTATATTACAATCAATCGGACAGTCTGCTGAATGTTGTTTACAAAAACCTGAAAAATAAGATAAGTTCTAAAGAGCAATCTAAATTAAAAAAAGAACAAGTTGAATGGTTAAAAAAGCGCGATCTGTTCTTTGAAAAAGTATACTCAGATACTAAAAAAGAAGGAAATTTTAGAGAAGGAAGCAGTGATTTTGATATGATTGTTTTTGACGAAAAAGCGAAGTTCGTCTTTGGACGTGTAAAAGAACTTATTAATAAAGGATAGGTTTTTGTTTCAGGTTTTATTTGTTTCAAGTTTCAAGTTTTCTGTAACGATCAATCTTTGTCAAAGTTTAAAACTTTGACAAAGATATTTCAACCTGAAACCTGAAACCTGAAACAAAAAAATCTAAATATTAATAGCGCCTTGTCCAGAAGCAATCATATACGCTTCTTTTAAAGTCTCAGAATAAGTTGGATGAGCGTATGAAATTCTAAACATATCCTCATCTGTAAATTCGTATTCCATTCCTATTACACCTTGGGCGATAAGATCTGCGGCTCGCGGGCCGATGACATGCATTCCTAAAAGCTCACCGTATTTTGGATCTGATAGAATTTTAGAAAAACCATCTTTTTCCATGGCTGCCCTTGCACGTGCACTGGCAGAAAAAGGAAATTTACCAACACGGTATTCAATACCTTTCTCTTTCAATTCTTCTTCGGTATAACCCACAGAAGCCACTTCCGGCCAAGTATAAACAACACCCGGAATTAATTTGTAATTAATATGCGGTTTCTGTCCGTTTATGGTTTCAGCTACAAAAATACCTTCTTCTTCGGCTTTGTGTGCCAGCATTGCTCCGGCCACAACATCACCAATAGCATAAATGTTTTCGGCTTTGGTTTGAAGTCTTTCATTGGTTACGATTCGGCCTTTTGAATCTGTTTCTATAGTAGTGTTCTCTAATCCTAGACCTTCTGTATACGGTTTTCTTCCAACAGCAACCAAACAATAATCGGCTGTTATTTCCTGTGGATTATTAGACGCGTCCAAAAAGTTTACCGTTGCATTTTTTCCGTTATTTTTAGCCGATTGTACTTTATGGCCCAATAAAATCTTGATATTCTGTTTGGTAAAAATCTTCTTCAATTCTTTTCCAAGGTCTTTGTCCATTGTTGGAATCAGGCTGTCAAAATATTCAATTATTGTAATTTCAACCCCAATTCGGGCATAGATAGAAGCCATTTCAACCCCAATTACACCGCCTCCAATAATGACAATACTTTTGGGTTTTTCGGGTAACGAAAGTGCTTCTGTCGAAGTAATGATTCGTTTTTTATCAATTTCAACTCCCGGAATAGTAGCTGGTTTTGAGCCAGTTGCAATAATAAAATGAATCGCCGAAATTTTAGTCGAATTGCCATCGTTGTGTTTTACGCTTAATTCCGTATTGCTTAAAAAAGAACCTATTCCTTCAAAAACTTCGATTTTGTTTTTCTTCATTAAAAAGTTAAGTCCGGCAATATTTTGTTCTACAACTTCGCCTTTTCTTTTAATTAACTGCTGAAAATCTAAGTCTAATTTTCCGGTTAGAATTCCGTGTGCTGCAAATTTGGTTTCGGCTGTATGATAATGTTCCGTACTGTCCAGTAATGCTTTTGTTGGTATGCAGCCCACGTTGGTACAAGTACCGCCCAACGCTTTATATTTTTCTACAAGTGCAGTTTTGTAGCCCAATTGCGAGCAGCGAATTGCCGATGCATAACCGCCAGGACCTGAACCTATAACAACGATATCAAATTTTGTTTCCATAAATGATTTTTTTAGTAATTAAATGACATTTCAGACTAAAAACAGACAATATATATGCCTTATTTTAGCACATGAAATTTACGGATTTTCAGCGTATTATGGAAGTTAATTCGTTGTATTTCGTTGTTAAAAAAGCAATATTCTTGATATTTAAAGAACAAAAAAAAGTCCAAATCTATTGAAATGGACTTTTTATCGATTTTTGAATAAGTTAATCGTTTTCTGAAGCATTTTTCTTAACGCCGCCAAAGCTCGTTCTCATCATTTCTCTAATTTGAAACTGCGTTTTATTTCGAGTTACGCTTTTCCATTCGTCAAAATCATAAATATGAATTTGATCTGCATACGGATTTGTTACAAAGAAAAGTCTGGATATAGAGAATTTGTAGTATTTTAATTCATGCGAAATGTGGCGGTCGGGCACGACAATAAGAATCGTGTCCCAGTCTAGAAAATTCTTAGGCACGTCGTCTCTTTCTGTTAAACCAAGAGATTCAAAAAAGGCAACTATCTTCTGATCATTATTCTTATCGATTTTTTCATCGATACGTTTAATGGTGCTAAGAAGCTTTTTTTCATCTTTAATAACACTCATATAATCTCTGTTTTTTAAATTTTTATATAAAATTACGCCAAATCAAAATCATTTTGTAAAGTATAGCCAATAGAATGATTCTAAATTTTTAATAGCCTTTTTTGTGCTGGTTATTGTGTGCTTTTTGATAAAATACTATTGATTAAAGCTGTTTTAATGTCCTATTTTTATCGTTCTAACTTTTCCTAACCGCATTTTATGAAAATTGTCTCCTTCAAAAGAATTTTTCTGTTTGGCATTTTTTTGATTTCCTGTTTGGCATTTGCCCAAAACAAATCAGAAAGAGAATTAATTTTAATTGATAAAGACTGGCGTTTTTCGTTTGGCCATTTATACGATACAGAAAAGGATTTTGGACACGCGACAGGTTATTTCTCCTATTTAACCAAAACCGGATTTGGTGATGGGCCGGCAGCAAAAGATTTTGATGACCGCGCCTGGCGAAAATTAGACTTACCCCACGATTGGGCCGTAGAGCAGGACTTTAGCGAAAGCGGCAGTTTTAGCCATGGTTTTAAAACTTCGGGAAAAGGTTTTCCGGAGAAAAGCATTGGCTGGTACCGAAAAAAAATCACTATTCCGGAAAGCGATACGGGTAAAATTATCTCAATAAAATTCGACGGTGTTTTTAGAAATTCGAAAGTTTTTTTCAACGGCTATTACCTCGGAACAGAGGAAAGCGGCTATAACGGATTTGAATACGATGTTTCGGCTTATGTAAATTATGGAGGTGAAAATACGATTGCAGTTCGTGCCGATGCTTCGATGGAAGAAGGCTGGTTCTACGAAGGAGCAGGAATTTACAGACATGTTTATCTGCAGAAAACAAACCCAATTCATGTAGTTGCAAACGGAACTTACGTTACCACAGAAATTAAAAATAATGAAGCTGCTGTTCGAGCCGAAGTCTCAATGGAAAACAAAGGAAAGTACAAAGGATCGGTTGAAATTATTCAGACCATTTTTGGTGGTTCAAACAAACAAATCGCAAGTGTTTCTGAAAATGTAAATGCGCCTGAATTTTATAAAACAACCCATTATGCTTCGAAGTTAAATGTGAAAAGTCCGCTTTTATGGGATATCGAAAGTCCAAATTTATATCTTTTGGTAACGCAGATTAAACAAAATGGAAAAATTATCGATAGTTATGAAACGCCTTTCGGAATTAGAACAATTAAGTTTGATCCTGAAAACGGATTTTTTCTTAACGGAAAAGCTTTAAAATTAAAAGGAACAAACAATCATCAGGATCATGCCGGAATTGGAACGGCGTTACCGGATGAATTACAATATTTTAGAATTAAAAAACTAAAAGAAATGGGTTCGAATGCTTATCGTTGTTCGCATCATCCGCCAACACCAGAATTGCTGAAGGCCTGCGATGAGTTAGGTATGCTGGTAATTGATGAAACGCGTTTAATGGGAATTAACGAGTATCATTTGAATGATTTAAAGCGAATGATGGAGCGCGACCGCAATCATCCGAGTGTTTTTTGCTGGTCGGTTGGAAATGAAGAATGGAATATTGAAGGCAATATCGTGGGCGAACGCATAACAAATGTAATGCAGAATTTTGCCAAAAGCATAGATTCAACGCAATCTGTAACGGTTGGAATTAGCAGCGGATTTAAAAGCGGGATTTCGTCTGTAGTAGAAATTATGGGGTATAATTATCTAGGAAACGGCGATATCGATGCTCATAGAAATCAGTTTAAAAGCCAGCCCGGAATGGGAACAGAGGAAGGTTCGACTTTTGCAACGCGAGGTATTTACTTTACAGATGATGCTAAACATTATCAGAGTGCTTACGACAGAAAACCCCGCCCGACTTTTTACAGTATTGAAGAAGGCTGGAAGTTTTATGCCGAAAGGCCTTATCTGGCTGGAATGTTTATTTGGACAGGTTTTGACTATCGTGGCGAACCTACGCCTTATGGCTGGTCATCGGTAACTTCTTATTTTGGAATGATGGATGTTTGCGGTTTCCCGAAAGACAATGTGTTTTATTTGAAATCCTGGTGGACTGCTCAACTTGTTTTACATATTCTGCCACACTGGAACTGGAGCGGAATGGAAGGTAAAGAAATTGATGTTTGGGTATATTCTAATTGTGATGAGGTAGAACTGTTTCTAAATAAAAAAAGTCTGGGAAAAAAGAAAATGCTTCAAAACAGCCATTTAGAGTGGAAAGTAAATTATACGCCCGGAACTCTGGAAGCTATTGGATACAAAAACGGCAAAAAAATATTGAGCGAAATCCAGAAAACAACGGGAAAATCTGAAAATATTAAACTTTCTGTAGACAAAGAAAACGTTCAAAATTCTAAAATTTCGGTTGTAACCGTAGAAGTTACAGATAAAAACGGACTACATGTTCCAACGGCAAATGATGAAATTACGTTTTCTATACAAGGAGGAAAGATCCTGGGAGTAGGGAACGGCGATCCGGCTTCTTTAGAAAAAGATCAGTTTATTGATGCAGTTTCATTAGTTCCAATAACGAATTTTCAAGAACAAAAAAGAACGACGGCAAATTTACCTGATGAATTACAAGATTATCCAGAGAGTGATTGGAAGTTGGCATTTAAAGATCGGGATTATAAAAATCAATCTCCGTCTTATATTTATAAAGGAGAATTTGATTTGAAAAACAATTCGGCTTTAAATAAAGTAAGTTTCTTTTACAAGGAAATTGGTGTTCAGACAGTTATCTTCATCAACGGAAACAAAGTAAATCCAAGTGCCGAAGATTCTCAAAAATATGTTTTAGATGCTGCTATTTTAAAAGATGGAAAAAACACGATTCATATTGCTGTGACGCCATTGCAAAAAGTAAAAGACTGGGATGTTCTCAATACTGATCCGGGAATTATTCAAATCATAACGCCATCGGAACCTTGGAAAAGAAAACTTTTTAATGGTTATGCTCAAATTATAATTCAAAAAGAGGAAAATGCTGCTGAAGTTATTTTATCGGCTTCCGCCAAAGGATTAAAGGCAGGAACTTTGAAAAAGTAGATTTTGAATTTCATGTTTCTCATGTTTCAAGTTTCATGTTTCAGGTTGCTATTATGTTTGTCTTTTTATTATCAAACCCGACAAGTTTTTAAAACCTGTCGGGTTTACTCAACTTAAAATTTCTATTTAAAAAACGAACTTTTTAATGATCAGAAATTATCATGTTGGTTTTTGGCTTTTTAGATTTGTTCATTACAAATAGAAGCAGGGGCAGGGTTATGACAAAAAACAAACCAACAAGAAAGAAAGCATCTCTGTAACTCAATAGAGAAGATTGTTTCATTACAACACCTTCCATTAATTTTAAGGCTTTAAATTTAGCTTCGTTATAGGTAAAACCTCGGTATTGAAAGTATTTGATGTAAGCGTTTATGCGATCCATAGCCAGAATATTACTTGGATTAATGTTTGAAATCAATTCATTTCGATGTGCAGCGAATCGGTGGGCGACGTAAGTGTTTATGATCGATACACCAAAAGAGCCGCCCAATTGTCTCATCATGTTATTAAGAGCAGCGCCTTGTCCCACATCTTTATCATCTAAAGAAGAAACAGCGAGCATGGTAAGCGGAACAGTAAGCAAGGCCATTCCTAAAGCACGAAAAATAAGCGAGGTAGCGACTTCGGCAGCGCTTGTATTTAAAGTCATTCCGGACATTCGCCAATTAAAATAAATGAATAACAGAAATCCTGCTGCGATAATGATAACCGGAGAAACGCCTTTTTGTAATAATGTACCGCATATTTTTAATGCCAGTAAAGCAAACAAAGCGCCGGGAAGTAAAAGTAATCCGGTTTGATAAGGCGAAAAACTCAATAAACGCTGTGCCACAACCGGACTTATATAAATGGAAATAAACATTCCAAAACCCGTCACAAAAGTTAGAATTGCTGCAATACTTAACGATTTACTTTTAAGCACCCTAAGATTTACGACGGGCTTTTCTATCGTTAATTCCCAATAAATAAAGGCAGCTAAAGTGCTGACCGCAATGACGGTTAATACTACAATGTATTTGGTTTCGAACCAATCTTCGACTTCGCCTCTTTCTAATACCGTTTGCAAAGCACCTACACCTATGGCAAGAAGTGCAATTCCGGTCCAGTCGACTTTGGTTATTTCTGGTTTTACGGCTGGTTCACGCAAAAGGAAATAACAAGATATGGCGACCAAAATTCCAATAGGAATATTAATTAAAAAGATCCATGGCCAATCGTAATTCTCTGTAATATATCCTCCAAGCGTTGGCCCAATTGTAGGCCCGATAAAAATTCCCGCTCCAAATAAAGCGCCGGCAGTTGATTGTTTGTCTTTTGGAAAAAGTTCGAATACAATAACCTGCGAGATGGATAATAAAGCACCGCCGCCAATTCCCTGAAAAAATCTAAAAAAGACCAGCATCCAGATATTAGACGAATGACCGCACATAAAGGAGCAGAATGTAAACAAAACAACAGAACCGATATAATAGTTGCGTCTGCCGAGATTGGCGCTTAAAAAGCTCGTTATGGGTATAATAATAACATTTGCGATGGCATAAGCAGTAATGACCCACGAAGTATCTTCGAGAGTAGCGCCCAGATTACCGCTCATGTGCGAAAGTGCCACGTTTACGATAGAAATATCAATTAATTCCATAATGGCCGCAAGAATAACGGTTATAATGAGCAGGTTTCGGTTTAATGGTGTCATAAAATTATTTTATACCAATCGGTATATTTTTATTCAAAAAAAAGTAAAGTGAAAGTTAGGTGCTTTTACGAAAGCACCTTTTTTACAACGTTTGTTTTAAATAAGTTAGATGTTGCTCTGGCAATTAATCGGGTTTGGTCAGCATTCCAAATTTCGCATTGCGCATTCACCATTTGTCTTCCTTTTTTTATGATTAATGTTTTGGCTAAAATTGTATCGCCCACGTGAGCAGGAGCAAAATAATCAACAACAAGATTTATGGTCGTATAAAAAGTTTCTTCGTTAAGAGAAAACATCGTAGCACCAATACAATCATCCGCAATTGCAGCAGTAACACCTCCATGCAGACTTTTAATAGGATTTGACATTTCTTCTCTGATTACGTATTTAAAAGTTACAGTTCCTTCTTCAGCCGCTAATACAATGGGTCTCATCCAAAGCATAAAAGGCGAGGGAGAAGCCGTAAACTCTCTGTTTATATGATCTTGTAATACTTGTAATCTTGTTTTTGTTTCCATTTTGATTGTAATGTTAAATTTAAATTATACCAATTGGTATAATTTTGGATAAAAAAATTATTCTAAGTCTTCGATAATTTTGGTGACAGAAAGCATAATATCGGCCAGAGTTGATATGTTTCCGGTAATTTTAGCAATCATAATCGCTCCTTCAATAAGGGCAATAATCGTTAATGCTGTTTTCTCGGGATCTATAGATTCGGCTTTAAATTCTCCCGAAGCAATTCCTTGTTTTATAAAATAAGCCAATTGGTCTTTCCAGGATAAAATAACACGTTCCACTTTTTTTCTAAGAACAGGATGTGTGTCGTCTGCTTCTGTAGCGGTATTAATAATCGGGCATCCCCCTTGTGTTACTCGTAAGTGATAATAATCAGAATAGAGACGCGGATAAACGAGTAGTTTTCCTTTAAAGGTTTTTTCTTTTTCAATTTCTTTTGAAAAAATATCATGAAGTTTTTGAACATTAAATCGGAAAGCTGCTAACGCTACTTCGTCTTTATTGGCAAAATTTCCGTAAATACTACCTTTTGTTAATCCGGTTGCCTCTGTAATATCGCTCATAGACGTACCGCTGTAGCCTTTCATATTAAAGATAGGAGCAGTTTTCTCAATTATAAATTGCTTGGTTCTTTGGGCTTTACTCATGATATTCAAAAATAAAAGAACAAATATATACCGATTGGTATAATTAAAAAAGCTTTTTGTAGATTTTTTTTAATTACAACGTCATTAACCGCAAAGAGCGCAAAGGTTCCGCAAAGGGCACAAAGAGAATTATACATTGCGAGATTACTTCATTCAGTAAAAAAGCTTAGCGAACTTTGTGGAACCTTTGCGACCTTTGAGATTAAAATTTAACTCAAAACAAAAAAATCTAAAAATTTATTTGATTTTCATAACTTTGCAGCATGAAAGAGGAATTAAATTGTCAGGCAATTGAGCTTGGAATAAGTGATTTAAAGTTAAAAGGCTTTAAAGTATATGAGATTACGGGCGATGTGAGTAAAATTCCAACCTATAATCGTCGTGATTACTACAAAATCTGCATCAATACAAGCAAAAGCTTAATTCATTATGCTGACCGCGGAATAGAAACAGACGGAACGATTTTATTCTTTGGAAATCCTATTATTCCGTATTCATGGGAAAATATCTCAACCGAATTTCATGGATATGCCTGTGTTTTTACAGAAGAATTTTTAAAAGCAGGTGACCGTTCAGAAACGCTTCATGAATCGCCTTTGTTTAAAATAGGAGGTACGCCAATATTTAACTTAACGGCTGAGCAAAAAGTGTTTATCGATTCGTTATTTTTAAAAATGATCGAAGAACAGGAAACCGATTATGTTTTTAAAGATGATTTAATGCGCAATTACATCAACTTGATTATTCATGAATCGATGAAAATGCAGCCAACAGAAAACTTCTTTAAACATAAAAATGCTTCGTCCAGAATTACGTCTTTGTTTTTAGAATTGCTGGAAAGACAATTTCCAATAGAAACCAAAAACGAACCGTTGGCTTTAAAAACGCCTCAGGATTATGCGCAGAGTCTTGCTGTACATGTCAACCATTTAAACCGTTCTGTTAAAGAAGTTACCGGAAAACCAACAACGGCGCATATTACCGAGAGAATTATCAGCGAAGCAAAGGCTTTATTGCAGCATACGGATTGGAGTATTTCGGATATCGGTTATTCGCTTGGATTTGAATATCCAAGTTATTTTAATAATTACTTTAAAAGATTAACCGGAACGATTCCAAAATCGCTTCGAATGTAAAATTGTTTCAATTTCATAATTTTTTGTTTGAATATTGTTATTTCTGGAGTGCAGGCTTGCCCTAATTTTGCCTTGAAATTACAGTATTAATCATTTATCAGTTTTTAACAGACTAAATAATTACTTCATAAAGCGCATTCTAGCTTTCCTAAATTTAGTTTCCTGATTCTGATAATTCCAAAAAACAATTAATTTATGAAAGAATCAAGCCATTTATAATATTGGTGTCATTTTCCTAAAGGAAATTTACCACCCACACTCGCACGGAGCTTTTCCGGAAAGTGAATTTATCTTATCGCATCAGTACAAAATACAACGGGAATTGTAAACTGCCTAAAAACCAGCAGCTGATGAGGGATACAATAATTTTAAATAAAATTCAATCTCAAAAAATAAACTAAATTTTATGTCGACAAATTATTCAGCCGTTATCGAAGAAGGAAAAGTCCCGAATACATATATGACGGGTGACGTTTCCTATAAAAAACAAAGCAGTGATATTCATCCTGAAAACACTGTTATTAAGGAAGTTACTTTTGAGCCTTGTGCAAGAAGTAATTGGCATAGTAACGAAGGTCTGCAAATGCTTATTGCAACAGACGGCGCGGGTTATTATCAGGAAAGAGGAAGCGCAGTTCGAATGCTTCATAAAGATGAGGTAGTTACGATCCTGCCGGGAGTTGAACATTGGTATGGAGCAACTCCGTTCGAAAAATTCTCTTATTACACTATTATTACCGAAATTGATAAAGGTCACGGATCGTGGCTTGAACCAGTAACTGATGCAGAATATTTTCTATTAAGCAGTCATTAATTGAGAGGCTCAAAGTAGCAAAGGTTCAAAGTAACAAAGGTTTAAAGCAGCAAAGGCTCAAAGTAACAAAAGGAAAAACCTTTGAACCTTTGCCACTCTGTACCTCTGCACCTTAAAAAAAACACTATGAAAAAACGTATATTAGGAAACAGCGGTCTTGAAGTTTCTGCACTGGGACTCGGCTGTATGGGAATGAGTTTTGGCTACGGACCAGCTCATGATAAAAAAGAAATGATAAATCTATTACGTTCTGCGTATGAAAAAGGGATTACTCTTTTTGATACAGCCGAATGTTACGGACCACATTTAAATGAAGAACTTTTAGGAGAAGCTTTAGCGCCTTTTCGAGATAAAGTTGTCATTGCAACGAAATTTGGTTTCTTAGAAGGTGATTCTAAAAAAGGATTGGACAGTCGTCCTGAGTGGATTCGACAAAGTATTGAAGGCTCATTAAAAAGATTGAATACAGATGTTATCGATTTGTATTATCAGCATCGAGTTGATCCAAATGTTCCAATAGAAGATGTTGCGGGAACGATTAAGGACCTGATTCAGGAAGGAAAAGTAAAACACTTTGGACTTTCAGAAGCTGGTGTAGAAAGTATTCGCCGTGCACACACGGTTCAGCCCGTTACGGCATTGCAGAGCGAATATTCACTTTGGTGGAGAAATCCGGAAGAAGAAATTTTTCCGACTTTAGAAGAATTAGGAATTGGTTTTGTGCCTTTTAGTCCGCTGGGAAGAGGTTTTCTTACTGCAAAAATTGACGAGAACACACAATTTGATAGTTCTGACTTTAGAAATTCATTACCTCGTTTTGCACCCGAAGCCAGAAAAACAAATCAGGCTTTTGTTGATTTACTAGGAAAAATGGGTGCTGACAGGGGAGTAACAAACGCACAAATTGCATTGGCGTGGAATCTAGCTCAAAAACCGTGGATTGTGCCAATTCCGGGAACAACTAAATTACATCGTTTAGAAGAAAATCTTGGCGCTTTAGATCTAAAACTTTCAGCCCAGGATCTTGCAGAAATCGATGAAGCTGCTTCAAAAATAACAATCGAAGGATCCAGATATCCGGAACATTTACAGAAGATAGCGGGGAAATAAGGTTCAAAGTGGCAAAGGTTCAGAGGCTCAAAGGAACAAAGGAAAAAAAACTTTGAACCTTTGCCACTTTGAACCTCTGTACCTAAAAAAGCAAAACCCCTTAAGCAATTCAACTCTTAAGGGGTTTTTTAGCAAAGTTTGAGTTCTTATGGAGTTCTATTACTTAGAACCTTAGAATCTCAGCATCTCAGCATCTAAAAATAAATAATAACCAATTAAATTTATTTTACTTTTTGTCAAGGTTTTGTTTCAGCAGTTTAGCATGTTCTAAATGCGAAGTTAAACCTGCAATACTGTTGGTTGCCCAAAGCTTAATATCTTCATCCTGCGCATCTTTAGCAGCTTTTTGAAGTTTGTCGATAGCTTTTTGGTGACCGTCGATCATCATATCTGCGAATTTTTTATCAAAATCCAAACCTGATTTTTCGTTTAATTTTTTATATTCTTCCTGACCTTCTTCAGTTAACGAAGTTGGCAGCGTAAAGTTTTTTGATTTTGCTAAGGCACTTACCTGAGATGCCGATTTAGTATGCTCGTCAACCAGCATTTTTCCGAATTTTTTCACTTCCGGATCAGTTCCTTTTTGCTGTGCCAGTTTTCCAATTTCGATTTCAGCTAAATTAATTTCAGCCTGATCTACTAAGAATTCTGAATCGTCTTCTTTATTGTCAATAGAGTCAAATTTGGCTTCGTTTGCATCTTCAGCTACTTCTTTTGGGTCTTCTTGTTTCGTTTCGTTTTTACAAGACTGAAGGAATATAATAATAAGTCCCGCTCCTAAAATGGCTTTACTGGCTAATAGTAACTTTTTCATGATTTAATAGTTTAAATGTTATAATGTAAAATTATTCAGAAGATAAAGGAATAACTTACAGGATTTTGAAAGATTGTTATATGATTTGGATGCTCGGTTAATTAATTAGTGTTTTGAAAAAGTTTTATATTAGCTCAATAATTATATTATTAGGTGAAATGAAAGTAATTAAGATATTTTTAGTGTTGTTGTTTTTAGGGATTTCTTTTCTCTACTTAAATTATTTTTCATCTTTTATTATGCCTTGGGATAGAGAAGAAGCAATTGAAGCTGCTTTAAGCTGGGGAAAATTAGAAAAACTTCCAAAAGATGCAGACATTACTAATATGGAGAAACGAGGAAGTATTTTTACCAGGCAGTTCATTATTGAGTTTACGAGTTCTGAATCTGAAATTAAAAATTGGATTTTAAAAAGTAAAGGGTTCAAAGATGTTAAGCCTGAAATAGAAAACGGAACTAAAAAATACGAAATACATCCAAAAGATCTCAAATCTTCTGGAGGCCATGTAAAAATAAAAGGTAATACAGTATATATTAATATGAGTTGGAGTTAGGTTCAATTATATAATGTACTGAATACGTTAATCAAAATGCAATAAATCTAAAAAAAGAAACATAAATAAAAATGACTGAAAAATTCACCTTAACAGGCGGAGCAAGAATTGGAATGGCAAAGGCGAGTTATCCTTTTGCAGATTTATATGTTGATAAAAATTGTTTAAAAATAAATGCTTCAATTGCAGGTAATTTAGTTTTTCAGCCAAAGGATATAATCGAGTTAAAACTTTATACATCGGTTCCTGTTATTGGAAATGGCATAAAAATTATTCATCGTGTTGAAAAATACAATAAGGAAGTAATATTTTGGACATTTAAAGATCCAAAGTTTGTATTGAGCGAGATTGAAAAAACGGGCTTTTTAGAGAATATAAACAGTCATATAAGTGATTTAGATTTAGAAATTATGAAAAGACAGGATCAAGGCGGATTCCCAATCAAGAAATCAGCTGCGACGTTGTTTTTTATTGTTTGGAATGTACTTTTGATGTCAGCTTTTTTGCCAGTTTTAGCTAATCAGGAATCTGAAGGTTTTCATTTTGGAATCGGAATAAATATTGCGCTAGGTTTGCTTTTTCTAACTTCGGTTTTAACTTTAATCTCAAAGAGTTTTACAAAATTAATTTTGAAAGAAGGACGAGAACTCGCAGATATTAAGAAGTTTGTATATCTCATTATTTTAATTAGCGGGATTATGTCTATCACATTTGGATTAGCACGTTTTTGGTAATTATTACGTTATACTTTTAAGTTAAAAGGAAATATAACATTTATAAATAAAAATGCAGGTTAAATCAAAATTTAGAAAACTATTCTGGGTTAGAATAGCAATTGGTTTTTTCGTTTTTCTAATTGTTCTTTTTTATGTAATTCTAGTCTTATTGCATAATATAATACATAGAGAAGTTTTGTTTAAAAATCCGTTTTTACTTGTTGCATTTATATTTTTAACTTTTCTAATCTATGCTGCATTAGATTTGTTTGAAATTTTCAGGCTTACTGTTACTGAGACAGGAATCGAAAAAACACTAATTATATCTGGAAGAAAACAAACTATTCCTTTCAAATCGATTATTAGTGTAAAAAAGCAGAGAATCAGAATGAGAACTAAGTCTGGAGATCTGACTGATGGTTATAGTGTAAGTGTATTAAAATTGGAGAATAATAAAAGCTTAATAATTTCCCCAGATAATTTTGAAAATTATAAAGATATTATGCTTGCCATTAGAAATAAATTAAATTAAATAGTTATTTTTTTAATCCCATTCGTTTTACGAATGGGATTTTTGCTTTTACATTAATAATGGTTCACAATTTTTGCGGAGCAGCTTACGAAGATTTACTTCGTCTGTTCGCTATCGCTCGAGTCTCGTTCTTCGAAATGAAGATTGCGCCAAATCTGCATCTAGAATCCACAATTCACAATCAACAATTCACCATTAACCATTAACCATTAACCATTAACAATTAACCATTAGCATTAATGAATTAATTATGAAAGTTATAAGCAAAATTGTATAACAGAAAAATCCTTCTTTTTGATGAATTTTGAAATACCATAAGAGATAAATCAATTAATCTAAATTTTTAAGTCATGCCAGATCCAAGAATTAAAAATGAAGCACAATACGAAGCCCTGCTAAAAAAGGGATATAGTAAAGAAAAATCCGCACGTATAGCCAATACGCCAGATGCAGGAGAAAAAGGAGGAAGAGCAAAACCTTACGAAGAATGGACAAAAGAAGAACTCTATGAACAAGCCAGAAAAGTGGGAGTTCCGGGACGTTCTTATATGAACAAAAAAAGTTTGATTAAATCACTTCGAACTAATTAAAAATAAAACCACAGATGTCACAGGTTCTCGCAGATTATGCGGAAAGAGTAAAAGGAGTTAGAGAAATCTTTTGAATCTGTGACATCTGTGGCTAAAAATACTAAAACAACCATGAATACTGCCAGAACTCAAAAACTAATGAACCAATTGATTAAAACACCGCATTTGGTGTTGGAGAAATTGGAATTAGTTTATGTAAACAATCAAAACTTACCAATTGAAAGATGTCAGGGAGAAGAAGGTTTTATTTATAAAAAAAACGGACGTTGTATTAAGCAAAAAAGTGAAATAAAGCGTTTTAATAGTCTGGTTTTGCCGCCGGCCTGGGTAAATGTCAAGATTTCGGATTTATCAAACGGGCATTTGCAGGCAGTAGGTTTAGATGTTAAAAACAGAAAACAATATCGGTATCATCCAAAATGGAACCTAATCCGCAATCAAACCAAGTTTTATAAAATCGCAGAATTCGGACAAAAGCTTCCTTCCATACGAAAACAAGTTGATATCGATTTAGAACAAAAAGAGTGGTCGAAAGAGAAAGTAATTGCATTAGTAATCAGGTTAATGGAAGAAACTCATATCCGGATTGGAAATGAAAAGTACGCCAAAGACAATAAATCTTACGGACTTTCGACTTTGCGAAAAAGACACATCAACATCAATAAAAATTCCCTTCGCTTTGAATTCATCGGAAAAAAAGGAAAACAGCACACCATTACCACAAGAAACAAACAATTGATTAAACTGGTAAGCCGCTGCGAGGAAATTCCGGGATGGGAAGTTTTTAAATATTACGACAAAAACGGCGAAAGAAAGGTTTTAGACAGTCATATGGTAAATGAATATCTGCACACCATTTCGGGCGAATATTTTAGTGCCAAAGACTTTAGAACCTGGGCAGCCTCAATTATATTCTTTGAAAGTTTAATGGAACTTGGCGTTACATCAGACGGAAAAGAAATCAAAAAAAATATTGTTTCGGCTTATGATGCCACTGCAGAAGCACTTGGAAATACCAGAAACGTCTGCAAGAATTATTACGTTCATCCGCTCTTGGTTTCAACTTATGAAGATGGTTCGATCCAGCCGTATTTTGATAAAGTCAAAAAGAGCCGAAGCACCAAAAAATATTTTTCGCGCAGTGAAACCGTCTTTTCAGAACTGATAGAAAATTATCAGGTCAATTTACAGTAAAAAGACATTTATTACGCTATTAATTAATTGTTTAGAGTTAATGTTTCTCTTTAAAAAACAGGAAATTTGAGTAACAAACAAAATCGTTATTAACTAAAATCTATTATTATGTTACGTTGGACAGTCATATTTATTATTCTGGCAATCATTGCGGGAATATTTGGTTTTGGAGGCATTGCCGCTGGAGCCGCTAGTATAGCAAAAATTTTATTTTTTATTTTCTTAGTGTTATTTATTATCTCGCTCATCAGCGGACGAAGAAGTGTATAACACAAAGAATTCAGTAAAATAAGAACGAAATTAAAACGACACATCTATCTCGGTAAGTGTGTCGTTTATCTGTTTAAAAATATCAAATTATGGGAACTAAAAGTGGTGCTTACCAGGATGTTTACATCAAAAGAGAGGATGAAATGGTAAGTTTAAAAAATGATGTAACAGATTTTTGCGAAAAATACATCAAACCTGTACATCCTGAAAACTGGGATTGGTCGATACGAGATTTCGAGAATCCTAAAAACGATCCAACAATGGCAGAGGCAAGGGCTGTAGCCAATGTGGTGTACAAAGATTTACTCGACAGCAAACATACACAAGTCGATCTTTCGACCATGAATAATGTCGAAGCTATAAAAGCTTATTTAAACCCTAAAAGCAAACATGCCGATTTTAATATGGAGGAATTTGCTTTTGCTTTGAAAGTAGAACTCGAGCACGGAAAAATAAAAGATGTAAACGTAACCAACAATCATCCGTTTTTAACCGCCATGATTGCGCTTGCCCACATGACCGAAAGTTTGACATATTACAAACGCTTGAAAGTCATGGAAGCCGAAGGTGAAATTTACGAAATCATGCGAAAAATAGAAAATTCGAAAACTGGAAAAGAGGAGTGGTATATAGAATTAGGCAAAGCCGAAAAGGAATTAACCGAAGCCAGAACCGGATTAGTAGAACGTTTACAAAAAATGGATGACATTCCAGTCTTAGAAAAAATTGGCGATTAGCGTTTTAAATCGCATAAAAAAGCCGTTAAGTTCAATTCTTAACGGCTTTTTTGTTTCATTTTTAAGTTACAATCTTCTTTTATCCTCCTCGATGAAGTCGTCATCATCATCTTCCTGAACATCATCTTCTATGTATTCGCTGTCTTCTTCATCTTCCTCTTCATCGTCAATATCTTTTAAACCGTCCTCAGTTTCGGTAAAATCGTTTTCAAAAGTATCAGCCGGATTGTCAAATTCGTCATTTTCTACTTCTTCATCTAAATCTTCCTCGATGTATTCTTCATCTTCTTCATCGTCGAGATTCTCATCTTCTTCTTCGAGTACAACTTCGTAAATTTCGTCATTATTGTCTTCCAAATCTCTGTCTGTATGGAAATCATCATCTAAATCATTCAAATCGTCGTCGTAGAGCCCCGATCTCTCATCGGGATTAGGTTTGTTAGGGTTATGACCATTTCGCACCGTATAGCCACGCTCTGCGTCTTCTGCGCGGCTGTTTTGAGTTTCTTGTGTATTTAAATCATAAAGATCTTCGTTCATAACCGTATTTCTGTCTTCTGTATTTGGATTTCCCGGATCTCTGGGAAAAGTGCTGTTTTTTTTATCTGTAGTATTCATGATGTTTTATTTTAAATAGTTATAGATACAAATCTAATCCTGAATGGTTAAGATTTCTTTATAAAATTAATGTGTGTAATTGTATAATTAACAGATGTTTAGAATACAATTTAATTCCCGAATCATATAACCTCACAGCTAATCAACTCGGTAATTTTATAAAATATTAATCACTAAAAAAATATTACCATGAAGACTACAGATAGTAAGAAGGAAACTACAACAAAGAAAGCCGCTCCAAAGCAAACTGTTGCAAAAGGAGTTACAAAACCAAAATCAAACGCAGCAACGGGTTTAGCAGAATTATTTGAAGACAGCCTTAAAGATATTTATTGGGCAGAGAAAGCGTTGATAAAAGCGCTGCCGGTAATGGCGAAAAACGCAACTTCGCCGGAACTTATTGATGCCATAAACGGCCATCTGATCGAAACTGAAGAACAAATAACCCGTTTAGAAAAGGTTTTTGAACTTATTGGCAAAAAAGCAACTGCCAAAAAATGCGATGCAATGGAAGGTTTAATCGAAGAAGGAAAAGGAATTTTGGAAGAAACCGAAATTGGCGTTGTTCGTGATGCCGGAATTATCGCCGCAAGCCAGAAAATAGAGCATTATGAAATCGCGACTTATGGAACGCTGAGACAATTTGCCGAAACGCTGGGTTATGAAGAAGCTGTGACTTTACTGGAGCAGACGCTCGATGAAGAAAAAGGAGCCGATAAACTACTGACAGAAGTGGCTGTAAACGCCGTAAATCTTGAGGCAGCAGAGTTAGAGTAAGATTGAAAATATCAAATTGAAAGTGCAGTCTTTAAAAACTGCACTTTTTTTTCATTAAAAATTTAAAATAAAAGTTATGCCCGAAGGTCCGTCAATATTGATTTTAAAAGAAGAAGCACAGCAATTTGCAGGTAAAAAAGTAATCGAAGTTTCTGGAAATTCGAGTATCGATCTCGAGCGTTTGAGAGATAAGACGATCTTATCTTTTAAAACCTGGGGAAAGCATTTTTTAATTTGTTTTGAAGATTTTACCATCAAGATTCATTTGATGATGTTTGGAACGTATAAAATTAACGAACACAAGGAAACTGCACCAAGGTTGCATTTAGGTTTTTCAAGTGGAGAAATCAACTTTTATACCTGTTCAGTAAAAGTTTTAGAAGGTTCCATAAATCAATATTACGATTGGAGCGAAGATGTTTTAAATGAAAACTGGAATCCCAAAAAAGCAAAAATGAGCCTGGATAAAATTCCGAATGAAAAAATCTGCGATGCCATTTTAGAGCAGAATATATTTTCGGGAGTAGGGAATATTATCAAAAACGAAGTTTTGTACCGATGTTTTATTCATCCTGAATCTTTGGTTGGTAAAATTCCGCATGAAAAAATTGATGAGCTTATCGCCGAATGTTCGATTTACAGTTTTGAATTTTTGTATTGGAAAAAGAAATTCGAACTCAAAAAACATTGGCTGGCTTATGCACAAAAAGAATGCAAAAGATGCAATCTGCCTTTCGTTAAGAAACCAACAGGGAAGAAAAACCGACGAAGTTTTTTCTGTACAAACTGCCAACAGCTTCACTTATGAAAAATGAAATTTTAATAGGATGCTCGAGCTACAATAATCGGTATTGGAAGGGAATTTTCTACCCTGACAATCTGACAGCTTCGGGTATGTTTGAGTTTTATTGCCAGTACTTTAGCACGTATGAGTTCAACGGAAGCTTTTATAAGTTTCCGACGGTTAAAATCTTCGAAAACTGGTACAAAAAAGCGCCGGAAAATTTTTTATTTTCGGTAAAAGCACCCAAAGAAATCACACATATTAAAAAATTTCAGGACTGCGAAAACTTAATTTCAGAATTTTATAAGGTTTGTAAAACGGGATTAAAAGAAAAATTAGGATGCGTATTATTTCAATTTCCGCCCAGTTATTCTTTTACTTTTGATAGATTACAGCATATTATTAAAAATTTGGATTTGAAATTTCAAAATGTAATTGAATTTCGCCATGAATCCTGGTGGAATGATACTGTTTGGAATGCTTTTTTAGAAAATAATGTCACGTTTTGCAGTGTAAGCCACCCACAATTACCGCAGACAATTTTCAAAGATTTTCCGCTTATTTATATTCGTTTACACGGAATTCCTAAGATGTTTTATTCTAGTTATTCATCTAAAGAATTACTTGATATAAAGAACAAAACTAATTGTAAATCAGGATTTATATATTTTAATAATACCGCAAGCGAAGCAGGAATTTTGAATGCTTTGGAAATGAAGAAATTAGTTGTGATTTAACCGCAAAGAGCGCAAAGGTTTACGCAAAGTTCGCTAAGTATTAATTTCTTTGCGTGCTTTGCGTTTTTTTCTTTGCGCTCTTTGCGGTTAAAAAATCTTTGCGGTTTAAATAACTATAACTTCAAATTTCCTTCAATACCATCATCCATGGTTTTACCGGTTACAAGGGCAGTAGCCATTTTTGCAATAGCAACCATTTTTCCGTGTTTATTGTTCCAGTAATAACCATCTTCGGGTACAACGCTGATTACGCTTAAATTCGGGTCGTCTACACCTCCCGGCATCCATACTTTTACAATCGGGTCGTATAATTCCTTGATGGTTTCGCGATCATAAGAAATTGTGGCTGTGCCGTGCAGGGTTAAGAATTTATCGTGCGGTTCTGCAAAAAATAACTCAACTTGAGGGTTAAGGGTGATTTCGGCGTTTTGGCTGCTGTTTCGGTCTGATAAGAACCAAAGACGGCCTAAATCGTCTACTTTTTGAACCGACATTGGCCGCGATTGCAATCTGTCGCTGTTGTAAGTGCAAAACATGCATGTTTTTATGTTCTCTGCCAATTCTTTTATTTTATCGGCTGCTAAATTGTCTGTAAGGTCTTTATGATCTCCCATGGCTTTATATTTAATAGTTTAATAAATAGCTTATTTGTGATATCTGAAAATATATCATAACAAAATTGAGATTTTTACAACTGATTGGCTTACAGAATTATATTTTAAAATTATTATATTTCAATGGTTGTTTTTGTGAGAATTTTTAAACAAAATGTTAGAAATTGTACAAATTACGCTATCTTTGAGAAAATAGTTTTATCCCAAAGATCATATGAAAAACTTCACAATTTTCTACACTGATGATGACGAAGACGATTTAAGCATATTTACAGATGCAGTCGAGTCATTATCTAAAGAAATAAATCTCCAGACTTATTCGGGCGGGGAAAAATTATTGAACGCCATTCACCATCCGCCGCCTACGCCGAGCGTTATTTTTTTAGACTTAAACATGCCCGGAAAAAATGGTTTTGATGTTTTAAACGAACTCAAAGGTTCAAAAGAGAATAGCGATATACCCGTTATCATTTTTTCGACTTCAAATGAGCCCAGTATTATCGAGAAATGCCTCAATTTAGGGGCTAATTATTTCATTACCAAGCCAGTTTTAATGAAGGATATAATAAAATCGATTGAGCATTCCCTTACAATCAATTGGAAAGAGTTTGTTCCCGATAGGAAGACTTTTGTATATAAAATTTAATTACATTTTTGATGTAGAAAAAACACCAAACTTATTTACTAAAATGAGTTTGGTGTTTTTTTTTATAGTTCTGGTATATAAATTTTAAAAGTGGCGCCTTCATCTTTTTTACTGCGTGCTTTAATGATTCCTTTATGGTTTTCGACAATCTTTTTTACAATTGCCAGGCCAATTCCGGTTCCAGAGAACTCACTTTCAGTGTTTAATCTCTGAAAAACTTCAAAAATACGGTCTTTGTATTCGTTATCAAAACCAATTCCGTTGTCTGTAACTTTTAGGCAGAAATAGGTTTTATTAGGATAATCGGCTTTAAATTTCAGCTTTTTTCCTGAAACTCTTCTACATTTAATTTCAATATGAGGCGGAATGTCTTTTCTGGAAAATTTTAAAGCATTTCCAATTAAGTTGTGTAATAACTGTCTGAATTGAAAAGGCATAACTGTAACAATTCCTAAAGGATGAAGATCAATAACGGCGTTTTTTTCTTCAATACGTTCCGAAAAATCCATCATTACTTCTTCTACAATTTCGTCGAGGTTGGTTTTTACAAAAATTCTTTCGGCCGAATTGGTTCTGGAATAGGTGAGAAGATCCTGTATAAGCGTCTGCATTCTCTTTGCCGAAACTTCAATTCGCTCCAGATAAGTTTTGGCTTTCGCCGAAATATTCTGGTCGTCCAACTCAGCCAGACGGCTGGCAAAAGTCTGAATTTTTCGAAGCGGTTCCTGCAAATCATGACTCGATATATAAGCAAAAGACTGTAGCTCAATATTCATATTAATCAAGTCTCTATTTTTAATTTCGAGTTCTTCTGTACGATCCCGAACCTGTTTTGCAAGCTGATCTGTAAAATCTCTTTGATCTTGAATATCAGTACTTGTACCAACCCACATTTGAATCTTTCCTTCAGCGTCTTTCTGCGGAATTGCGCGGCTCAGTTGCCAGCGGTATTTTCCATCATAACGACGAAAACGGTTTTCGAATAAATACTCTTCTCCCGTTTTTATAGACTCCATCCAGCGGTTCACATTGGCTTCGCGATCATCAGGATGTATAAATTGAAGCCATCCATTTTTATCTACTTCATCTTTAGAAATTCCGGTAAAATCATACAGCGACTGATTGAAATAATCGACATTTCCCATGGCATCGCTCGTCCATACAAACTGCGGCATCGAGTCGGCCAGAACCCTGAATTTTTCCTCACTTTTCATCAAAATTTCCTGTCGGTTCTTTTCGTCCGTAATATCCATTACCGTTCCAAGCATTTTGACAGGGCTTTTCAATTCATCAAAAAATATTTTGCCATGAACCCTGATCCATGCAATCGAATTATCTGATTTTGTAATGCGAACTTCGTATTTGTAGATACTAGTTTCTAAGGCGATTATGTTAGCTTTTTCTATAATTTCAAGATCTTCCTCTAAAACGCGGGATAAAATCTGAGGGCGCGAGATTTTTATATTCTCTGGAAGACCAAAAAGCTTAGGCAGATTATCAGAATATATTAATTCCTGAGTCTCCACATTTAAGTCCCAGGTTACAATTTCGGCAATTTCAGAGGCCAAACGTGCTCTTTCCTCGGCATCTTCAACTTTTTTGCGAGCATCGACTTTCTCCGTAACATCATTTACGGTTATCATAATCGATGTTATTTCGCCGTTTTTTTCAAACAACGGTGTATATTCATAATCGAGATAAAACTGTTCTAATTTTCCGTTTATATCGATAAACGCTTCAGATTCGTTTTCCCGGATCGTTTTCCCGTTATGCAGTACTTCACTTAGCAGCTGCGGGTATTTTTGATTTAAGAGCTCAGGAAACACTTCTAATGCCGGTTTTCCAATTACTTCTTCTGGCTTTTTCTGCCAAATGTCGTTGAGCATAGTCGTATTAGCCAGCTCGATAATATAGTTTTCTGTTTTAAAAATGGTCATTGCGATAGGCGACTGCATCACAAGGTTTCTAAAAGCTTTTTCACTTTCGGCTAGAAAATATTTCGTTTTTACAGATTCGGTTACTTCATCACATACGATAATAACGCCTGTTACAACGTCATTTTCTTCCCGCAGCGGATGAAAAACCAAATTAAAATAACAATCTTCCTGTTTGCCGTATCGGTTTAAATTGACCAAGAATTCGTTTGCAGCATAAGGAATTCCAGTTTCGTACACTTTTGCAAGAAGTGGATATACCTTTTCCCTGGCCTCAGGAACTGAAGCAAAAACAGGTTTAGAAAGTATCTCTTTTTCTGTTTTATCTACGATTTGCAAGTATGTTGCATTAACCATTTCAACCACCAGATCCTCGCCCTTAACTATAGCAATAGCAAGTGGTACCTGGCGAACGATGTTTCTAAATCTCTTTTCACTTTCTTTGATAGCATCGCGTGCGTTTACTTCAATAGTAACATCATTTGCAATGGCGACAATTCCAGATATTGTTCCGTCGGGTTCTTTTAAGGCTTCGTAAACAACGTTTATAAAAGTATCGACAATTTTGCCATTTCGGGTCAGTTTTACCGGTAGTTCATTGGCAGTAAACCTTTCACCCGTAGTGTAAACGTTTAAAAGAATATCCTCCAAACCTTGTCCCGTAACTTCAGGAAGTGATTCAAAAATAGGTTTATTAAATACCTCATGTTCTTTTCGCTCCCAGATTTCCAGCATTAGTTCGTTGGCAATTTCAACCACATAATCAGGGCCTCTAAAAATGCACATTGCATTTGGAGTCTGTAAAATATTGTTGCGATAGCGTTCGTTGCTGTTTTCTAATTTTTTACGAATGTTTACTTTATCAGTAGTTTCATTGCAGATTACCAAAACTCCGGCGGTCTGCCCGTCATCATTGGTAACAGGGCTGTAGCTGAAAGTCCAGTAAACGTCTTCCATTTTTCCGTTTCTGTAAATAGGAAGCAGTAAATCTTCGTGCCAGGTTGCTTCGCCTTCGGTTAAAACCTGATCAATCAGCGGACCAATAAAATCCCAGATTTCCGGCCAGTATTCGGCACCTTTTTGTCCTAATATATTGGGATGCTTACCATCGTTTCCAAGACTAGGGCGATAAGCATCATTGTAAAAGCAGATATGCTCCGGTCCCCAGAATAAAAACATGGGAAACTTTGAATTTAGAAGAATTCCAAGTGTAGTGCGCAGGCTTTGAGGCCAGGTCTCAACTGCACCAACAGCAGTTTTGCTCCAGTCTTTGGCACGTGTCATTGCACCCATTTCGCCTCCTTTGGCAAGGAAATCATGATTTGTATTGTTCATTAAAATTTGTTTTTGTCTCAGTTAAAACAATAAAATTTATGTAATAAATATAGTACTTTATCCCATATATGTATTAGAGAATTTTAAAATTAATAAAAAATAAACATTGAATTCTGTGCTTTTTTGAATGAGGTAACATTAAAATCTATTGAGTTAATTTTCCTTGGTTTTAATGATGAAATTTGAATAAACAAAGATTACTAACAATCTTAATGCATAGGATCATGAAAAAAGAGCAGAAACACGAAACCGACTATATAAAGAAATATCAAGACGAAGGCTACATTAAGAATTATTTATTCGATCAAGGCTGTCTTATAGATGCAGAAACTAAATATGCTTATCAGCCCGACGAAATTTTTATCGTCGCGCACCATCGTTACGAAGGTATGAGCGATCCGGATGATATGTCGATCTTATATGTTATTGAAACTAAAGATCAGCAAAAAGGAACGCATTTACTAGGATACGGCCCAACAGCAGATTTAGAAGAAGCCGAGTTTTTTAAGGATATTCCGAAAAAGAATTATTCTAAAAACGCTGATATCAGTGAACTTACATAAATAAAATAGATAAGTATTTTTATTTTGCTGAGGAGCAGTTGTTCCAGAATTTATTCTGGGGCAGCTGTTTTTTTTTTTTTGAGGTTCAAAGGTTCAAAGCAGCAAAGGTTCAGAGGTTCAGAGGTTTTCAACTTTGTCCCTATGTCCCTATGTCCCTCTGTCCCTTTGAACCTTTGTCCCTTACCTAAGTAAAAATTATGAAATTTCTGATTGAAATTGTATAAGGGTTTGATTTATAATAAGTACGAAATTTGGTTTAAGCAAAATGAGATAAAAACCAAAAATCAGTTTTGTACGTAAATAAGTACGAATAACTTTTTTTAAACCAAACCAAAATGAGAAAACTTTACATAAATACAGGAGAATTTGATGCCGTTTTTAACGATCTAAAGGAGAGTTTCAGCGGAAAACTTACTGCTAAAAACAACGAATATAATTTGAATATTCAGTCAAAATGGACAAAAGGGGCTATAAAAGCAACCCGTTTTGACGACAAAACGCTTTTTATGCATTTTGATCTTGAGTTTAGCGAGGAAGTTAGTTTAAGTATTGAATCGTTTCAATCAGCGCCTGTATTTTTTGTGTATTGTGAAAGAGGAAACGTAAGTCATAGTTTTGGTGCCAATGGGGAAAGAAAAGTAATGCATACCAACCAGTCGGCTGTATTGAATAATTCATCGGTTATAAATAGTGTTTTATACTTCGAAAGTCATAAACGCATTCAGTTTACGTTATTGGGAATTCCAACCATCGAAAACAAAAATACAGATTTGATTTCGCAGGTAAAACAACGTTTTACAAACGATTCGGGCAATTACATTTATATTGGAAAAGAAAACTCAAAAATAGCCGAAAAGATACGCGAATACAAAACAGTACCACAAAAAGGAATTGTAGGCACACTGCTTAAAAAAAGCATTTTAAAAACCATTGTAGAGATGGAGGTAGAGCAGCACAGTTTCAATTACTTAAAAACATTTGATCCTGTTGTAAACATCGCCATCAAGCAGATAAACGAAATAAAAAGAATCTCAACCCTGAATTTTTCTGAATTAATAGCTTCAGCAAAACTTTTCAGAACGAGACATCACTGGTCGTTTAAACCATACAACCAAAAATTAGCTAGCTAACAAGCATTATATATTAACTACTATTACGAAAAAAACAGCTTTCCTAAAGGGCTGTTTTTTTATTTAAGTTGCTGAGGGGCTAAGGGACTAAGGTTATGAGGTTTCTTATAGCCCGCGGATTGGGCGGATTAAACGGGTTTATTTTAAGGTTCTGAGATACTAAGAACCTTAGTATCTCAGAACCTTAGAACCTCAAATTACTCTTTCTCGTAATAAATAATAAAATAAACCATAAGTAAGTTGAGGCATAAGGAAACGCTGTTGGTAATAATGATAGGAAGGTCTTCTTTTAAAATTCCATAAATCACCCACACCAAAATTCCGAAAGTCAGAATCCCGAAAGTTTTAAGCGAAATGTCTTTTACTTTCTTGGTTTTCCAAACCTTATAAATTTGGGGAGGCACAGAAATCGTAACACAAGTTCCTGCAAAAAGCCCTATGATGTCAATGTAGTTCATTTTTTTTAGAGTTGCTAAGGTTCTGAGATGCTGAGGGACTAAGTTTTTTTAAGCCCACGGGTTTTGCAGATGATACTGGTTTGCGCGGATTTTTTGTTTTAAGTTTTTATTAACCGTAAGGACGCAAAGATTTACGCAAAGAACACAAAAGCAATCTGTTTTAAATCTGTAAAATCCGTGTGCCAAAACCTTAGTCCCTCAGTAGCTTAGAAACTTAGCGCCTGGAAGTTTTAACTTCCTACCAATTCACCACCATTAATATGAATAAACTGCCCGGTGATATAACTGCTGTCTTCACATGCCAGAAACACATAAGCAGGGCCGACTTCAGAGGGTTGTCCAGCTCTTTCCATTGGATTGTCTTTTCCAAAATCGGATAGTTTATCGAAACTCGCTACAATCAAAGGCGTCCAGATTGGACCTGGTGCAACACCGTTTACCCTGATTTTTCTTTTGGCCAGCATCGTCGATAATGATCTTGTAAAACTGACAATAGCGCCTTTTGTACTGGCGTAATCCACTAAATGCTCACTGCCCCGATAGGCAGTTACAGAACTTGTATTGATAATAGTATCGCCTTCTTTTAAATACGGCAACACGGCTTTTGTAATATAAAAATACGGATAAATATTAGTTTCAAATGTTTTATGAAGCTGTACTGTGGTTATTTTTTCCAATTCGGTTTGCGGAAACTGAATCGCAGCATTATTCACCAGCACATTTATGGTTTTAAAGGTGGTAATACATTGTTTAACGGCGCTTTTGCAAAATTTCTCGTCCTTTAAATCACCGCTTATAATCAGGCATTGCTGTCCTTCTTTTTCGATCATGGCTTTGGTTTCTTTGGCATCTTTATCTTCTTTCAAATACACAATGGCAACATTAGCGCCTTCACGGGCAAAGTGAACGGCTGCGCTTCGGCCAATACCGCTGTCTCCGCCGGTAATAAAAGCAGTTTTTCCCAATAATTTTCCGCTCCCGGTGTAGTTTTCTCTTATGATTTCCGGTTCGGGATTCATTTTATGTTCGTTTCCAGGGAGTTCTTGTTTTTGTTCGGGGAATGTTTTAGGCTTTTTCATAACAATAATAATTTAAAGCATTGATTAACTCTTAAAATTACCCCGTTTAGAGCTAAAACAGCAGCTGTAACAAATTTAAGATTACCCCAAAAGAATTAAAAGGCAATAAAAAGAAAGAAAATAACTATGTTTTTAAGAAGAAGTTTATTTTTAAGTTTTTTACTATATAATGTGAATCATTGATACAATTGAAGTTAGTTTACCAACATGGGAATTATGTAACGAAATTGACTTTGAATAAAAGTGCTTTGTAGTTTAATTTTATAAATTTGGGAGTTTTGACCGTAATTTTGAATAGGATCAGATGTTCAAAATGATAGTCTGAAAACGAGTTTTTTAGTATATTTTTTAATTCTTAACGCTTTATTCCCCACTACAGCATGGTATTAATTGTAGATGATATAAAGGCAAATATTATTGCCTTAAAGAAAACATTAGAATTGCACAATATTGATGTAGATACCGCCGAATCTGGTGAAGAAGCCCTGAAAAAGATATTAAAAACGTCTTATTGTCTTATTATAATGGACGTTCAAATGCCGGGACTTGACGGCTTTGAAGTCGTTAAAATCCTTTCCGGAAATAAAAGGACCAAAGATATTCCCGTTATTTTTCTTTCAGCATTAAACATTGAAAAAAAATACATTTTTAAAGGATACGAAACCGGAGCCGTTGAATACATTACAAAACCAGTAGATACTGATTTGCTGATGCTTAAAGTAAAAACGTTTATTAAGATTTACGAACAGCAAAACGAATTAAAAGGCATAAAAGACCTTCTTTCTAAAGAAATTAAAATTAGAAAAGAGGCACAAGATAATCTCGAAATTAAAATCGCCGAAAGAACCAGAGAACTGGTTTTAAAAAACGAGGAATTAGAGATGAAAAACCACGAATTACAGCAGTTTGCCTGGGTGGTATCGCACGATTTGAATGAACCTATACGAAAGATTCAGATTTTCATTAAAATAATCAAAGAGCTTTATTTAACGACCGATGCAAAGGGAATCGATTATGTCGACAGAACGATTAAATCGGCAGAGAGAATGCAGACTTTAATTACAGATCTGCTGGCTTATTCGCGTTTATCGGCGCAGGTAAAACCAGAAGTTACAGATCTTAATGAGGTTTTACAGGAAGTGCTTTCGGATTTTGATTATTTAATTGAAAGAAAAAATGCCACTGTTAAAACTACAGAGCTCCCCACAATAGACAGTATTCCAAGTCAGCTGAGACAGGTTTTTCAAAATTTGATTGGAAACGCGCTTAAATTCTCGGGTACAAACGGCCCTCCTTTAATAGAAATAACATCTGAATTAATAGCCAACAAGTCTTTTGACAGTCCAGTTTCCCCGGAAGGGAAATTCTGCCGCATTATCGTAAAAGACAACGGAATTGGTTTTGATGAAATTTATCTGGATCGTATTTTTATTATTTTCCAGAGCTTAAACGACCGCCAAACCTATGAAGGAACCGGAATTGGGCTAGCAATTGCCAAAAAAATCATAGAAAAACATAACGGATTAATAACAGCCAGAAGTGAAGTAGGTAAGGGCGCAAGTTTTATTATTATCCTTCCTTTAAAATACGAAAAAATATAATTTATAAAATATGAATGGTAACTTTAAAAGAAATCTGCTGATTAGTTCATTAGTTTCACTATTTGTGTTGACTATTAGTTCTGTTGCGTCGTTTGTGAGCATTAAAAGTTTATTAAACAGCAACTTTTGGGTCAATCATACTCAGGATGTTATTTATAACCTAAACGAAGGTTCGGCTATTATTACAGAAGCCCAAACCAGCATGAGAGGTTATTTATTAACGGGAGACGAACAATTTGTAGACCGATTTAATGAATCTGAAGCCAAATCTAATACTTATTTTGATAAGCTCGAAGAGCTCACGGCAGATAATCCTCCGCAGCAAAAACTACTAAGCGAATTACGTTCGAAACGTTCGGGATTTTTTAAATACCTGAACAATCAAATCGTTAAAAAGCGTTTAAATAAGGAAACACTGATCTTCGACTTAAACGAAGGCAGAATCATGATGAACGATATCCGTGCGCTTATCAAAAAAATAGAAAATACAGAGCAAAAACTTCTGGAAGAGCGCAACTCAAATTCAGAACGTTATGGAACTTACAGTTTGATTTTAATTGTGGTTGCTTTTTTCATCGCCTTTATTATTTCGATTGTTTTCTTAATCAGAATTTTAAAAGATTATAATGAGCGTTCGGCATTGCAAAGGGAATTGGAGAAAAAAGATGTCGAAACAGCACAGAGAATTGAAGCAATCAGTACCATTGCGGGTAATATTTCAAAAGGCAATTATGATATTCGCGTAGACGATACAAAAGCAGATGCTCTTGGAAGCGTTGGAGAATCACTGAACAATATGGGAGTTTCTCTTAAAAACTCTTTCGATCTGTTGTCGCAGAAAGAATGGCTTCAAACCGGTGTTGCCGAATTAAATAATGCCATGCTGGGCGAAAAATCACTGCAGAAACTTTCAAAAGATATTATCGAGTTTTTATGCCAGTATACTAATAGCAGCGCTGGGGTTTTATATGTTTTGGAAGAAAACGAATTAATAGTTTCAGGTGGATACAGCTATATACCAAGTAAAAACCGCGAACGCATTCAAAAAGGCGAGGGTTTAATTGGTCAGGCGATTACATCCGGAAAAATGCTGGAATTGAAAACCTTATCGGCAGACGATATTCAAATAAATTATGCTTTAGGGCAAATTAAACCAACTCATGTTGTAGCGGTTCCGTTGTTAGATAACAGAATTGAAGGTGCGGTTGAATTGGCCAGCATTTATGGTTTTTCTGAGCTGCATTTAGAGTTCTTAAAAACGGTTGCCAATAATATTGGAATTGCATTAAAATCAACCCAAAACAGAAAAAGAGTTTTGGAACTTCTGGAGGAAACCAAATCACAGTCAGAAGAACTTCAGGTACAGCACAGTGAATTGGAAGCCATTAATGCCGAATTAGAAGCACAGACCGAAAAACTGCAGGCTTCGGAGGAAGAATTAAGAGTACAGCAGGAAGAACTGGAACAAACCAACGAAGAACTTTCGGAAAGAAGTGTTTTATTGGAAGAAAAAAACAACGAAATCCAGAAGAAATCCGAGGCATTGGAATTAACTACACGTTACAAATCGGAGTTTTTGGCTAATATGTCGCATGAGCTAAGAACGCCTTTGAATTCGATCTTGCTTTTAAGCCGATTATTATCTGAAAATAATAACCAAAGCATGAACAATGAAGAAATTGAGTTTGCAAAAGTAATTCAGAGTTCTGGAAATAGTTTATTAGGTTTAATTGATGAAATTCTGGATTTATCTAAAATAGAAGCCGGTAAAATGGAACTGGAGTTTTTAGATGTTTCGACCAAAGAAATAACAGACGCACTTTGGAACTTGTTTAATCTCGTTGCAAAAGAAAAAGGAATTGAGTTTGAAATTATTTCGAAAGAAGCGCCAATTGTCATTAAAACTGACAAAATGCGTTTAGAACAAATTCTGAAAAACCTGATTTCGAATGCGATTAAATTTACTGAAAAAGGAAAAGTTACACTCGAAATTAAAATCAATACCGATGATGATAAAATTATTTGTTTCATTGTAAAAGATACCGGAATTGGAATTCCGCTGGAAAAACAGCCGCTCGTTTTTGAGGCATTTCAACAAGCCGATGGTTCTACAAAACGCAAATACGGCGGAACAGGTTTAGGACTTTCGATAAGCAGGGAATTGGCTAAATTGCTGAGAGGAGAAATCATTCTGCATAGTAAAGTTAACGAAGGAAGTACTTTTACATTATGTCTTCCGGTTTATGGTTCCAGTTTGAATAAAGTGAATGTAGATAAAATTCCGCCTACAGAATTTGTAGAATTAGAACCAGAACCAGAAACAAGCGCACCGTCCAAAAAATACATAAGTGCCCTTATTCCAGACGAAATCGATGATGACAGAGACATCATTGTACAAGGAGATAAAGTAATTTTAATTGTTGAAGACGATATTAATTTTGCCAAATCGCTTTTGGCATTTACACGAAACAAAGGATATAAAGGAGTTGTAGCCGTTCGAGGCGATTATGCTCTAAACTTTACTTTGCTGTATAAACCCGTTGGAGTTTTACTGGATATTGAACTTCCTGTAAAAAGCGGCTGGGAAGTTTTAGAAGAACTAAAAAACCACTCCGAAACCAAACATATTCCGGTTCATATTATGTCATCACATAAACTGAAACAGGAAAGTTTATTAAAAGGCGCGGTTGATTTCTTAGATAAACCGGTAGCTTTTGAAAAAATTCCGGATGTATTTTTAAGAATCGAACATATTATTAATAGAGAGGCACAAAAGGTTTTAATTATCGAAGATAACCCAAAGCACGCCAAAGCACTGTCTTATTTCTTAGAAACGTATAACATTAATTCTGAAATTAAAAGTGAAGTTTCAGAAGGGTTACAGGCATTAAATAAAGCCGAAGTAGACTGTGTGATTCTTGATATGGGAATTCCGGATAAACAGGCTTACCAGATTCTCGACGGGGTTAAGAAAAGCCCTGGATTAGAAAATCTGCCTGTAATTGTCTTTACAGGAAAAAGTTTATCGCTGAAAGAAGAGGTGAAAATTAAGAAATACGCCGATTCTATTATCGTGAAAACTGCACATTCGTATCAAAGAATGCTGGACGAAGTTTCGCTTTTCCTGCATTTAGTAGAAGATAAAAAAGAAGGAAAAGACAAAAAAGAAGGATATAAAAAGCTAAATTTACTAAACAATATCCTGCACGATAAAAAAGTGCTTATTGTAGACGATGATGTTCGTAACATTTATTCGCTTACAAAAGCTCTGGAAGTGTTTAAAATGACCATTATTACCGCATTTGATGGAAATGATGCTATTAAGGTTTTAAGCGAAAACCCAGATACCGATGTGGTTTTGTTAGACATGATGATGCCGCACATGGACGGTTATGAAACTGCCGAGAAAATACGTGCCAATCCTAAATTCCTGAATCTGCCCGTTATTGCCGTAACAGCAAAAGCAATGACAGGAGACAGAGAAAAATGTATCAAAGCCGGAGCATCAGATTATATAACCAAACCAGTAGATGTAGATCAGCTTTTATCATTATTGCGAGTTTGGCTTTATGATAAAGTATAATATATTGACAAAGTGTAAGTAGTTTGACCAGAGATTTCACAGATTAAAAAGATTTAAAAAATTGAAGTACTGTGATTTAAATAATACAGATTTAATTATAATTAGAAATCCCTTTAATCTGTGAAATCTGCGGCAAAAAAAATATAAGAACAAATTATGAGTAAAAAACGACTTTTAATTGTAGACGACGATCCTAGAAATATTTTTGCGTTAACGCACACTTTACGTGTTAGATCCTACGATTGCTTGTCTTGCACCAATGCCGAAGATGCAATAAAACTATTGAAATCTGATGAAATTATTGACGCCGTTTTGCTGGATATGATGATGCCGGAAATGGACGGTTATGATGCCATTCCCTTAATAAAAGACATTCCGTCAAGAAAATCGATTTTTGTTATTGCGGTTACAGCTCAGGCAATGACAGGCGACAAGGAAAAATGTTTAGAAGCAGGCGCAGATGATTATATCTCGAAACCGGTTGATGTTGATAAGTTACTGCTTATTTTAAGCAAAATTTGAATGAAGTATGATTGAAGATATTGAGTTAGAAACGCTTATCAATGAGGTGTACGAATATTATGGTTTTGATTTTGGGAGCTATTCCAGAGCTTCTTTAAAAAGACGTGTAAATAGAGTCTATCAATTAGATGGATTCAATCATTTTCATGAATTTCTTTCAAGAGTCCGTTACGATCCTGAATATTACAAAAGAATGGTCGATGAAATTACAGTAAATGTTACTGAAATGTTTCGCGATCCGGCCTTTTATTCCATTTTACGAAAGGATATTTTACCCTTATTAGGTACAAAACCTTTTATAAGGTTGTGGCATGCCGGCTGTTCTACAGGCGAAGAAGTTTATTCTATGGCCATAATGCTTAAAGAAGCGGGTTTGCTGCACAAATCCTTAATTTACGCAACAGATATTAATGCAACCGTTTTAGACACAGCCAAAAAAGGAATTTTCCCTCTTAGAATGATGAAAGAATATTCGCAGAATTACCGTGATGCAGGAGGACAGGAAGACTTTTCGAGTTATTATACTGCCAATTACGGAATCGCAAAATTCAACGAAGAATTGTCACAAAGAATGGTCTATTCGCAGCACAATTTAGTTTCAGACACCTCATTTAATGAGTTTGATATGATTTTGTGCCGCAATGTTTTAATTTATTTTGATAATGATCTCCAAAAAAGAGTAATTAATTTATTTGACGAAAGTTTAGCTGTTTTAGGGTTTCTGGCCTTAGGCACAAAAGAAACCATAAAATATTCTATTTCTCCGGGCAAATACAAACAGTTTGAAAAAGAGAAAATATGGAGGAAAGTAAAATAATTTCAAACTGCAGATTAGTAATTATGGGAGGATCAGCAGGAAGTTTAAATGCTTTGATGCAAATTTTACCCGCGTTAACGAAACTAAATAATTTTGCAGTGGTAATCGTACTGCACCGCAAAAGCACAGACGATCAGACTTTAGAAGAATTACTAATGCTGAAATCAAGCGTTCCTGTAAAACCTATAGAAGACAAAACCGTTCTTAAACCAGGTTTTGTTTATGTTGCGCCATCGAATTATCATTTATTATTTGAAAAAGACGATACTATGGCGCTTGATATTTCTGAGAAAATAAATTACAGCCGTCCCAGTATAGACGTTTCTTTCGAATCGGCAGCAGAAATTTATGGAAATACATTAGTCGGAATCCTGTTTTCGGGTTCTAACACTGATGGAACAGATGGTTTAAAAGCAATTCAAACTTCGGGAGGCACGATTGTGGTTCAAAATCCACTTTCGGCAGATATGCCTTTTATGCCCAACAATGCCATCCTGCATACAACGCCGGATTATATCTTAAACAATGAAGAAATTCTCGAATTGCTTCTTTCTATAAATAAATAATTTATTTTTTAGGCTTAGGCGCTTCATCCTCAGGAAGAATAACCTTGGTGAGTTCGGCTTCTTTTTCAGCACGTTTTTGTGCCGCTTTTCCTTTCCCGATAGGTATTCCTGCAGTTAAGTACAGCGATCTGTTGTATACATTTGGCCCATCACCCTTCATTACAGGAACCAGACCATAATAGTATTGAATGGTAAAATTAAGTCCGTTGCCCACATTCATGTGATAGCCCGTTCCAAAAGCGATTCCGGCATCTATAACCCTGATTTGATCCCTGATTTTTTTCTTGTATACAACATCATTACTGTTAATTTCATTTTTAAACTCATCAAAAGCCGATGCTAAAAGACCTAATTGAGGACCTGCTTTAAGATAAATTCTATTTTTAAACTGATATTTTATTAAAATTGGAACATTAAAATAGCGAATCTCACGATTAACCGTACCGCCCGCAAAAGTATTATCCAGATTCGCATCGTCTAAAGAATAAACCGGAATATGACGTGCACCCATTGGCGATTTTACAATAACACCTGTATTGATCATCCAGGCCGGATTTTGCTTCGACCGTATATCAAAATAAAATCCAAGATTAAACCCCGGATTAGTTCCGGAACTTTCGAGATTAGAAATATCCGAAAGATTGATACCGCCCTCCAAACCAAACTCCAAAAAAGGAGAATTGAGTTTATCTCCAAAAATTAAAGAAATCAAAACCTGTGATTTCGCCTGATTCACAAAAAATAATGCGACAAGTAATGCTAAACCTTTTTTCATAAAAATGGGTTTAAAGTCCAAAACGATATTGCAGACCGCATAGAAATTGAGTACGAGTTCCTAAAAAACCTGATTCAAGTCTAAACATAAAATGTTTATTATATTGAAACTGCGTTCCAACAATAAAATTCCACATATCTTTTGGGGATTTGTGCAAGGAATATTGAACCGTTGAAGAACCTGCCGTACTCAAAGCACCGTCTAAAGTAGTCAGGAAAGTTCCCGCTCTTTCCAGCGCACGATTTGCCGTATTATGTTTAGCAGCGTTTACAGGATTTGCCTGTTGTGCCGGTGTTAAACCATTCCACCAGTTGTCAACTTTAGTTTGGTTTTCAGATACTTTTGCCAGTCCGTTATCAACTTTTCCTTCAGCATTACTCAAATCTAATACATCAGATAAAGCTATACTTCCTTTGGTATTTCCTTCAATATGAACTCTAAAACCGCCAACCCATACGGCAATATTTCTTTCCGGTTTGCGAAGTTTAAAAGTTTTACCCAATCTTGGCCCGAAAATATAAGAGAAAGCAGGTTTATCAAGTGCATCAATATCACTCCATGACATATTCATATCCAGTGCAAGCCAGCCGCCGCCAATACCAATAGTAGGTGTTAAACCAAGTCCGAAAGTAGTAGCATCAAAATTAGCTTTGGTACCAAAACTGGCTATCTGCGACCAGTTGTTATCGGCATCAGGAATCCAGATTCCCGCATTAATTTTAGTTGTGGGTTTAGATTTACCAAAAATCCCGTAAACATTTAAAAAAGGAAGCAGCCAGATATCCGGCCTGATTGTAATGGCACCTACTTCTACAGAAGATTTGTCAAAACGAACAATTTCGTCTAAATTATACATAGGGCCGTTATTAAAGCCCACCTGAAGATCTTTTATGTTAATTTCAGAATCCTGCCAAAAGTAATTTACAGATAATCCTGCAGAATAAGGTAAGTTGTATCCTTTTTGAGCGACTTTCTGCCCCCAGATTGGAAGAGAGTACGGATATTCGACTATTTTAAGACTGTCTTTTAACTGTTGATTTTTTTCTCCAACGATTTTATCGGTATAAACCTGACCGAAAAACGGTATACTAAATAATAAGAAAATGGCTGATATTAGTTTGTTACATTTCATTGATTGTAGTGTTTTAAAATTAATTAATAGAACTGCCTAAATAAATATGTACTAATGATTGGGAGGGGAAAAAGCCGGCTTTTATATCGTTTACAGGATTATAGAGATTTACTATTTTTAAAAGTAGATTTTTAAATTATATGTTTAATAGTGTTAAAGTTAATTATTTTTTTTTAACATTTATAATGTTTTTTAATAAAGTATGATTATAACCAAAAGAATGTCAGTGTGTTTTGTAAAATTGTAATTGTTTTTTTTGAAGATCATTTTTGATTTTTTTCTTTTTATAAAAGAATAAATATTAATTTTACACCCATGAAATGGATAGCAATTGTAATGTCAATTTATTTGATGGCACTTTCAAATATGCCCTGCGCAGATTTAGAAGTGAACAGCGCTATGCATAAATCAGCTCAGTTTTCATCCGAAGAAAACCATTCTCACGATAAAGCCAACGATTTATGTTCTCCATTCTGTGCTTGTAATTGCTGCGGTATACAGGTTTTAACCTACCAGACTTCTGTAAACTATGAGTTTCCAACAGCTTACACTAAAATTTCAATAGCATTACCAAGTTACCATTCTATATTTGCTTCTAATTTCTACGGAAGTATTTGGCAGCCCCCTCAAATAGTATAATGATGCTCGCCCGATAACTGTCGGGATTCGAGTTAGAGCGTTGTGGATTTTCCACAAATGTATCAGACAAACTTTTGTCTAATTTCTCATGTCATTATATATTTCAAATGCTAGATAAAATCATTCAGTTTAGTATACGAAACAAATTCGTTATACTATTATTTACCCTTGTTTTAATAGCTTGGGGAAGCTATTCGCTTAAACAATTACCGCTTGACGCACTGCCGGATGTAACCAATAATCAGGTTCAGATTATTACATCGGCGCCAACATTGGCCAGTCAGGAGGTAGAACAATTAATTACATATCCGTTAGAGCAAGCCGTAAAAACGGTTCCGGATATTATAGAACTTCGCAGTATTTCCCGTTTTGGGTTATCTGTCGTAACCGTTGTTTTTGAAGATGATGTCGACATTTACTGGGCGCGTGAACAAATATTTCAACGCTTAAAACAAGCCGAAGAAAATATTCCGGCTTATGCAGGGTCGCCAGAATTAGCACCAATTACAACAGGTTTAGGAGAAATTTACCAATATGATGTTTATGCCAAAAAAGGTTATGAAAACAAATACGATGCAGTAAAACTAAGAACCATTCAGGATTGGATTATTATTCCGCAATTGCAGGGAGTTAAAGGCGTTGCCGATGTAAGTACCTGGGGCGGAAAGCTAAAACAATATGAAATCGCCGTAAACCCAAACACCTTAAACAGCTTAGGCGTAACGATTACCGAAATTTTTGACGCCTTAGAAAAAAACAACCAAAATACCGGAGGCGCTTATATCGAAAAAGACCAATATGCCTATTTCATCCGTGGTGTCGGGATGGCAAAAGGCGTAAAAGACCTTGGAAACGTAGTAGTTAAAAACCGAAATGGTTCTCCCGTTTTGGTTCGTGATGTAGCACAAGTACGTGAAGGCGTTGCTTTGCGTTACGGTGCGTCGACCAAAGACGGAAAAGGCGAAATTGTATCGGGAATGGTTTTAATGCTTAAGGGCGAAAACTCAAGCGCAGTTGTTGATCGTGTTAAGGAAAGAATGATCCAGATTAATAAAAGTCTGCCCGAAGGAGTTGTAGCCGAAGCCTTTATCGATAGAGGAAAACTCGTTGATAACGCCATTGGAACCGTGACCAAAAACTTATTAGAAGGAGCGTTGATCGTCATTTTTGTATTGATATTATTTCTGGGTAATCTTCGTGCCGGATTAATCGTTGCATCGGTAATTCCGCTGGCGATGCTGTTTGCCATTATTTTGATGAATGCCTTTGGCGTAAGCGGTAACTTAATGAGCCTTGGAGCGATCGATTTCGGAATCATTGTCGACGGTGCCGTTATTATTGTCGAAGCTTCGATGCATCATCTGCAGAAACTCAAACGCAAAAAAGAACTTACGCAGCAGGAAATGGATGTTGAGATTTACAATTCGGCTTCTAAAATCAGGAATAGTGCCGCTTTTGGAGAAATCATTATTCTGATCGTTTATCTGCCAATTCTCGCTTTAATAGGAACCGAAGGTAAAATGTTTAAGCCAATGGCCATGACCGTTGGATTTGCCGTGATTGGCGCCTTTATACTTTCGCTGACTTATGTGCCAATGATGAGCGCCATGTTTCTTTCGAAGAAAACAGAACACAAAGAAAACTTCAGCGATCGAATGATGCTTTGGTTTGAAAATTTATACACGCCTTTCCTTACTAAAGCATTACAGTTTAAAAAAGTGGTTTTAGGAATTGCGTTAGGATTATTTGCGTTAGGATTAATCATCTTTAATAATATGGGAGGAGAATTTATTCCAACTATTGAAGAAGGCGATTTAGCCATTAATGCGACCATCATGACCGGAAGTTCGCTTACGCAGATGGTGGAAACCACAACCAAATACGAACAGATTTTAAAAGCCAAATTTCCGGAAATTAAAACAATCGTAACCAAAATAGGAAGCGGTGAAATTCCAACCGATCCAATGCCTATTGAAAGCGGCGATTTGATTATTGTTTTAAAAGACAAAAAAGAATGGAAAGGCAAATACCGAAATTGGGAGGCTTTGGCTAATGCAATGAAAGAAGAAATGGAAGTAATTCCGGGTGCGAATATTGAGATTTCTCAGCCAATTCAAATGCGTTTCAACGAATTAATGACTGGAAGCCGAAGCGATATCGCCATTAAGATTTTTGGTGATGATCTGGAAATCTTAGATTCAAAAGCATCAGAAATGATCTCAAAGATTAAAGGCATCGAAGGCATTGGAGATTTAAAAGCCGATAAAGTAACGGGACTTCCTCAAATAACAATTAAATACGATTACAATAAAATTGCCTTATACGGATTGAATATTTCCGATATCAACCAAATCATCCGGTCGTCGTTTGCCGGAGAAAGTGCCGGAAAGATCTACGAAGAAAGCAGACGTTTTGATGTTGTAGTAAGAATGAATCAGGACAATCGCGCTGATATTACGGATGTAAGCAATTTGTTTATTCCGCTGCCAAACGGACAACAGGTACCGCTTTCGCAGGTAGCAACGGTAGATTATGAACAAGGTCCGGTTCAGGTGGTTCGTGAAGATGGAAAACGCAGAATAACCGTTGGTTTAAATGTTCGCGGCAGGGATATTAAAACTGTTGTAGAAGAAATTCAGCAAAAACTCGATAAAAATTTTAAGCTTCCTCCAGCATATTATGTTACGTATGGCGGACAATTCGAGAATTTAATCGAAGCAACCAAAAGACTTTCGGTAGCCTTGCCAATTGCTTTGGGGCTGATTTTGATCTTGCTGTATTTTACGTTTAAGAGTTTTAAACAAGCAGGTTTAATATTTACTGCGATTCCTTTATCGGCCATTGGGGGTGTATTTGCGCTTTCATTAAGAGGAATGCCTTTTAGTATCTCGGCCGGAATTGGATTCATCGCTTTATTCGGAATTGCAGTGCTAAACGGAATCGTTCTGATTTCGTATTTCAATCAGTTAAAAGCAGAGGGAATTCAGGATCCGTTACAACGAGTTATAATAGGAACCAAAACCAGATTGCGTCCGGTTTTAATGACAGCAGCCGTAGCTTCGTTAGGATTTTTGCCAATGGCATTGTCTACAAGCGGTGGGGCAGAAGTACAGAAACCTTTGGCAACGGTTGTAATTGGCGGCTTAATCTCGGCTACTTTATTAACCTTAATCGTTTTGCCGATTTTGTATTTAATGCTGGAGAAGTTTAACCGTAGAGAAAAATGATTTTTCACGCAGATTAAGCAGATTAAGGCAGATTGAAGCAGATTTAATTTTAAAATAACAAAAAAATCTGCGACTATCTGCTAAAATCCTTTAAAATCTGCGTGAAATAAAAAAACAATAATGATGAAAACACTATATAATATCAACACAATAACTTTTGCGAACTTCGCGCAAAACCTTTGCTCCCGATGGCTATCGGGATTGTGGTTAGGTGCGTTTCTATTGGCAGGTACTGCAACGTTTGCACAGCAATCTATCAGTCTCGAAAAAGCACTGGAACTTGCAAAATCAAACAATATCGACTTAAAAATCGCCGATAAGGAAATAGAAAAACAAACTGTTCTTAAAAAGACCGCTTTTCAGCCGGATCCGCTTCAGGTGCAATATCAGGGCGGACAGTTTAACAGCGTAGATTTCGATCATAATGTTTCGGTACAGCAATTCTTCCCGTTAGGAAATGTCACAAAAGCCAACAGACAATTGCAGGAAGAATTAGCAAAATTAGCTGAGAAACGAAAAGCGTTATCGTCTTACGAACTGGAAAAAGCCGTGACTTTGGCGTATTACCAATATTTGTATGGAGTTTCTATTCAGAAACTGAATTCAGAATTAAATGATATTTATACCAAATTCCTAAAGAACGCCGAACTCCGATTTAAAACGGGAGAAAGTGGGAATATTGAAGTGATAAGCGCAAAAGTTAAAGTAAAAGAAATCGAAACCCAAAAAGAACAATTGGCCTTTGATTTGGCGATTTACCAAAAACAGCTGCAGTTTTTTGTTCAGACAGATGAAAATATAATTCCCGATGAAACAACTCCGCTGCAATATGCTTTTATAGAAAGTAAGGAATCGAAAGCCGAAACTTTAATGACCGATTTTTACCAGCAGCAAATTTCAGTTTATCAAAAAGAAGCCGGAACGCACAAAGCGATGCGAACACCAAAATTAGGTTTGGGCTATTTTGCACAAACCATTAATACCGAATCGTTGTTTCAGGGTTTTACAGCCGGATTACAGATTCCGTTGTTTGGCGGTGTAAATACAGCAAAAGCACAAGCATCTGCTATTAGTATCTCGCAGTCGCAATTGGCCTTAGATAAAAGCAAGATTATCTTAAATCTGCAGAAAGAAGAATTAGAAAACAATTTCAAGAAACAGCAGAAAAATTTAGCGTATTACCAAAATGAAGGTGCTCACTATGCGGATCAGATTATCGAAACGGCTCAAAAAAGTTATGCCAACGGCGATATGAGTTACTGGTCGTATATCAGTTTCTTAAATCAGGCAATTGATATTAAAAAACAATTGGCCGAAGCAACGCATAACTTTAATCAAAGCGCCATCGAACTTCAATTTCCAACCATCAAAAACAATTAAAAATGAAAATAAATTTAACCGCAAAGTTCGCAAAGATTGTATCGCAAAGTTCGCAAAGAAAATTAGCTTATAGCTTATTGCTTATAGCGTACAGCGGAATTTTAATTTCTTGTAACGAGAAAAAAGCAGAAGAAACAAAAGTAGAAGAAAAAGAAACTACAGAAGTAGCTTTAAACACTTCTCAATATAAAACAGTAGGTATTGAAACCGGATTTGTTGAAGACAGAAACCTTAATAAAATCATTAAAGCGAATGGTTATACCACGGTTCCTCCTCAAAATTCAGCTGAGGTTTCGACTTTAATTGGCGGAACGGTAAAAGACATTCATGTTTTAGAAGGAACTTTTGTGAATAAAGGAAAAGTTTTGGCTACGATTCAAAATCTGGAAGTGATTGAAATGCAGGAAGATTATCATTCGGCTACAGCCAATGTTGAATTTTTACAGTTAGAATACAACCGCCAGAAAACCCTGAGTGAAGAAAACGTGAATCCGAGGAAAACCTTTCAGGAAGTAAAAGCAAAATTAGCTGCCGAAAGAGCAAGAGCACAAGCGGCTAAAAACAAGCTCGATGCGTTACATGTTTCTACAAAAGGGAGTACTTCGCTTGTTCCTATCATATCGCCAATAAGCGGTTATGTGGGTAAAATCAATATTGCCAAAGGCGCTTTCGCACAAACTGGAGTTTCTTTGTTTGAAGTAGTAGACAATAGTCAGATGCATTTGGATTTAAATGTATATGAGAAAGATCTGGGATCAATTTCAATTGGTCAGGTTATCGATTTTGTATTGACAAATCAGTCGAATAAATCGATTAAAGGAAAGATTTTCGGAATCAATAAATCTTTTTCTAACGAAAGTAAAACAGTGGCCGTTCACGCAAAAATTGATCCTGCTGATGCAAAAGATCTGATTTCGGGAATGTACGTTTCGGCCAACATCAATATTACAAATGCTACCGTCCCGGCTTTACCAAAAGACGCCGTTGTTCGTAATGCCGACAAGTATTTTGTTTTTGTACAAGAGGAAGCACATGCCGAAGAAAAACACGATCATAAACCAGGCGAAAAAGAAGAAGCGCACGAAGAAGAAATTCATTTTAAAGCAATTGAAGTAATTCCCGGTACAACAGATTTAGGTTATACTGAGGTTAAGTTTGTAGATAAAGTTGCCCCAAATGCTAAAATTGTAACAAAAGGTGCTTTTTATCTGCTGTCTGCCATGAAAGGCGGTGGAGAGCATGAGCATTAGTTTTTTTTAAGGTGCTAAGATGCTAAGTTACTAAGGGACTAAGTTTTTAAGATTTAATTTGATTTGCCTCCAGCTAAAAAAAACTTTGTGTCTTAGCGCCTTCGTGGCAAAAAGACAGAGCATGAATAAGGCTAATTGCCATAAAATGATTAAATTTAGAGCATTATTTTAACAAAGTTTCCGAGAAACAAAAACTTGTCCTGACAGCTGTCGGGATTAAATCACAAACTCTATAATGATACATCAAGATAAAGAAATAAAAATAACAAAAAATAAAGCCAAACTATCCTGTTGCTGCTCACACGACGAGCCTGTACATTCTGAAAATGACGGACATGACCATGGACACGATCACGAACATGGAGCAGAGGGAAGTTTGTTTCAAATGTTTCTTCCGTCGATTATATCGCTTGTTTTACTGCTTATTGGGATAGGTTTAGATAACTATTTTCCACAAAGCTGGTTTTCGGGCTATGTTCGAATTGCGTGGTACGTTATAGCGTATTTTCCGGTGGGACTTCCAGTTTTAAAAGAAGCGTATGAAAGTATTATAAAAGGTGATGTTTTTTCGGAATTTTTCCTAATGTGTATTGCCACAATTGGAGCTTTTGCCATTGGCGAATATCCCGAAGGTGTTGCTGTAATGCTGTTTTATACGATAGGAGAAACCTTTCAGGGAATGGCGGTCAGCAGAGCAAAATCTAATATTAAAAGCCTGCTCGATCAGCGTCCGGATGAGGTAACGATTTTAGAAGATAATATTGCAGTAAAAGTAAAAGCAGCCGATGTTAAAATTGGTGTTGTAATTCAGCTTAAAGCAGGAGAAAAACTAGGTTTAGACGGCGAATTATTATCAGATTCGGCTTCGTTTAATACCGCAGCTTTAACCGGAGAAAGTAAACCCGATACCAAAAAGAACGGCGATACGGTTCTGGCCGGAATGATAAACGGAAACACGATTGCACTGGTAAAAGTTACAACGGCTTACAACGATAGTAAATTGTCTAAAATTCTGGAATTGGTTCAAAATGCAACCACTAAAAAAGCGCCGGCTGAATTGTTCATCCGCAAATTTGCTAAAATATATACCCCAATTGTAGTATATCTGGCGATTGCCATTTGTTTACTGCCAATGCTTTTTGTCGACAATTATGTTTTTAGTGACTGGTTGTACAGAGCTTTGGTGTTCTTGGTAATTTCTTGTCCGTGTGCTTTGGTTATTAGTATTCCGCTGGGATATTTTGGCGGAATTGGTGCTGCAAGTAAAAACGGAATCTTATTTAAAGGGAGTAATTTTCTGGATAGTATTTCGACCATTCAAAATGTGGTAATGGATAAAACCGGAACTATGACCGAAGGCGTTTTTAAAGTTCAGGAAGTTATTATTAAATCCGATTTTGACAAAGACGAAATCCTGAAACTGGTAAATGTGTTAGAAGGAAAAAGCACACATCCGGTGGCGACGGCAATTCATAATCATGTTGGCGTAATCGATTCGTCAATTGAATTGAAAAACGTCGAAGAAATTTCCGGACACGGATTAAAAGCTTCGGTTAACGAAAAAGAACTTCATGTAGGGAATTTCAAACTCTTGGATAAGTTTAATATTCCGTATGATATCGATCCTAATTCAGTAGTATATACCACGATTGCCATTGCTTACGATAATAAATTTGCGGGTTATTTAACCATTGCCGATGAAATTAAAGCAGATGCTCAGGAAACGGTTTCTAAACTAAAATCATTAGGCGTAAAAGTAACCATGTTAAGCGGTGACAAAACCAATGTGGTGAAATTTGTTGCCGATAAACTAGGAATCGCAAATGCTTTTGGAGATTTACTTCCGGAAGATAAAGTCAATAAAGTAAATGAAATCAAAGCCAAAAACGAAACAGTAGCTTTTGTGGGCGATGGTGTAAACGATGCGCCGGTTATTGCGTTAAGCACCGTTGGAATTGCAATGGGAGGTTTAGGAAGCGACGCAGCCATCGAAACGGCCGATGTTGTGATTCAGGATGATAAGCCAAGTAAAATTGCGATGGCGATAAACATCGGAAAACAAACCAAAAAAATTGTCTGGCAGAATATCACGCTGGCTTTTGTTGTAAAAGCATTTGTACTGATATTGGGTGCAGGCGGACTCGCTACAATGTGGGAAGCTGTTTTTGCCGATGTTGGAGTTGCATTGTTAGCCATTTTAAATGCAGTCAGAATTCAAAGAATGAAGTTTTAATTCAGCATTACATTAAATATAAAAATCCCAATTCATTTGTTTGAATTGGGATTTTCTATTTATTACACCCAACGGGTTATAATTATTTCTTCAAATGCTTTTGTTCCTGAATTTCGCCATTACCAAAAGACCAGTTTTCCTGTCCATTATTTTCTAATAAAACAATGATGATATTGTTACTTAATATTTCGGTCGATGCCGAAATTCTCGTGGCAATTTGATGGTATAATTTCTTCTTTTGTTCTAATGTTCTTCCTTGCCCGGCAGTGATTTGAACATAAATAATTTCATCAGAATGCGAAATGCCAAGATAACTTTCAGGATATTTGATCTGATGCTGTTCTAATTCTTCAATTACATGAAAATAATCGGCGGCAGGAATATGAAATTCTTCAATTAGAGCCTGATGAATCGATTCTGAAATTGTATTTTTTGTTTCTAACGAAAGCTTTTTGGGCAAACTGATTCTAACAAACGGCATATTACTTTTATTTAATAGTGATGTACTAACAAAGATAAAGGCTCAATTTAAAACAGACGATATATTTAATAAAAAACTTAATTGAAAATTTAGTCGTTGCATTAAACCCGACAGGTTTTAAAACCTGTCGGGTTTAATGCCAATCTAAAAAAAACATTCCGTAGGAATGTCTCATTGGTAGAAAAAAAATGATGTAGGTCTGGATTATACGTTCCATCGGAACGTTTGATTCATTAGATTGATGTGTTATTTCCATAAAACAAGTGTCCCTACAGGACACAACATGATTCAATACAATATTTTTCTACCAATGAGATATTCCTAACGGAATATTAAATATCGGGTTTAATATCAATCTAAAAAAACACTCCGTAGGAATGTCTAATCGGTAGAAACATCGTTTCATTTTATAAGATGCAACCTAAGAGTTCGCGAATTAAAGCATTGTTTTTCAGTGAAGTATTAGTTTTGTTTATTCAAAAACAAGACGATGAAAAAAATGCTTTTATTTTCCCTGACGTTATTTTTATGGTTTTCATGGGCATGGACTCAGAAAAAGGAAACCCACAGTACTAAAAGCATTGATTTTAATGTAATGCCGTACCTAAATTACAACAGAACCCTTGATTTTATGTTTGGTGCTATCCCAATGATGATGTACAAAGTAGACAAAACGGACACCATTTCTCCTAAATCATTATCCGGTTTATCTGCAGTTTATACAACCAATAAATCATATTTTATAGCCTCTTTTAATAAATTGTATTTTAAGGAAGACCGTTGGCGGGCGCAGGTTTTTTTAGCAGTGGGCAACCAAAATGCACAGTTTTATGTAGATGATATTGATGTGCCGGATTTTTACGATTATGGAACCAAAAAAGCGATAGCAAGTTTCACCATTCAGCGCAGGTTATTTAAATCGTTTTATGCAGGTCTTGGCTACTCGTATGCGCATTACAATACAAAATACGAAGACAATGTAGAACCGGCTTCTGTTTCGCATACCAATGGTTTGCAGCTAATTATGATGTACGATACGCGCGACGCAGTTTATTATCCTACTACAGGAAATAAAATAAAACTACGCTGGCTTACTTATCCGGAATGGTTTGGAAATGATGTTAGTGCCAATAAAATTCTCTCCGAATATGATAAATATTTCCCATTTAGAAATGGAACCGATGTATTAGCTGCTCGTTTTGCGGGTAAATTTGGATTAGGAAATATTGCTTTTGAACAACAGGTTACTATTGGAGGTAATGATATTAGAGGTTATTCTGAAGGGAAATACCGAGGCGACGGACTTATGGCACTACAAGCCGAATACCGATATAATTTTAATAAAAAAATGGGATTAGTTGGTTTTGCAGGTTTGGCGACAATTTATGGTTCTGATACTAAAGATTTTGATTGGAAATTGTATCCGGGAGCCGGTATAGGATATCGATACAGGGCTTTTAAACATGAAAAATTTAATATAGGTCTTGATGGCGCTGTAGGAAAAGGAGATTGGGGGCTCTATTTCCGTATTGGAGAAGCTTTTTAATGCGGTGAACTTTAAATTATGGAATAAAAAAAGCCCATTTTCATAAAGAAAACGGGCCGCACAGATTTGTAGATTTTGGGGGCAATTTGCAAATCATGTAACTAACATTATTGTGGCATTTCTGGTACAATGATTCTTCTTGTAGGTGTACTTAAAGTTTCTATAAAAGCCAGTAAATCGCTTATTTCTTCTTTACTTAAATCTAATTTTTTAAGTGCCGGATCAGCTTTAGGAATCAAGGTGTCTCGTGCTGTTCCGAGATATTTTTTCTGAACCGGAGAAGGATTTCCTAAATTATACAATTCCACAACATCCAATAAAGAAGGAAAATGCCCGTGGTGCATCCATGGTTTTGTATTAACAACTTCACGAAGCGTTGGTGTTCTGAATTTCCCAATATCTTTTACGTCTTTAGTGACATTGTAACGTCCGAAATCTTCATTTTTTGTTCCGAATAAAGTCTGGCCGTCATTATGAAATTGATTATCACTAAAATAAGGCGTATTGTGACAGTTGATACACTGTGCTTTGGTTCTAAACAAATGCATTCCTTTTACCTGCTGATCCGTAAAAACGTCTGATTTTCCGCTTACAAACTGATCAAATTTGCTTTTCGGACTATTGATCGATCTTTCGAAAGTGGCAATGGCATATTGAATTCGTTCTAATGATACTTTTTTATCTCCAAAAGCAGCTGTAAATAAAGTATTGTAACCTTTTATTTTAGCAATTTTATCAACGGCAATGGTCAGTTTTTCATTCATTTCCAAAGGATCTGAAACAGGAAACTGCGCCTGATCTTCCAGACTTTTGGCACGTCCGTCCCAAAATAAAGAAGTGGCATACGCCGAGTTTAAAATCGTCATAGAATTACGTTTTCCGGTTTGGCGGTCATGACCAAAAGAACGGGTTAAATTATCGGTCCAGCCCAATTCTGGATTATGACAGGAAGCACACGCAATTTGACCGCTTTTAGATAACCTCGGATCAAAAAATAATATTTTGCCCAATCTTTCTTTTTCCTTCGAATACGGATTATAAGCAGGATAAGGAACAGCAGGAAGAACACCGATATCCTGAAATTTAGCTTTATCAACACTTTCATGTAATTCCGCAGCCGGCCATTTTGAGGCATCTCCGCTGGAATAGATTTTTCTCAATTCCTGAATGTCTATATAATCAGGCTGTTCAACGCTTTTGTAAGCCGTCAAACTCAAGAGAAATAGGAGTGGGAAGATTAGTTTTTTCAATTTTTATATTTTGTTTTATTTTATTTTGTTTCAGGTTTCAGGTTTCAGGTTTCAGTTTTCAGTCTCAGTATTCAGTCTCAGTATTCAGTCTCAGTTAGCAGTTTGCTTTGTAAGCTTTGTCAAAGTTTTAAACTTTGACAAAGCTGCGGTTCTTCAAGTTTTCAATCGACAGTCAGCTGCGACTGAAAACTGCGACCGAAAACTGCCACTGCGACTGAAAACTGAAAACTGCAAACTGCAAACTGCAAACTGACCACTAAAAAAGCCTTAAAGCGTAACCTCCTTAGGACAGCTTTCGTTTATTGGATTTATTTTTGGATATGTTTTGTTGTTGTAAATTTTATATTGTCCGGAAACCGTTCCTCCAAAAAGTTTGTCATTGGTTAGTTTTAATTCGAAAGAAATTTCAAATAATCCCGTGCTGATTTCTTTATAAGTTCCTTCTCCGGCAATAGAGATAATATGACTATTTTTATTAGTTCCGGCAATGGTAATATCTTGCGGAATCACCAATACTTTTCCGCTGGTTTTACTGTTTCCATTATCAGGGAAAAATTCTAAAGCCGATGTAATATTGAATCCCGGAGAACTTGCGCCAGCCGTTGCTTCATTGCTAAACCATCTTTTTAGGTTGAAAGAATTCGTTGTCGAAATACCGGTTGCAACATTAAATCCAATTTTAAAAGCATCGTGGTACACATCGTCATTAGGATTTGCGGTGCCTTTGTCGCTGTATAAAATAGCACCTTCACTGTCTTTGGTTACTACAACAGGAAAAGTAAAGGCATTAAAAGCCTGCCATGCACAAGTACCGCTTTTATCGAACCAGTTTTCTCCATAAGTTAAATAAAACTGATTAGACAAATCATAGAATTTCGAAGCTGGATTTGCCTGAATATCTCGAGGCGATTTTATAGGTTTTGCAATAGTTAAAACGGTGTTTCCGGTTGCAATATAATTTGTTGAGGTTACGAGACTGATCTTTGTTTCGTATCGAACATCATCATTTTGAATGTCTTCTAAAAGTGTAAGATGATAGGTAATAGAGCTTCGGTTGTCTCCATAATCGTCGTGGGTCAAAGAATATTCAAATCCATTTAGGAATTTAAAAATACTCGCAGCATCAATTTCATCAGGAACAAATCCGTTTGGAAAATTTACTTTAAAATCGATCCTTTCGCCAATCTGTCCTTTTATATTATAATCCTTTACAGGAAAAGTATAAGGCGTTACAACTTCGCCCAGATTTATGGTAAAAGTAGTATTTGGAACTGCAGTATTTAGGCTTCCTATATGAATATTAGAATCGGATGTGTTTTCTAATTTTAACGTAATAGTTTGTTTTTCTTTCCATCTTTTATCAAAAGACAAATAAATAGTGTCCGTTAATTTATTGCCCTGAAACAACAATTCGCTTATTGGTTCTATGGTAAAAGTATCAGGATCACCGGAACTTACCGTACTGAAATTTGCGGTTACGGCGGTTTTTAAAGTCTCAGAACTTAGCGTTACGGGAACTTTAAGTATTTTAACCGATTTGTTTTCATACACAGCCGAAGGCAATATAGTGGTAGTCACGGCAGGATATTCTAATGGAGCTCCAGCGGCATTGGTCATGAAATTAAACCTGATAAAAGGTTCAATATTTTTAGAGTCTAATCTGTAATCATCTTTGGAACAAGATGAAAATAAGATTACAGCGATACTTAATACAGATATAATTTTAGTACGATTCATTTTGTTTTAGGTTTGCGTTAAGATTTAGATTTCTAAGAGGTAAAGGCAATACGTATTTTGGAGACGGATAAGTTAAACCGCAAACCGGTGCTACACAGCCGTCATTGCGAACAATATCTTTTTTGTTTCGGGCAATATCAAAAAATAAATGACCTTCAAAACAAAGTTCTTTTCTGCGCTCTTGAAATAAGGCTTCGGCAATAGTATTAGTATCGGTAAGTAAGGTGGCTTTTGCTCTGGCTCTTATTACATTAATGTCATTTTTAGCCTGATCCGGATTGTCTAAACCAATTGCAGCTTCGGCACGGATTAAATATTGCTCGCTTAATCTAAAAGCAACGTAACCCGCATTATTTTGGAACTTTTTAGTGAAATAATAACCTAAAAATACAGGCTGTAAATTGACAATAGTTGAGATAGATTTTAGAGAGAATAACTGCCTTCTGATATCGGTATTTTCATATAGACTCACTAAATCCTGAGAGGCTGAATATCTGCCGTAAGAGGTGTTTGAGGTAAAACCGTAAAAAGCTGACATTGAAAGTCCCGGAGTTCCTTCGTCATTTTTTGGGATAGAAAACTCTAATAAAATTTCAGAAACCGGAAGATCAGTTTGTTCCCATTGCGAAACATAATTATCAGAACTAACTAAGCTTACACCAGAATTTGCAATAACATCCGAAGCCGTATCGTAGGCATTTTTCCAATCTTTTTTAGCCAGATAAACTCTCGATAATAATGCTTTGGTACTTGTTTTATTGAAATAAGAATAAGCAGGTCCGGAAAGCAGCGAAGTATCAGAATACCAATTTAAGGCGGTCGTAATATCTTCAATTATAAAAGCATACGTATTAGCAGCAGTTTCTCTTGAAGGATAAGTAAGTTTCTCGTTTATAGAAGTTTTACTGTACACAATTCCCGGATGAGAAGCATTTTCTGTAAAACCATAATTCTGACTATACAATTGGCTTAATAAAAAGTGTGTATAAGCCCTAATTGTAAGAGCTTCGGCTTTTATTTGATTTTTTTCGGCTGTACTGGCATCAGGTAAAGCATCTGTAAATTCTAAAAGCAGATTGGTTTGATTGATAACATCGTAACAATTTCCATAAAATGCCGATAAATTAGACTCATCAGATCGATCATCAAAGGAGTAAACTCCTGTAACAGGGTCCGGAATAGTAATTTGTCCGTTTGAAGAAGTCGTAAGTGCAGGCGTAAATTTAATATTTCCTCCCTGCAAATCTGCATAAACCGTAAAAGCTTGCGTTCTAACCGTCGCTTCGAGTTCGCCGTATAAACCTTTCATGGCTTGCAAAACACCTTGTTTGTTTTTTAGCTGTTCTGTTATAGAAGTTTGTGTACCAGGTTCTTGTTCTAGAAAATCACTACAGCTTTGCAGTAAAAAAACAGAGGCCAGGAGGTAAGCAAATTTAAATTTTATAGTATGTTTTAAGTATCTCATCTTTTTAAAATTTTGTATTGATTCCGCATGAAATAGTTCTGGACTGCGGATAATTAAAGCTGAATTCTCTAATTCCGTTCATTCCTGACGGACTTTTTTCTTTGTACCAATAAAAAGCATTCGAAACATCGGCAAAAATAACCAGACTGTTCAGGAAAGTATTTTTAACAGGTACACTATAACTCAGGTTAATATTGCTGATTTTGATATAAGTAGCGTCGTAAACATTTTTGCTTAAGTTGGGCAGCAATGTATTTTTGCTTGGAGCTGGCTGCGATACAATATCTCCTTGATTTCTCCAGTAATCATAAGCATTTACCGACATGTTTCTATTAGACATAATGGTGTATTTTGATATGATTTCGTCCGAAATTAACTTATCGCCGCCCCATTGAAATGCACCTGTAAAAGACAAAGTAATGCGGTTGTTGAATGAAAAACTATTACTGAAACCTCCAAATGCTTTAGGCTGCAAATCTCCAATAGGTTCCCAGTCGGTTTCATTAAATAACCTTTTATAAGTTGGAGCATCGTAGATTTGACCGTTCTTTTTAATTAAATCACGCCCGGTTGCAGGATCAATACCAGCCCATTTAATTCCCCAGATGGTTGTCGTGCTGTACCCGATTTTTTGAGCAAGAGCAATACTTGCAACAGAATAATCGCTTCCTAATCCTACTAAATCCGTTACTTTATTATCGACCGTTGAGATATTGAAAGAAGTTGTCCATTTGAATTTTCCTTTTTGAAACCATTTAATTCTTGCCGACAATTCAAAACCTTTATTGTACATACTTGCTGCATTTAGCTGCATCGTTCCGTATCCGGTTTCTGTTGGAATTTCTCTGCTGGTAATTAAATCGTTTAAGTCGTCGTAATAATATTCTAATGATAATTCTACCGTATTAAATACATTAAAATCAACTCCGGCATTGAACTTTTTGTTTTTCTCCCAGCTTAAATTTCCGTTAGGAGAAGCGCTCGGCGTAGCAAACGATCCGCCGTTGTAACCATTTTGAAGCACATTATACAAACCTTTAGAACGGTAAGAACCAATTCTGGAATTTCCGGTAGATCCGTAACTTAGTTTTAGTTTTAAAAAGTCAATCCAGGTTGAGTTATTCAGAAATTCTTCATTAGAAACCAGCCAGGCTGCACCGGCGCCGCTGTTTAATGCCACGTTTGTATCATCGCCAAAAACAGAACTCTCATCACGTCTCATATTCCCTAAGAAATAGTATCTTTTTTTATAATTATAATTGATTTGTCCAAAGAAAGAGACACGCGAATTATAGCTGAGATCACTTTTAAATGACTGATTTCCTTTGGTTTCATCAATAGGTGTATTTATATTATCGTCCTGAATGGCATCTTCGATGTTATTGATCACATTAGGGTTCGTAAATCCTGTTGCAGAAGCATAATTAAAGTCATTTCTTTCTTCAGAAAGTTCAAATCCTGCAACACCATCAATTGTATTGTTTTTATTGATTTCCTTGTTAAACAGCATTTGCCCCTGCCAGTTCCATTTAGTCGAATTTCGTTTATTGAATAATCTTCTTCCCCAGTTTGAGTAGTTTTGTCCATTTAAAACGAAACTTCCGTTTATTTGGCCGCTTTCATTTTCGCCGGAAAAATAACGATCCTGAACTTTATCCAAATAATCCATACCAAATAAAGTAGCAAATTTGATATTTTTATTAAGTTCATACCCAACATTCAAACTTCCTAAAATCCCTTTTGATTCTGTTTCGTTTTTATTTTGCGCAATCGCCGCCAGCGGATTTCCTCCTGTTGCGCCTATTAAGCCTATTTTAGAATAGCTTCCGTCTGTATTATAAGGTGAAATGGTTGGCAGATACGCGAAATCATAATAAATATTAGGTGCATCTTTTTTAATATAACTAGGGTTTAATGATAAATTAATATCCCATTTTGATTGTTTGTAACCTAAATTAATTCCTCCGTTTAATTGTTTGGTCGTATTGCCCATTTGAGGTTCATCAATATTTAAATAGGTAATATTGGTGCGGTACGTAATTTTTGAAGTTCCTCCCGAAACGCTGAAATTGTATTTATTATAAATCCCTGAATTGTTTAAAAGATCAAACCAATCTGTATTCACTCCATTGTAAGGCGCTGGTACATAAGTAGGAGAGATATTGCTGTTGTAAGCATTGTTTAGCTCGTTGTACTGTTGTCCGTTTAAATATTTAATTTGATTGATTGCTGTAGAAACCCCAAGCTGATTTGAAAACTGAAATTGCGCAGCACCTTTTTTTCCTTTTTTGGTAGTAATTAAAATAACACCATTTGCTCCATCGGCACCATAAATACCAACGGCTGCCGCATCTTTAAGAACCGTGAAATTCTCGATATTATCTGGAGAAATAGAAGCAAGAGGATTAGTTAAGTTTTCGCTGGTACCTCCAGTTCCATCAAAAGCAGCATTGTCAATAGCTTTTTGTTCGTTCATAATCACGCCGTCGACTATAATTAACGGCTGTGTAGAAGTTCCCAGCAAACTCCCGTTTAAGGCTTTTAAAGTTCCCTGTCCGCGAACATTAATTTTTACCGGTCCGCCAATTCCAGAAGTATTTTCTACTAAAACCCCGGCAATTTGTCCTTCGACCATTTTATCGATACTTTCAGAAGCCTGTTGTACTGCAATATCTTTGGCATTTAAAGTAGAGATACTCCCTACAATTTCTTCTTTTAATTTTGTCGTACCATAAGAAGAAGTAATCACTACCGTATTTAATTCATCAGTTGTTTCTTCAAGATAAAACACAAAGTTTTTTTTATTATCTGCTTTTTGCGATTGCGTCTGCATTCCTAAAAATCCAACTTCAAGCACCAGATCATTGATGTTATTTCCTTTTAACTGATATACAAACTTTCCGTTAAAATCTGTAACAGCGCCCATTCCGGTTCCTTTTATGCGGATTGTGGCACCCGGAAGCGGCAGTTTGTCTTTTGCATTGTAAACCGTTCCGCTAATAAATCTTTCTGTTTCCTGAACATCAGAATTGGAAGTATCAGGAGCAGAATTGGTCAACAAAACCTGCTTTTTCTGGATGTAAAACGAAATGTTTTTGTTCTTTAATAACTTCGTTAAAGCCGTTTCAAGAGTTACATTATTTACATCTAAATCGGCCGGCTGATCGGCATCAATTTTTCTTGCGTTATAAATTATTCTAAAATCAGTTTGTTCTTCAATCGATTTGATAATTAGGCTTATAGGTTTGTTTTTTATATGTAATGTTATGAGTTTATTCTGAGAAAATCCTTTAAATCCAGATATGAGTAGGGCTAAGAAAAACAGAATTTTTCTTAAAACGGGTTGTATCGCAAATGTCATGTTTGTTTTATTTATCGAGGATTGGTAATGGTAATAGTTTTTTGGTTAACGGAATAATTAAAAGGAGTGTCGCGTTTTAGAAGGTCTAAAATGTTCTCGACACTAGATTCGCTTATGTTTATGGTACCAGTAAAATTCTGTCTGGCCAAATCAGAATTTTCATTGATAATCTCAACGTCGTAGGTGCGTTGAATAATTTTAGCGATGGTAGAAAATGGGGTATCTTTAAAGGCTAATTCTCCTTTTGTCCAGGCTGAATACAAAGAAGTATCAACATTTTTCAGGCTGATTTTTTTAGCATTATGCTGCCATGTTGCCATTTGGTTTGGCTCAAGCAAAACAACATTCGAAGGATTGGCAGTTTCATACATTTGAATGCTTCCTTCCACCAAAGTACTGTTAACACTAGGATTTTCAGGATACGCGCTTACATTAAACTTTGTTCCCAAAACCTTAATATCAACTTCAGTGGCGTTTACAATAAACGGATGTTCTTTGTCTTTGGCCACTTCAAAAAAAGCTTCTCCGGTTAAATAAACATTTCGGTTTCCGTTATTGCTAAACTGCTCCGGATAACGCAAAGTGCTTCCGGCGTTTAGATTTATAACAGTTCCATCTGAAAGCGTAAGTTTAAAACGTTTTCCGTACGGAATTTTAAGCGTATTATAAATTATTTTAGCGGCAGAAGTTTTACCAAAATAAATGATTTCGTCAGGAAATTTTTTGGCCACTAAATTTCCTTTGTCATTTACTAAAGTAATTTGATTTTTTTCAGAAAAGTACTCTAGACGGCCGTCGCCTAATTCCAGAACAATTTCTTTTGATGCTTTAGATGAATCGGTAAATAATGAAATAGTTTTTCCTAACCCAATTAAAACTAAAAATACTGCGGCATAGCTGAAATACTTCCTCAGTTTATTTTTTGGTTTCATTTGAATTAATGGAACGGAATCACTTAAAATATCATTTGATAATCCGGAAAGAACCCACGCTTTCTTTGCCGTTATAAATTGTTTTTTATTTTCTGCCGATGCTGCAATCCATTCAAAAAGTGCCTGAACTTCTTGTTCTGAAGCTTCGTTAGAAAGATATTTTTGTATTATTTCCGATGTCATATTTGAGTTTTAAAACTTCTCGTTATAGTTAGTACACTTCAGAAATAAAAAACCCTACCTTTTATTCTTAATTATTATAAATAAGGATAAAAATTAGGAACAAATAATCGGATAATTTCGTTTTTAAAATCTTCAAAGCCTTTGTCATATGGGCTTCAACGGCTTTTAAAGTAACTTGCATTTCTTCGGCGATTTCTGCATTTTTTTTATTTTCGAAGCGTTTTTTTATAAAAACTTCTCTGGTTTTGGGAGGTAAATCGTTTATGGATTCCTGAATGATGCGTTCTAATTCGGTTAATTCTAAAGTATCAAACTGAAGCGAATTTAAAACCTCAATATCCAGTTCTCTTTCCTGGTGGTTAAGTAAGTCGTTTTTAAATTTATCCTTCACTTTATTGTGTCGGATTAAATTCAAACATTTAGATTTGGCATAAGTAAACAAAAAAGCCTGGATTCCGTTAATAGATTCCACGCTTTCGCGATTCTGCCATAAATATAATAAAGCTTCCTGTGCGAGGTTTTCGGCCTCTTCCTGATCGTAAATAAACTGAAAACTAAAAGATTGAATTCTTCTAAAATATTTGTCGTAGAAAAAAGTATAAGCAGTTTCGTCTCCTTCCTTAAAGGATTTAAAAAGATTTAATTCGAAACTGGAATTGTTCATCAACAGAAATTTACTTTATAAAAGCAATATTAAGTAAATTTTGAAAACTACTAGAATTTGCTCTGAAAGCGGCAAATATAAAAGTTTATTTATATTAGTTCTAAATAAAATAAAAATAAAGCCCTTTCCTGAGAAATTTATTCAGAATAGGTTTATTGTTGCTGTTTTTTAACCGCAAAGTATTTTTTTAACCGCAGAGCACACAAAGTTTTTTTGCTCTATAATACTTGGTAAAAACACAAAGTTCGCAAAGCTTTCTCTAAAACTTTGCGAACTTTGCGTAAACCTTTGTGAACTCTGTGGTTAAAAACGATTAAGACGATTAAAATTCCGCCATCCAAAACCAAGAAGCAATAAGCTAAAAAGCAATAAAGGCAAAAACGCTTTTGTAAAACTGCTTTCAGATTGATCCTTAAACGTTTCGACTTTAAATTTTTCCCATTTTTCCAGATCGACTGCAGCATCGTCAAATATTTTGGGATAGAAATACAAACGCAGTTTTTCATGAAATTGCTTGGTTTCTTTTAAAAATAAAAGCTGGTTTCGTAAATCAGACTTTGCAATTTCGTTTAACTGAATCTGTGTATGAAGCGTTGGAATAAACTGCGCAATCAGTTCGCCGGCACGGTTTCGCTGTTCTAATTTCGATTCTAATTCTTTTGACTGCACGGCCGATTCGTCGTCGCCCATTTGCTGCATAGCATAATACCAAAGCCAGCTGAATTCTTTATCAGGCAAAGGATATTTTTTAAACTGAGGATAATGTTTGTAGAATTTATCCAGCGTTTCCTGCTTGTCCATATCCCATTTTTCGTGATAGGCGTTTCTCTGTGTAAGCGTTAATTCTAAAGCTTCGGGAACCTTGTATTTATTGATGATGTACGTGTTGATTCCGGCCGGAAGAATAATAATCAGAAACAACCAGATTGTCAATAAAATAACAGCGTTGAAGTTGGAATTTTTTTGAAGTGATACAATGAAAAAACAAACCGCAAACCAAAATAAAATATACAAAACCGAAAGTCCGTAAAACACAAAAAACGCTTTATCGATTGGAATTTGTAAAAAGAAAATTGCAGCTAAAAGTATTAAAGTCAAAAGTGCTGTTATGCTTAAAATGCGAACATAAAACAGTTTTAAAATATAGATAAAGGTATTTGGACTTTGTGTGGCTACAATTTTCCAGGTTCCTGATTCTTTTTCTTCGGAAACAATATTGTATGAAAAAGCGATAATCAAAAGCGGAAAAAGATACAAAAGCACAAAACTAAAATCGATATTTCCAGATAAAAGATTACTCGGATTATTGAGTTCTGAGTCGTATTTCTGCGCTTCCAAACCCCGAATCGTAACATTTTGAATTGACGGATTTACATCGCGCTGCCCAATTGCCAAACTGTTAATTGGCAGCGTATTATTGACCAGCGAAAATTTGATATAATAGAGGAGAAGCCCCAATTCGTCTTTATGAAAAGCAGCATTTCTGGCAATATGTTCTTTTTGATAAAGAGCAGCTTCGGTAATATTGTTTTGTTGTTTTTCCTGAAACTGACGACCAATTAAGAGGCTTATAAAACCAATAATCAATAAAAAAAGTAAGCCGATTTTGGTCCCTTTTGAACGTATGAAATTTTTAAATAAGAGTACTAACATATTAAATGGCTTTTAGGTTTTTAGCAGCAATTCTGATCAAAACAAACAACAGAATTACCCATAAAAGAATAGAAATAACAGAGACGATTTCAGTTTTTAAAACGTCCCAGACACCTTTTGGTTCATAATGAAACTCTTCGACATCGGCCCAGTGTTCTTTGCCAATGGTGAGCGGTTTATCGTTTGGTCCGGGTTTTTTATTGCTGATGTATTTAACTTGTAAAGCATTCATTTTCTGCGCCATTCCGTAACGGTATTTTTCGGCTTGTTTCTGGAAATCGATGTACGAATCATAATCGGTATTGGATAATCCCATCGATAGATTTTTCATCGCGATATACGGATTCAGAAAAGAAACGGCTTTAGAAAAACTATTTTGTCGGGCATAGATTTTTAGCAGTTCTTCTAAATGTCGGTTGTAAATATTAGAGCTTATTTTCTCGCCTTCGGTCATAATAAAACCGGAATAATTAAAAGGAAGTTTTTGTACCGAATCGACTTTGTAAACTCGCAATAAAGAATCTTTTATGGCTTTGTAATGCACATCGTTTGGGTTATGACTGTCGCCTTGTTTCAGAATATCTTTTTCGATATCGCTGTTGAACTGGATTTTAGAAGGCGCTTCATACAAATAAGCTCCAATGGCCTGGGTTGTTCTTGGCAGAATAATGGTAAAAATCAGCCAGATTCCAATTAACGAAACCAATGCTTTTTTTGACGTTTTGCTTGAAGCCGAAATCAAAACAGCAACCACACAAAAGAACATCAAATAAATAAAATGAAACCCAATAAACAACAGCATTTTGATTGTTTCATCTGCTGAAATTGAAAAATCCTGAAGCAGCAGCCAGATCAAAACCAAAACAAGAATGGTTGGAACAAAAAGCAGCATAACAACGCTTGCAATTCCTAGTACTTTACCAAATAAAAGCTGTTTCCAGCTGATTCCCTGACTTAAAAGGATTTTTAAAGTTCCGTTTTCTCTTTCGTAAGCAACAGAATTAAAACCAACAAAAAAGATCAATAAAGGAAGTAAAACCTGTAAAACCATCGCAATACTTATTTCGCCGAAACGAAGCATACTGTTAGAGAATCCGGCTTCAGAGAAGTTGGCCGTGTTTTGTTTGTGCGCTTCAAGGAAAATGGCATTTCCAAAAAAAGGTTCCATTCCAAATTCAAAAACGCTTAAAGAGGTACTTTTTCTAAAAGCAAAATTGCCGTAATGCGCCATTCTATGCGGATTTTTATCTGGATTTTTCAACCAGTCTTCGCGGGATTCATGCTGGTATTTTTCGCTGGTTTCGTTTTGGCTTTTGTAATTATCCCAACCCGAAAAAGCGGCAAATAAAAGCAAGGCTCCAATAAAAAGCGTAATAATATAAATTGCCGAATTTTTAAAAACAGAATTTTTAAAATGCCTGGCTATAAGGATTTCTGTATGTAATAATTTCATATAAATTAAAATTTATAAGTTACCGTAAGGCTTACGTTTCTGGGACTTCCCGGAAATAAGCGCAAATAATTCTGTGCGCCCAGCCAATACGTTTTGTTTAATAAATTGCCTGCATTTACAGCAATCTGTACATTGCTTTTGGCTGGTTTGTAGAATAAAGCAGCATCAAAAATGGTAAAATCAGGAAGTGTAAAATCTCTTGTAAACCAAGGCACTTTGCTGCTTTGGTACTGCATTCCAAAACCAATTCCTAAATCTTCTAAAGCAGAATCGGCTTTAAAGTTGTAGCGAGTCCATAAAGTTGCGCTGTTTTTTGGCGTATTTTGTTTTCTGGCACCAATTAAAGCCGGATTATTGTCTTTGATAATTTCGGCATCAATGTAACTGTACGACGCGTTAATCTGCCAGTCTGGTGTAATATATCCTGCTAAATCGCATTCAAAACCACGGCTTCTTTCTGCACCCCTTGTAACCAGTAAATCCGGATTTACAGGATCATTGGCATTCATTAAAATATTGTGTTGTCTGATTTCATAAATTGCAGCATTAAAACTCATCGAGTTGTTTAAAAAAGTAGTTTTGATTCCCACTTCTTTTAAATCACTTTCAAGCGGATCAAATAAACTTCCGGCAGGTAAACTTCCGGTTTGAGGCATTAAAGTAACCGTATTCGATTGTGGCTGATAACCTTCCAGATAAGTCGTGTATACATTTATATCGCTGTTTACGGCGTACGTAATTCCAACTCTGGGCAGTAAAGCCGATTTCTTGACTTTTAGTTCGTTATTGGTTTCGTAGTTCGTAATATCTTCAAACCATTCGTTTCTTAATCCCAATAAAAAAGTGAATTTTTCCCATTGAATCTGATCCTGAATATAAACCGCATTTGTTGTCGTTAATGCCGATGGCAATGCCGTTCTCACATTCAGCGTATAATCTTCAGGACTTGTCAGTTTGTAGCTTGGATTATTCAAATTAAAATAATCAACATTTGGTTTTGGCATTACAACGCCGTCAACCGTAATCGTTTGGTAGTTTGAGGCATTCGCCAAAACAAAACTGCTCGCAACCGTTCCGTCTTTTAATAAATAACCTCTTGCTGCGTTTTGTCCGCCGCCTTTATTTTTATTCCAGCTGCTTAAATCGTAACCTGCCAATAATTTATGATGGAGTTTTCCGGTTTTTAAATCGAAGTTGAAATACGCACTCAAATTATCAATATCCCAGTTTTGCTGACGCTGTACAAACTGCATCATCGCCAGACTGGTAACTGGTTTATTGTTCATATCGACTGCAAAAGCATTTGTAGTGCGGTGTTCCTGAAGATCTTCTGTCCAGGTTTGTTTCATGTACGAAGCGTTAAAACCAATTTTAGAACTGAATTTGTGCGCAAAATTGGTCGTCAAAATCATTTCTTTCGACTTGAAAAAATCACTTGGAGCGCCAAGATTCAGACTTATAGGTGTTTTATTCAGACTTGTTTTTCCGGCAACGGCACCAAAAATAGGCTGTCCGCGGTCCAGAATTCCGGTCATGTCGCTTAAAATTAATTCGGTGTTAATGGCCGTTTTTTCATTTGGAATGTAACTGAAAGAAGGCGAGATCAAAAACGATTTATTATGGACTAAATCACGAAACGATTTTGCCTGCTGATATGCACCGTTTACACGATATAAAAGTGTTTTAGCTTTATTTAAAGGCCCTGTAAAATCAAGCGTTCCGCGTAACGTACTAAAACTTCCCACGCTCATGCTGATTTCTTTTCGGTCAACTGCCAGAGGTTTTTTGGTAACCATGTTAATACTTCCGCCCGGATCGACAGATGAAAATGTGGCGCTCGATGGGCCTTTTATCACTTCAACACGTTCTATATTGCTTGTTAAAGGCTGCAGGAAATAATACTGACGCGTTCGCATTCCGTTAATTATCTGACCTTCTTCATTTTGGCTGATGCCTCGAATCGTATATTGATTGTAATAACTTGCCGGAATTACACCACTTGCCATTTTCACCGCATCGGCCAGATAAAAAGCCCCTTTATCAGCAATTAATTCTTTGGTTATAGTCGAAATAGACTGCGGAATATCTTTGTTTAAAGCTGCAATTTTAGTTGCGGCAAACGAATAGTCGCTATTGTATTTTTTGGTCGAACGACCCACAATTTCAACAGTTTGCAACTCATTTCGTTTGGTTTCCATTTCAAGGGAATCCTTAGCGATACTGTCTTTGACTTTGTTGTTATTATTTTGAGATTGGATGAAATGAGTACCCATTATTAAAAGTACGATAGAGAATAACTTTTTCATCTTAAACCGTTTGCAAATACAAATTCTCCAGTTCATTAGCCGAAATTTTATCTGCTTCAATGACTGTGACTAAATTGCCTTGTTTCATAATTCCAATATGCGAAGCGACTTCTCTGGCTCTAAAAATATCATGGGTTGCCATTAAAATAGCGGTTCCATCTGCCGAAAGTTCTTTTAAAATCTGTGAAAATTCATTAGAGGCTTTTGGGTCTAAACCACTTGTAGGTTCATCCAATAAAAGCACTTTTGCTCTTTTGGCAATGGCAATGGCAATGCCCACTTTTTGACGCATTCCTTTAGAATAACCACCTAAATTCTGGTCGTGCGCTCCAATCTGAAGCCCGGCTTTGGTTAAAAAATAAGTCAATTCTCCCAGCGAATATTTAAATCCGGCTAATGACGAAAAGAATTTAAGATTCTCTAAACCTGTAAGGTTAGGATATAACATTACCGTTTCAGGGATATAAGCGACATGTTTTTTGGTTTCCTGATTGTTCTCGGTAACCGAAATGTTGTTGATTTCCAATTCTCCCGATGTAGGTTCGATAAAACCTAAAAATAAATTAATTGTAGTCGTTTTTCCGGCGCCATTCTGTCCTAAAAGGGCAAAAATTTCACCTTCTTTTATGGTTAAGTTTAAGTTATTCAAAGCGGTATGATCGCCATATTTTTTGGTCAGGTTTGTTGCTGTAAGCATAAGTTTAGGTATTGTGTAGATTGATTTTTAAAAATGGATATAGAAACTTTCAGGCTTTTAAGAACTATTAAAAGCTTGATTATTAGTTTTTTTGTGGAGGATTACTACAATGAGAAAAGCAGGTTTTTTGATTTCGGATTAAAAATCAAAATCAAAAAGGAATAAAACAGATTTTCCTTTTACCTGATTTTATAGGCAAAGGCTCTTTTTCGTTTTTTTAATAAAAAATGTAGTAATTAAAAGATTGCGGGAGGCGCACGCAGTGCAAAAAGACTGCCTTTAAAAAAGGTTGAAATTCCCTCAAAATAAAGAAATGTATAAGAGGTTTCAACAATTGTTTTGTGAAATGTAAAGGTTTGAAACGAATTTGGAATAAACGTACTAAAAGCAAAATGACAAATATGACAATTTGCATCGACCGAGTGGCTGTGCGTTATTTCTTTTTGACCGGGAGTGTATTTATGATCACAGTGTTTTTCTGAAGACTGCCTTAAAATATGCTCGTAGGAGTGCACGGTCTGAAACAGCATGGCGAACAATACTGCAAAAGACATCAGGAAATTTACAACTGCAATCCTTTTTTTCATTCCGTGTTTTTTCTGCTGGATATTTAAAAGTTTAATTATCAAATAAATAAATGCAACAGCGTTGCAAATATAAATATCTTATTTAGAAATGCAGGTAAATAGACTTTATTTTTGAAAGAACCTGCGTATTTGCAAAGTGATTCTTACTTCCTATAAATTGCTGTACAACAATTGAAGCGTATGAAAGTCTGATGAGCCGTCAAAGTATTTATGCAAAACCTCCTGAAAAACCGGCTCCGTATTTTGTATGCTGGCAAACAAAGTCATACAAGATTGCAGCTTCTCGACATCTGGAGTTCCAAATATATCGCTTACGGTTTCTTCTTCTTTTTTAATTAATTCGGCCGTAATTTCTATAAGATGTTTTCCTAAAATAGGATGTTCTAAGAAAGCAATGGCTTCATCGGCACTTTTAATTTCGTAAAACTTTGAAGTATCACTGGAACCCATTCCTTTTATTTGAGGAAAAATAAACCACATCCACGGTGATTCTTTTTTGCCTTTTTTTATTTCATCAAGAGCCGTTAAATACAGCTTGTTCTGGGCATCTAAAAATCGTACTAATTCTTTCGTATTGTAAGCCATTCTTTACTGATATTGATTTGGGGTATCAGGCCATAAAACTACTCAAAATATGTTTAGTTGTACATTACTAAATCTTTTTTTTACTGCTATTTTTTTAGAATATTACGAAGCAGAAAACTTTAAAAAAGAACCGTAAAGAATTGGCTGCAAAATCATAAAACGAGTCTTTACGGAATTGTCTAAATTTTATCAGCTCAAATTTTGTTTAGCAAATAAAATCCTGTTAACGAAGCTTTATATTGTTATATATCGAAGTTTTTACTAGTAACCCTGTTATAATTTTTCTATTTTTATCTGATTAGGACATTTATTATGCTGTTTTTTATGCAATTTCTTCGATTGTATTTCGGCTTAAAAATGTCAATTTCTGCTAACGAGTTTCATACTCAAATAAAATAAAATTTATGAAAATAGGATTAATCGGATTCGGAAAGACTGGAAAATCAGTAGCCTCAATATTACTGGAAAACAAAAAATTCTCGCTGGAGTGGGTTTTAAGACAAAGTAAAGTTTTAGAACACAGATCAGTTCCGGAATTTTTAGGAATCGAGTCAAAAGAACCCGGATTAATTTATTCAAGTACTGCTACAAGTGTAGAAGAATTACTGGAAAAACATCCTGTTGATGTCATTATTGATTTTTCGTCGAATGAAGGAATTTATACTTATGGAGAATTTGCGGCTCAAAAAAACGTAAAAATCATTTCGGCCATTTCTCATTATGAAGAAAAGGAATTAAAACTGCTTAAAAAATTATCAAATAAAACGACTGTTTTCTGGTCGCCAAATATCACATTAGGAGTTAATTATTTACTGTTTGCCGCTAAGTTTTTAAAGAAAATTGCGCCATGGGTTGATATTGAAGTGAATGAAGAACATTTTAAGAAAAAACAAGGAACGTCTGGCACCGCCTTAAAAATTGCCGAAGCACTGGATGTTGAAAAAGAAAATATAAACTCGGTAAGGGCAGGAGGAATCGTAGGCAAACACGAGGTTATCTTTGGATTTCCGTATCAAACGGTTCGTTTAATTCACGAATCTATTTCGAGAGAAGCTTTTGGAAATGGAGTTGTTTTTGTTGCCGAAAATATAAAAGACAAGAAAAAAGGACTTTATAATTTTGAAGATATTCTATCGCCTTATTTTGCGGTTTAGTTTTTTTTGGTTTGCACAAAGGCACTAAGACACTAAGATTTTAATTTCTAAAAATGAATTGCCTCCTGCTTTAGCTGGAGGTTTTATTAGGAAAGGAACAGATAAAGGGCTTTAGCCGAACTAATTAAAGTTTGGCTAAAGCCCTTTATTATGGCTATATTCTTCATCCAGCTAAAGCTGGACGCTATTCAATATTTTGTCTAAAAAACTCTTTTATTTTAAATAAACAGAAAATGGTTATTTATGGAGTTTATAATATAGATTATTTTTTGAGTATCAAAGCCTTACTATATTCATAATTCATTTTGGCAATAGAAAGCACAGATATGCTTTGCGGACATTCGACTTCGCAGGCTCTGGTATCAGAACAATTTCCAAAACCTTCGGCGTCCATTTGTTTTACCATCGATAGGGCTCTTTTTGAGGCTTCGATTTTACCTTGTGGCAACAAAGCTAAATGCGTTATTTTGGCCCCGACAAACAATGCAGCACTCGCATTTTTGCAGGAAGCAACACAGGCTCCGCAGCCAATACAGGCTGCAGCATCAAAAGAAGCTTCGGCAGTTTCAAAGGATATAGGAATACTGTTGGCTTCCGGCGCCTGACCTGTAGAAGCACCGATAAAGCCGCCTGAAGTAATAATGGCATCAAAAGCCGAACGATCTATTTTTAAGTCTCTTAAAACCGGAAAAGCTCTTGCTCTAAACGGTTCTATATAAATGGTTTCGCCATCTTTAAAACTTCGCATGTGAAGCTGACAGGTGGTTGTATTTTTTAAAGGACCATGCGCACGTCCATTTATCATAACGCCGCATTGTCCGCAGATTCCTTCCCGACAATCGTGGTCAAATTCAATTACACGTTCTTTTTTCTGAATTAAGGATTCATTTAAAAGATCGAGCATTTCCAGAAAAGACATGTGCTCAGAAACGCCGTTTATTTCATAATCGATCATTTCTCCCTTGGAAGAAGTATCAAACTGACGCCATATTTTTAGAAAGAGTTTCATCGCTAATTGTTAATTATAAATTGTTAATTATAAATTGGTTCTGAGTTTTTAAATTGAGTTTTATGGATTGTTAATTAATAATTTACAATTTACAATTAACAATTCACAATTATTTATAGCTTCTCACAGTAAGTTCAACAGCTTCAAACACAAGAGGTTCTTTATGTAACTTTTGAGGCTTGTCTTTTCCCTGCCATTCCCAGGCCGAAACATAACAGAATTCCGCATCATTTCGGACCGCTTCGCCATCGGCAGTTTGGTATTCTTCTCTAAAATGAGCGCCGCAGGATTCTTCTCTTTGTAAAGCATCGTAACACATTAATTCGGCCAATTCGAGATAATCGGCAATGCGTCCGGCTTTTTCTAATTCGCTGTTTAAAGTATCATCTCCGGTAATCAGCAGTTCGTTTTCAAAGGAATTTTTTAGGATTTTGATTCCTTCAATTGCTTCTTCGAGACTTTTTTTGCTTCTGGATAAACCGCATTTTTCATACAGCAGTCTTCCAATTGTTTTATGAAAATAATCGGCACTAAGCGTTCCTTTGCTGTTGAGGAATTTATCTAATTGTTTTCTAACGGAGTTTTCGGCTTCATCAAAAGCAGGATGAGTGATATCGATTTTAGGCGCATTTAATTCTCCCGATAAATAATTCGGAATCGTATAAGGCGCTATAAAATAACCGTCTACGCAAGCTTGAAGCAAGGAATTAGCACCAAGTCGGTTGGCACCATGATCGGAGAAATTGGCTTCTCCCAGTGCAAATAAACCCGGAATTGTAGTCATTAATTCATAATCGACCCAAAGTCCGCCCATGGTAAAATGAGCCGAAGGAGAAATCAGCATGGGTTCTTTGTACGCATTGATTCCGGTAATTTTTTCGTACATCGCAAAAAGATTACTGTATTTGGCTTCGATTTTATCTTTTCCCTGCGCTTTTATGGCATCGGAGAAATCCAGATAAATGGCGTTTTTCATTGGCCCAACGCCGTGTCCGGCATCGATTCTTTCTTTTGCGGCACGCGATGAAATATCTCTTGGAGCAAGATTTCCAAAAGAGGGATAACGACGCTCTAAATAATAATCGCGTTCTTCTTCGGGAATTGAATTTGGAAGCCGATCGTCTGCAGCTTCTTTCGGAACCCAGATACGCCCGTCATTGCGGAGTGATTCTGACATCAAAGTAAGTTTCGATTGATTGGTTCCATGTTGCGGCAAGGAAGTAGGGTGGAACTGAATCCAGCTTACACCCGCCATATACGCGCCTTTTTTATGTGCTCTCCAAATGGCAGAGCTGTTGCAGCCCATTGCTAATGTGGATAGATAATATACTTTTCCGTAGCCTCCGGATGCCAGAACAACGGCATCTGCGGTATGGCGTTCCAGTGCTCCGGTTTCAAGATTTCTGGCAATGATTCCCTTTGCTTTTCCGTCAATAACTACTAATTCCAGCATTTCATGTCGGGTATGCAGGCTTACTTTTTCTAAGGCGACCTGTCTCATTAAAGCCTGATAAGCGCCCAATAAAAGCTGCTGCCCTGTTTGGCCGCGCGCATAAAAAGTTCTGGAAACCTGAACGCCTCCAAAAGATCTGTTATTTAAATATCCGGCATATTCTCTGGCAAATGGTACGCCTTGTGCTACAGCATGATCTATTAAGGCAGCAGAACATTCGGCTAAACGATATACATTGGCTTCTCGGGATCTAAAATCACCGCCTTTTATGGTATCATAAAACATTCTAAAAACGCTGTCTCCGTCGTTTTTATAGTTTTTAGCGGCATTAACGCCTCCTTGTGCAGCAACAGAATGGGCTCTTCTGGCCGAATCCTGAAAGCAAAACGATTTTATATTATAACCCTGTTCGGCCAAAGAGGCGGCGCAGGAAGCTCCCGCAAGTCCGGTGCCAACCACAATAATGTTTAGTTTTTTTCGGTTGGCCGGATTTACGAGTTTAGCTTTTGCTTTATAAGTATTCCACTTTTCGGCAAGCGGTCCTTCGGGTATTTTTGACTCCATCATTTTTTAGTGTTTTAAAATGAATTCATGCAAAATTTTAAAAAGTAATACTACTTTCTAAACCCTAAATTTAATATAAAAATCTTATAAAATAAAATTATTGTTTACTGATTGGTATTGCTTTGGCGGATGCATTTGTTTTTAAGAAATAAATTCCGGCAGCTTGTTCAGAAATGGAGATTACGCTTCCTGTGCCTTGTTTTATTTTACTTCCCGAGGCAGAAAATATGGTCCATTCCAGTTCTTTTGACAAATTAAATATACCTCTTGACGGATTTGGGTAAACAATGATTTTATTCGATTCTTCGTTTGGATTTTCGACACCAAGATGACAGTCGTTAATCATAAAGGAAACTTCTTTGGTATTACTTCCATTTGAATTGGTTACGGTTAAAGATACTTCTTTGGTTCCTTCAGTTGGGAAAATAACGGAATGCGGACCAACTCCTGTGGCAGTTGTAGGTTGTGCTCCAGCACCAAAATTCCATAAATATGTATCAACCGTTCCAACAGAAACAGAGGTAAAACTTACCGGTGCATTCACACAGCCTGTTTGTGGTGTGTACTCAAAATCAGCGATAGGAGCAGCAGTGCTTCCGGCCAATACAAATTCCATTTTATTTACATTGGTATCATTTTCATCAAAATACAAAGTAATAACACGAGTACCCTGCGTTAATGGAATATTCGGAATCGCAACAGTCTGCCATGCCTGAAATCCTCCTGTATTTGGAATGTTAACCACTCCGGTTACATTTACACCATCAACTTCAAGATGTAATTTTCGGGTATTATATGGAGTTGCAACTCTTAGGTTTATAGTATAATTTCCAGTTGTGCTTACTTTTGCAGTATATTTTAACCATTCATCTTTAGCAACATAAGCAAGATTAAAGCCGCCTTCGTTACAAGCTTCAGTTCCTACACCGTCTCCAGGTCTGTATACTGTGTCACCGCCGCCATTTTTATCCAGAAAAGCACCTGGGCCTATATCATAATTCTCCGCTTCAATAATACCCGGAATTTGAGCAATTATTCCTTGATAAGGTGCATTTTGAAGCGTTGTCTCCGTATAAAATGCAGTATAGGTAATGGTTCCCGATGCCGGCGCTTTGAAAGTTTGATTTGCTGTTCCGCCTTGACTCCAATGATCAAAATCATAACGAATGTTTCCAATATATTGCGGGGTAGGAGCATTTAAGGTTTGTACAGAAGCATTGGCAACAACTTGTTTCGTTGAAGGTGCTGTAACTGGTTTTTGATTGAATTCTAAATTAAGCGGTACAGGAGAACTCGCCGCTGTAACATCGACTAAATTAGGTTTGATATCTACAAAAGCAGTACCTGTTAGGCCATTACTATCGGTCACTTTAACAGTAAATCGATACCATATATTTGGAGTTTTTTCTCCTTGGTTTGAGGCTGTAAAATTTCCTGATTTTACGCCTTGCGGACTTGCACCAGGATGTGAATGTCCGGATCCGGGAATGTCTTCGTGAAAAAGATCAATACTCCATGAATAGGCAGATGCTGGTAAAGTTCCGTCTTCGATATCGGTTCCCGAAGCTTCAAAATGTACTACATCGTCTGCATTCCATTTTAATGATGGTAAAGGAGAAACTATCGATACAGTTGGTGCATTACTAAATGGTGTAACAGTTAAAACTGCAGGATTACTGGTGATATTTCCGGCTGTATTGGTAACTACAACTCTGTAATTTCCGGCATTTGCATTTGAAACGCTTGGTATTGTATAGGTTGCGGCAGTTGCCCCGTTGATATTTACATTATTATACTGCCATTGGTAAGTTAAACCTGTACCACTTGCCGAAACGGTAAAAGTAACAGGTTTGGTTTCCATTATAGATTGAGAAATGGGATGATTGACAATTATAGGAGCAGCAGTTTCGATATAATCCAGTTTGATTAAAGCGCCATTGTTCCCGTAAGCACAATAATAAATGTAACCATCGTTGCCTAACATCATTCCGAGTGCTTGTTGATGCGGAGCTGTAAAAAATGGGGTTGAAACCGGATCTATGATATTAGGATCAAATGACCTGATTTCTGTTCGAAGAAAATCTTTGATAATAAATTTTCCTTGTAAATTTGGATAACGTGATATTGCTGGGTTATAAAGTACGCCGTTTGTTAAAGCGTTTCCAATGCTTCCGGTTGCGTAAGTAAAGATTGGGTTGGTAAATAAATTGGTTTCGGTTTGTTTTCCGTCGCCTCCTTGCGGATGTCCCCAGGCATAGTTTCGAATCGCAGGATTACTGATTTCGTTTACTTCTTCCCATGAAGTTCCAACATCCAGAACAAACAATTTATTGGCTGTTGCATTAGGAACTAATCTCCATGGGTTTCTAAAGCCATAAACCCAGATGCTTTGTCTTTGTACCGAACCACTTCCGTAAAATGGATTTCCGGGAGCCGGCTGTCCATCTTCGGTAAGACGAAGAATTTTTCCTTTGTAAGTATCTAAATCTTGTGAATTGGTGTTTTGCTGACTGTCACCAACGGTTACATACAAAAATCCATTAAAGAATTTTAAGTCACCGCCGTTATGAGCGCCTCCTCCAATAGGTTCTAAAAGCAAAATTTCTTGTCTGCTGACTACCTGATTTCCGTTGTCTATTTTAATTCTTTCAATTCTATGTCTTACCACGCCATCGTTAATGGCGTAAAAAACATAAATATAGCCGTTCGTGGCAAAATTAGGATGAAGTGTTAATCCGAGTAAGCCTTGTTCATTATCTGTTAGGGTATTTACGGTAAAAACAGTCGAAACTGTATTGTTTTGAAATACTTTAACAATACCTGCTCTTTCGGCAATAAAAATTCTTCCATCGGGAGATTGTTCAAGAGCAAGTCCTTCTTTGATTACCGCAGTAGGAGCAAGGTTTTGCGTGATGTATTGAGAATAAGACTGCGCTGAAAGTAATAAAGCAAAAGCAGTTAATAAATAACTCAAAAATTGCCTTATGATGTTAATTTGTAGATTTTTTTTCATAATTATTCAGAATTTTTAGTGATTTGGGTAATCAAATTTACTCTATTTCTGTATAATTATTTGTTTTACTAAAATTTCTTTACGATATCGATTTAGTTGTAAAGATCAAAGGGTTAGAGGGTTATGTTTTTTTGGTGAGGTGCAAAGGTTCAAAGGGACATAGGTTCAAAGTGTAGTGGCGCAAAGTTTTTTATGCCACTCCCGATAGTTATCGGGATAAAGGATTTGAAGGATAAAAAAATCTGCTAAAATCTGCTCCCGATGGCTATCGGGACTGCGTGAAAAAAGATAAGCTGCTTTTACTTGCCAATAATTTCTTTTCTATGCAAAGTTCCCCATTCGTTTAAGGCACTAATTACATTATATAAAGTATGGCTGTGTTCTGTTCTGGCATATTCAACAGTTGGCGGAAAAGTATCATAAACCGTTCTGGTAACCAGTTTGTTTATCTCCAGATCTTTTAGTTCTTTCGAAAGCATTTTATCTGTAATTCCGTTTATGTCTTTTGAAATCTCTTTAAAACGTTTTGGTCTGTTCGATAAGGCGATTAAAATAGGAAGTTTCCATCTTCCGTTTAAAACTTCCAGGGCATCTCTTACCGGTAATAATGCTGCCAGGCATTCTTCCGGCTGGACGCTACAAGCCATATCTTTTGTTAATTCGCTCTTTGTTTTCATATTTATTACGTTACTATCCTCAAGGAAAGCGCTATCCTTGAGGATAGTACTATAAAAGAGATAGCAAATGTATATAAGTTTGTATCGTAAAACAAATAATATAAATTATGAGCCAAAAAATTCTACGCATAATTACTAGTACCAATGGAGATACTTCATTTAGTAATCAATTATCGAATGCTGTTATCGAAAAATTAGCCGCAGCAGATCCTGAAATCGAAGTACAGACGCTTGATCTTACCAAAACACCTTTACCATATTTGACCAATTCGCATATTAATGCCGTTTTTACTCCTGCAGAAGCTCATACACCGGAACAGACAGCTGCGCTTAAATATTCTGATGAAGCTATAAATACGTTACTGGAATCGGATATAATTGTGATTGGTGTGCCTTTGTATAATTTTGGTATTCCGGCTGTTTTAAAAGGATGGATCGATCAGGTTGCCAGAGCAGGTAAAACGTTCAGCTATGGAGCAGACGGACCAAAAGGATTAGTGACGGACAAAAAGGTATATCTTTCTATAGCATCGGGAGCAGTATTCTCTGAAGGGCCGTACAAAAGCTACGATTTTTCAGAATCTTATCTTAGAACGGTATTAGGCTTTTTAGGAATGACCGATGTTACGACTTTTCGTGTAGAAGGAACCGCAATTCCTGATTTTGCTGAAAATGCGCTTCCAAAAGCTTTATCTTCTGTAGAAGAATTTGCTTTTTAAACTTAAACTATAATTACGACGGTTGAACATTTTCGTATGTAGTAAACCCGATAGGTTTTTTGTGACCTGTCGGGTTTTTAATTAAAACGTATCGTTATTTTTCAATTATCATCGTAACTCCTTGACCTCCTGCAGCACAAATCGAAATAAATCCTCTGCCGGAACCTTTTTCGTTAAGCAGTTTTGCCATAACGCCAATTATTCTTCCTCCGGTTGCAGCAAAAGGATGTGCGGCTGCAAGACTGCTTCCTTTTACATTCAGTTTTTCACGGTCTATTGCACCCAGAGTTTTCTTTAAACCTATTTCGGCGCTTAATTCTGGACTTTCCCAAATTTTTAAAGTGGCTAAAACCTGTGCGGCAAAAGCTTCGTGAATCTCATAATAATCGAAATCCTGTAAGTTTAGATTGGCTTTTTCGAGCATTCGGCTTGCAGCAAATAAAGGAGCTAGTAAAAGATTCTGCTGGTTTTTGACATATTCTATAGCGGCAACTTCGGCAAAAGTAATATAAGCCAAAATTGGAAGTCCGCGTTCTTGTGCCCATTCTTCGCTGGCTAAAAGTATACAGGAAGCGCCATCTGTAAGCGGAGTGGAATTTCCCGCTGTTAAGGTTCCGTTTACTTTATCAAAAGCAGGATTTAGTTTTGCCAGCTTTTCGATCGTACTGTCTTTTCTCAGATTGTTGTCTTTTTCGAGTCCGTTAAAAGGCGTAATCATATCATTAAAAAAGCCTTCATCGTAAGCTTTTGCCATATTCAAATGACTTTTTAAGGCAAATTTATCCTGATCTTCTCTCGAAATTTTATAATGTTTGGCCGTAATCTCCGTATGTCCGCCCATCGAAAGTCCGGTTTGCTGTTCTTCATTTCTCGGAACCAAAGGAGAAAGATCACCTGGACGAATTTTTAAAAAGGCTTTGATTTTGCCACCTAGCGATTTTGCCTGACGTGCTTCAAGTAAAATTCTTCTAAGCTTTTCGCTCACCGCCATCGGAATATCACTTATAGAATCTACGCCGCCGGCAATTCCGGATTCAATTTGACCCAGCGCAATTTTGTTGGCAATATAAATAGCACTTTCAATTCCGGTATCGCAGGCCTGTTGTAAATCGCAGGCAGGTGTTGCAGGATCAAGAGCGGTTTTCATTACACACTCTCTAATCAAATTATTGTCGTAAGTATGTTTAATTACTGCACCTCCGGCTACTTCGCCCAGTAATTGGCCTTTCAAATTGTATTTATCAACAAGTCCGTTCAGGGCTGCGGTCATCATTTCCTGATTGCCAACTGCGGCATAGGCTGTATTTGCTCTTGCAAAAGGAATTCTATTATAACCTACAATAGCTACTTTTCTAACTGTTTTAGTTGTATTCATAGTTAATTTTCTTTGGAGTAGTTCAATTTTACAGTTTAAAGATAAGCAGACTTAGGCTAATAATTTTTATTATGTGTATTATAAAGCGTAAAAAACAACAGTTTTCGTTATAAAAAGCGCGAATATTATTTTTATTTAGAATCATTTAAAATAATTTGGATAACAAGTTATTAGGAATTACATTTGCCAAATAAAATTTAAAATCTTACTAAAATGAGTATAAATATCATTAAGAAAGCCTGCTTTTTCATGCTTCTTTTGGGTTCATTAAATGCCATGAGCCAGGAATTAGGAAAAGTAAGCGGAAAAGTTTCTTTAAGTGGTAATGTGCCTGCAGAAGGCATTTCGGTTGTTCTAAAAGGAACAAAATATAGTGCCGTTACAAACGATGCAGGTCAATATGAAATGAAATCTGTTAGAGCAGGTTCTTATACAATTATTGTTCGTTCAGTTGGTGTTCATTCAATTGAAGACAAAATCGTGGTTACTTCAAAACAAACTACAACAAAAAACTTTTCACTTTCTGAAAGTCAGGAAGATCTTGATGAAGTTGTTATTACAAAAAATAAATACAAACAAGACAAGCCTTCATTATCATTACGCCTTCAAACTCCGGTACTTGAAATTCCTCAGAATATTCAAATTGTAAGCGGACAGACTTTAAAAGACCAGCAGATTACAAGTATGAGCGACGGTGTTATTCGTAACGTGAGTGGTGCTGTGCGTTTAGAACACTGGGGCGATTTGTATACAAATATTACCATGCGCGGTTCACAGATTCAGGCTTTCCGTAACGGATTTAATGTAGTATCATCTTTTTGGGGACCATTAACAGAAGATATGAGTTTTGTAGATCATATCGAATTTGTAAAAGGACCAGCAGGATTTATGCTTTCAAGCGGAGATCCAAGCGGACTTTATAATGTGGTAACGAAAAAACCAACCGGAATTACTAAAGGGGAAGTTACTGCAATTGGCGGCAGCTATGATTTTTACAGAGTGAGTCTTGATCTTGACGGAAAATTAGATAAAAAAGGAAAATTATTGTACCGATTTAACGGAGCAGCTCAAAATAAAGGCTCTCACCGTGCTTTTGAACACAATAATCGTTATGTAATTGCTCCGGTAATTTCGTATCAGGTTGATGACAAAACGAAATTGACATTTGAATATAATTTTCAATATGCAAACATGACAGAAGTAGGTTCTTATTACGTATTTGGTCCTGCATCTGAGGGATATGCGACTTTACCTGTTGGATTTACAATGACGCAGCCTGGATTGCCTGATACTAATATTCAGGATCACAGCGGCTATTTGCAGTTTGAGCATAAATTTGATGACAACTGGAAACTGACTGCTCAGACTTCTTATTTCAAATACATGCAGCAAGGTTACAGCTCTTGGCCAAATTTAGTTGGACCAGCCGGTGTAGATACTGATGGCGATAAAGTCCTTGATAAGTTTATTGGTAACGGAGATATCATTAGAAGTGTGGGTATCTGGGATGCAGAAAGTAATATGTATTTAGGACAGATTTTTGTTAACGGAAAATTCAATACAGGACCTATTTCTCATAAAGTATTGGGTGGAGTAGATTTAGGAAGTAAAGATTATATAGCCGATTGGGGACAATCTCATAAACTGGATACATTGGATGATCCATTCAATGTTTACAATCCAAATTATGGCACGCCATCTAACGGTTATCCAAATTTTGACCATGAAACACCACTTAGTAAAAGAGCCGGCGGACGTATGGGTTCTGAATATGCAGCAGGTTATATACAAGATGAACTTGGTTTTTTCGAAAATAAATTAAGATTAACTCTTGCCGCAAGATATACCTGGATCAGCCAATCAAACGGTGGAGATACTCAGGAAGACAGCCATATAACACCGCGTGTAGGGGTTAGTTATTCTATAGATCCAAACACAGCCGTTTACGGATTATACGATCAGGCTTTTATTCCACAATCGGGAATTACACAAAATGGCGATCCAATCAAACCGCTTACAGGTAACAATATGGAGTTTGGTATTAAGAGAGATTGGTTCGATGGTTCTTGGAGTACTACTCTTGCAGCATACAGAATTCTAAAAGAAAATGAACTTACTTCAGATCCAACTAATAAACCAAATGAAATGTATAAAGTCATTTTAGGAAAAAAGAGAGCCGAAGGTTTTGAATTTGATGTAAGAGGAAAACTATTTGACGGTCTTAATCTTATTGCCAACTATGCCTTTACAGAGTCTATTGTTTTGGATTCTAATGTTCCGAGTATTAAGGAAGGTTCTATCGTTCCAGGTTATTCTAAGCATACTGCAAATGCATGGTTAAATTATACCGTTCAGGGCGGTAAACTAAAAGGTTTTGGTGTTTCTTTGGGAGGATCTTTCCTTGCAGGACGTCAAACCGATACCTGGAGTGCAGGTTTAGAAAAACTTCCAAACTATTTCAGACTTGACGGCGGTTTATCTTATGAAACAGGTAAATTTAAAGTTACCGGAAATGTATTTAATATTTTAGATAAATACCTTTACAGCGGTTCTTACTACGAATGGCTGAATGCTTACTACTGGCAGACAGAACAGCCAATTAACTTTAGAGTTGGTGTAACGTACAAATTATTCTAATAAAAAAGAAAGCATCCATAGTGGATGCTTTCTTTTTTTATGGTTCAAAGGGACAAAGGTTCAGATGGACAAAGGTAAAAAAAATAAAAATCCGTTTAATCTGTGTCATCTGTGGCCTAAAACCACACAAGGTTTGCCCACGGATTTAACGGGTCAAACGGATTTACGCAGTTTTATTTTATTCATGCAGAAAAATAAAAATCTGTTCCATCAGTGCCATCTGTGGCCAATAAATTATCTGTGGACAAAAAAAACGTTTATCCTTTTCGAATCAAAGGAATTAGTTTTGTTCCTATAAGTTCGATGGCGTTCATTAATTGCGAATGCGTCAATCCGGCATTATCCATCTGAAATGTAAATCTTTCCACACCGCCAAGTGCTTCGCTATGGCGTAAAATTTTCTCGGCTGCTCTCTCAGGACTTCCCACAATTAAAACTCCTAGATCATCAATAAGTCCGTCAAATTTATCTTTTGTTACCGGAGGCCATCCGCGTTCTCGGCCTAATTTGGTCCAAAGTTCAGCATAACCTGGATAATATTCTTCAATTGCTTTTTCGGTAGAATTTGAAACATATCCCGGCGAATGTAAACCCACTTTTAATTCATGCGGTTGAAAACCAGCCGCTTTTCCGGCTTCGCGATACAAATCGATTAAAGGTTTAAAGCGATGTGTTTGTCCGCCAATTATGGCTACCATTAAAGGTAATCCCAAACTTCCGGCTCTAACAAAAGATTCAGGTGTACCGCCAACGCCAAGCCAAATAGGCAGTTTTTCCTGTAAAGCTCTCGGATAAACCGGAAGATTATTTAATGCCGGACGAAATTTTCCGTACCAGTTTATAAATTCATTGTCTCTAACCTGCAGCAACAACTCCAGTTTTTCTTTAAAAAGTGCATCATAATCATTTAAGTCGTATCCAAAAAGCGGATAAGCTTCTATAGCAGAACCTCGGCCCACTACAATTTCGGCTCTTCCTTTTGAGATTAAATCCAGCGTAGCAAAACTTTGATATACGCGCACAGGATCGGCGGCGCTTAAAACCGTTACCGCACTGGCTAAACGTATGTTTTTGGTTCTTGCAGCGGCCGCACTTAAGATGACAGCAGTTGCCGAATCCAGAAATTCTTTTTTATGATGTTCTCCAATTCCAAAAACATCCAAACCAACCTGATCTGCAAATTCAATTCTCTGCAGTAATTGTTCCATGGCATCAACACTGCTCAGCGTGTTATTGTCACCATACATTGCCGAAGCAAAACTATCTATACCTATTTCTATCATAATAGTAAAGGTATTAAAATTTATTTTTTCTCTTATAGAAATGACCTTTAAGAATCCTTTAAATAATAAAACTGTACCCTAAATTTTAAAGATTTTTGTATCTGTATCTGATAGTGTTGGAGTGGTAAATTTGTTAAGAAATTAAATAACTATACAATGGATACCACTAAAACCGCAAACATTCAATTCGAATCAGTCCATTTATCTTCTTTAAAGTCTGTGGTCAATATTTATCAAAACAAGGTAAATGAAACCCTTAATTCTGATCGTCAATTATCAAAATTTAAGAGTGATTTTGGACTACCTTTAAGCATCGCTTCTTCTGAAAATAAAGTCGTAGGTTATGCTTTTGTTACGGTAAATAAAACCGGAAAACCTGAAATCAATTCCTATTGGGAAAAGGATTTTTTTAGTGTTGAAGCCGAACAGGATTTAAAACTGCATGCCGAAAATACCTGTCATTCTTTATTCGCAGATTCAGAAACCCGATCAGTAAAAATTCAGAATGCCGCCGAAAAACTGTCTAATTGGCTGGAGGTTTGTAACTAATTTTTGCAGGTTACAGATTGAATTTTTGTAAATTTACTAGATACAGATAAAGATAAAATGGCAAAAGAAATCCTATATCAAAAAATTGCACATATTATTGAGGAACAAATATTCTCCGAAACTTTAAAAATTGGAGATAAACTTCCTTCAATTCGGGCATTGCAGAAACTGCACAATGTAAGTTTGAATACAGTAAAACAGGCCTTTTTAGAACTGGAAAGCAAATCTTTAATAGAATCCCGTCCGAAATCGGGTTTTTATATCAGCAAAACTTCAAACAGAAAGCTGTCTCTGCCTTCTATGAACAAACTGAAAGTATCAGAAAATCAGGTTGCTCCGGAAGATTTAATTACAAAAGTGTATAAAAGCCTCGATGATAAAAGCATTACCAGATTTTCATTGGGCGTTCCGGATAAAAGTCTGCTGCCAATTGCTAAACTCAATAAAGGCATTATAAAAGCAGTTCGTAATTTTGAAGAAAGCGGCACGAGTTATGAATCCGTTCAGGGAAATGCCAATTTAAGACGAAATATTGCCAAATGGTCTATTGTTTTAGAAGGAAAACTAAACGAAGATGATTTCGTGATTACTTCCGGTGCCATGAATGCCATTTATAACTGTTTAATGGCCGTGACCAAAAGAGGCGATACCATTGCGATCGAAAGTCCGGTTTATTTTGGCATTATTCAAATTGCGCAGACATTGGGTTTAAATATTATCGAACTGCCTACACATCCTACAACGGGCGTAGATTTAGATGCGTTAAAAAAAGTAATTCATAAAATAGATGTCTGCTGTTTTATGAGCAATTTCAGCAATCCGCTAGGGAGTTTAATGCCCGACGAAAGCAAGAAAGAATTGGTAAAAATGCTGACCTATCATGATATTCCTTTAATCGAAGATGATTTGTACGGCAATCTCTTTTTTGGAACAGTGCGCCCAAAACCGTGCAAGTATTTTGATGAAGCCGGAATTGTAATGTGGTGTGGTTCTGTATCCAAAACTTTGGCACCGGGTTACAGAGTAGGATGGGTTGCAGGAGGAAAATTCAAAGATCAAATAATCAGACAGAAACAAGTTCAAACCATTTGTTCGCCCTCTATATATCAGGAAGTTATTGCCGATTTTTTAGAACACGGCAGATACGATCATCATTTGCGAAATTTTAGAAGTACGTTATATACCAATGCACTTCATTTTCAGCGAACGGTCGAAGATTTTTTTCCCGAAAACACGAAGATTTCCCAACCTCAGGGAGGTACTTTTCTTTGGCTGGAATTAGATAAAAATATTGATACCGCAGTTTTGTACGATACCGCTATAAAACAGAAAATTGGTTTTGCTCCCGGAAGGATTTTTACACATCATAATCAGTATAATAACTGTATGAGGCTTAATTTTGCTTTAGAATGGACACCAAAAACCGAATCCGATTTAAAACGTTTAGGCTTATTGGTAAAAAACGCCATGTAATCTGTACCCTATAAAAAGTCAATTATTGTATCTGTAATTATGTGTTTTTCTGCTTTAAATTTGCTAAAAAAACACCTATTATGAAACTTACAATATATCAGATTGATGCTTTTGCAGATGAGGTTTTTAAAGGAAATCCCGCTGCGGTTTGTCCGCTTACAGAATGGCTTCCGGATGAACTTCTGCAGAAAATTGCTTCCGAAAATAATTTATCCGAAACCGCATTTTATGTTCCAAAAGGGAATAAGTTTGAGATAAGATGGTTTACGCCAGCTGCCGAAGTAGATTTATGCGGACACGCGACTTTGGCGACTGCTTTTGTTTTGTTTACCCAGGAAGGTTTTAATAAAGAAGTAATCGAATTTTATTCGCCACGAAGCGGTGATTTGTTTGTTGCGGTTGAGAACGGTTTATTTGTAATGGATTTTCCTGCGGATGAATATCAGGAAGTAAATCTTTCAGACGACTTTTTATCGTTAACAGATAAAACACCAATTGCAGTCTATAAAGGCAAAACCGATTATATGCTGGTTTTTGAAAAACAGGAGGATATTCAGAATCTAAAACCAAATTTCGGACTGATTAGCCAAATAGAAGCAAGAGGAATTATTGTAACGGCGAAAGGAAATAACCACGACTTTGTATCCCGATTTTTTGCGCCGGCAGTTGGTGTAAACGAAGATCCTGTCTGCGGATCAGCACATACTACACTTACGCCATTTTGGGCCAGTCAATTAAATAAAAATACACTTTCTGCTTTTCAGCTTTCTGAAAGAACAGGAAACTTGCAATGTACTTTGGTAAATGACAGAGTAAAATTATCCGGAAAAGCAGTTTTATACTTAAAAGGAGAAATTTATGTTTAAGGATTTTTTTGAGATGAAAAAATCGAATAAAGAAAGAGTCGTTTCAGCGACTTAACTCCATAATATTCAAAATGAAAAAGACCAGAATCTAAATGAATCTGGTCTTTTTTATTTTGAAATAACCCATAACGCTTTCTATGTTTGTTTAAAAAAGTGAAACGCCTTTTTTGAAAGTAATAAATCTATCCCGATAGTTATCGGGACTATGTGTTTAAATCACATTCAGGGGTTTGATTTCTTTAATGCGAAAACCCAAAAGAAATACTCGTTATAATAATCAGTATTACAATCAGCGTAATAACAACGTACAGATAATCTTTCTCCAGAATAAATGAAAACAAAGAAAGCAAAACCCTGAATACAGGCGTTAAGAACAGCAAAATAATACCAACAAATATTAAATAAGCCCCATTTCCCTGAATAGCGCCATTGTAAACAGTCGAAATAACTTCAAATATATTTCGGTCGTTTTCTTTAAAAACCGAGTAATCTTCAATTTCGTTTCCGTGATGAATTAAGTATACGATGCCGCCAATAAAGGCAACCGATAACGAAATCCAAACTCCGTAACGCAATAAGTTTCCAATAATAGTCTGAAAATCTTTTTCTCCAAATTTTTCGTGCTGCATAACTTTAGATTTTTCCATTAAGTCCATTATAAATCATATTAATTGCCAATACAAAAATCAGACAAGCAAAAAAGATTCTCAATTTTTTAGGGTTGGTTCGAACCAAAATTTTAGCTCCGGCCATAGCGCCAAATAGTACACCAATTACAACCGGCATACAAATTCCAGGCTCGATATATCCTTTCTGAATATAAATTACAGAACTTGCCATTGCCGTAACACCCATCATAAAGTTGCTCGTGGTAGTCGAAACTTTAAACGGAATTCGCATAATATTATCCATCGCAATTACTTTAAAAGCTCCGGAACCAATTCCTAATAATCCTGACATCATTCCGGCAACACCCATCATGCTGAAACCGCCGATTACATTTTTGGTACCGTAACTCACCACTTCTCCGTCATGTGTTGGGTAAGTTCCCTGCAATTTTAGTTTTTTAGCCAGCGGACTCGATTCTAAAACGATATGTTCTTCTTTCTTTCGAAGCGAATTTATAGCCGAAAAGATTAAAGTAAGTCCAAATAAAACGGCAATGAATGAAGTTGGAGCAATGGTTGAAAGCAAAGCACCGCAAACGGCTCCTATTGTAGTGGCAATTTCCAGAAAAATTCCGAGCCGCATATTCGTAATCCCTTCTTTTACATACGCTGCCGCCGATCCTGAAGAAGTCGCAATAACCGAAACTAAAGCCGCTCCAATTGCGTAATGAATGTCAACACCAAGAATAATAGTTAAAAGAGGAATGATAATTATACCGCCGCCCAAGCCTGACAATGAGCCAATAAAACCGGCTAAAAAAGCACCAAGAAGCATAATCAGGGTAAAAGTAAGTACTGTCATTAAGATATATTTTAATAGATGCTAATTTACGAATAGATATCTGTTTGAAATAAAATTATGACCTTAAATATAGCTTAAAAATTTTTTAGTAGTCAGTGTTAGTATTTAGTTTACAGTCGCGGTTTTCAGTTTCCAGTCTCAGTTTCCAGTCTCAGTGCTGGTTTGCGGTAGTTAAAAAACGCAAAAAACTTTGTCAAAGTTTTAAACTTTGACAAAGTTCCTGTAAACTGAAAACCGCGACTGAATACTGAGACTAAAAACCTATATCCTATTATCAGCAGCAAAAACAGTTTTTCCAATTGTAGAAAGCAGAAAAGCCGCTGCAGCGCTCGTTAAAACCGAATAATCAAAAGGAGCTTTTACTGAAACCGATATGGCCATTGCGATCGAAAAAACAAGCATTAAAGCAGTAGTTCCCAAAGCAGCGATTCTGGTTTTGAATCCGAAGATTAATAAAAGCGATAATAAAATTTCAAAGAAAGTGGCGACTGCGCCTAATATTTCTGCTGTAGATTTAGAAGCAAAAGGATTAAGAGTCTGCGTATAAACAACAAAGTTTTCCCAGTTTCCCCATGCAACCCCATTAGAACCCGGATCACCCCAAAGTCCGAATCGGTCTGCTACTGCCGAAAGCATTGTAATTCCTAAAACTATTCTTAAAACTAAACCTGCCTGCGCAATTGATATGTTTCTCATTCGTAATTAATTTTTTATTTGAAGATGTTCTAAATTCTTTTTCACTAAAACTTTATGTCCAACGGGTTTAAAACCAAGTCTTAAGTATAACTTTTTAGCCTGCGGATTATCTTCTTCTACAAGTAAACCTAAAACCTCCTTATTTTCATGAACGTATTTTTCAATCAAAAATTGCAGAATTTTAGAACCAATTCCTTTTCCCTGATGTTTTGGATTTATTCCTAATGAATCAATGTAATATTCGCCAGCCTCGGTTTCATCTTCCGGATCGAAATCAGGATTATAATTCGTTCGGATATATTCAATAATTGGAGTACGAAGTTTATGTAAATCGGCACCATTGTAGATATTTACCGCACCAATAATCTCATTTTCAGATTCTGCTACATAACAATTTTGATAAGAATATTGATTATTTTCCTGTCCAACAAAGTAAAAAAGAAAGTCATGAGCACTTTTATAATCTTCTTTTCCAACAAATTTATAGAGTATATCTTCCATTGCCAATAATAAAATGGGAGCAATATGTTCAGCATCGGATAATTTGGCTTTTCTAATGTTCATTCTGGGATATTTTGTATTTAAGCAAATTTAAAGTTTTCTAAGGATATTAAGGGTTTAAGCTTTGCCAAAGTTTTGTACCAAAGTTTGTCATTGCGAGGAACGAAGCAATCTCACTAATAAAAGATTATAAAACTAGACTTAATGGCACGCAGATCACACAGATGACACAGATTTATTATTAATCTGGATTTGCTGAATTTCTACCGATATAGGATAAAAATATACCAGTTTTAAGATGTAAAGGGCTCGTATCTTTGTTAGTATAATTTAAATTAAAAACCAAAAAAGATGAAAGCAATAGGATTCAAATCATCATTACCTATAGAAGAAAAAGATAGTTTTATTGAATTTGAAACAGTAAAACCAACTCCAGGAGCGCATGATTTATTAGTAAAAATCGATGCCATATCAGTAAACCCGGTTGATTTTAAAATCCGCCAGAGCGCTGCAAAAGATACGGTTTTAGAAACGCCAAAAATCATTGGCTGGGATGCGGTAGGAATTGTGCAGGCAGTTGGAGAAAAAGTAACCTTATTTGAAGTAGGAGATCCGGTATATTATGCAGGCGATATTACCAAACCGGGAAGCAATGCCGAATACCAAATTATCGACGAACGAATTGTGGGCAGAAAACCAAAATCGCTTACAATTGAAGAAGCAGCCGTAATACCATTAACAGGATTAACCGCCTGGGAAATTCTGTTTGACAGAATCAGAATCAATCCTGAAAAAGACAAAGGGAAATCAATTCTGATTATTGGAGGTGCCGGCGGAGTAGGTTCGATCGCGATTCAGCTTGCTAAAAAAATCGCAGGATTAACGGTTATCGCAACAGCTTCGCGCCCCGAAACCATTGAATGGTGTAAAAATCAAGGAGCAGATTTCGTTGTCGATCACAAAGATTTAGTTGCTTCGGTTAGAGCAGCCGGTTTTGAAAACGTTGATTTTATTTTAGATTTTGTAGATACCAATTCGTATTGGGATACCATGGTTGAACTAATTAAACCACAAGGACATATCGCTTCTATTACCGGAAGCAGTGATCCCGTTGCATTAAATAAATTGAAAAGCAAAAGTGTTTCTTTTTCTTGGGAATTGATGTATACGCGCTCGATGTTTCAAACCGATGACATGATTGAACAGCACAATATTTTAAACAAAATTGCTGATTTAATAGATGACGGCGTTTTAAAAACAACTTTAAAAGAAACCTATAACGGACTTTCGGCCGAAAATCTAAAAAAGGCACATCAGCTTTTAGAATCTGGAAAAACGATTGGAAAAATCGCAATTAAGTTTTAAAAGAAATCGATAGGTCTGAGACTTGTAAACCTACTATTTAGAACAACTTTAAATAGTAAGTTTTTTATTATAACAATTTTTGTATTTTAGCTGCCTTACAAGCCAAATTTGTATTTAATTTTTTAAAACCCAAAACAAAATTGTTATGATTTCAAAAAACACAGACCTTGGATTATTACTATTACGTATCAGTACTGGAGGTTTAATGCTGTTTCACGGTATTTCAAAAGTACTGCACGGTATTTCTTTTCTTGTAGAAAATATGGGCGCCTTTGGATACGCGGTTTACATTGGCGAATTTTTAGCGCCAATTGCTATTTTATTAGGATTTCGTACCAGAATTGCTTCGGTTTTTCTTGCCATAACTTGTATCGTTGCTATTGCTGTAGCGCATTCGGGGGATATTTTTTCAATCAGCGAACACGGAGGTTATGCTAACGAATTACTAATGCTTTACCTTTTTGGCGCAGCTGCGTTATTCTTTACAGGAGCAGGAAAATATGCTGTTTCTAAGACGAATAAGTGGGATTAATTTGCTCTAAAAAACAATATACTAAATAAGAAAAGTTCTAAATTAAAAAATATAGGTCTTTTCTTATTTTTTTGTGTTACTTTTGCGCTAATTTATTACCCATATCTTTTTACAGCATGCGATTTTTATATGTTCTTTTAGTTTTTGTGTTGTCTTTTTCGGCACAATCACAATCGGTTTCCGGAATTGTAAACGATGAAAACGGAAAACCCATTTCTGATGTTTTAATTCGTGATTTGGTTTCTCAAACCCACGCCCACACGGATATAAACGGAAAATTTACTTTAGAGGAAACTAAAGTTAACGACAGCCTTCAAATTTCTAAGCAGGGTTTTATAACGCAAACTATACTACTTTCATCCAATGATTTTCTTTCTATTCAGTTAGAAGAAAAGCCTTTTATGCTCGAAGAAGTTCGAATCACCAACAATTTAAAATACTTAAACACAATTTCTAAAATTGACTTGGAAATTCAGCCAATATCCAATTCACAGGATTTATTGCGCAAAGTTCCTGGGCTTTTTATTGGTCAGCATGCCGGAGGTGGAAAAGCTGAACAGATTTTTTTAAGGGGTTTTGACTGCGATCACGGAACCGATATTAATGTTTCGGTTGACGGAATGCCGGTAAATATGGTTTCACACGCACACGGACAAGGTTATGCTGATCTTCATTTTGTAATTCCGGAAACAGTCGATAATATAGATTTTGATAAAGGTTCGTATTTTGTTGATAAAGGCGATTTTACAACGGCTGGATATGTTGGTTTTAATACTAAAAAAGCCTTAGATAAAAACACCATTTCTTTTGAAGGCGGACAATTTGATACCTTTAGGACGGTGGCTTTATTTAATTTACTGAACAAAGAAAACCAATCGGCTTATTTTGCCGGAGAATACATGATGACCAATGGTTATTTTGATGCGCCTCAGAACTTTAACCGTATTAATTTGTTTGGAAAATATTCGGCTAAAATGGCCAATGGAGATAAACTGGCACTTTCGGTTTCGCATTTTAAAAGCCAATGGGATGCCAGCGGACAAATTCCGGATCGTGCTGTAAACGACGGAACGATTTCTCATTTTGGCGCCATTGATCCAAATGAAGGAGGAAATACATCAAGAACTAATTTTAACTTGCAGTATGACGCCGTGGTTAACGAAAATACACATATTAAAAACAGTGCTTATTTAAGCAAATACGATTTTGAATTGTTTTCTAATTTTACTTTTTTCTTAAATGATCCTGTAAAGGGCGATCAGATTAGACAAAAAGAAAACAGAACAATTGTAGGTTTTCAGTCAGAATACAATCAGAAATTTAATGATAAATGGCTTTTTAAATTAGGTGCCGGATTAAGAAACGATAACAATAAAGATGTTGAATTATCGCATACTTTAAACAGAAAAACGGTTCTGGATTATTTGAGTTTAGGAACTGTAAATCAAACCAATCTGTTTACGTATACCAGCTTTGATTTTACATCAGGAAAATGGCTTATCAATTCTGGAGTACGTCTGGATTATTTCAAGTTTGGATATGAAGATCAACTGGCTTCAACTTATACCAATCAAACACAGACAAAAGCGATTGTAAGCCCAAAACTGAATTTCTCTTATACACAAAATGAAAGCCTTCAATATTTCTTAAAATTAGGAAAAGGATTTCACAGCAACGATACGCGCGTAGTAGTAGCACAGCAAGGACAAAAAATCCTGCCTGAAACCTATGGCGCAGATTTAGGAATTAATTGGAAACCTTTTCCAAGAATGATTATAAACTCAGCTATTTGGTATTTGTATCTGGCACAGGAATTTGTATATGTAGGAGACGAAGCTGTTGTGGAACCAAGCGGTAAAACCGCAAGAAAAGGATTTGATTTTGGTTTTAGATATCAATTAACCAATTGGTTATTCTGGAACACAGACTATACTTATACACACGCAAGATCAATAGACGAGCCAAAAGGAGAAGATTACTTACCACTTGCTCCGGTTAATACTTTAGTAAACGGATTCTCGGTGAAAAACTTAAAAGGTTTCTCAGGAAGTTTAAGAACAAGATTCTTGGGCGATCGCCCGGCAAATGAAGACAATTCGGTTGTGGCCAAAGGTTATTGCATTACTGATTTCTCTGTAAACTATCAAATTAAAAAAGTGTCAATAGGAGTAAACATTGACAACATTTTTAATACCAAGTGGAAAGAAACACAATTCTTAACAGAATCAAGATTAGCCAATGAAACGGCTCCTGTTGAAGAAATTCATTTTACTGCCGGAACACCGTTTAATGCAAGATTGATATTGAAATACAGCTGGTAAAATTCTATTTTAAAAAGTAAAAAAGTCCAATTCTTATGAATTGGACTTTTTGCATCATGAAATTCTGTAAGTTATACCTTAAATTATATAAAATTTCTCGTTTTTTATTTTCGATATTTGGAGCTATAACCCAAATTAATTTAATAAATAACTACTATGAAAAATTTAAAGTACATTTTCATTCTTTCAGGTGCATTATTTGCCTTTAGCTGTTCTAACAATGATGACACTCCCGGAAACGGAGGCGGAACAGTAACAGATCCTGTAGAAACGAATCCAGCCAATACACAATATAAACCTGCATTTAGCGGACAAACCAGAATTAGCGGCTTGAAAACTAATACAGAATTTAAAGCGGATATTATTACCAGCGCGCTGACCAGTCCATGGGGCGTTAAAGCACTTCCAGACGGACGACTTTTAGTAACTCAAAAAACAACGGGAACTCTACGTATTGTTACAACGGCCGGAGTCGTGAGCGAACCTATTACAGGATTACCAGCTGTAAATCCTGCAGGTCAGGGAGGTTTGTTAGGTTTATGTCTTGATCCTGATTTTGCAACGAACAGAATGATTTATTGGGTGTTTTCTGAAGCGGTAACAGGCGGAAATATTTCTGCTGTTGCAAAAGGAAAACTGGCAGCTAACGAAAAAACGATAGAAGGCGCAACAGTTATTTATCGTTCAAGCCCGGCAAATCCTAGTGATTTGCATTATGGAGGACGTATTCTTTTTGATCAATCAGGAAACCTGGTGGTAAGTACCGGAGAACGTTCTGTTTTACAAACCAGACCTTTGGCTCAATCGCTCACAGCAAGTTTGGGTAAAGTACTAAGAATTACAAAAGACGGACAGCCGGCTTCCGGAAATCCAACTTTTAGCGGAGCAGGAGCTTTACCGGAATTGTTTACATACGGACATAGAAATCCACAGGGATTGGCAATGCATCCGGTTACGAAAGAAATTTGGCAAAGCGAACACGGACCAAGAGGTGGCGATGAATTAAACCGTCTTAAAGCAGGTTCAAACTACGGATGGCCGACGATTACTTACGGAATTGAATACAGCGGACAGCCAATTGGTGACGCTATTCAGCAGAAAGAAGGAATGGAACAGCCAGTTTATTATTGGGATCCGGTTATTTCTCCAAGCGGTATGACGTTCTACACCGGAAACCGCGTACCGGAATGGGAAAACAATCTTTTTATAGGTTCTTTGAGCGCTGCGCATATCGCAAGATTGGTGATTAAAGATAATAAAGTAATTGGGGAAGAAAGACTTTTGGCAGGCGAAGGACAGCGTTTTAGAGATATTACGCAAGGTGGAGACGGCGCATTATATGCCGTAACAGATCAGGGAAGACTTTATAAAATAGACAAGAAATAAGTTGATAATTAACAATTAACAATTATCAATTATCAATTAACAATTATCAATTAACAATTATCAATTAACAATTATCAATTAACAATTAACAATTAACAATTATCAATTAACAATTATCAATTAACAATTAACAATTATCAATTATTGATATTATATAAATTAAGAATGGCGCTTTTGCGCCATTTTTGTTTCTTTTTGATTCGTTATCTTTGAAGTGCATTATTACGAAAGAAAGTTTTGAAAAATAAAATCCTAACCTATTCCTTAACGGAGCATAAAAGCCTTTTTTCAAGTGCTGATAAAAAGGATTATTTCTACATTCAAACTACAGAACATCCGTATATAAGCGAACCCTATCGTGCAGAAAGTTATGCGATTGAGTTTTTAAGGGAAGGTTCTATTATCATGCAGACGCAGTTAGACAAGAGAATAATCCACGCACCGGCCGTTATTGCGTTAGGCCCAACAGTGACGAGAAGTTTTACCAAAAACAGCGATGATATTTTAATTGATATTATATTTTTTAAACCGCAGTTTTTTCTCGAAACCCAAACGAATATTTTCTTCTTGTCGCAATACGAATTTTTCGAAAACAATAATGTCCTGGAACTTCAAGGAGATTTAAAAATCAAATTTGAGCGTATTTTCGATTTGATAAAAGAGCTCTTAGAAGGTAATTCTAAGCATCAATCGAATGCGCTGATAAGCTATCTATATATTTTGATTTATGAGCTTGACTCGGTTCAGGAAGTCGTTTCTGCTGAAGGAACTCAGAATCCAATATTCGAAAAATTTAAAAAACTTCTTTTTAAAGATTTCCTAAAACAACGATCGGTGGAGTATTATGCCGATTCCTTAAACGTAACCCGAAAATACTTATCCGAAGTAATTAAAAAGAACAGCGGTAAAACTGCAAGCGACTGGATTAACGAAGTCGTTATCCTCGAAGCCAAAGTTTTATTGCAGAATAAAAGCTTAACGATTAACCAAATCAGCGATGAATTGAACTTTCAGAGTCAGTCGGCTTTTGGGAGGTTTTTTAAAAATCATACGGGGATTTCGCCTTTGGAATATCGGAAGTAGTTTTTAGTTTTCAGTCTCAGTTTTCAGTCTCAGTTTTCAGTCTCAGTTTTCAGTCTCAGTTTTCAGTCTCAGTTTTCAGTCTCGATCTCAGTTTTAATTCTATAAGAAAAAAACTCAGTCCCTTAGTCTCTCAGCCCCTTAGTGCCTTTAAAAAAAACTCAGTCCCTCAGCTCCTCAGTATCTCAGCATCTTTTAAAAAAAACTCAGCCCCTCAGCCCCTTAGAACCTTAAAAAAAAGTCTTTTTGAACAAAACAACCGTCATATTGCTCTTTTCTTAAAGCTGTAATCCGTGCAAATTTGCATTTCATCAATACTAAAAAAGATATGAGTAAAACAGCACGATTTGTAGTTATAATTAACGATAATGTGGTTTGGATGGAAAGCCAGGCACTTCAATTTTATGAACGTTTATTTGGCCAAAAAGAAACAGCCGAACAATGCGCGGCAGAAAAATTTTCGCAAAAAGAACTCTTTAGAATTCAGAATGATTTTTCTATTGAAATCCTGATGGTTCACGAAGGCGAGAATCCGCAGTCATTCTTAAAACTCGATTCTTCAAGGTTATCCAACGAAAATATTGGAGCAGAAAAAGCCATTTGCCTAAAGGATATTATTTATTTTAATGAAGAAGATTTAGCGGTACTTTTTAAACGAGGCGAAGAAATTGCCTTACAGCGAAAACACGATTTAATTTGGGCAAAAGCTTTTGCAGCAGACGAACTTCTAATTAAAACACTGAAGGCTTTAAACTACGAAGAATTTGAGTTGGAAGAAACTTCAAATGTCTTAGAAAAACAAGTTTGTTTCAGGAAGAAATTACGATGATATTGGGTTTAGATCGCTGATTTTTAGTCGGTATTTTGTAAAACATTCGTATGATGTTATAAAGTATTATAGAGCATTGTGATTTACTTTTAATTGGAATTTAAAAGAGAAAATTATGAGATCAATATGGACAGGTTCAGTGAGTTTTGGATTAATTAATATTCCAATTAAAATGTTTTCGGCGGTTCAGGAAAGCAGTCTCGATATGGATATGCTGGACAAAAAGGACAATGCTAATATTAAGTTTAAACGGGTCAATGAAAACACGGGAAAAGAAGTTGATTTTGCAAACATTGTAAAAGGCTATAAAATCGATGATAAATACGTGATTTTAGACGACACCGATTTTGAAGCGGCCGATGCCATTAAAACCAAAACAATTGATATTGAAAGTTTTGTTTTTGAAAAAGAAATTCAAAGTATTTATTACGAACAACCTTATTATCTCGAGCCCGACAAAGGCGCGATGAATGCCTACGGATTGCTTCGTGATGCACTCGAAGCTTCGGGAAAAGTAGGTGTAACCCGTTTTGTTTTGCGAAATAAAGAAAGTCTCGCCATTTTAAAACCATACAAAAATGTGATTGTTTTAAACCGAATAAGATTTGAACAGGAAATACGAAATACAGACGAATTAAAACTGCCTCCGGTTTCTAAAAAAGCAACAAAAGAAATGGATATGGCCGAAAAGTTAATCGATCAGCTTACGGAAAAGTTTGATATTACGGGTTTTAAAGACGAATATACAGCAAAGCTTTTGGATATTATTAAAAAGAAAGCCAAAGGAAAAGTGCAAAAAGCCACAAAACTAAAAGTAGTGCATAACAAACAAAGTGATGACTTAATGTCTATGTTGAAAGCAAGTCTGGAAACTAAAACGAAAAAATCCTCTTAATTTCCTTATTCATCACCACTTTGTTTTTCCTCTAATTTCTTGATAATCTTTTTGATATTAGCTCCTTTTGATAAAACGGGTTTCCATAAATCTCCTTTTTTCTCAAAACGCTGCAATACATTTTTAATCGTAAACTGCGACGGATGCAGTTTCTCGTTTACTTCATTCCATTCTAACGGAGTCGAAACGGTCGCGCCTGGTTTTGGGCGGACAGAGTAGGGCGCAGCCAAAGTTTGTCCTCTGCGGTTTTGAAGAAAATCGATATATAATTTATTTTCTCTTTTCTTGATACTTCTTTCAATCGAAGTGGTTTTAGGCAGTCTGGTTTGTACTTCTTTGGCAATTAATTCGGCTAAAATTTTAATCGAATCATAATCGTATTGTGCGCCAAGGGGTATGTAAATATGAAGTCCGGAAGCCCCGGAAGTTTTGCACAAACATTCGGTTTCCAGTTCATCCATAACTTCTTTGACCACTAATGCGGTTTCAACGACCGTTTTAAAATCGTCTTCTTTTGCAGGATCTAAATCGATGACCAGCCAATCCGGATTTGAAATGTTTTTAATAGTCGAGTTCCACGGATTTATTTCAATACAGCCCAAATTTGCCATATAAAGCAAGGTTTCTTTATCATTACAAATAAGATAATTAACATCGGCATCGTTTGATTCTGAAAAGATTTTTTTGGTTTTCAGCCATTTTGGAGTTTTGTCGACATCAATATCTTTTTGGTAAAAACTGGGCGAATCAATTCCGTTAGGAAAACGATTCATCGATTCCGGACGGTCTTTTAAATACGGCAGTATAAGCGTTGCAGCTTCATTGTAATACTGCACAATATCGCCTTTTGTGATTCCGTCTTTCGGGAAATATATTTTATCCTGATTGGTTAAATGCAGTGTTGTTTTGCCCAATTTTAAATCGTAATCATTTTCGGTTTTGTGTTCTTTTAAATCTTCCATTTTCTCCTGATTGTGATTTGTAGTTTTGGTATTCTTTTTAGTATTTTCATTGCTATTTCCATTAAAAACAACTTCATTCGCTTTTTTATCAATTCTCAATCCCAAATAAACCGGATGCCTTAAATTGTTGTCTTCCGTCCATTCTGAATATTTCACCTGACAAACTACTTTTGGTTTAACCCATTGAATTGTATCCCGTAAAGGAACTTTTTCGCTAAGCGGTGATTCATCAACAAAAAGAGGTTTTAGTTTGGTATACAATTCCTTTAAAACTGCTTCTGTAAAACCAGTACCGCATTTGCCAATATAGTGCAGTTTTTTGTCCTTATATTGTCCCAGAAGCAGGGCACCAAAATATTTTCGGGAGTTTTTAGGTGCTGTAATCCCAATAATGATGGCTTCTTCTTCATTAGATAATTTAATTTTCAGCCAGTTATTACTTCTTCCGGCAACGGTATAAGAGCTGTCGGCTTTTTTAGCAATAATCCCTTCGCTGTTGTTTTTACGTGCTTTTTCAAATTGCTCAATTCCGTCTCCAATTGTATGCTCAGAATAGAAAATATTCGAAAAATCATATTTATTAAATAAAATTTTAAGGAGTTCTTTTCGGTCGAGAAGCGATAATTCGGTAACCGGATTTCCATCTAAATGGAGTAAATCAAAGACGTAATATTTTAAATTTCCAATTCCGGTTTTAAGATAATTTTGAAGCATCTGAAAATCGGCACGTCCTGATTCGTTTTCTACCACCACTTCACCATCAAGTACTACAATATGATCTATCTTTTTTAATTCGTCGGCAATAGGTTTAAAATTAATGTCAAAAGAAATTTTATTCCGGCTGAATAATCCCACTTTATCAGCATTAACCACAGCAATAGTGCGGTAACCGTCGTATTTATTTTCAAAAATCCAATCTTCATCATCAAACGGTTTTTCGGTCGTATTGGCGAGCATCGGTTTGATAAATTCGGCTTTTACGTTTTTAGGTTCAGCCTTTTTTTTTACCGATTTTTTATCAGTTTCTTTTTCTTGTGGTTTTGGAATTTTTTCAGACTTTTTCTCCAGTTCTTCCAAACTTCTTTTCGAAATAACCGATTTATCTTTTTCTAATATATCCGTATCCGAAGCGTATTTATCCTGTTTTTTAATTAACAGCCAGGCATTTTCCTGTTTGCCGTGAAGTTTTACCAATGAAAATTCGCCTTTGAGTTTTTTTCCTTTTAAGATAAAACTCAAACGTCCTTTTTTAAGATCGGCTGAAAGTTGTTTTTCATCAGAAACTGTTTTTTCATCAGAAGTATACGTTCCGTTATCCCAAACAATGACATTGCCTGCTCCGTAATTTCCGGGCGGAATTGTTCCTTCAAAATCTTTATAACTGTACGGATGATCCTCGACCATCATCGCGAGGCGTTTTACTTCGGGATCCATTGAAGGTCCTTTGGGAACAGCCCAGCTTTTGAGTACGCCGTTCATTTCTAACCTAAAATCGTAATGCAAATGCGATGCAGCGTGTTTTTGGACCACAAAAATCAATTCACTGGCCGATTTTCCGACTTTGCCTTTTGGTTCGCGCGTTTGCTTAAAATCTCTCTTTTCGTTGTATTTAGACAGTGACATAGGTTTTTGTTACGATTAAAAGAGTTAATGTAATAGAGTAGAGCACCGTTGCGATAATCGCAAAAATAATATGGGCAAAGAACAGCTGAATATAATAACCTTTAAAATCAATTGGGGGTTGATGACGGGTTATTTTAAAAATCAATACCCAGCTGATAATACCAACCACACCGCTAATTACTCCTAGTAGGAGAGCACCTAACGGCGAGATTGCTATTATGTCCTTTACCCAAATAATATGATATCCAAGAACAAACAAAAAACCGATTGCATAATGCAGCAGCCAGCCCCAGGTTTTTTTTGTTTGTTCAGAGCGATTCAAATTCATTTTTTCTAAAGTAAAAGCCAGTAATACAGGCTCTTTATACAATTCCCGAAAGTTTTTAGACATAGCGTAGCTAAACCAGGTCATGACTGAGGTTGCGCCCACAGAAACCAACAGTAATTGTAAAATAATGTATATAAGCATAACCAGCTTTTTTGAAATTAAATGGAATCGTTTATCAAAGTTATTTCAGAAAAAACTTATATGCTTATACTATTAAAATTTGTAATTATATAATTATCAGTATGTAACTTGTTTATTTCGAATTGTTTAAATCATATAACTATCAAGGCTAATTGTATAATGTTCTGCGTAATGACTCAGCTACCTTTGGTTACTATTTCTTACAATACCTCCTGTATTGAAATAGAACTTTATTACATCAAAAGAAATAATAAACGTTAAAACAAAGAAAAAATGAAAAATTCAAAAAAGTCAAACCCTGATAATTCTGATGAAAAACAAAGAGATTTAGAACTTAATAAATCTCATGCAGATAATCAGTTTTTAACCACTAATCAGGGAGTTAAAATTAATGACAATAATAATTCCTTAAAATCAGGAGAAAGAGGACCTTCTCTTTTAGAAGATTTTATTTTGAGAGAAAAAATAACCCATTTTGATCACGAACGAATTCCGGAAAGAATTGTTCATGCCAGGGGTTCTGCGGCACATGGATATTTTGAGCTTTACAAAACCATGGAAAATTATACCAAAGCAGGATTTTTAAATAATACCAGTATTAAAACTCCGGTTTTTACCCGTTTTTCTACTGTTGCCGGTTCAAGAGGCTCTACAGATTTAGCACGTGATGTTCGTGGTTTTGCGGTAAAATTTTATACTCAGGAAGGTATTTTTGATTTGGTAGGTAATAATATGCCGGTATTTTTTATTCAGGATGCCATGAAATTTCCTGATTTAATTCATGCCGTAAAACCAGAACCACATAATGAGATTCCTCAGGCAGCATCGGCACACGATACTTTTTGGGATTTTATTTCGCTGATGCCGGAATCTATGCACATGATTATGTGGGTGATGAGCGACAGGGCAATCCCGAGAAGTTTGCGAATGATGGAAGGTTTTGGCGTTCATACTTTTAGATTTGTAAACGAACAAAACGAATCGCATTTTGTAAAATTTCACTGGAAACCAAAATTAGGAACGCACGCCGTTGCCTGGGATGAAGCACAGAAAATATCAGGTAAAAACTCCGATTTTCACAAGCAGGATTTATGGGAAGCCATAGAATCCGGTAATTTTCCGGAATGGGAATTGGGCGTTCAGATTATTCCAGAAAGCGATGAACATAAATATGATTTTGATTTATTGGATCCAACAAAATTAGTTCCCGAAGAATTAGTTCCGGTAACGATAATTGGGAAAATGGTGCTCAACAAAAATCCCGATAACTTTTTTGCAGAAACAGAACAGGTCGCTTTTCATCCGGGGCATGTTGTTCCTGGAATTGATTTTACAAATGATCCTTTATTGCAAGGCCGATTATTTTCGTATACCGATACGCAGTTGTCGAGATTAGGAAGTCCGAATTTTCACGAAATTCCAATTAACAGAACCGTTGCGCCTATGCACAATAACCAGCGTGATGGACACATGCGTCAGGAAATTGCTGTTGGAAAAGTAAGTTATCACCCTAATTCGCTTGGCGGAGGCTGTCCTTTTCAGGCAAAAATTGATGAAGGCGGATTTGCGAGTTTTAACGAACGAATTGATGCACATAAAATAAGAGAAAGAAGCGAAAGTTTTTCGGATCATTTTAGTCAGGCTGCGCTTTTTTACAACAGCCAGACTTCGATAGAACAAGATCATATTGCAGGCGCATTATCTTTTGAATTAGGAAAAGTCGAAACTGTTGCTATTCGCGAAAGAATGCTTGGTTTACTGCATTTTATTAATGCCGATCTGGCCGCAACGGTGGCCAAAAGTTTAGGAATATCAGTTCCAAACAATGTTGAAAAGCCAATAAATCATGGAGTTGGAGCAGATGATAAAGGAAATCATGAACCCACGAAAGTAAAACAAAACATCAAAAATTCTGATGCTTTGAGTATGCTGAAAAATCCAACCATTTCTAATACCATTGCTACGAGACAAATTGCTTTTTTATGTGCAGAAGGCGTTAATGCTAATTCTGTTAAAACAATGAAAACGGCACTTCAGAATGCTGGAGCCAAAGCTGTAATTATTGCGCCGCATTTAGGAACAATTGTAGGTGAAGATGGAACAGAAATTCCAGTTGACCAAACGTATAAAATTGCAGCTTCGGTACTTTTTGATGGTTTATTTATTCCCGGCGGAAAAGGAATTGAGAGACTTTCGAAAATTAAAGAAGTAAAAGAATTTATAAACGATACCTACAATCACTGTAAATTTATTGCAGCTGAAGCCGAAGGAACTCAGATACTTAAAAACAAAGGGGATATAAAAGAGAAAGATGCCGGAGTTTTACTAAGCCAGACTATTGGCGATAAAGCGTTAAGTACTTCGTTTATAAAAGCTTTGGGAAGACATCGTTTTTGGGAAAGAGAAAAAATGCTTGAATAAATATTCAATATCAAAATGAAAATAAAAAAGCTCAATTATAAGTAATTGAGCTTTTTTTATGTTTTAAATTGTATCTCTTTTAATGCTTAATTTTTGTTTTCTTTTCTTAAAATTTACTTCGGAAATAATGGTGGCGGCAAAAATAAGACTACCGCCCAAAAGCAAACGCATAGAAAGGTTTTCGCCAAGAATAAAGAAAGCCGCTATAGCACCAAAAATAGGTTCGAATAAATAAATAACCGCCACTCTTTCGGCAGACAAATAGCGTTGTGATATATTCGAAATTGTATACATGTAAGCGGTAGAAAATAAAGCGCAGTAAATAACGCCCATCCAAAACGTATCCTTTTGAGGAAACCAGTCGGCATTTTGATCTGTAAGTGCCAGAAAGAAAGTCAGCAGAGCGCAAATCGCAAACAGGGGAACGATAGAGGTTAAAAGGTTTTTTACAGCCGCATGTTTTTCAACGGAAATTAAATAAACGGCAAAAGCAAAAGCGCCGGCAATGGTGTATAAATCGCCCAAATTGATGGTCAATTGGTCTTGTATAGCTATAATAAACAATCCGGATAGGGCAGTTAGAGCCGCAATCCAGATTTTTAAAGGAATATTGGTTTTATAAACTGTGAGTTTTATTAACGGAATAATGATAACGCACAATCCGGCTATAAAAGAGCATTGAGAAGCATCTGTATATTTTAAGCCAATGGTTTGAAGGTAAATACCTAAAAACATTGGGACAGCCAAAACAGCTCCGGTTTTAATAGATTCGAGATTGGTTTTTTTAACGTATTTCCAGAAAATTATGGTTAGAACTACAACAGCCATCAAAAAGCGGTAAAACAAAAAAGTAGAGGGAGAATAATTGCCAATAGCCAGTTTGGTAACCGAATAGGATATTCCCCAAAATGCAGTTCCAATGATAAGTAAAACCAGTAAAATTTGTTTTTTTTCCATTTCTAGTTTAAAACTTTTTTCATCATTAAATCGGTTTGTTCGTCGTCGCCCAATCTGAAAATATGGGTATCAAACTGCACAAAACCATTTTTGGTATAAAAACTTACTGCCCTAAAATTTTTCTCCCAGACACCAAGCCAGATATAATCGGCTTTTATTTCTTCGGCTTTTTGTAATGCTTTATTATAAAGTTCCTGCGCTACTTTTTTACCATGAAATTCTTTTGCAACATAAATTCGTTCTATTTCGAGCGCATTGCTTTCCTTTATTTCGGTTTGAGCTTCGCCGGTATTTAATTTTAAGTAGCCAATCACTTGTCCGTCTACTTCGGCCAAATAAAAATAAGAATCCTTATTCTGGAGTTCTGCAGATAGTTTTTCGATGGCAAAACTTTCATCCAGATATTTGATCATATTTTCGTCTGAATTCCCAGTGGCAAAGGTTTCCGAAAAAGTGATTCTTCCTATGGTTTGAAGCCTTTCAGCATCGCTTATTCCGGCTTTATTTATTTTTAGCGTATTCATTATTTTAGATTATTAATGCATTAAAAGCTGTTTTTTATTTCTACAAATGCGTAAATTGCATCAATGGATTTACAGCAGATTAAATATTTTTTGGCTCTTGCCCGCGAACTTCATTTCTGGAATACAGCCGGAAAAATGAATATTACACAATCGGCGCTCAGCCGTCAGATTCAGTCTCTTGAAAACCAGCTGGGCGTCAAGTTGTTTGAACGTAATAAACGCAATGTCAAATTGACTGATGCCGGTAAGTTTCTTCAGGAAAAATGGGAAGTAGAACTAAGTAAACTAGAGTACATTCATCAATCTGCCCGTCAGATTCATCTTGGCGAAAGCGGTACAATTACCATTTCTCATCCTGATTCTATTTCTGCCTCCATTATGCCGGATATTTTATCCCGTATTTCTGATGCATTTCCCAAATTAAAGATAAAACTCGTTCAGGTTTTGTATGAAAACCAGCAGGAGTTTCTTCTTAATTATAAAATTGATCTGGCGATTACCAGAGATATTAACTATGCCCGCGATATAAAATCAGAAAAAATCTATACTGATAATTTATCGATCGTAGTTCCTGAAAATCATCCTTATCAAAAACTGGAAGACCTTACAAAAGAATCATTGGCCAATCAAAAATTTATACTGCCAACTACCGATGAAGGAAGCAGTTACAGCGATTTGGTACAAGGATTATTCAATTCTTTTGAAAGTGCGCCCGAAGTTTATCTTCATTCTGAATTTGGATCGGCTATTATTGCGTTGGTCCGAAAAGGACTCGGCATTGCCATATTACCCGATTCGTATGTTTTTCATGAAATTTCAGGCATCCGATTTATTAAGCTGCCGCTAAAAACAGATCTTTATCTCAATTGGAGAACCGAAGATCACAACCCGGTTTTGGCCAATGTTTTAAAGATCATTGTTCCTTAAAACGTATTATTCCAATACCATTTCGATATGCGGAATTTCGTCTTCCTCATACACTTCTCCCTGCTCAACAAATCCAAGAGATTGATAAAATTTGGATAAATGATATTGTGCGCCAATACGAATAGGGCCCTTTCCGAATTTTTCGTAACAGCCTTCAATGGAGGCTTCCATAAGTTTTTTTCCTAATCCTAATCCGCGGTAAGAATTAGAGATTACAACCCGGCCTATAGAATTTTCTTTAAAAGATAAACCAGCCGGAACTAAACGCGTGCTTCCTGCAAATTCGTTATTTACATAATACAAAAGATGAAAACTCTTTTGGTCTTTATTATCCAAATCGAGATAAGGACAATTTTGTTCTACCACAAAAATTTCACTTCTTAAACGAAGCATGGCATACAATTCTGTATTGGTTAATTCATCAAATGATTTAATAGTATAGCTTAAAGTCATATTTTAATTGGTTCTGCTTTTTATTGCAAATATAAAACAGTAAGTAATGAGATAAAATGCTTATTTTTTATCATGTGATGCATAAAACGCATTAATTATAAAGTTATTGTAAAATAAAAAGCGAAATACTTTCCTAAAAGGAGTAAGTATTTCGCTTTCATTATTTGAACTCATTGGGTATTTAATTTTTAACATTAATCCCCGAAGTTCCAATATCATTAGTTAATAGATTTTTAATTGAAGACTTGCTGTTAAAGCTCCGGAGGAGCATAATATTTATAGCATAATTTATTTCCATATCCCCTAAAAAGCTCCAGAGGAGCGACATATTTTTTTAATAATGATATGTTTCGCTCCTCTGGAGCTTGAAATCACGGTGCCTATAATAGCTATAAGTATTATGCTCCTCTGGAGCAATATTTTATATTTAGTTTAATTAATGTGAAACGGCTTTTAGTCCCACAATAGAAGCAACAAGAGTAGTTAGAAAGAATAATCGCCAAAAAGCAACAGGTTCTTTAAATATAAGAATTCCCATAAGTACAGTTCCAACGGCGCCAATTCCGGTCCAGACAGCGTATGCGGTTCCCATTGGAAGTGTTTCTGTGGCTTTTATCAGCAATAACATGCTTATTACCAAAGAAGCAAAAAAGCCAATATACCAATAATACATTTCCATGCCTGTTGTTTCTTTTGCTTTTCCGAGACAGGTTGCAAAGGCCACTTCAAAAAGTCCGGCAATAATTAAAATAATCCAGTTCATATAATTAAAATTTTATGTGGCAAAGTTCTTTCTCTGGATTCAAAAAAAATTTAACAAATGATAAAAAAGTAATTTATTTTAATCCAGTGCAGATTATTAATAGAAATTATTTTATTTGATATTCGTTGCGTAGACGCACTGCAGTGCGTCTCTACAGAGCAAATCGGGTATAATTATTATCAACACAAAGTATATTGTAGAGACGCACAGCACTGCGTCTTTACAGAGCAAATTGGGGTATAATATATTATCAACACAAAGTATATCGTAGAGACGTACAGCAGTGCGTCTTATGCGCAAAGAAATTATGCAGCCTCATATTTTAAAAATATTATTATTAAACGATTGGGATAATTATTTCAATTCCGCCCTTATTCTGCTTAAACTCACTTGTGTAATACCAAGATAAGAGGCGATGTGTCCCAATTGTATTCTTTTGATTAATTCCGGATGATTGGTTATCAGATCCAAATAACGTTCAGAAGCATTTTTAAAGAGTTTGGTAATCAGGCGTTCTTCGGTTTTAATGAGTTCTTTTTCTGCAAATTTTCTTCCCCAATTGGCAATATGAATATCAGAATTGAACAATCGCTGTAAATCGGCGGTTTTTAATTCGTAGAGTTCACAATCTTCTAAAAGTTCAATGTTTTCGTAGCCATTTTGGTTTTCGACATAACTTTTCATTGAGATAATGGTTTCTCCTTCTTTGCCAAACCAAAAAGTAGTATCGTTTTTATCCTCGTCGATATAAGCCCTTACAATTCCTTTTTTAATAAAGTAAATGCTCGATTCGACCTTACCCGCTTTTAGTATAATATGCCCTTTTGGATATGTTATCGAACTGATTGTCAGTAATAAATCTTTTTTTGACTGCTCAGGCAATTGAAATATGCGGTCCAGAATAGTAGAAATGTCCATTTTTGGGAATTGATTTGTTTTTAAAAACAATAAGTTCTGATTATTTAGGATAAAGTTATTAAATTTGATAGAAGACAAAAGATAAAATTGAATAAATGACTCAATTGCAAGTACTTTATTACCCTTTATTTTTTACTATTTTTTACTATTTTTTACTTTTAGTTTTAACTTCTGTCGTTTGTTCCCCGTTGATTATATTTTTAAAATTGTTTGAATTTCATAAGTAAATGTTTCTTTTCTGTTATTTTAAGGCAAGAAGCTGTTTTAATTTTACAACTTAATAATCTAAGAAAATATGAATACAAGTAACACAAAAGCATTTGGTACTAAAGCAGCAGACGCATTGCTGGAAGAAATGACAATTGCACGCAGAGAAGTTTTGGCAAAAGATGTCGAGATCGAAATTCTATACTGCGGTGTATGTCATTCTGATTTACATACAGCCAGAAACGACTGGGGAGGAAGTTTGTATCCGGCAGTTCCGGGGCACGAAATTGTGGGAAGAGTAACTAAAGTGGGGAACGAAGTTACCAAACTTAAAGTCGGCGATCTTGCGGGAGTAGGCTGTCTGGTTGATTCTTGTCATACTTGCGAAAGCTGTAAAAAAGATTTAGAACAATATTGTCTAAACGGATTTACAGGAACTTACAATGGTAAGGACAAACATATTGGCGGACATACTTTTGGCGGGTATTCTGAAAAAGTGGTTGTAGACGAGCATTTTGTTTTAAAAGTGCCTTCAAACTTAAATTTAGCTGCAGTTGCGCCTTTACTTTGTGCAGGAATTACAACCTGGTCGCCATTAAGACACTGGAATGTTGGAAAAGGAAGCAAAGTAGCCGTAGTAGGTTTAGGCGGACTTGGACACATGGCTATTAAACTGGCAAAAGGGTTAGGAGCAGAGGTAACGTTGTTTTCAAGAACTCCGGATAAGATAAAAGACGCTATCGAGTTAGGAGCAGATTCTGTGGTTATTTCTACAGATAATCAACAAATGAAAGCGGTAAGCGGTAAATACGATCTTATTATTGATACGGTTCCTTATGTGCACGATGTTAATCCTTATGTCGCTACTTTAAATATCAGCGGAACTTTGGTATTAGTGGGATATTTAGGCGGTTTAGAGCCAATTTTAAATACAGTGCCAATGATTATGGGAAGAAAATCTGTTGCAGGTTCTGTAATTGGCGGTATTGCCGAAACACAAGAAATGCTTGATTTCTGCGGAGAGCATAATATCGTTTCAGAAATTGAAATCATTAAAATGCAGGAAATCAACGAAGCATACGAAAGAATGCTGAAAAGCGATGTCAGATATCGTTTTGTGATTGATATGGATTCTCTTAAATCGTAAATAGATTTTAAAAGGCAAAAAAGGCTTTCTGAATAATTTTCAGAAAGCCTTTTTTATTTAGTAGTATCCCGTAAGGGTGAGGTATTTATGATTTAATTATCCGTGAGCTTCTACAGAAACATCATTCCATTTTTCCCAAGTTGCTAATCTTTGTTCGTAGTTTTGTTTTACGAAAGGCAAAGCCACTCTTCCTAGCAGCAAACGCAATGGAGGGTTTTCGCTTTCAACCAATTTAATGATTGCAGGAGAAGTTGCTTCTACAATTCCGAAATCAGTTTCTGATTCTGAAAATGCTTTTTTAAGACCATCATAAACAGGATTGCTTTCGCTGCTAATTCCGTTATGCCAAATGTTTGATGCATAACCGTTTGGTTCTACTAAAGTAACATGGATTCCAAATTGTTTTACTTCTGTTGCCAAAGTTTCGCTTAAACCTTCTACAGCAAATTTTGAAGCATTATAAAGTCCCATAGTGGGTAAAGTTGCCAATCCTAAAATAGAAGAAACCTGAATAATGTGTCCGCTTTTTTGATTTCTCATAATTGGTAAAACTGCTTGTGTAAGCCATAAAGTACCAAAGAAATTCGTTTCAAACTGCGCTCTTGCTTCGTCCTGATTGGCTTCTTCAATTGCTCCGGTTAAAGCATAACCTGCATTGTTGATTAAAATATCGATAGACCCGAAGTGCTGTTGTACTTTTTGAACCACCGAAAGTGATTCGTCGCGATTGTCTACATCCAGCTTTAATGCTAAAACCGACTCGCCGTATTTTTCTTTTAAGTCATTTAAAGTGTCTACGTTACGGGCTGTAGCCGCAACTTTATATCCTTTTGCTAAAAATTCTTCTGCCCAGGCTTTTCCAAAACCTTTTGATGCTCCTGTAATTAAAATTGTTTTTGACATTGTGTTTCTATTTGTTGTTAATTAATGTTTATTGTTTAGGGTTTATGGTTTGTTGTTTATGGTTTGTTGTTTATGGTTTGTGTTGAAATTTTATTTTTGTTTATTGTTATTTAAAAAAGTGACTGATCGGTCATTTTTTTGATAAAAAAAATTAGATGCTGTTTTGTTCTATTAAATTTTTAAGGACTTTAACCACAACTTCCATTTTTTCATTGCTTCCTGATACTCTTGACATTAAATGACCGCCTTCGAGCATGGCAAACATAGCCGTAGCAAAGTCAGATGCATTGAAATCAGCTTTAAATTCTTTATTTGCAATTCCTCTTTCTATCACGCCTGATAATAACTGCTGGCCTTGTTTGATGCAGTTGTTTACCTTTTCTTTTACAACAGGGTTCGTATCATCTGCTTCTGTGCCAAAATTCAATAAAGGACAACCTCCGGTAACAGGCGGGTTAGTAGGATCACTAAAGAAACTGATATAGGCAAATAAAGCTTCTTTGGCCGTTTTACTTTTGCTTAAAGCAGCCTGAAGTTTCGTGTTTAATATTTTTACGTTATGATCAACAGCAGCGCAGGCCAGTACTTCTTTATTTTCAAAATGAACATACATACTGCCTTTAGACAATTTGGTTGCTTCCATAATATCGCTCATAGAAGTAGCTGCAATTCCTTTTGTATTAAAAATAGGAGCGGCTTTTTCTATAATAAATTGTCTGGTTTCTTCCCCTTTTGCCATGATAGCTAAATTTTACACTGCAAATATATGACCGATTGGTCATAAAAACAAATATTTTTAAGTTTTTTTTATTCTTAAGGTATTCTGCAAACAAAAAAAGCGTGCACTAAGGCACGCTTTTCCAATAGCTTAAGTCTCTGTATTTAATGACTTTTGCTATTCTCAAACCCCAGAATTGTAATCATATACGGCGTACTCGAAACTTTAATTTTGTTTACAATTGCCGTTTTTTCAAAGCTATATTGCAGTAATTCTCCTGTTGATGGAGAAGTGATATACGCAAAATTGGCTGTTAATTGTATTTGTGGTTTCAATGCTGCATCAGCTGCAGTTTCGCCAATAATCTTAGCTTCTTTTTCAACTTGCAGACTGTTTAAGTTATACAATTTAAACTCACCTGAATGCAATAGAACACCCAGTTTTTTATGATCGAAGCTTACTTTGCACTGCATAATTTTTGTGTTTTGGATGATGGGTTTAATAGTTCCATTTACCACATCAATTAAATAAGCGCCTTTTGCAGCAGTGTACCCCACAAATTTTCCGTTATAATCTGTTTCCAGAATGGTTCCAAACCAAGCCGTTCCAAAATCTTCTGGAAAAGCAATCAGTTTTTGTTTTCCGTTACTTTCTACAACCAAAACACCGCTTGCAGAACCAAATACAGAATAGGTTCCGTCAGATGCATTTCCGTGAATTCCTTTTGTAGCAAGAACGGGTTCAAACAAAGTTTTACCTGTGTTGTCGATAATTTTTACTTTTTCAGGAAGTGTTCCTGCTACCGAATTGTCTTTTACTGTAATAGCATACGTTCCGTTTGCAAAAGCAGCCATAGCGCCATGATGTGCTAAAAGTCCGGCGTTGATTATTTTAAATTTGGCTCCGGCAGTATTAACCTGATTTTCTTTTGCAACAGATAAAGTCCCGTCGCCGTCATTAAAAGTCAGGATTTCTCCAATTTTACTTTTAAAATGGGTTGGAAGGGGAGACTGCCCAATTAAAGCGCCAAATTTTGGTAATCCGTCAACATCAACATGATCGCCGTGGCCTTCAAATCCGCTGTCAAAAGTTTCCACCGTATTATCTGCTCTGTGTACAATTCCGGCATATCGGCCTGATTCAGTTGTATAAAGTGATGATTTGGCAAATTTCGCATTAAAGAATGCCGAAGTAGCATCTACCGGATTTACCAGTGTAAGCTGCGTTGTTTTTTCATCAGAAAGTAAGATTCTCAAATATTTAAATTCCGTTAATGCTTCGTCTGGAGTTTCAACATTATTATCGTCGTCGTTGCTGCAGGAAACCACAAAAAGCGATAAAGCAAATAAGAAAATCAGTTTAAAATAAGTTTTTTTCATTGTAAAGGTTTTAGGAATTAATTATTATGATTTTTTCAGAAATTATAAATTGATGGTTATCGGCATCGATTTATAGACGCTCATATTGTAAGAGGTGTTTTTGTACAATACCACCCAATTATACTGGCCGGATTCCCAAGCTTTTTCAGCTGTTATGGCATTGGCTTGGTTGTCTTTATCGGCACCAATAACAATGCTTTCTCCGCCGTATACATCATTTATTTTTTGAAGAGTTGTAATTTTTGAAGCAGGTCCAAGATCTTTATGTTCTACTTTTGAAATAATGATTACTTTTTTAAGATCAAGATTGTCAATACTTTCAGGATGATAATTCAGGCTTTTTTTAATTAAAACAGAATATAATATCCCGTTGCCCATAATCTGGCTGATTTGTGCATGAGCAGTCAGTTTATCATTTTTTTTGAAAACCAATTGCGGTTCTACCCAGGTTTCCATATAATAAATCAAATCTTCATTTCGCGAAAGCATATCCCTGCCAATAACCGGATCGACTGGCATATTTGCCGGATCTGTAATAGTAAGGACCTCTTTAATTTCAAGCGTAGATCCATTTTCGTCTTTTACGATAAATAGAAAATCAAATTTTCCTTCGGGAGCATCTGCAGGAATAGTAAAATGTTTGTGCACATTGGTATTTTTTACGCCGGCATATTCAGGCCATGTAAATTCCAGTTTCCAGTCTTTGGTATACTTTTCACCGGCTTTAGGAAGTATTTTGAGTTGTACACTTGCGATTTTATCTCCGGCCGTGACATCGGCATTAAAATGAAAATCACGGCCTATTAAAGACTGTTTGTTATTTGCCGTTCCAATTTCAATATTTTTGGCAGTAGGTTTTAAGACTTCGTTATCGTCGTCGTCGTTATTGCAGGCAGTAAAGGCCGAAGCCATCATTAAGAATAGAAAAATCGATTTTACTTTTTTCATGAGTTTTGGGTTATTAAAATTTGTTTGTAATTTTTTTATTGATGTATTAAAAAGGGAACTTTCACAGACAAGATGATGTTTCGGCCTGCCTCCGGAAGTTCAATAAGCCTGTAAAAACTGGTATGATTGAGATAGCGTGTATTGAATACATTCTGAACCTGAAGTGACACTGCAAAATCCTGTTTTCCGGCTTGCAATTTTGTTCCCAATGCGAGATTAAAAACCTGACTGCTTTCCGTTTTCTTTTCCGGTGGTACAATCCGATTTTGCTGAGCTGTAAAACGATAATCGAGCGAGAAATAAGTATCTCTTAAATTCTTGATTTCCGGGCTGTAAGTAAGACCAAACAAAACAGAAGCAGGAGGAGAGAAAGGAAGTGTATATCCTTTTTTACTGCCCGATAATTGTTCTGAATAAAGGTATTCTGCCAGAATCTCTCCGCTTAAATTTTTCAGGAATTGATAACGTAACTGCAATTCGCCGCCGTAACGCATAACTTCGCTTTGCTGATATTCAAAAACCTGATTTCCTGCGCCATAATAGATATCATGCTGTGCGGTTGGATTCAGATAAATGAAATTGGGGAAATAATTAAAAAACGGACTCAGCTGCACAGACCATTTATTCTCCTGCCAATCGATTCCCAGATCTAATTGATACGAACGCTCGGCATTCAAATTGGGATTTCCTTTTTCAAATCGGAAGTAATGATAATTGACACCGTTTGAGGCTAATTCTTTTGCAATTGGCATTCTAAAACTCGTTCCGGCATTGGCTTTAAACGAAACTTTTCCGGGATTGTAATTTACTCCAGCAGACCAGGTAAAGCTTTTAAACGTTTTGGTTAAATCTTCAGAACGTTTCAAATATTCCTTTGTGGTCTGCCCGTTTTGTGTAACCTCACTTTCAAACCAATCGGTGTATTGTTCCATTTCTATTCGGCCATAATCCATTCTAAGAGCGCCGTGAAGCATCCATAAATCGTTCAGCTGTATTTTATCATAAGCAAATAATCCGGCATTCAATTGCTTAAAAGCAGGAATTAAAAAGCTCCAGCCGTTGATTTCGTTTTGCTGTTGTTCGCCGTTTACGCCAATCGTAAATTGATGTTTTCCTGCTGAAAATTCATCTTTTACAGCAGCCGAGAAAACTTCTTTATCATATTGTCTTTCCAAATCATGAGGCGTATACATATTATCGGGATAGATGGGCGGCATAAAACCATGGTTTACATAATGGCTGTATTCCTGGCGGAAATTCCTCTGAAAACCCAATTGAGTCTGCAGTTCGTGATTTCCTAGTGCAAACGAAGTAGTATTACTTATTTTAGTATGCGTAACTTCCTGAAAAGGCATCAAAATATCACGGCTTGATTTATCGTGAAGTTCAAGGTCAACGTTTCGAGGTTCGAGTCCGTGCGCATTCGCAAAAAAGCCGCTTTTGGTGTAAATGCTACTGAAATAAAAAGCCGATTGGAACTTTTCTCCCACAAATCCGGTGCTTAAATGCAAATCGAGTTCTCGTCCTGCCGTGTTGCGCAAATGATTTTTATACAACGGCACATTGTAATTGTAAACCTGTACCATATCGGCCGGAACGCGGTAATCGCCATAATCCTGTGAGGTAATTCGGGTATCGAAAAACCAGTTTTTATTTCTGCCGAATAAATTCAGCGAACCTCCAATTTGTTCGTTGTTACTTTTGGCCGTAAAATCGACAGCACCACCCAAAGTATTTTTTTTAGGAAAAGGCACAGGTTTAATATTAACCGCACCGCCAATAGCATCAGAACCATAAATAAACGACGACGGGCCTTTTATAATTTCGACTCTGTTTACAGCATATTGATCGATTTCGAGACCATGATCTGCTCCCCATTGCTGACCTTCGTGCTTGATGCCGTTTTCGACCACAATAACCTGATTAAAACTCAGTCCGCGAATCAAGGGTTTAGAACCTCCTGAACCAATAGAAATTGTCTTAACACCAGGAATTCGCTGTAAGGACTGCATCAGGCTTCCGCCGAGATTCCGCTGAATAAAACTGCTGTTTACAGTTTCAATATTGAGCGATTCTTCTTTTTTAAGGCGTTTTTCAGATTGATCTTTTATGACCACTTCTTCCAGTTCCTTTGCTTCCGAATTGGTATTCTGAGAATGCACTTTTGAAACAAAAGCAAGGCAGAACAACAGGAAAATCAATACGCTATTTGATTTATTTTCAATCATTAAACAGTTTATAAAATCTTAATACTTAACCCTTTTATAGTCTGCCAGCCTTCTTTATCTGTCAAACGGATCATGAAATGATAATCGCCCGGATCAATATCCTGCGGAATCGTGATTTCCTGAACGGCTTCGTAGCTTTTTAAACCCGCAGGAATGGTAACTGAATTGATGTACAGATAAGGATTAACAGGTTTTTTTATAGGAGCTGTTTCGCAGTCAGATACTTCGGTGCTGTGCGTATGATGGTCGAAGTTGTGATGAATATCCAGGCTATACGATCCTAAAGTGGCATTGTCGCTAAATTGAGCTCGGAATGTAATTTTCTGTCCACGTGTTATCTGACTGCACTGAATCGGGAATGCATTGGAAGCCGAAATATCGATTACCGGATATTCAGTATCAACTGCATCATTATCACTGCTGCAGGCTGTAAATACCAGAGAGCTGAGAACCAAAACGACAATTGTTTTTGCAGTTTTGATTCTGTTCCATTTGATTTGGACTTTTTTCATATAAATTATTTTGGGATTACTGTGCGAGAACAGCTTTTGATCGAATTTCAGAATAGGGCATAGCGGTTCCTGCTCAGAAACAAATGCACTAAGTAAAATTCAAATACATAACCCAATTGATTTAGGTTACGAAAGCGTGTTTTTGAGGTAAGAAAACGTCATTGCAGCAGTAAAACAAAGACTAAAATCCAAATTGAATTATAGTAGTTTTACTGGAATAAGTTTAGAAAAGTTATGGATTTTGCCAGATCTCAATGATAGTATAAAATCTTAAATCGTTGATTTTTTAAACACATAGAAACATAGTTCTAAAGGTTTTAAAAAGGCGTTTCACTTATTTAAACAAACAGAGAACTATGTGTTAAAATTATACCCAACAGTATACAAGATAATGTCCTGAATTAAAAACTCAATAAAAAAGCAAAAGCATAACATTCTGTTTAGGAATGACGATTTCTATTTAAATTCTGGGAGGAGCGCGAAGCGCAAATAGAGCACCTTTAAAGTAATTGGAATAACTTTTAGAATAGAAAGCAGTAAACGAAGTTACAAAGCTGCTTTTATAAAATTCAAAAGGTTCAAAAGTAAAAGAGGTAACAGGACTGAATTTAAAATGGCAAATAGCACATTCTTCAGAATGTTTTTGAATTTTAAATTCGGTTTTAGCTGTATGATGGAGCTGCGTCGTTTTATGGTCGAAACTGTGGCTGTGAATATGTTCATACGAATGGAGTACCGGAAACAATATTGCGAACAATACTATAAGCGGGAGAAGAAGATTAATAAACTTTAATTTCTTTTTCATTCAGATGAATTGCCGTTTGGTTAATGCGACAGAGTTGCAAATATAAAATTCTTATTTGTAAATGCAACAATGTTTCAGTAAAAAAACTTATTTAAAGAATAAAAATGAAAAATAGGCTGAAAAGAACAGCTTTTTGTAAGCTTCAGAGAAGCGAAATATTTATAGCAGAATAAAGGTCTAAAACATAAAGCTCCGTAGGAGCGACATATTTTAGTTATTTATATATGCCGCTCCTACGGAGCTTATTTTTAATTGTCTTATTTTATTTCTATAAATATTTCACCTTGCTGGGGTTTTAACGGATAAATAATTTATTATAAATATTCCATCCAACAAAAAAGCTGCCTTTTTGGGACAGCTTCTCTGGATTTTACAAGAACACTGTAAAATCACTATGGAAAACTTAGCTTTATTCTTTGTACAGTATGATAACGGCTTTATAACCCGTACCAACATTCCATTGACTTGATTCTATAACTTCTCCTTTATCATCAAAAACCTGAAATTCGGCTGTATTTGGCGAAGCTGAACCTTCATTCAAGGCTTCAAAATCAATTTTATTAATTCCTTTCACCAAATTTATTTTAAAACCTTTAAATTCTCCATCAAGTAAAACTTCGGGTTCGATTACTTTATCATTTAAAAGTACTCTAATCTTATCGCCGTCTACAAAAGCTGCATCACGATAACGAACCTTAGAATAAGTCGATTTTGTTACAAAACCTCCCAAATACTCATTTCGTCTGTAAAAGATCCCTTCAACGTTTGCTTCTTTTTTGTATAAAATGTTATTCTTAAAAAGATCATCAGGATTAATTTGTAAAACAATCGGGTCTTTTGGGATTGCCGGAGGTTCTGCGTTTGGCGAAGTTGCCGCCGGTGGTATTACTTCTTTAGTTTCTGAATTTTTAGACGGGATAGGCTGGTATTTTCCTTTCACTTCTTCTTGAGAATGTACCTGAAGGGAAGCGCCAAGTATAATTAAAAACAATATTTTTTTCATATTTTATTTTTTACAGATAATATAAATGCGGTATTATTTGAACACATTAGTTCTTGATTATAAAAACAGGTTATTGGGGCATTTATTGCCTTTGCAGTCAATTTTTTTGTGATACAAATAACTTAGGAAACGATCATTTTGAAAATGAGATAAACATAAACTTTGTTTCAAATTATAATATGAAACCTTTTTGGAGGTCTAATAATAATTTAAAAGGGATTGGTGGTAATAACTTTGGTAATGTTTTGATAGTTAATCATCTAAATAATTTTACGGACCAGAAACCGCTGCTTTTAACAGAAACTGGAAAACGGAAAATTTTGAAGAATTTAATTAAAAATAATTTCACTAGTAATTATGCTCATTCAGAATAAGAGTAGTAATTGAAAAACTCAAATTGCAGTAGATTAATAAGTATTTAAACTTTACAACTATGTCCCTACCTGACGAACTATACAATGTTAAATTTGCAGAATATTTCGAATCGATGAGAAAGATGTATTTAATCGATGATCGGTTTAAAACGATCTGCGATGACTATTGTAACAGCATTGTGAATGCTGAAATTTATAAGAAAAAATTTGAAAAAAATTTTCGTCAGCAATTAGAGTGTGAAAACCTGTCTAAGGAACTAGAAGAAGAAATCCTTTTTTATATTGTTAGAAACGGAGGTTCATAACAAACAGAACAGTTTTAAATATTAGTTGTAAAAGCGCTTCTTATAAGGGAGCGCTTTTTTTATGATATAAATCTTATTGGTAACACTACGCCTTAAATGTTAATATAATGTTTTAAATCTATTCGTTTTATTAATGTAAACGTAACCTTATCGACCTACCCTCAGTTCTAATTTTGGAGACATATTATAAAACAAACTACTGTAGTATATGTCATTTTTAAAATTTAGAACGCGCCGTAAGAAAACACTCCAAACCTGTTTTTCGGCCAATGCCTTTTTTCTAATAGATAATTCAAAAATGAACTGTTATGTATAAAGGTTATACAGATGAGGAACTTGTTGAATTGTTAAAACAAGGCCGGGATAAGGCTTTTGATGAGTTGTATTTTCGGTATCGGGATTTGCTTGTTCGGTTTGTTTATGCGCGAATGAAATCAATACCAATATCTGAAGAAATAGTTCAGGAAGTTTTCACCACCATTTGGGAACGACGCAAAACCATTCAGATACAAAAAAGCTTTATGGCTTATATATACACTTCGGTACGCTATAAAACGCTGGATTACATCAAATCACACTCGGTTACAGACCAATACATACAAGAAGTTTTAGACCGAAATACAGTGGTTTACAGCGCAGCAAATACAACTGAAGATTCTATTTATTATGAAGAACTTCAGGACGCGGTTGAAAAAGCCACCGACTTACTTCCTAAAAAAGCGAAAGAGGTTTTCATTCTCAGCCGCATTAAACATTATTCCAATAAAGAAATTGCCGACGAATTAAATGTGTCCATCGAAACGGTGAAGTATCACATTACCTACGCGCTGAAATTTATGCGGACTTATTTAGGAGAATTTAATTGACAAAGAAATCCCTAAAGTTAAATGACCGCTTTTTTCTTAACAAAAGCGTAACCTAACACGCCTACCCGAAATTTCTATTTCCAAGACATACTATTAAAGACATAAAGAAATTATAATGCCTGATAAATTAAAACAAGAAATACAACATTTTTTAGAGGGGAAGTATTCTCCAAAAGGACAAGAAATGTGGAATAAATGGTACGATCGTACTGATGAGGTTTCGGATATCGAAACGGTTCAGTCAGATCGTTCTAAACTCAAAAAAGAATTAAGACAAATAAAGAAAACAAATCAAGTTATTTCACTGCCATATAAAAACTGGGCGGTTGCAGCCTCTCTGGTTTTCCTAATTGGTTTATCCTTGTTTTTTTACCAATCGGCATCGGCTGTAGAGAACAGACAATATGCAACAAAACTGGGCGAACGCTCGAAAATAACCTTAAGCGATGGAACACAGATCTGGTTAAATGCCGGAAGTCTATTAAAATATCCAAAAGACTTTAAAGGCGATACACGCGAAGTTTATTTAACCGGAGAAGCTTTTTTTGATGTAGCCAAAGACAAAAAACATCCTTTTATAATTCACACCGATAAAATGGATACCAAAGTTCTCGGGACCAGTTTTAATGTTCAGGCTTATCCGGATCAAACAACACAAGAAGTTTCGGTTTTAACCGGAAGGGTAAACGTAAAATCGACTGTAACCGAGGAAAATGTATACGTAACTCCGGGGCAGAAAGTCGTTTTTAAATCAAAAAACAACAAACTTCAGGCTTTTAAAGATATTCCGATGAATTCTATTTCGCTGTGGCGGAAGAATATCATTGTTTTTGAAGATACCCCATTAACAGAAGTTGTTGCCACAATTAACCGAAACTATAATGTAGCAATCGAAATCAAAAATAAAAATTTAAATACACTCAAAATTAACGGCTATTTCAAAGACCTGTCTGCAGATCAGGTCGTGGCATTGGTATGCAATATCATCAATGCCAGCTATAAACTGGATGCAGGAGTTTATAAAATTGAATAGTTTTTACAGAGATGTTAAGGGTTATAAATTATAAGTTATGAATTATGAGTTAATCTAAAATCTAAAGTCTAAAGTCTAAAATCTACAATCTAAAGTCAAAAATCTAAAATTCTAAAACCCAAAACTATGAATGAAAAACAAATGCGGTACGTCGCAAAATGTCAGAGCATTAAAAAAGCTTTTAGGACAAAAGTAATCTTATTTATTGCTTTGTTTTTTACCGGATTAATACAAGCCGAAAATGTTGATTTTGATAAAAAAGTAACGTTAAAAGTAGAAAATGAAAGTTTAAAGAATGTTTTTCAAAAAATTGAAAATCAAGCCAACGTACACTTTATGTACGAATCAAACCAAGTTAATACCAACCAGAAAATAAGTTTAAAGCTTACTAATGTTAGCCTTGAGCAGGCATTAGATAAAATATGCGGTAATTTTTCGCTTCGATATGAAATTGTAAGCAATAATATCGTGATTAAAAAAACGCAGAAAGTTGCGGCATCAGATCAAAATAAAATTACCATTTCAGGTACTGTTTATGGCGGAGACGATAATATGCCATTACCAGGAGTTGGAATTAAAGACAAATTTTCAACCGCAGCTACCGCAACAGACTTTGACGGAACATTTAAACTGGAAGTAAATGCTGCCGAGGCACAGCTTATTTTCTCTTACGTAGGATATGTTACGCAGGAAGTAAAAGTAAGTCAGACTTCTACAATTACCGTAAAATTAGCAGCCGATGTAAAACAGCTTCAGGAAGTTGTGGTAATGGGATACGGAAGTGTGAAGAAAAATGAAGTTTTAGGATCTGTAGGTTCAGTTTCTATGAAAGAAGTTTCAAGCAGAACGTACAACAATGCCGGAGAATTATTGCAGGGAACTGTAGCCGGTGTTACGGTTATTAACGACGGTGGTGACCCAACGGCTTCGCCAACTATTAATATTCGTGGTATTGGATCCTTAAATGCCGAAACTCCGTTAATTGTTTTAGACGGAATCATTTACAGCGGTTCATTAAACACTTTAAACCCAAATGATATTGCTTCGATCAGTGTCTTGAAAGATGCGGCTTCTGCGGCAATTTATGGAGCAAGAGCTTCTGGAGGAGTTATTTTAATTACTTCTAAAAAAGGAGTTTCAGATCGTATTAATGTAAATGTAAATTATCAGGGAGGTTTTCAAAATGTAGCAAAAAAGCTTCATGTTTTAAACGCAGCCGAATATGCTGATGCCATGAATACGGCCAGAGATAATGCCGGATTACCTAGAATTCCTGCTTTTGATCCTGCTTTTGAACCAACAGCAAGAACAACAAAAACAAACTGGATGGATGAAATTTTCCGTACAGGAGAAATTCAGGATTTATCGCTTTCGGTAAATGGAAAAACAGAAAAATCAAATTTCTTTCTTTCAGGAAGTTACAGAAGAAACGAAGGGATATTATTAAATACTTTCGGGAATCGTTATACAGTAAGAGCGAACTCATCATTTAAACTGGCAGATAATTTTACCATTGGAGAAAATTTATCGTATTCCTTAACGGATGGGCAGACTGCAAATACAGCAAGTGCTTATACAGGAGCCATTTTAGCAGCTGTTTTTTATCCGCCAAATGCTACAATTTATAGAGAAGACGGTTCTGGACAATTTGGAGGAGTTCCGGAAAAATACATTGGTTCTTACGGAGACGTAATCAATCCGGTGGCGTATTTAAAAAGATTAGACAACAGAAATCCTGTTTCGACGGTATTAGTTAATCCGTATGCAGAGTGGGAAATCGTTCAGGGATTAAAAGTAAAAACAAACTGGGGTTATACCAGAATACAAGATAACGCAACAGATTTTGCGGTTAAAATTACAGAACCGGGAAAAATATTCGATTTCAACAGATTGACAAAAAAGTCCATGACGATTACGGATTTATTGAGCGAGCAGACTATTTCGTATGAGAAATCATTAGGGAAACATAATTTTAAAGCTTTAGCCGGATATACGTATCAGGAAACAAAAAGAGATTTTTATACCATTGAAGGAACTGGTTTTGATAACGAAGATCCATCACAGCGTTATTTATTAAATGCAAAATTAATCCAGCAGACAGGAGCAGGTCTGTCAGATGAAATTATCTCATCATATGTGGGAAGATTAAACTACGATTTCAATCAAAAATATTTATTCTCAGGAATTATACGCCGTGACGGAACTTCAAAACTATTATCAAATAACCGTTGGAAAGTATATCCGTCAGTTTCGGCAGGATGGTTAATTTCTGAAGAAGGATTTATGCAGGGGATTAACCCAATTGTAAGCAATTTAAAACTTCGTGCAAGCTGGGGACAAATAGGAAATTTAGGAAACCTTGGACCGTATCAGTTTAGTGTGCCTTTAACGCAGACTCAGGCTTTAATAGGAGCAACGCCAACTATTAATTACGGTTATGCAGAAAGCGAATTATCTAACCCAAATTTAAAATGGGAAAGCTCTGAGCAGACTAACTTAGGTCTTGATTTCACGATGTTCAACAATAGTTTGACAGGATCTGTAGATGCTTACGTGAAAAAAAATAAAGACATGTTAGTTCGTGACCAGTTGCCAGGAGTTTCAGGAACGCCTCTAGGAAGAATTGTAAACTCTGGAGATGTTGAAAATAAAGGTATTGAGATAAGTTTAACCTACCAAAAAACACGCGGCGAATTCAAATATGATATTACAGCAAATGCGGCATTTTTGAGCAACAAAATTGTTTCTATTAAAGACGATTTGACTTCATTAGAGCCTTTAAACTTAAGCAGAGTTCGTAGTTTGCCTTTGGCTAATATTTATCAGGTTGGAAGTCCGGTTGGCGCTTTCTACGGATATGCAACAGACGGATTATTTCAAAGCACGGCCGAAGCAAAAGCGTATGTAAATGCTAATGGCGTGGCGTATCAGCCAAATGCAGTTGCAGGAGATATTAAATTTAAAGATGAAAACGGAGATGGCGTTATCAACAACAGCGACAGAGTAGTATTAGGAAGTCCGTTCCCGAAAACAACATTCAGTTTAAACACCAATTTTAGATACAAAGGTTTCGATATGAATATCTTTTTAAGCGGTGCAGCAGGAAATAGTGTTTTCAACGCGGTTAAACACACGGGTTTAAATGCTTCTTTCCCAGGATATAACTTATTGGCTGATTCTAAAAATGCTTGGTCGCCAACGAATACAGATACTAATATTCCGGTACTTTCCTCAACAGACAACAACAATAACTTCGGACGAATCTCTGATTTTTATATTGAAGATGCTTCTTTCTTAAGATTAAAAAACGTTTCTATTGGTTATACGGTTAAAGAAAGCTGGCTGAACGGAAAAGCAAAATTGAGATTCTTTATCTCAGGACAAAACTTGTTTACGATTACCAATTATTCTGGAATGGATCCTGAAGTGGGGCTTAAAAACTTCGGAATGGACGTAGGTAAATATCCGCTTTCCCGCATTTATATGACAGGTGTCAACGCTACTTTTTAAAAAAATATAAAACTAACAAAATGAAAAATTTAAGTCTTTTATTATTGAGTTTTGTGCTTTTGGTAAGCACTTCAGCTTGCGAAAGCGAACTTGATGTCGTGCCTCAGGGTGCACCGTCAAGCGGTAATTTCTGGAAGACTCCGGCCGATGCAAAAGCAGGAGTAAATTCGATTTACGCTTTGTATTCTGATGATAATATGTACGGCCGCGGTTTCTTTTGGTTAAACAACGCCAGCGACGACATCGGAACAAAACCAAGACAAAATGCAGAACGTATCAAAAATTTTATTGTAGACGGAGCCGAATCTGATACGAAAGATATCTGGAGAATTCACTACGAAATCATGAAACGCTGCAACGACGTAATCCGTAATATTCCGAATATTCCATTAGACGAAAAAACAAAAAACGGAATGTTAGGAGAAGCATATTTCAACCATGCCGTAATGCATTTAGAATTGGCTTACCATTATGGAGATGATCGTGCGGGAATTCCAATTCAGGACAGAGCAAACCCAACAAACGTTTATGTGCCTCGTGCTAAAAACGTAGCAGAAAACTACGCTTACATCGCTGCCGATTTAATTAAAGCGGCTGATTTACTGCCGTATTTCAACGAGCTTACGCCGGATAATTACGGACGTGCCCATAAAACAGCGGCGTGGGGATATTTAGTTCGTACGTATTTGTATGCAAAAGACTATGATAATGCTATAAAATATGCCAATATGATTGTGGCAAGCGGTAAACACAAACTGCTTGATAATTTTGAAGACGTATTTAAAATTAAAAACAACTGGTCTACAGAATACATTTGGTCTGTAACGTCAAGTGCCGAAAACACTTCGATGGGTTCTATTTTTCCGGGAGTTTGTTTAGAAGATAAAGGCTGGGGAGTTTACAACGGCTGGGGAAATTTTTACCCTACGAAAGAATTGTTTGATACTTATGATCCAACAGATAAAAGAAGAAGCGCTACCATACTTCAAAAAGGAGATAAATTCACGTATTTTGGTGAAGTAGTTACTTTTAACGAAGGTAAAAATGTGGTAAGTTCAAGTAACAGAACAGGATATCAGTTTAAAAAATACATGGAGCCGTTTAGTTATCCAAAAACAGGTTCAGGAGCGGTTGATATTCGTTATGTAAATGCCAACGGTGACAAACCTTCAACAGCTTTAAACGTACCTCTTTTACGTTATGCCGATGTCATTTTAATGCTGGCTGAAGCAAAATTAATGAAAGGACAAAACGCAGATACCGAAATCAATATGATTCGCCGTCGTGCAGGTCTTGGAGATATTGCAGGAGCAACAATGGTCGATTTAAAAAGAGAAAGACGCTGCGAGTTAGCAGGCGAGTGGACAGACCGTCATTTCGATTTAGTACGTTGGGGAGATGCTAAGGATGCTTATGCTAAACCATTGCACCACTATAACGGAAGTGTAATTTATCCGGCTCGTAATTTCAATCCTGCTATTCACCATGTTTGGCCAATACCACCAGATGAAATCGCAGTAAGCAAAGGAGCTTTGTTTCAAAATAAAGGATGGTAAAAATTAATTAATAATTGACAATTGTTAATTATCAATTATCAATTATCAATTAACAACTAACCATTAACAATTTAATTAGTTTGTTTGTTTAGTTTTTTTTACGCTGCAGGCTTGTTGTGGAGTCTGCAGATTGTAAAAAAGAAAAATAAAAATCAGCATATACCATAAAACCAGTCTTTTTTAAAGGGCTGGTTATTATTATTTTTTTAGCCACAGATTAAGGGATTAAAAAGAATTTTTTCAGCCGCGAATTGCACGAATTTCCACAAATTTTATTCGCAAAAATCAAAAAATAATTCGTGGCAGAAACCTGTACATAAAATAATTCAAAAATCATTTCAATTCTCTTAATCTGTGGCAAAAAATAAACAGCTTTAATAAAAAATCATTTCAATGAAAAAAATATTCACCCTTTTTTGCCTTTCGTTTTTCCTGATTGTACAAGCTCAGGAATACAGTTCATCAAACATTCATTCGTATAACGATTATGCCAGTTCGCTTCCTTTTTACGGAGCGTATTCTAACGAAACGGGTGTTATCGAAGCCGATGTTTTTTTAGTTAACAACGAATTATTTGTAGCGCATACTTCAAAAGAAATTGCGCAGCACAATACCCTTAAAAGTTTATATCTGGAACCGCTTTCTTCAAAACTAAAGAATCTGGGAGCAAAAGCGTATCCAAGTAATAAACCTTTAATTTTAATGATTGATATTAAGTCGGATGCCGATTCGACTTTAAAAGTAATTGCCCAGCAGTTAAAAACCTATCCGGATATTATTGCCAATAAAAACATTAAAATTGTGATTTCCGGAAACAGACCAAATCCGGCGCAATGGACATCTTATCCTGAATTTATTTATTTTGACGGAAGGCTGAACGAAAACTACACAGCAGACCAATTGGCACGTGTAGAAATGATCAGTGAAGATTTGCATGAACTAACCGTTTGGAACGGAAAAGGTGTTTTAACACAAACCGATTTAGAAAAAATTCAGTCAACAATTAAAAAAGTCCACAATCAGAATAAAAAAATAAGATTTTGGGGAACACAGGATAATGTAAATACCTGGATGACATTGATGAATTTAAAAGTAGATTATATTGGAACAGATACGGTTTCAGAATTGACGCATTTTATCAATAACATCAAATCAACATTTTTCCAAAATACCGAATTTCATCAGGCTTACATTCCTAAAAATGCTTCGGCTTTCGCCAAAAAGAAACCTAAAAATGTTATTCTGTTAATTGGCGACGGAATGGGATTAACCCAGATTTATTCGGGTTACACGGCCAATAAAGGGCAGTTAAGCCTTTTTAATATTCCAACTCAGGGACTTTCTATAACCAAAGCATCAGACAGTTATATTACCGATTCTGCTGCGGGAGCAACGGCAATGGCAACAGGTCATAAAACCAATAACAGGTTTATAAGCGTTGACGAAAACGGAAAATCTTTGGAATTAATTACACAGCAATTAGCAAAGAAAAATTATAAAACGGCTATTATTTCTGCCGGAAATATTACAGATGCCACTCCGGCCGCTTTTTATGCACATCAGCCGGAAAGAAGTTACAGCGAGCCTATTGCCAATGATTTCTTATCGAATCCGTCGGATATTTTAATTGGGGGAGGACAGAAAGAATTTATATTGAGAAAAGACGGAAAAGACTTGTCTAAAGCATTGATTGAAAAAGGATATACTTTCTCAGATAAATTCAGTTCTCTGGATACCATTAAAAACAACAGATTTGTCGTTTTAGAAGATGCCGCCGTAGTTTCTATGAAAGACGGAAGAGGCGATTTCTTAACCAAATCATTGGCAAAAGCGACCAGTACTTTTGCAAAAACAAAAAATCCGTTTTTTATCATGGCCGAAGGCGCTCAGATTGATTACGGCGGACACCGAAATAATGTAGAATATGTGGTACGCGAAATGCTTGATTTTGACAAATTAGTAGGGCAGGCAATGGAATTTGTAGACAATAATCCGGAAACTCTTTTAATTGTAACGGCAGATCACGAAACGGGCGGTTTATCGTTAATCGACGGAAGTATCGAAAAAGGATACGTTCACGGAAGTTTCAGCACAAACGATCATACAGCAGTTCCGGTTCCGGTTTTTGCTTATGGCGCAGGCGCTCAAAACTTTATGGGCGTTTACCAAAACAACGAAATTTATACTAAGATTTTAGAAGCGCTTTTTAAAAAGTAATTCTCTATCTCTTTCAATAAAAGCCCCTGTTATTACAGGGGCTTTTTGTTTATTGTTTCAATTTTTTCCAATATAAGATCAATTCTTTGCTGTAAAGTGAGATCGCCCGAAATATCTAAAACAGGAAAATCGATTGAGGCTAACCAATTTTTGTGAGCCTGAAAATTTCTGTTGGCAATTCCGGTATGGTTATCATAATCGGCGGCCCATTCTATAAAATCTTCAAACTGTTTTATTCGGTCTGGATTTGTATAAATGACATTTCCATATCTTTCAAATTCTCTCTTTTTCAGCCGTTCCATTCTAATTGCCGGCGGAATCCATAAATACACAACCAGGTCATAATCAGGAAAAACATTTTCTCCCCATTGAAAAACAGAACCGCCCAGAATCCAGCTTTCTGAATTTTCGAGATCCATTTTTATTTTAGAATTTCTTTCTTCAAGATTTCTTTTTACAGTAAAAGGAATATCAGTGGTTTGCCAGAAATACGCATCACTGTCAAAATATTTTAAATTCAGTTTTTCTGCTAATGCGTTACCAGTTGTTGTTACGCCGCTTCCGGATGCGCCAAAAATATGGATTTTCATTTTTTATACTATTTATCGGGTCAATATTACAAAATCTTTTTAAGCGTTCGAGGCTGTATTTTCTGTAATTAAACTATAAAAAACATCAATTAATAATGGCTTTAAATGACATCTGAAAAATCATTATTTATTTTGATTATAAATTACCTGTAATCAGGTAATTTGTGTTTTTAACTATTTGATAATAAGTAATTTGGGTTTAATGTTTATTATTTAACATAACAAAAGAAAAGTTTTTCCTACTTTTAGTCCGATTTTTTAACAAAAGGTATCTTCTTAAAATACTGGATTTTAAACATTAATCTATGAGGAAAAAACTACTTATTGGATTGCTGATCTTATTTAGCAGTCTTTCTTTATTTGCGGCAAAAAACAATTTTAATATTCCTATTCCGGATTCAGAATATCAGGCATTGGTTGATTTTTATAAAGCAACTGGTGAAGCAAACTGGACCAATAAATGGAATACAAAAGAGAATAATTTACATGAAGTGCCGTGGTATGGCGTAACGGTCGAAAACGGACACGTTACAGCGATCAATCTTAACAACACCAGTAATATTTCTGGCGCAATTCCGGCTTCTTTTGGAAATTTGAAATTTTTAAAAACCCTTGCAATTTACGGAGGCAGTTATGCAAAAGACTTAAGCACAACCGATTTAAGTGTTTTTTCAGAATTAGAAGCTTTAGAATCCTTAGATTTAAGATACTGTAAGTTAAAAGGAATTGTTCCGTCATCATGGGGAAAATTAAAAAAACTTAAAACCCTATATTTAAGCAATAATGCCTTAACCGGATTAGCTCCGGAATTTGGGCAGATGGAAAGTTTAGTAACCGCCGAACTTTCAGATAACCAGATATCGGTTTTAATAAAAGAATTAGAGAATTTAACGGCTCTAAGGACTTTAAACTTAACCAGCAACAAAATCAATACGATTGCAGGATTATTACCAAGTAATGTAAGTCTAAGCCTGCATTACCAAACAGTTAGTATTGAAAATCTAACCTATAAAGGAACCGATTTAAAAATAGACAATCTGCCAAATATTGTTACTTATAACAGAACCAAAAATGATTTTTCTGCCAAAAGACAATTTGCGGTTTACGTTCGCGGCAGTGAAATTGGAAATGCAACAATGACTGCAGACGGCAGTTTGACCATTCCAGCATCTTATTTATCTTCTTTAAAAAATGGTGATGAAGTATACTTATATCAACAGTATGATTCTGGAACAGGAAGTGTTTCGTATTACAGCCGAGTTTATTTTACAAACGTAAAAGTAAATCAGCCGGGAGTTTCTACTATTGAATATCAGGCCTTAGTCGATTTTTATAATGCGATGGGCGGCAGTAACTGGAACAACAAATGGGACATTAACGAAAATAATTTAAGCGAAGGTGCCTGGACAGGTTTAAGTATCGAAAACGGACACATCACCGGATTAAATTTAAATAATACGAGCAATGTTTCGGGTTCGATTCCGGCTTCATTTGGGAATTTAAAATACCTTCGAAATCTTTCGCTTTATGCAGGAAGTTATTCTAAAAACCTTAGTACGACAGACTTAAATGTTTTATCAGAATTACAGTCTCTGGAAACGCTCGACATGAGATATTGCCGAATCGAAAGTGCAGTTCCATCTTCATGGAGTAAATTAAAAAAACTAAAAACAATCTATTTCTATAGCAATTCACTTAAAGGATTACCCGAAGAATTAGGAGAAATGGAAAGCCTTGTTACTTTAGAAGCTCCTTATAACCAAATAAAATCGATTCCGGCCTCTATAGGCAACTTGGCAAATCTTGTTACGCTGAATTTGTCCGATAATCAAATCGAGGTTATGGTCAAAGAATTGGAAAATATAACCACTTTAAAGACCTTAAATCTGGCAAGCAACAACATATCAAATATAGCGGCATTATTAAGCAGTTCGGTTAATTTACAGCTTCATTATCAAAACACGAATGTTGAAGGAATTGTATATACAGGAGCTGATTTAAAAGTCGAAAACCTGCCAAACACGGTTTATTATAACAGAACAAAAAATGACTTTTCGGCCAGAAGAGAATTTGGAGTGTATGTAGGAGGAAATCAAATAGGAAGTAACGTAACCGCTGCTGCAGACGGAAGCGTGACCATTCCTGCATCTTATTTAGCTTCTATCAAAACCGGAGATTCGTTCAATTTGTATCAGCAGTACGATTCATCAACAGGAAGTGTTTCCTATTATTCAAGAGTCAATTTTGTAAATGTAAAAGTAGATCAGCCAAAAATTCCGGATTTAGAATATCAGGCTTTGGTTGATATTTACAATGCAATGGGAGGAGTACGCTGGAACAATAAATGGAACATCGCCGAAAATAACCTGCACGAAGGTGCATGGTACGGAGTAAGTATTGAAAACGGACATATTACAGGTCTTAACTTTAATAATATTTCGAGTGTTTCGGGAGCAATTCCGGCTTCGATTTCCAACTTAACTTATCTTAAAAATCTATCTTTTTATGCCGGAAGTTACAGCAAAGATTTAAGCACAACAGATTTAAATGTTATTGGTGAATTAACGGCTTTAGAATCTATAGATTTTAGATACAGTAAAATTAAAGGTGATATTCCTGCATCGTGGAGTAAACTTAAACAACTAAAAACAGCTTATTTAGGTTACAACGCATTGACGGCTTTACCAACAGATATTGGTTTAATGGAAAATCTGGTAACGCTTGAAATTCCAAATAACCAGATAAAAGCCATTCCGGCATCGATAGGTAATTTGACCAAATTAGTAACACTTAATCTATCTGAAAATAAAGTCGGCGTGTTGATAAAAGAGCTTGAAAATATAGCTTCTTTAAGAACTCTAACCCTTTCAAATAACAGCGTTTCAGATATTGCAGGACTGCTTAACAGTCAGGTTAACTTAGCGCTGCATTATCAAAGTATAAATGTGGAAGGATTAGTTTATACAGGTGCCGATGTAAAAATCGAAACCCTGCCTAATATTGTTCATTACAACAGAACCAAAAACGACTTTTCGGCCCGCAGACCATTCGGAGTTTATGTAGGAGGAAATCAGGTTGGAAGTAATATTACGGCAGCAGCTGATGGAAGCGTTACCATTCCGGCTTCTTATCTGGCTTCTATAAAAACCGGAGATAGTTTTTATTTGTATCAGCAATACGACTCCTCAACAGGAAGTGTTTCGTATTATTCGACCGTTAATTTTGTAAATATAAAAGTAGATCAGCCAAAAATCCCAGATTCAGAGTATCAGGCATTGGTTGATTTCTATACGGTAATGAACGGTACAAAATGGAACAATAAATGGGAAGTTGCCACAAACAATTTACATGAAGGTGCGTGGTACGGCGTGAGTATCGAAAACGGACATATTACAGGTCTTAATTTAAATAACAACAGCAGTGTTACAGGAGCAATTCCGGCTTCGATAAAAGATTTAAAATATCTTAAAACACTTTCTCTTTATGGCGGCAGTTATACAAAAGATTTAAGCACAACTGATTTGAGTGTTTTATCTGAACTTGAAAATCTCGAATATTTAGATTTAAGATATACTAAAATTAAAGGCGATCTTCCAGCATCATGGAATAAGCTGAAAAAAGTAAATACATTATATTTAAATAACAATGCGCTTACTGCTTTGCCTGAAGATTTTGGCGGTATGGAAAGTTTAGTGACGGCGAATTTATCTTATAATCAAATAAAAACAATTCCCGTTTCAACAGGAAATCTGGCCAAATTAGCCACTTTAAATCTTTCTTATAATCAGATTGAAGTGCTTATTAAAGATCTGGAAAAAAATACTGCTTTACAGATTTTAAGTATTACAAGCAATAAACTTTCGACTATTCAGGCATTATTACCAAGTCAGGTAAATTTAGAATTGACTTCGCAAACCTTAAGTATTCCTAATTTTTTATATGAAGGAAACGATGTAAAAGTAAGCAATCTGCCAAATATAGTATTGTACAACAGAGCTTCGAATGATTTTTCGGCACAAAGACCTTTTAGATTATTCTTAAAAGGAAATCAGGTAGGAAACAATTTAAGAGTTGCCGGAGACGGAACCATAACCATTCCGGCTGATTATCTTTCGACCTTAAAAACAGGCGATGAGTTGTATTTGTATCAGGATTACGAAGGCGGTTCTGCCACTGCTTACGATTCCAGAGTTTATTTTACCAATGTAAAAGTGGATCAGCCAAAAATTCCGGATGCAGAATATCAGGCTTTAGTTGATTTTCATAATGCAATGAACGGTACAAACTGGTCTAACAAATGGGTTACTACAGAAAACAATCTGCATGAAGGCGCGTGGTATGGAGTAAGCATTCAAAACGGACATATTACAGGATTAAACCTTAATAATAATTCGAATGTTACGGGAACAATCCCGGCCTCTTTTGCCAATTTAAAATATTTAAAAAACCTTTCTTTATACGGAGGAAGCTATACAAAAAACTTAAGTACTACAGATTTAGCAATTTTCTCAGGACTTGAATCTTTAGAATCTTTAGACTTAAGATATACGAAGTTAAAAGGCATTGTACCCTCTTCATGGAATAAACTGCAGGCTTTAAAAACGTTGTATTTAGCTAATAATACTATAGAAGATGCAGATGAAGCTTTGGTGCATTTACCGCTTTTAAAAACAGTCGATTTTACCAATCAAACCATTACGATTCCAACAATCGAGGTTGGAGCAAACGAACTGGTTATAAACCTGCCAACGTTATCAACGTTTTTATTTAATGCAAACGGCGGTGTTATCAACAATAAAAACCATTTTACCCTTTTTATTAATGGTGTAAATAAAGCGTCGAACTATTCAAACAGCGAAGGAAAATTAATTTTTAAAGACATCGCTTTATTCGGAATCAAATTAACGGATCAGATTAGAATTGAACAAAACGACGGATCGGCTCAGGGAACAAGAATTAATTATACTCAGGTCATTTTTGGAAAACCATTAGCTGACGCTGAATTTGAAATTCTAAAGAAATTCTACGCAAGTACAAACGGAGCGCAATGGACTCAGAAATGGGATATTTCGCAAAACAAACTTCATGAAGTAAGCTGGTACGGAGTAGGAACAAGAGACGGACACGTAGTTTCGTTGAGTTTAGCGGCTAATAATTTATCAGGAACACTTCCTGCTGAGTTATCGGATCTGGCTTATTTAGAGACTTTAAACTTGCAGTCGAATGCCGTTGAAGGATCGATTCCGTCAGATTTAGGAAGATTGACAAATCTTAAAACACTTAATTTACAATCGAATAAATTTCAAGGAACATTACCTGTTTTGTCCGCGATTTCAGGATTGAAGAAAATTTCTGTTGCAGGAAACCAGTTCAAAGGAACAATTCCTGGGCATTTAAATGACTTCGAAAATATCGAACAAATCGACCTTTCAAACAATGGTTTTGATGCTTTAGAAAAGCCGTTTACGTATGATTTGGCTAAAGTGTACATCAACTTAAGAGGACAAGTTATTGCAAAAGATCAATATCTTTATTTAAAAGGCGACGAAATAGTAGTCGATCTTCCGGCTATTACCACATATAACGAAACAACGCAGGATTATGCAGGTAAATATCAATTTGAACTACAGGCAAATAACTTTAAAATTTCTGAAGCAACGGCGGTAGACAATACCATTACATTCCCTAATATTTCTGTTGCGAGTATTCCGGCTGGTGCTAAAATTGCGATTTGGCAGAAAAACGGAACTTCGCAGGGAACTTATTTGCAGTTTAAAGGAATTGCAGACGGTTCTGAAACGCCTTTAATAGCTTCGGAATATGACGCATTAGTTGCCTTTTTCCAAAGTGCAGGAGGTTCAGGATGGAAAGATGTTTGGGATACTTCATCAAACAATCTTCACGAAAAGAAATGGAAAGGAGTTACAACAAACGACGGACACGTAGTATCGATCAATCTTCCTGATAATAACTTAACTGGAAATATTAGTGCCGAAATTGGAAAATTCAGTGAGTTACAGAATCTGAATTTAGCTAAAAACAAACTGAAAGGAGCAATTCCTCAGAGTTTATCGCAAGTAACTAAAGTAAAAACAATCGATCTTTCTGAAAATGAATTGACAGGAATCGACGCTGCATTTTTACCAGCGGTGAGTTTTAAAATCGATCGTCAGAAAATTAATTTGGGAGAATTGCCTTTAAACTTAAATGCAGTTTTAAAAGACCAAAAGATCAATCATTACGATCATACGACTTCGGTTTTCAATGCCACTCAGTCGTATAATATGACCTTAAAAGACTATTTCCAGACTGTTTCGGTTACGGAAGAAGGCATTAAACTTATGAATATTTTAAGCGAATGGAATGTTCTAAACAACCAGACTTTAGAATTAAGACAAATTGCAGGAACTGCCAGAAACAGTGTATTGACGTACACAATTACGTATAGAGAAGGCGATTCTAATTTAGACGGAATCGTTAATATTCTGGATATTCAGTCGACTTTAAATTACACTTTAAGCCAGAAACCAAAATTCTTTAATTATGGTGCAGCCGATATTAATAAGGATAAAAACCTGAATGTACTGGATATTATTTTATTGATTAATAAAATTCAGGCAGGATCACTTGAAATTCCATCAAGTTCAAAACGTATGGCTTTAGCAGGAAATGAAGATGTTATTTTGAGTATTGAAGATAATACGCTTTATATCGACAATCAGGCCGCTTCGACAGCAGCATTTGATATTCGTTTAAAAGGCGGTAATAAAGCCGAAACAAAAGAGCTTCTTTCCAGTCTTGGTTACACTGTTTCAGTCGCAGAACGTGACGGAGAAATTAGTATTGCCGGTTTTTCTATGGATAAATCACTTTCGGGTAAACAAGCCATTGCAAAAGTTTCTTCTCAAACAACCATTGGTTCTGCTATGATTTCAAACGGAGAAGCAAACGCATTGAGCTATAAAATTGCAAAAACTTTGGGAGTTGGTGATATAGAAGCAAATGACGCCGTTTCAATTTCCAATTATCCAAATCCATTTACAGACAAAACGGTTATTCAATACCATTTAGCTGAAAATGCAGGAAAAGCGACATTAAAGGTTTTTGATATACAAGGAAGAACGGTTCATGTACAAGCTGATCTTGATGCAGCAGCAGGAAATCATGAATTTACATTCCAGCGCAAAAATCTTGCTTCGGGAATCTATTTCTACACGATCGAAGTTCAAAATGGAGCGAAACCGGGAATTTTTAAAGGAAAAATGTTAATACAATAAACTCACCATAATGATGTCTAACAAATCAAAACCAATGAATATAAAACCATTTTTGGCCTTTATCTTCCTATTCTTAGGAACCTTTATACAGGCACAAAATAGTTTAAAAGTATTAAATGCAGCAGCCGGACCGGGCGAAAAATCGTCTATTTTAATTGATCTAGCTAATGCCGATGAAGTAGTGGGAGCAGAGTTTACGCTGACTGTTCCGCAGGGATTAATTGTAAGCGAGAAAGAAAGTAAAATTGTAGAAAGCCGAAAGGGCGATCATGCTATTTACGTTAATATCGAAAAGAATAATCCGCGAAATTACCATTTCATTATTTTGTCGCTTACCAGTACTTCTTTTAAAGGAAACAGCGGTAATTTATTAGAAATTCCAATCGAAATTCCGTTAAATTATACTTCGGGACAAACGCACAATTTAGATTTATCCGGAGTGGTTTTAAGTTCAAAAAATGCAGTAGATATTGGTTCGAACCACGTAAACGGAAAACTGACAATTGCCACAGCACAATATCCAGATTTAACCATTTCTGGAATCGCCGCAGCCGAATCTAAAATTACTCCCGAAGGAAAAATCAACCTTTCCTGGAAAGTGGATAATATTGGAGGCCGAATTGCTTCGGGCGGATGGATTGAACAAATAAGCATTGTTTCTGATCAAACCGGATTGGAATACAATTTGGGTACCGTTTCTTATAATGAAGATTTAGACAAACAGCAGTCAGTAAACCGAAGCTCTGTATTTAATCTCCCTAAAGTTTTAGGAATTGAAGGAAATGTAAAAGTTAAAATAAACATTATAGCCAATACCGCTGTAAAAGAACCGGAATCTTTAAAAAACAATAACAAAGTTACGGCAGCAACTTCCATTCTTTTAGAAAAACGTTTGTACTTAACTTTAGATAAGAAGAGCATAGACGAAAATTCAAACGAAGTGATCAGAGCCACTTTAACCCAAAGCGGTGACAGAAGCAATGATAAAACATTTGATTTAACGGCTTCCTTACTTTCACAGCTTCAGTTTGATGCATCAGTAAAAATACTAAAAGACCAGTCGTCGGTTGTTTTTTATATTAAACCAATCGATAATACGGCTAATGACGGAAACAGAACGGTAACATTATCGGTATCAGGAAATGATTATCCTGCAGTTTCAGATGCTGTTGAAATTATCGATAACGAATATTCAGTAATTACTTTAACTCCGTCTAAAATTGCAGCAACAGATGGTGAAACTATTACAGTTACGCTGGAAACGGGTTATGCTAAAACCAAAGACACAAAATTTACGATTACAGCAGATCAGAGTTCACGCTGGACCGTTCCGGCAGAAGTGACGCTTCCGGCAGGAAGTAAAACAACTTCTTTTACCGTAACAGTAAAAAACAACAAAGTTCCTGAACAGACTGTAACCGGAAAGCTGACTCTTAGAGCCGAAGGTTTTCAGGCAGGAAATACGGAAATCATTTTAAAAAGTTCTAATGTTCCCGCTTTTGAATTGGAGATTGCACCGCCAACCATTTCAAAAGGAGACGGAGTTTACGCCACTTATGCCACATTAAAACGAACATCTAAATCAGAAATCAATACAGCAGTACGCTTAAAGGCAAGTATTGCTAATGCTTTGATTCTTCCTGATGTAATTGATTTTCCTGCCAATGTAAATTCGAAGAGATTTAATATTGGAGCGATAAATAACGGAATCGTAGATGGAACAAAAGTGGTCAACGTAACAGCCGATGTTTATGTATCTTCTTGCAATTGCACGATTCCTGCAGGAGACGGAAGCAGTGCCAGTAAAAACATTACGATTCTGGACAGTAACGGACCTGCTTTAACTGTAAAAGCCAATCCGGCTACAGTGAAAGCCGGAGTTCAGAAAGCAGCAAAAATTACCATTTCAAGAAATACGGTTGATACTTCTACAGCGGTTTTAGTGAAACTGTCTTCAGATTCGCCTACAATTGTTTCTATTCCGGCACAAGTTTCTATTCCGGTGGGGCAGGAAAGTGTTGAGGTAGAAATTAATACGATTATCGATCCATCGAAATCTGGCGATCAAACCGCTCGTATTCAGGCAGAAGCCACTAGTTTTAGTTCTGGATTTACATGGATTTTAGTGACAGATCAAAATAAACCAGATGCTGTTGTTAACTCGGTAAAAACACTTGCCGAAGCCAATGGAGAAGATACGATTGAAGTAACAACCTCAATAACCAATCAAGGATTTGCGACGTTAGTAAAAGGTTCAAAAATAGAATATTTTTTATCGAAAGATAAATTAACTAAAAACGCTATTCTTGTATTTACTTCACAAATTGATTCGGATATCGAATCGGGCAAAAAACTGGATATTATAAAATCGATTAAACTGCCGCAACAAGCAGGAGAATATTATTTGGTTGCCGCCGTAAATTCAGATCAAAAAATAAATGAATTATCGTATACGAATAATGAAGCGTACTCAGCTATAAAACTATTCTCGAGCTACAGCGCCACAAGTTCAGTTTCTAAACCAATCTACAAATCAGGTGAATTGGTTACGATTACAGGATCGGCTAAAATGGCAAACAATACACCTGCAGCAAATAAAGAAGTAGAAATCATTATTTCTACAGGCAGCTTTGCACGTTCGTTTAAAGTAAAAACAAATGTATCAGGAAACTATGCTTACGACTTTGAACCGCTGCAGGCAGAAAGCGGACATTACACAGTAAGTGCCGGATATCCGGGAACAAAAAATGCAGTTCAGGCAGCATTTGATATTGTTGGTTTTGAATGGACAAACAAACCTTCGGATTATTTAAAATGGGATGTTGTAACCAAAGTGCCGTACAAAGGCGAGTTTTTATTAAAGAACAACAGTCAGACTCCTTTAACTAATATCAAAATTGAATTACCGGCTGATGCAGGGTTTACAATTCAAACCAATGCATTGACATTGGCTGCAGGACAGGAAGCTGTTTTGAACTATACGATATTGGCAGAAACGCCATCGGCAGAACAAAAATACTACGAAATCAATTTCAATATAACATCAAATGAAGGTGCCAAACTTCCAGTTTTAGCGTATTACCATGCTAAAGCGCAAACGCCAAAATTAACGGCAAATCCGGTAAGCATCAATACTACGATGATTAAAGGAAGTTCTCGTTTTTATGAAATCACAGTTTCAAATACCGGAGCAATAGATGCAGAAAAAGTAAAAGTTGATGTTCCGAATCTGGAATGGATGAAACTAAAAAGTGCTGTTGTTATTGACAAAATTGCACCAAATGAATCAGCAAAAGTTATTCTGGAATTAGTGCCTACAGACAAACAGCAGTTAAATGTACCGCTTTCCGGAAACTTAGCTTTAAATCCATCAAACGGAGGAGGAATAAGCATTCCTTTCAAAATAGAAACTGTTTCAGAAGCAACTGGTTCTTTATTGATTGATGTTGTTGACGAATATACTTTTAATACCGAAAGAGCACCGCATTTAAAGAATGCAAAAGTGGTGGTTCGCCATCCGTTTTCGGGCGTTATTTTAGCAGAAGGATTAACGGATGAAAACGGTTTATTCAGTACGCCTCAAATTCCAGAAGGTTATTATACCGTAACCGTAACGGCAGATAAACACGCATCGTATCAAAATAATTTATTAGTAGATCCGGGTAAAGTAACAAGTCAGAGAGTATTTATTTCGTATCAGGCAGTAAGTTACGAATGGGTTGTAAAACCAACGGAAATAACAGACGAATACCAGTCTGATTTGGTAGTGAAGTTCGAAACTAACGTACCAAAACCAGTAATTGTTATTGATATTGATAATCCGGTTTTAGATTTAAAAACAGGAGAAAGCAGAATGAGTTATGCCACCGTTACCAATCACGGTTTAATCGCCTTATCAAATGTTACTTTTAATGTAGACAGTCAGGGTGATTACAAGTTCAAACTGATGATTGATAAAATAGATGTATTAAATGCCAAATCGACCATTATCGTTCCGATATTGATAACGAAACCGGCTTCAAGCGGAAAAAGCGCTTCCGGTGGTCAAAATTGCAGTTATAACTTAATTACAAGAGGAACTTATATTTGCGAAACGGCACAGGATTTAGCAGCCTTTAAACCGTATTATGTATTAACCTGTTCTACACCAAGTACGCCGGTTGTAGGTGGAATTCCTAATTTTAACGGAGGTGGTTTTGGAGGATTAATTCCTATTGGAAATGCTATTGGAAACATTGTTACAGGACTTCCTAATTTCTGCGATCCATGTTTCTTAAAAGTGGTAAAAGGAATCTGGACATGCGGTATGACTATTAAAAGTGTTGTTACTTGTGTAACAGCGATTGGAGCAGCTGTAGAAACTGCAGGAATTGCAATTCCGGTTGCGGTTTACAAATGTTACAAGACCATAAAATCGGTTATGAAATGTTATAAAGCCATAACCGAAGGATATGAAGCCTGCTACGGACAAGGATCAGGAACGGGCAGGAAAGCAGGAGAAAATTCTGTTCTGGATGAAATGTACAACAACATGAAGGAATATGAAAAATCCCTGAATGCGTATCAAAATTCACTAACAGAATTGTTCGGCACTATTAATCCGGATGCAGAAGGATATGATGCATTTTCAAATTATGTTGTACCAATTGTAGAAAAACAGTCTAAATTATCTCAAAACGATATTACAATTTTAACCGCTTTAGTTTCCGGAAAAGGAATTACTGCAGAAGAAGTTGGAGCATTTGCCGCAAGATGGAACAATACAGTTGATGCGTGGAATGCAGGAGTATTTGCACCAAATGGAGCATATCCAAATATCGTGAATAAAACGAAGTTAAATGAATATGCAGCAATTGTTGGATTAGTTGAAAAATATGCAAAATCAAAAGGATATGCTGATTCAACAAAAATGATTGAAGCCTCTTTAGAAGAACTTGACAAATATATTGCTGAGAAATCGCAGGCAAGCTCTGTATGTGCTACTGTTACCGTTAAGTTCTCTCAAAAAATCACCATGACGAGAGAAGCTTTTGAAGGTACTTTGACTTTAAACAACGGAAGCGATGCGAACACGATTAAAGATGTTAATCTTGACTTGTTGATTAAAGATGAAGCTGGAAACGATATGACACATTTATTCCAGATCAACAAAGACGCTTTCTTAAGCGGAACCGGACTTGTAGCGCCAACCAGCAGTCAGTCAGGAACAGTAATTTTTATTCCAACAAAAGATGCAGCGCCAACAGTGCCAAAATCTTATGCATTTGGAGGAACTTTATCGTATTTAGATCCTAATACAGGCGATAGAGTAACGGTACAATTGTACCCGGTAACTCTTGAAGTAAATCCAAGTCCGGATTTAGTACTGCATTATTTTATGCAGAGAGACATTTTAGGAGATGATCCGCTGACAGATAAAATCGAGCCGATTGTTCCGGCAGAAATGGCTTTATTAATTAAAAATGAAGGTTACGGTCTTGCTAAAAATGTTCAGGTAGAATCTGTTCAGCCAGAAATTATCGAGAATAAAAAAGGATTGTTAATCGATTTTGAAATTGTGGGAAGCAACTTCAATAATGAGCCAAAACAATTAGGTTTATTAAATGTTGATTTCGGAAATATTGAACCGCAGAAAACAGCTCTTGGACAATGGTGGTTTACCAGTACATTATTAGGTCATTTTGTAGAGTATGATCTTAAAATAAAACATTTAAGCAGTTACGGAAACAAAAATCTAAGTCTGATAAAAGCATCTTATGTTCACGAATTAATAAAAAGTGTAAAAGCCTATCAGGCAGGACAGGATAACATAAACGATTTCCTTGTAAATGATATTGCAGATGCTAATGATACTCCGGATGCCATTTATTATTCAAATGGAGGAAGCGACGAAGTGTATAAAGTAAGTACAGGAACAGTTTCAAATGCTATTTCTCCAAGTCAGCTTACAACAACTTTAACCATGAATTCATCTAAAACAGGATGGAATTACGGAAACATGGCTGATCCTGGATCTGATAAATATAAACTGGAAAGAGTAGTTAGAATTAGTGATAATCTGGAACTGCCAATTCAAAATTTCTGGCAGACACACGTAACGTTAAAAGACGGATTAGAGCCTAAATATGAAAACAATCTGCATTTCCTTGATAAGATTTCAGGGTTAGAAAGATATACTTTGTATTACAGTATAATCAATGCAAATGTGCCAAAAGTAGCTTCTTTTGAAAGTCTACCGTCAACCACTACAAAACCAGTAGAATCGGTTCAGGTTAACTTCAATAAAGCAATTAAGCCAAGTACATTTACATCGCAGAATATTACTTTAATTCATCAGGGAACTAAAATTCCGTTTAACGATAGTTTTATCGGTAAAGTAAACGATTCTACGTATGTTTTAAATATCAAAACATTGTCATTGGCTTCGGGTTATTATGAGTTAACAGTTCAATGTGCCGGAATCAAAGATTTAGAAGACAATGAAGGCGTTGAAGGAAAAAGCGTTTCATGGATTCAGATAATCGGCGAATTGGGAATAGTTCAGTTTAAAACTGATCAAATCGAAGCACAGGCTGTAAACAGTGTTGAAATACGTTTTAATAAACCGGTGAAACCAGTTCAGTTTACCAAAGAAAAACTAACGCTGAACGGAAAAGCACTTGAAAACATTTCTATTGTAACCGAAGATAATCTGAAATATACCATTGTAGGATTAAACGAATACAATAAAGAAAACGGCCAATATGAGCTTGCAGTAGATTTACCATCGATTAAAGCAGAAGACAATACTTTTGGATTAATTGTGCAGACACAAAAATGGAAAGTAGATATTGTGATTCCGGAAATCGATGCGTTTACTCCAAAATATCAGGGAGCTGTACACAGTCAAAACGTTACAGATCTTTTGGTAACTTTAAATAAACCGGTAAATAGTTTTGAGAAAAACTGGATTACACTTTATAAAGGAAGCGTAAACTTAAATGCCAATCTAACGGTAACCAAACAAGACGATTTACATTATCTGATTTCTGGTTTAGGAGAATATACAAAAGCAGAAGGCGGTTATAAAATTGTAGTAGATCAAACGAGTCTTAAAGACCTTTCGGGTAACTTTGGAACAGGAAATTCAAATACCATGTGGGAAGTGAAGTTTGGAAAACCTACTGCACCAGCCAATCTGCGTATAACGCCAGACAGAGGAACATCGGCGGTAGATAATATTACTTCTGGTAACGATTTGTCGATTGCTTTAACAACAAGCGGTAACAAACAAGTAGTAGAATTATATGCTGTAACGCCAACCGGAAGAACTTTCGTGAGCAGACAAAATGAAGAAACGGCAAAAGAAGTTTTAATTCCGATAAAAGGATATATTGGTAAAAATACTTTTGAAGCCATTGTTTACGATGAATTCGGAAATGCGAGCGATGCAAGCAAAGTTGAGGTTTACATTGACATTGCAGATCTTAGCTGTACAGTTACGCCATTAAGTGCCAATGATTGTTCAGAACCTGAGGTTTTAAAAGTTCAGTTTGCCGATGAAATTATAGCTTCGGGATTGACTAAAGACAACATTATCGTGAAGTCGGGCGGAATATCAGTTTCTAATGAAAATATAACCTTAACCAAAGTTTCGGATAAAGAATTTGAAATTGGAAATATCGAAAAATTCGCCGGAGATCATTCATTCGGAATTGACTTAACCAAACTGAGCAAAAAATCAAGCGGGTTACAAGGAAAAGGAATTGTCTCTGCAAATGTTGAGGTTGGATTAAATAACAATGCAGCAATTACAGGTGATATCTTGATTACAAGAGATAATACAACCGTAACGTATACCGCGACGCAATCTATGCAGACTTATACGTGGAATGTTACCGGAGGAGAAATTACGGCTCAAAGCAATAACACTGTAACAATCAAATGGACAGAAAAAGGTACGCAGACACTTTCTCTGCAATATCTGACTCAGGGTTCATGCAGTAAAACAACGTCGTTAGAAGTAAAAGTTGAAGCAACATTATCTGTTGAAAATCCGACTTTAACTCAAAACGGATTCTTTATTTCTCCGGTTCCAAATGACGGAAACTTTACTTTGAATCTGTCAGGCGATGAAGGAACTTTCGATTTGATTATTTTTGATGTCAACGGTAAAGCGGTTTACAAACAGCCGAAACTGGAAATCACAAATGATTATAAAAAAGAAATAAAAACACATTTAAGAGCTTCGGGAGTTTATTTCTTAATACTGCATAATGCAACTAAGAGTTACAAAGCCAAGTTTTTAATTAAATAAAATTTATAAAAGAGATGTCACTTTAGACATCTCTTTTTTTTTGAAATTATATCAAAAAAAACATTCCGTTTGAGAATATTTTTTAAGACAAAGTATATCGTAGAGACGCACAGCAGTGCGTCTGCATCTCGTGAATCCATTATGAGAAATACGCTGTGTAGACGCACTGCTGTGCGTCTCTACGATAAATGATGTGTAATAAAAGAGGCTGTCCTTACTTTCGGACAGCCTCTTTTTTTTAAACAAGACTGATAAACAAAATTGCTCCAGCGGAGCATAAAAAACGAATTACATCAAATAATTTAATTTATTAAAATACCCGATATTTGCATTTCAAAAAACAGACTAACATTTTATGATAGAAATAAACGAAAACCATTCATATCCTTTCAAAGACGTACTTTTTACATTTGCCTTAGCTTCTGAAGCAGCCGAAGTTTTTAAAGACCATACTGCGCTTATCACCGGAATTGGCAAAGTCAATGCTGCTTACGAATTGACAAAAGCGATACAACTAAAAAGACCTTCGGTAATTGTAAATTTGGGTTCGGCGGGGAGTACTCATTTTAAGAAAGGAGATGTAGTTTGCTGTACAAAATTTGTTCAAAGAGATATGGACGTGAGAGGACTTGGTTTTGCTCTGTACGAAACGCCTTTGTCTGGTTTACCGCCAGTTTTAGAATATGGTCTGGAAATGGACGGTCTGCCGTTAGGCATTTGCGGTACGGGAGATAGTTTCGAAATGCAGCATTCTGAAACGATTTATGACGTGGTCGATATGGAATCTTACGCGTTGGCTATGATTGCCATGAAAGAGAACATTCCGTTTTTGTGTTTGAAATACATATCAGATGGTGCCGATGACAATGCAGCCGAAGACTGGAGTGTTCAGGTTCATAAAGCTGCGGTTGCTTATGGCAGTATTTTAAAATTGAATATTAACGAATCTTCAGCTAATTCTTAGAGGATACTGAATAATATTTTTTCTCTCGCAGATTTAGCAGATTTTTTGATAAAGATTGACAAAGAATAATCTGCCAAATCTGCGAGCGTTTTATCTGCGTATTTTTTAAAATCATTTTAATCTTTTATCCCGATAGCTATCGGGAGTGGCAGAATAAAACTTTACAACTGAGACTTTGAAATAAAAAAAAGGCTGCCTGAATAGATTTCAGACAGCCTCTTATAACTGCAGTTTTTAAGTACTAATTCAAAAATTTACGACCAATTCTTTAAGATTAATTAATTCCTCCTCCTAAAGCTTTGTACAATAATACCTGCGACTCTGCATTTTTTAATTGAATGTCAACAAAGTCTAGTTCGGCCTGCAGTTTATTTTTCTGGGCATTAATAATTTCCAAATAATTGGCATAACCGCTCAAATACAAATCATTTGAAACGTTTACGGCGATTTCGAGATGCTCAATTTCCTTCGATTTATATTTTAAAACATCTACAAAAGATTCTGTTCTGTGCAATAAAGCACTCAATTCATTATAGGCTGTTGTAATCGTATTTTGATATTGCAGCAATGAAATTTCCTGTCTTTTATTCGATACAAAAAATTCCTGTTTAATTTGTCCTTTATTAAAAACCGGAGCCGTTAAACCACCAAGCAATTGCCAGGCAAACGATCCGTTATCAAAAAAAGTAGAAAAAGAAAACGAATTAAAACCTGCATATCCACCCAAATTTAAAGTCGGGAAAAAGGCGGCGCGCGCTGCTTTTGCATCGGCATTTGAGGCACGCAGTTCGTGATAGGCTTCGGAGACATCGGGTCTTTTATGAATAATCGAATCAACACTAATTTTTTGATTTAAAACTTCCAGATGACCCGAAAGGAAATCAGCACTTCTTTCGATTTTGCCGCCATATTCACCTAAAAGATTCAATAAGGCCTTTTCGGTTTGATCGATGCTTAAGTTTAATTGTTCGGCTTCAGCCAAAATATTATTATTCTGCGCATTAAACTGCTGTACCGCTAATTCTGTAGCTTTCCCAACAGATCGTTGTGCTGCTACAATATCAAGCGCCTTTTGCTGTGTTTTCAGGTTGTTTTTGTAAATCTCAGCTTGTTTATCTAAAGCAATGAGTTTGTAATACAAGTCGGCAACATCACTTAACAATCGGGTTTGCAGTAATCGCATTCCCTCCTGCGAAGCAAAGAATCGTTCGCGTGCTGCTTTTTTACGATTGCTCAGCTTTCCCCAGATATCGGCTTCCCAGGAAACTTTACCGCCTAAAAAGAGGTTAGGAGAAACATTTTCGTTTATCCTTTGTTTCTCATTAATATTTTGAGAAAAATTGGTATCAAAATTCCCTACACCATCCATAGTATATTTTCCGTAATGCGTTCCGGAAGCATCTGCAACAAGATCTAAAGACGGCAGCAAAGCCAGTTTTGCCGCTTTTAAATGAGAATTGGCAATTAAAATTCTTTCCTGCATAATTAAATAATCAGGATTTTGAGCAATAGCTTTCTTTAAAAGATTTTCGAGTTTGGCGTCTTTAAAATACGTTTCTGTTTTTAACGGAATAAAATTCTGCAGACCGTCAGTCGCTTTTTTTCTTTTTAAGTCAAAATTTTCAGGCAGTTGTTTTGCTGCCAGATTATCATTGATTTTAGGAGCAGAGCAGGCGGTAAGAAGCAAAACGCCGCCACAGATTATATATCGATTGATTTGTTGTTTCATGTTTTAATTTTTATTCATTGCTTTTTCTAATTTGGCAAACAGGATGTAAAGTCCCGGAATTATGACAAGTCCGAAAACAGTTCCTATAAGCATTCCTCCGGCAGCAGCGGTACCAATAGAACGGTTCCCTACCGCTCCGGCTCCGGTTGCAATACACAACGGAATTAATCCTGAAATAAAAGCAAAAGAGGTCATAAGAATAGGCCTGAAACGAAGTCTTGCGCCTTCAATTGCAGCCTCGGTAATGTCTCGTCCTAATTTGTTTTGTGCCATGGCAAACTCCACAATCAGGATGGCATTTTTGGCGAGCAGACCAATCAGCATGACGAGTGCCACCTGAGCATAAATATTGTTGTCTAAACCAACCATTAAAAGGGCAAGGTAAGAACCAAAAACCCCCACAGGAAGACTCAATAATACCGGAAACGGAAGCAGTAAACTTTCGTACTGTGCGGCAAGCAGTAAATAGACAAACAAAATACATAAGGCAAAAATGTAAATGGTTTGGTTTCCGGACAGAATTTCTTCGCGCGTCATTCCGGACCATTCGAGTTCAAAACGGCTTGGGAGTTTTTCTGCTGCAATTTTTTCTACTGCTGCAATGGCATCTCCGGAGCTGTAACCTTCGGCAGGTTCTCCGTTAATCATCGCCGACATATACATATTGTATCGCGTTAAAACTTCTGGTCCGTAAACGCGTTCCAGTTTTATAAAAGTCGAAAACGGAACCATTTCGCCAGCATCATTTTTCAAATACATATCCAGAATACTTTCCGGATTTTTTCTAAACTGTGGACTTGCCTGAACCATTACTTTATACATTTGAGAGAAACGAATAAAGTTGGTTGCATAAAACGACCCTAACATGGTTTGTAAAGTCGCCATGGCATTGTCTACAGAAATTCCTTTTTTGGCCGCAAGATCATAATCGATGTGAACTAAATACTGCGGGAAAGTAGCATCAAAACTGGTAAAAGAGTTTTGTATTTCTGGCGAAGCGTTAAGTTCTTTAATAAAGTTTTTAGTTACTTCATCGGTATTATTAATGGTTCCGCCTGATTTGTCGAGCAAACGAAGCTCAAAACCGCTGGTATTACCAAATCCGGGAACCGTTGGCGGCGCGAAAATTTCGATCTGTGCATCTGTAATCCCTCTTGTTTTTTCGGTTAGTTTGGCAATAAATTCGTTTACCGAAATATCACGTTCTTTCCAGTCTTTCAGGTTAATCATTCCCATTCCGTACGAAGCTCCGGCGATTTCGGTTACAATACTGTATCCGGCAAGCGTTGTTACGTTATCAACACCATTGATTTCTTTGGCAAGACGTGTTACTTCGTCTAATGCTTTTTCGGTACGTTCTACGGTTGCTCCTTGTGGTGTGGTTACGTTTACATAAACCATTCCCTGATCTTCAGACGGAATAAATCCGGAAGGAAGAAACTTGCTTGTTCCCCAAGTAAACAGACAGAATAAAACCAATAACCCAACTGTAATCGAAGTACGATCGGCAAATTTTACCAATACTCTGATATATTTAGAAGTAATGCTGTCAAACCATTTATTGAAGCTGTGGAAGAACCTGTCAAGCAAAGATGTTTTTTGTTTATTAGGATCGTGTGCTTTCAGCATAATGGCACATAAAGCCGGAGTAAGCGTAAGCGCGTTGATTCCGGAAATGACAATACTAATTGCCATCGTTAGCGAGAACTGTCTATAGAAAACTCCAACCGGACCACTCAGAAAAGCTACAGGAATAAACACAGCGGCCATAACAATGGTAATCGCAATAACGGCTCCGGTAATTTCTTTCATAGCGCTGATCGTGGCGGGCAGAGGATCCATGTGTTCTTCGGAAATTTTTACGTGAACAGCTTCGACGACGACAATGGCGTTATCCACTACAATTCCGATAGAAAGAACCAAAGCAAAAAGCGTTAACAAGTTGATCGAGAATCCCATCATCGACATAAAAGTAAACGAACCAATTAAGGCAACAGGAACGGCCAATACCGGAATTAAAGTCGAACGCCAGTCTTGAAGGAAGAGAAAAACCACAAAGGCAACCAGAATAAAGGCTTCAATAAGGGTTTTTAAAACCTCGTCGATCGAAGCATCAAGGAAACGAGAAACGTCATAAGCAATATTAAATTCCATTCCCGGAGGAAAAGAAGTTCCTTTTAATTCTGCCATTTTTTCTTTTACGCTGGCAATAACTTCAGATGCATTAGAACCCGGACGTTGTTTTAGCATAATAGAAGCCGAAGGTTTTCCGTCGGTTTTAGAAACCATTCCGTAGCTCATCGAACCAAATTCAATGTTCGAAATATCTTTTAATCGTAAAATGGTTCCATCTGAATTGGCTCGCAGCGGAATTTCTTCATATTGTTTCGGTTCAAAGAATTTTCCGCCGTATTTAATAACATATTGCAGCTGATTGTCAAGCTGCCCGGATCCTTCGCCCACTTTTCCGGGAGCGGCAGAAATATTTTGTTTTTGAAGGGAACTGATCACTTCATTTGCCGAAATATTATACGAAAGCATCTTTTGCGGATCCAGCCAGACACGCATCGAATATTCTTTCTGGCCCATAATTTCAGCACGTCCTACACCATCAATACGTTTTAATTCCTGAAGAATATTAATATCTGTAAAGTTGAAGATAAACTGTTCGTCCTGAGTTTTATCGGTACTCGTAATATTCAGGTACATCAGCATACTGTTTACCTCTTTTTCGGTGGTAACTCCGGCCCGAATTACTTCTTCGGGAAGTTCGTCGAGTATTGTCGTTACACGGTTCTGAACATTTACGGCCGCTAAATCGGGATCGGTTCCTACTTCAAAGAAAACCTGAATAAGCGTTAAACCATCGTTAGAAGTTACGGTCGACATATAGGTCATTCCGGGAACACCGTTTATGGCACGTTCTAACGGAAGCGCAACGGCATTGGCAGAAACCTCGGCATTGGCTCCCGTATATTTTGCCGTAACTGTTACAGAAGGCGGTACAATATCCGGAAACTGGGTAATAGGAAGCTGAAACAAAGCCAGTAATCCTAAAAGTACTATCATAACCGAGATGATTAATGATAATATTTTTCTTTTGATAAACATTTCTATCATTGTGAAATCTTTTAAATATGTATACTAATTACAGGTTTACGTTTTGGGTTTCTTTTACATTGATTTTATCGCCGTCACGCAAAGACTGAATGCCTTCCTGAACAATTAAATCGTTGTTTTTTAGCCCTTTGTTTAAAATGTATACATCGTCAAGCGTACTTCCAATGGTTATGTTGGTCATTTTTACAATGCCTTCTTTGCCCACCAGAAACACGAATTGTTTATCCTGAATAGAAAAAACGGCTTTTTGCGGAATTATAATCGCATCTGTTTTAGGTTCTGAAATAATTAGTTTTCCTGAAGTTCCGTGTTTGATAAATCCCTGCGGATTATGAAATTTTGCTTTGTATTGAATAGAACCTGTTTGTCTGTCGATTTCTCCGTCGGCAGTTCTTAATTCTCCTTTTTGGTCGTAAACCATTCCGTTTGGCAATACCAATTTGATATCACCTTGTGTATGAAGGGTTTTGTCTTCCATCATTTGGAAATAGGTATTCTCAGGAATAGAGAAATAGGCGTAAACATCGTCTAATTGTGAAACTGTTGTAAGCAGCGACCCGTTTTCGACCAGACTTCCTTCTTTAAACGGAATTCGGTCCACCGTACCGTCAAAAGGCGCACGGATTGTGGTAAAACTAATCTGCTGGTTGATCGCTTTTCTTTCCGCGGAAGCGTGAGCTACTTTGGCAGAAGCCGCATCATGTTTTGCTTTGGATAATTCTAATTCTTTATCGGCAATTACCTTTTTATTGAAAAGAGTCTGAGCTTGTTCCAGCTCTACGGTTGCGATTCTTAAATCGGCCATACTGCTTTTGTAGACAGCCTGAGCTTTTAAAAGTTGTATTTGAAGTTCTACATCGCTTATTTGAAATAAAAGCTGGCCTTTTTTTACTTTTTGGCCTTCGCTTACATATACTTTGTCGAGTAATCCGGGAATACGAACGTGAATTTCGACATTGTTTTTGGCGTGCACATCGGCCACAAAACGATTAGAAACGATGGTATCTTTTAAAGTTACCTTATAAACGGGAACTGTTTTTATTTTGTCGGAGTTTTTGTTGGCTTTATCTCCGCACGAGACTAAAACAAACAACGATAGAATGACGATAAAAAAGGAATTGTTTTTAATGTTCATGATTAAATTTGGTATTATATAAATAAATAGATTCTCTCCCTTATAGAAGCTATAGGGAGTTTGTAATTGGGTTTAGAAAAAAAACAGGAATGCTGCGAATACTATCTTATTAGATAATTTCGAGCCGGTAAATATTTTTATAAGCAGAGATATACTCTTTGTATATGGTTAGGTACACAAAAAGATACTGCAGCTGAAAAACTGCATTTTATAAAAATACAAACGTTATTCTAGAAACTAGAACAATTGGTATAAGTGAAGGTAAGTATGACGCTGAATCTGGTATATAGAAGCGATACCATAAATTAAGCTTCTTTTGTAATTTCTGAATTTAATCAGATTGCTGTAATAAGGAGGTCTTAAAGTACTGCTGTCTAAAGTAGTCGCGCGATACTTAAGTTTCTTTTTTACAACATAATGAATTTGGATTTCCTTGTTGTGTAAATCAGTAGAGGAGAACTGCGGAATTTCTTCAGGAATATAAGCACATTGACTTTCAATTGTCTCCGGTTCGAAGTGATATTGATACGACTCCGTGCTTCTAACAAAGAAAAGCAGAAATAATAAAAGTATACAAGTGAACTTGGTATTTTTCATCGAGAAATTCGAGGATTATAATTTTTTTATGAATAGAGGCTTATATTTCGTGTGCCAAATATACTACTTTGAAAAGTAAGCAGGTCTTAATTTTTTTTTAAAATCTGAAAAAAAATTAAGCATCAAATTTTTTTGCAGCGTAGTCCAAAATCAACTTAATTTTTATCATCACAACACATTAAGAATACCTATTGTAAGAAAAAATAGATATATTTGAAAAAGAATTCCAAACATTTAATACCAAAAACAATTTAAACAAACCAAAATGAAAAAAATCCTGCTATTACTAGTTTCAGTTACAATTTTTAGCTGCTCCAAGGACGAGTCAGAAACAAAAAAGTTAGAATCTGTCGAACAGCCAATTCCAGAAAAAGTCTTTGATGGATATGTTAGACTTACATCTCAGGCAGAAGTAGACGCATTCGTTGAAAAACGATACACAAAAATTAACGGAGGTTTATTGATTGGATTTGATAATACAACATCAAGTTCAAATATTACGGATATTTCGGGCTTAAAAATGCTGAGTTCTGCTCAATATCTTTATGTAGGGAATAATACGTTATTGACTAATCTTGATGCCCTGTTTAATATCAAGGAATTAACTGATGGTTATTTAGTCATTAAGAATAATGCTAAGCTGGAAAACATAAAAGGCTTAAAAAATCTAACCCAAATAAAAGGGCGTATAGAAATTGGCGATAATCCTGCACTTGTATCTTTAGAAGGATTAGAAGGTATTCGCGAACTTTCGGATGCATTGATAATTTATGGCAATAATATCGAAACATTAAAAGGATTAGGTAATTTAGAAAAAATAGGTAAAAATTTAGAAATAACATATAGCCAGAAACTTAAAAATCTAAACGGACTGGAGAAACTGGCTTCTATTGGTGATAGTTTCTATTTGTGGCATAATGATGTAATAACGAATATTGATGCATTAAAAGCGCTAAAATCTATTGGAGGAAGTACTCTTTTTAGATTAAACAAATCTTTAGTAAATCTTGATGGATTCATCAATTTGACTTCTATAGGTAAGGAGTTCAGTATAACAAATAATTCTGACGGCGCTTTAATAAGTATCAGCGGCTTAAAAAATCTTAAATCAAACGGATTAGTTATACAAATTATCGGAACTGAACTTAAGGATTTTACAGGTTTAAATGCTATGACTAGTGCCTATTCGCTTAATATTCAAAATAATTCAAAACTAAAAGACTTAACGGGATTAGATAATATTACCGCTGTAACAGCTGCTCTTAACATTCACAATTGCAATTTCGAAACCTTAAAAGGTCTTAACAACATTAAAAGTATTGGAGGAAATCTGTATATTGGTAACAGTGCTAATTTGGTTACTATTGATGCACTTCAAAATGTGGCTTCAGTTGGCGGCTATATAAAAGTGGAAGGGAATAAATCACTTACGAGTTTTTGCGGTTTAAAAGTGCTGCTTGAAAAAGGTCTAAATACTGATTTTAGAGTAGAAAATAATTTATATAATCCAACTATTCAGGATATAACAGGTAATAATTGCAGTAAATAAAGCATTTAAAATTTCTACATAAAAAAAAACTGCAGCGGTTATAAAGCCTCTGCAGTTTTTTATTTTATGATTTTTTGTAATTTGCTTTCCGTAAAAACAGATATTTTCAAGATTATGCCCCAAAATCCTTCGCCGGAAGATGTAAAAAAGATTTTTGATTCTTATTATGCTTCAGATACCAATATCTGGGATGCTTTTTCGGAAAAAATTGAAATAAGAACCTTCAAAAAGGCTGAAATTATAAAGGAATACGACCATATAGAAAAGTACCTCAATATTATTATTAAAGGTTCGGCGGGATTATTTGTTTGGGACGGAAGCAGGGATATCTGCATTAATCTGCTTTATGAAAGGTCTTTTATAAGCGATTATCTGTCTTTTCTTAATCAAAAACCTTCTGTTATAAAAGTAGAAGCTTTAGAAGATATTACGTTATGGTCGATTCATCATTTGGATCTTAAAGAACTCTACGGACGCTCTGAAGCAGGTTTACGAGTTGGGAAAGCAGTTTCGGAAATGTTGTACATTCAAAAACAACAGCAGCAAATTGATCTTTTAACTCTGACACCGCAGGATCGTTATTTAAAATTAATTGAATCCAGACCCGAGATATTTCAGCGGACACCTTTAAAAGTAATTGCATCTTATCTTGGATTGACGGCCGAAAGTTTGAGCCGGATTCGGAAAAGAATTACCGAAAAATGATTTCTTACCCAAAGTCAATTTTATTCTTATTTCCTATTCCTAAGTTTGTCTCAACCTAATCAAATAGATAACTTATGAAACTTAAAATTAATTACGGGGCAATTGCAGTTTTTTATATCATTGCCATTGCATGCAGATTTATAGCAGCTAAAACAGATTTATTGGCGAATGTTGGTCACGAATATATTGGAATTTTACTTCGCGGAGTTGGTCCGGCTTTAGGTGCATTTGTCGCGATAAAGATATTCTCGCTTCAAAATCCAATGTCTTTAAAAGGAATATACAGTAATTATGTTTTGCCTTTTGTTGTTTTTTGGGTACTTCCGGCACTTTGTATTACCACATTATACTACTTTATATATGGCAAGTTTCCAATTTTGTTTACGTTTACGGTTTTAGTATACGGACTTTTGGAAGAAATTGGATGGAGAGGTTTTTTACAGGAACAGTTAAAAGGACTTCCTACATTTTATGCAACAGTAATTATTGCGCTGCTTTGGTTTCTGTGGCATTTAAATATTGATATGACGGCTTCTAACATGATTTTCCTGGGCACTATTTTCTTTGGAACCTGGGGAATTGGCAAGATATATTCTAAAACCAGTTCGCTTCTGGCTGTTGCAGGTGTCCATTCGCTAAATAATTTCTTTGTAAAAGGAGTTCATGAACAAGAATTAACGGTAATTCTGGCACTTTTAGCAGTTTGGATAGGATTTGTAATTGTTTACGACCGAAAACTGAAAGCTAAGTTTGCTTTACAAAATTAAAATAACAGTATTTAGTATAAAAAAGCCAATGAAACTACTCATTGGCTTTTATATTTATTGACTTTATGTTAATCAATTTTATATCCGTCATCAGAGAAACTTTCAATTTCCCTGTCATTTTCGTCGTAATCTTCTATTAAATCATCGTCCAGATCGTCTTCGTCTAAATCGTCGTCCTCATCCCAGTCATCTTCGAGATCATCTTCCTCATCTTCCTCATCTCTTTCAAGTGCGTTTGAGAACTCATTATCCAGATAATTTTGATCTTGAGTTAATAATTGTTCTTCTTCAAAATTTTCGTCGCCGGTATGTTCCTGCTCATATTGTTCGACATAACTTTGATTATCGTTTATGAAATTATAATCGTCCGGATCATAATATCTATTAGTATCTGCTATCATAAGAAATCTGTTTTAATTGATTTATCGTAAATAAGTTTCAAATCAAAAATAATAACATACTTGATTAACCACCTTATAGCATTTTTGGGAATGTTTATTTAATTATAAGAACATTTTTAACAGCGAGCGTTCTACTCGTATCCTAATTTTGTGCAATTTACAAAAAATGTTCATAAGGTGTTGATAAATAATAGGTTGTAGGGTGTGTTAAAATATTTTTTTGAATTGGTAATTATTATAAATTTATAATTGAATGACGGTTAATTATTTAAAAATATTTGAATATGGAAAGAGCTATAAAATTACAGGTTCGCAAAGAGCTTGACGGGCAGCAGCAGTTGAATATAATTAAATTAAAAGGCAGTTTAATATCTAAAGGTTATACTGAAATTATACACATCAGCGATCAGGATGATGAATTTCATATTAATTCATTTGAGACCGAAGCCGGCCGAGAGGTTAAAGAGTTCATCCAGGATTTTATAAATAGAGAAAATCTAAGTAATACAATAAGCGTATTGGTTAAATAATACTTTACTTATCTGCGTAAAAAAAGGAAATTACTGCGGTAAAAATGATATTCTATTTTATTAGATGTCATTTTTATCGCAGTTTCTTGCGTTTATAGTTTTCCTTTTCGGTTCCTTTTTAATATTTAAAAAGTTTTTTCTGTATTCAGATATACACATTTTTGTCATTTCGACTGAAAGGAGAAATCGCACCTGCATATCGACAAAGATTAGCTGATTTTCTTTGCGGAGTTCCTTGTGCGATTTCTCCTTTCAGTCGAAATGACAATGACTATAAATTTTCTTTTACTTTTTACATCCGTAACAATTCAAACCCAAAACAAGAACAAGTATAATAAGTAAAAAACAGGAAACCGAAATGAGTAAAAATACCCGTTTTAGCAGATGTGCAGCAAATGTTTTTATTTGAACCTGTTTATTGTGTAATTGACTGCTTTTGGAGTGTAGAATGACCTAAAGTTTACTATTTCATGAGTAGATTCTGAAGCACATAAAACGATTTAGTTTTTCAGAAAAGGATATTTCAGAAAAAATAAAAACCACGAATTCTTAATTCTTTTTTGAATATTTTGGCTTTTTTCAGGTACTAAATTTTACGGTTGAGTCTTGAAAAATGATTATTCGGTAAGTTTAAAATTAATAGAAAGCGTTTATTAAGGATTTTTGCAGGTAAAATGTTTAAAAATCAATTTTATGACTTCTCCACTAACTATAATCGCCGCCACCAATTTTTCGACAATAGCAAACAATGCCGTTACTTATGCCGCTGGTTTGGCAAAAGCAACAGGCGCCAGACTTGTTTTGTTTAATTCATTTTCTTTAGGAGTTCACAGCGCTAATTCTCGTATTACTGCCGAGGGAATGCAGAAACAAATCGAAAAAGCAGCCTTAAGACTTGAAACCCTGGCTTTAGAAATTGCAGATTTGTTTAAAATCGAGACAAGTTCTATTTGCAGTTATTCTTTTCTGGAAGACGAACTTTCTTTAATCATCAATGATACAAATGCCAATCTGGTTGTAATGGGAATGGCAGAACGTTCATTGGAACAGGATATTATGGGAAATTCGACTACAACGGTTATCAAGAATTTAAATATTCCCGTTTTGGCCGTTCCGGAAAATGCCCGTTTTTTAAATGCTAAAAAAATCCTTTATGCCTGTGATACGCTGAGTTTATCTTCTATAAAAAGATTTACCTGGATTAGACGTGTGATAGGAAACCTAGGCTCTGAAATTGAATTTTTCAGCGTTGATAAAAAGCTGGACGAAATAAAAGAGGAGCAAGGTAAAATCTTATTGAATTCTTCGATTGAAAAAGAATTTGAAGACGTAAAATACATTTATAAAAACGTGAGATCGAATGCGGTAATCGATGAAATTAGAAAAGAAATCAAAAATTTTAATGCCGATATTTTAGTAATGGTGCCTCAAAAATATGGTTTTTGGGATTCACTTGTACATAAAAGTAAAACCAGAATTATGGCAGCAGGATTAGATATTCCTTTATTGTCTATTCCGAAGAATTAAGCAGACGGCATTTAGAAAACTTTAAGATTAAGTAGTAAGATTTTTTGGAAATTTATGCTTTTTTATATTAATTCTTTGTTAATTATTGAAAAGCGAACCTGCCAATACGGCGAAAAATGCTAATTTTCTATTGTGTAAAAACAAAAATAAAATAACAAAAAAACAAAAACAATGAAGGCAGTAATTACAGCTGTAGGAGGTTTTGTACCCACTTCAATCCTGAATAATAAAACAATTTCGGAAACTGTTGAAACTACAGAAGAATGGATTGAAAAAAGAACGGGAATAAAAGAAAGACGAATTGCAGTAGGCAAAGGCACCTCGGATCTTGCCTTTGGGGCAATAGAAAATTTAATGAGCAATTATGAAGTAGAACCTTCAGAAATTGAAGCGCTGATATTGGCAACGGCCACACCAGACCATATTTTAGCACCAACGGCCAGTAAAATCTGCGAACTAAGCGGGTTAACAAATGCTTTTGGTTTTGATATGAACGGCGCTTGCAGCGGTTTTTTGTATGCGCTTGAAATGGGCGCCACTATGATCGAAAGCGGACGTTATAAAAAGATTATTGTAGTGGGCGCTGACAAAATGAGCTCGATTGTAGATTATGAAGACCGCAACACTTGTATTCTTTTTGGAGATGGAGCAGGAGCGGTGCTTTTAGAAAGAACAGAAACAGAATACGGATTAATGAAAAGTATTCTGAGAACAGACGGAAGCGGTACTGCCTCTTTAGTTGTTCCAGCTGGAGGTTCTAAATTTCCGGCAAGCATGCAGAGCATTGTTCACAAAAAACATTTCATCAAGCAGGACGGATCGTTTGTATTTAAAAAAGCAGTTGCTGCGATGTCAAGCGTATCGAGAGATGTTTTGATAAGCAATGATCTCGATGCCGATGAAATTGACTGGGTTATTCCGCATCAGGCCAACCTGAGAATTATTAACGCCGTAAGCGAAAACCTGAATATTGGCAATGAAAAAGTAAAAGTCAATATTGACCGATACGGGAACACCACATCAGCCACAATTCCGTTATGTTTATGGGATTATGCCGCTGATTTTGAAGAAGGACAAAACCTGCTTATTACCACCTTTGGAGCAGGATTCTCATGGGGCGCAACCTGTTTAAAATGGGGCGTTATGAGAGAAAGAAAATCACAAAAGTCTACAAAAACAGCTAATAAAAGAAAAGTGTTAGTGCCACAGTTATCTTAAATCTTATTCTATCTTTGTTATGTTAATGTGATAGTCGTAACAAGTTAGAAAGATTAAACACATAGGCTATGTTTGTTGATTAAAACAGGTCTACACATTTTTGTCATTTCGAGCGAAGATTTACTTCGTCTGTCCGCTATCGCTCGAGTCACCCTTCGGTCGAAATGACAATGATTGTGGTTATTTTGTGTAACACTATGTTTCTTATGTGTTTAAAAAATAATTAATATAATTCACCAATTGTTATAAAATAAATGGGTTCAAATATTCAAAATAAAATCACCGGGAAGAATTTTTTCTACAAATACTATAGAATTATAGTCATTCCGGTCGTTTTCTTGGTTTATTTGTCTTCCTATTATTTACTTAATCCGTACCAGGAAGATTCGTTAATATCGCTGGATTGGACATTCGATATCTTTATTATCCTGGTATATTGCGGTGTATTGACAGAACTAAGTCTTTTTGTTGGCCGAAGTTTAAATCGTTTAATACCCTGGGAACAGAATCCTATTTTTAGGGCCATTGCACAATTTATCTGCCTTATTGCAGGTAACATTCTTTTAAACTTTGTTTTTTCGCATTTATGGAATTATCTATATCCTGATGCCTGTTTAGAAGAAAACGAACTCCTTATTATCTGGCAGTCTAATATTATGGCCGCTATTTTATCACTTTTTATCAGTTCAGTACACACCGGAATATTTTTGCTAAACCGCTGGCGTGTAACCTCAAATGAAGCAGCCGAACTTAAAATAAAAGCTTCAGAACTTCAGGAAGCCGTAACACGTTCGCAGTTAGAATCCTTAAAACTGCAGTTAGATCCGCACTTTATTTTTAATAATTTCAGCACGTTAACAGAGCTTATTCACGAAGACCAGGAGGCAGCAGCAGCATTTTTGGAGAATATTACCCGTGTTTACCGTTATATGATTTCTAACTTAGATAAAGATACTATAACTGTAAGAGAAGAAATCGAGTTCTTGAACGCCTATTTTTATCTGCTAAAGAAACGATTAGGTGAAAAAATCGATTTACAATTAGAAATCGACAGCAATTGTCTTGACCTTCATTTACCGCCTTTATCGCTGCAGTTATTGGTCGAAAATGCTGTAAAACACAATATGGCAACAATATCGAGTCCGCTTATTATTTCGATTTATTCTGAAGGAAAAAATATAATTGTAAAAAACAATTTACAGCCTACTTCGGGTAAAGCTTTAGTGTCTACAGGCGTAGGACGTAAAAATATAGAGTTCCGTTATAAAATTTTATTCAACAAAAAACCTGTTTTTTCACAGTCGTTAGAAAGTTTTACAGTGCGTTTACCATTAATATAGAGAGTATGAGAATTTTGATTATTGAAGATGAGAGTATTAATGCCAGCCGACTTAAAAGGCTGCTGGAAGAATTAGAACCCAATTGCGAGATTCTGGACATTATCGATACTGTCGAAGGCGCAGTAAAGTGGCTTCGGACAAACGAAAAACCGGATTTAATAACCATGGATATTCGTCTGGCCGATGGAATTAGTTTTTCTATTTTCGAAGAAATAAAAATTACAAGCCCGGTTATTTTTACTACAGCCTACGATGAATATGCCGTTAGAGCGTTTAAGGTTAACAGCATAGATTATTTGATGAAACCTATCGATAAAAGCGAATTAGAATTTGCTTTGCAGAAGTTTAAAAGCTTATCCAAATCGGATACTTACGGCGATCTTGCCGGAATCTTAAAAGGCTTTATTAATAAACCGAGTTTTCGTCTTCGTTTTCTCGTTACCTATCGTGACGGCTATAAAAGCGTAAATGTTACTGATATCGATTTTATTTACTCCGAATTTAAAACCTCAAATTTAGTTTTAAAATCAGGGATTGTAATTCCAATTCCGCAGACCATGGAAGAACTGGAACAAGAACTCGATCCCGATATTTTCTTTCGTGCCAACAGACAGTTTTTCATTCGTGCCGAAAGCATAAAAGCGATTGCTAATTATTTCAATGCCAAACTTAAAATTCAGCTGAAAGCAGATCCCGAACGTGAGGTAATTATAAGCCGCGAAAAAGCACCGCATTTTAAGCAGTGGATGGATAGATGATGACTTGTAATCCTATAGTGTAAGGCTTTTTTTATGCACGATTATTTGGGTTGACTTACGTCTTCGTTTCAGTATCGAAAAATTCCGTTTGGGTAAATTTATCCTATTTTAAAGGTGTTTTGAGATGTTATTTTGCCGTCAAATTAGACGAATTCATTAAAGTGAAATTAAAATGGCAAAACAAATTTTTCAAAATTATAAGACACTCAGTAAAGCAGCAGTTTTATTGATTATAATCGGTTTTTCATCCTGCGGTAAAAGTGGTTCTGATGCAGGAGCTTTTGCACCGCCAAAACCTGAAGTTGATTTTCTCGAAACAAAATCAATTACCGGTGAAGTAGAAAAAAAATACCCAGGAACTGTTGAAGGTACCGTTAACGTTGACATTAAAGCTCAGGTTTCGGGTTATCTTGAGGCAATTTATGTTAAAGAAGGAGATTATGTAAACAAAGGACAATCTCTTTTTAAAATTAAAGGAGATGTTTATGCAGAGCAGGTAAACAGCAGTCGTGCTGCTTATAAAACGGCTTTGGCAAACTTAGCCAATGCTAAATTAGAAGTCGAAAAAATCAAACCGCTTGTTGATGGTAAAGTTTTCTCAGACATGCAGTTAAAAACGGCTCAGGCAACTTATGATGCAGCTGTTGCTCAAGTTGCACAGGCAAAAGCAGCTTTAGGATCTTCGCAGTTAAATGCAGATTTCTCTTTGATTAAAGCGCCTGTAAGCGGTTATATCAGCCGAATTCCAAATCGTATTGGTAATTTGGTTACACCTGCAGATGCTGTGCCGTTAACGGTTCTTTCAGACATTAATACCGTGTTTGTTTATTTCTCATTGACAGAAGCCGATTATCTTGCTTTTTCTAAAGAAGCCAAATCGGACCAAACCGTAAGTTTAATTATGGCCGATGACAGCGAATACGACCAAAAAGGAAAACTGGAAGTAGCGAGCGGTAACATCGATCGTACTACAGGAACTATTTCGCTGAAAGCTATTTTTCCAAACCCTAAAAAACTGCTTCGTTCAGGAGGTTCTGCAAGAGTGGTTTTAAACAACAATTTATCGTCTGTAATTACGGTTCCAATGGCGAGTGTTAAGGATATCCAGGATAAATTTTTCGTTTTTGTTTTAAAACCGGGAAATAAAGTAGCCATGGTTCCTATCGAAATCGCTGGAAACTCAGGAACAAATTACTTCGTAAAATCAGGTTTAAACTCCGGAGATAAAGTGGCTTTAAACTCAATCGACGTTTTGTACGACGGCGGAGAAGTAGTTCCTAAATCAACTGCGAAAACGATAAGCAGTAAATAATTTTTGATTTTAATATAAATAACATTTTCCATGTTAAAGAAAATAATAGACAGGCCGGTATTGGCCACGGTTATCTCCATTGTTTTGGTGATACTGGGTATCATTGGTCTTACAAGATTATCGGTTACAAGATTTCCTGATATTTCGCCTCCAACTGTAATGGTAAGTGGTTCGTATCCGGGAGGTAACAGTGAAACCGTAATTCGTTCGGTAGTAACACCGCTTGAAGAACAAATTAATGGTGTCGAAAATATGCAGTACATTAAATCGACTGCAAGTAACGACGGAACGTTTTCGATCAGCGTGATTTTTAAGCAGGGAATCGACCCTGATCAGGCTGCTGTAAACGTACAAAACAGAGTACAGCAGGCAACTCCAAAACTGCCTCAGGAAGTTGTAAGAATGGGACTTACGACCTCGAAGCAGCAAAACAGTATGATTGTTATTTTCAATCTTTATACAGATGATAATAAGAAATACGACGAGTTGTTTTTGCAGAATTATGCTAACATCAACCTTGTTCCTCAAATAAAACGTGTACCGGGAGTGGGACAGGTTCAGATTTTTGGGCAGAAAGATTACTCAATGCGTGTATGGCTTGATCCTAGAAAAATGGCCAATGCAGGTTTAGTGCCTTCAGATGTTACACAAGCCATTGCAGATCAAAGTTTAGAGTCGGCTCCGGGAAAACTGGGAGAAGAATCTAAAGCCGCTTTAGAATATGTAATTCGGTACAAAGGAAAGAAAAACAAACCCGAGCAGTATGAAAATATTGTAGTTAAAAACAACGGCGGCAGTCTTTTAAGACTTAAAGATGTTGCCAGAGTAGAGTTTGGTTCTATTTCATACAGCGGAGACAATAAATCGAACTCTTTAAATGCCGTAACAATGGCTATTTTACAGACTTCGGGTTCTAATGCAAACGATATTGAAATTGGCGTAAACAAAGAGGTAGAAAGATTATCTAAATCTTTTCCTCCGGGAATTAAATACGTCAATGTAATGAGTACCAAAGAAAGACTTGACGAAGCAACCGGACAGGTAAAATCTACTTTGATCGAAGCTTTTATTCTGGTTTTCATCGTAGTATTTATATTCCTGCAGGACATTCGCTCAACGATTATTCCGGCCATTGCAGTTCCGGTAGCCATTGTTGGTACGTTTTTCTTTCTGCTTGTGTTTGGTTTTACCATTAATATTCTAACGCTTTTTGCCTTGGTATTAGCCATTGGTATTGTGGTCGATGATGCGATTGTCGTCGTCGAGGCCGTGCACAGTAAAATGGAAGAAGACAGCAGTTTAACCGCTAAAGAAGCTACTCATGGTGCGATGGCAGAGATTACAGGAGCCGTTATTTCGATCACTTTGGTAATGTCGGCTGTGTTTATTCCAATTGGTTTCATGACGGGATCATCGGGTATTTTCTATAAGCAGTTTGCTTATACACTGGCTATTGCTATTATTATTTCGGCAGTAAATGCACTTACGTTAACTCCGGCATTGTGTGCGCTTCTTTTAAAGAATGTTCATAATGGAGAACATGGAGAAAACGAACATAAAACCACTTTTAAAGAACGTTTTTTCGTTGGATTTAATACGGGGTTCAACAACTTAACCGGACGATATATTAAAGCAGTTCGTTTTCTTATTGAAAGAAAATGGCTTGCGGCAGGATTAGTAACGGGAATTACGGCGATTGCAATGTGGATGATGATGTCGACTCCAAAAAGTTTTGTACCGTTGGAAGATGACGGATTCATGGTGTACAGTTTATCAATGCCTCCTGGAACAGCGCTTGATCGTACGACTGAAGTAGTGCAGAGAATGGAAAAAATATTAGAATCAGAAAAAGCTATTGATGTTAATACCAGTATTACCGGATTTAATATTTTGAGCAACAGTTCCAGTACCGCTTACGGATTAGGATTTATTAAATTAAAACCTAAAAAAGATAGAGGTGAAGTTAAAGATATCGACGAAATTTTGAACAGCGTTACCGCTAAATTGTCGACAATTAAAGAAGGTTCGATCATGGTATTCAGAATGCCTCCGGTTGAAGGATTTGGAGTAACAAGTGGTGCCGAAATCGTTTTGCAGGACAGAATGGCGAGAAATCCGGAAACTTTAAAAGCAATGTCTGATAAAGTAATTGGGCAGATTATGCAGCAGCCGGGAGTTCAATATGCTTATACGACTTTTAGAGCCGATTATCCGCAGCTTGAATTAGAAGTTGATGAGGAAAAAGCCAGACAAATGGGCATTAATATGCGCGAACTTTTAGGAAATATCCAAACCTATTTTGCAGGAGATCAGTCGTCTGACTTTACCAGATTTGGTAAGTTTTACAGAGTGAATGTAAAAGCTGACGGAATTTTTAGAATGGATCAGGATGCGTTTAATGAAATTTTCGTAAGAAATGCTGATATGCAGATGGTTCCGGTAAAATCGATAGTAAAATTCCATAAAGTGTATGGACCCGAATCTGTAAATCGTTACAACCTTTATAACTCGGTAAATATTACAGCAATGGCGTTGCCAGGATATAGTAACGGTCAGATTATGGATAATTTGGAAAAAGTTTTAGATAAACTTCCATCTGATTACAGTTACGAATGGACAGGTTTAAGTTTGGAAGAAAAAGCAGGAGGAAACCAAACCATTGCTATATTCGGATTATGTCTGCTTTTTGTATTCTTCTTATTGGCAGCACAATACGAGAGTTATTTATTGCCATTGGCAGTATTACTTTCTATTCCAACTGGAATTTTAGGAGCATTTGCAGGAGTTAAAGCGGTAGGATTAGACAACAATATTTACGTTCAGGTAGGTTTAATCATGCTGGTGGGGCTTTTGGCCAAAAACGCAATTTTGATTGTAGAGTTTGCGCTGCAGAGACGAAAAGCCGGTTTATCTATTACCAATGCGGCGCTTGAAGGAGCAAAATCAAGGTTACGACCTATTATCATGACATCGCTGGCTTTTATTGTAGGGATGATTCCGTTGATGTTTGCTTCGGGAGGAACCGCAGTAGGAAACAGATCTATTAGTGTGAGCGCTTCGATTGGAATGTTAAGCGGTGTTGTTTTGGGAGTTTTTGTAATTCCATTGCTTTTCATCGTATTCCAATATCTGCAGGAAAAAGTATCTGGTAAGAAGAATGTAGTTCAAACCATAAAAGAATAATAATGAAAATACTATATAAAATAGGAATGACGGTGTTTTCGGGTATGATCTTAACATCATGCGTAGTGGGAAAAAAATATTCCCGCGCCGAATTAAATGCTCCCGAAAAATATCGGGAAGAATTAACCGTAACAGGAGATACCGTTTTACATTCCTGGAAAAAATATTACAAAGACCCGCTTTTGGTTGATTTAATCGAAAAAGCCCTCGTTAAAAACAACGAGGTGCTTATTGCGGTTAAAAGCATGGAACAGCTGGATTTAAGCTATAAACAAGCTAAATTATCCTTACTGCCAACACTTGATTTTGATGCAGCTGGAAGCCGTTCGTATTTGTCTAAGAATTCCTTAAACGGATCTTTGAGCGCTCAGTTTACCAGCAAGGATTATATGGACGATTACAGTGCTAATCTTCGTATGTCATGGGAAGTAGATATTTGGGGAAAAGCAGCTATGCAGAAAAGAGATGCTAAAGCCGCTTATTTTGCTCAAAAAGAAAACCTGTCAGCTTTAAAAACCCGAATTATTGTGCAGGTGGCACAGTCTTATTATAATCTTTTAGGTTTAGACGAACAGCTTAAAATTGCTCAGAAAAACATTGAATTGAGCGATAATACCTTGCAGATGATGAAGCTGCAGTACAACTCAGGTTCTATTAGTTCTTTGGCAGTAAACCAAACTGAAGCGCAGAAAAAAACAGCCGAATTGCTGGTTCCTTTAGCCAAAGCTAATATAGCGGTTCAGGAAAATGCATTACAGATTTTATGCGGCGAATATCCAAATACCATAACACGTTCCGGAAATCTGAATGTAGACGAATTTGCTTTTGAAATGCCTGCCGGAATTCCAGCTTCGCTTTTAAGCCGAAGACCAGATGTAAAAGCCAGCGAATATGCCGTAATGTCAGCTACAGCCAAAACAGGATTAGCAAAAGCTACGATGTACCCAACGCTGAGTTTAAATCCGTCAATAGGAATCAATTCTTTTGAGTTTGACAACTGGTTTAATTTTCCGGGATCGGTTACAAAAAATATAGCGGCGAACCTGGCTCAGCCTATTTTTCAGAAAAAAGCGCTAAGAACGGCTTATGAAGTAGCTGTTTTAGAACAGGAAAAAGCCGTTGTACAGTTTAAGCAATCTTTTATCACCGCTGTTGGTGAAGTTTCTGATGCCATGTCGCAGCTAAAATATGCCGATGAACGTATAAAACTGGCCGAAGAAAAAGCAGTTTCTTTAGAAAAAGCAACCGCCGATGCTTCGCTTTTATATAAAAGCGGAATGGCTAATTATCTGGAAATTATTGCAGCTCAAAACAGCGCTTTGCAAAATGAACTGGATGTAGTGGCCATAAAATTAGAAAAGCTAAATGCGTCAATAAATTTATATCGCGCTTTAGGCGGCGGTGTAGAGTAGTATACAGCTTTTATATATCCATCATCTTTATTTTTTATAAAGGTGATGGATTTTACTTTGTTAAAACTTTTTGATGGTTTAATTGTCTAACTGAATTATGGACAGAATAATATTTACACGACTGGAACTTTATAATTTGGTTTGGAAGTTTCCAATCGTTCAAATAGCGAAGCATTACGAAATTTCCAGTATGGGAATAAAAAATGCCTGCGCAAAAATGGGAATTCCGCTTCCGGGAAGTAAACATTGGGTAAAACTGAATTACAAACGAGAAAGCGCTCCAAAACTTGCCGAAGGCTATACCGGAAATAATTACATTATCATTATGCGAAAAGCGTATGAATCGCAGCTTCGTAAAACAGCTAAAGCAACGCCTTTAAATGAATTAATTAAAACCATAGAATCTGATTCAAAAGCACCGTTAAAAGTTACAGATACTTTGGTAAAACCTAATGCGATTATTAAAGAGACTCAGATATTTTGGGAGAATAAAAAATCAGACAAAAAGAAAAAGAACGATTTACAGAAAGTTCTTTATCTAAATGTAGCCGAGAAAAATCTCAACAGAGCTTTACTATTTCTGGATGCTTTGATGAAACTTTTAGAATATAGAGGACATGAGTTTGAAAGATCAGGTGAAGGCAGGGGAATTATCTTTAAAACAGAACATATTAAAATTGCCATTCATTTAAGGGAAGCTTTAAAAAGGATTCCGCCAAAATTAGATCAGGAAAATGCTGAATATGTTTTTACAGGTCATTTTATTCTGCAGATTAAAACAGGTTCGTTTATGAAAGAATGGCGAGAAGGAAGAATTTCTTTAGAAAAAAGCTTGGTTTCTATTGTAGCAAAATTAGAAATAATAGCAGCTGAAGAACAGCAATGGAAAGAAGAAACTTGTCAGCCAGTGTAATACCATTTTAATTTTATTTTCTGAGTAGCTTTGGTCTCTTTTTTATTGCTTTTAAAGGAAATAAAATAGATAGAAAAAAAATAAATTTAGGTACGAATAGCGGATAATTAAATAATATAAGATCTATAAATTTGTACAAAATCCTAAAGAAACTTAGGATTTTCCCAACCTAAATAAACCCATAATTATGTCTGATTTTTTAAAACAATTTGGAGAAGATCTCAAAAAGAATATACCAGGTTTTATAGCCGTTTCTGTAGCCGAAATTCAAAGCGGAATGTCTTATTATTCGCAATCTGTTTTGAGTGAATTCGATCCGGAATTAGCCTCTGCATACAATCTGGAAGTAGTTAAAGCAAAAATGAACGCGATCAGGGCCTTAAAATTACAGGATCAGGTAATTGATAATATCATGATTACCCTTTCTTCACAGATTCATATCATTGATGTTTCTGACAATGGAGAATATTTTATTTATCTGGCCGTAGATTCTAACAAAGCCAATCTTGGTATGACAAAATCTATTCTTAATAAATACAAGAAAGAAATAGCCCACAAACTGTAATTGCATTTTTTATAATTTTAAAAGAGGATTTTCTATTTTGAATTTCCTCTTTTTTATTTTCAGAAGGTTTTTTGTCTGCGTAGATTATTTTATATTTAATCCGTAAAAGAGAATCTTAATAAATGGAATTAAGAGCGTACTTCGAAAAATACCACGACGAAGAAACCTGCATCGAAGAATTAAAAGACAAGCGTCTGCAAAATGGTTTAATTTGCAGAAAATGCTCGCACAACCAACATTCATTTCGAAGAATTGATTTAAAATTTCAATGTAAGAAATGCGGCAGCAGAATCGGTCTTCGATCCGGAACTGTCATGGAAAACTCCAATTTACCCTTAAAATACTGGATGACCTGCATTGAATTAATGACACTTTCCAAAAGGAAATTTTCCATTTTACAATTGCAATATCTTTTAGGCCACAAGCGCTATGAACCTATTTGGTTAATGGTGCAGAAAATCCGTTTGGTGATGCAGAAACGGGACGAAAAATACACCTTAAGAGCTTATTCAGAATTTGATTCGGAGTTTTTGAAAGAGATTGATAAGCTTACGTATTTGAAAAAGAAAACTACAGATCACAGCGAAAACTGACTATAAAATATAAAATGTTTCAAAAACTTTGTTGCATCTTATAATCTGCAACCTGTAATTTCCAAAAGATAATATGCCGAGCTTATATCTTTGTTACACTTCTATTTAGTCTTTTCTTTTTAAATGTGTAAAACGAAATTTATGAATACGATTAAAAAAGGTTGTATTATATTATTTTGTGTGTTTGCTTTGCAAATCTTAAAAGCACAAGATGCTCCCTATTCAATAGGTTTTATACCGGCATCTATTGAAGAAATAGATGTTGCTTTTCCTATATATGAGAAATGGCATTTAAGCGGTCAGGCAGATGTACAATTAGTAACACAAGGAGCCTATACTAATGGTAATCCGTTTGAGTATACGCAAAGAGTTGTACTAAGACCGTGGCTTATATATTCAGGATTTAAAAATATCAAGTTATGGCTTGGATATGCTCACAATCAAAAATATGCGGTAGAGGAGGCGGGAAATTATGAAACTTTAGAAAACAGACTTATTTTAATGGGAACATTTTCTCAGGATATGCCCAGAGGCTCTATTTTTGAGCAAGTCCGTTTTGAAACTAAATTTTTTGATGACAGAACAGGAACTCATCAAACAATTCCAAGAATTAGAGCAAGATTTGGGGTAAATCATTATCTGCGTCAAACAAAAGAAAAGCCATTGTTTCTTGCTCCCAATTTAGGATATTACACAGAGCTGATGCTGAAATTTGCCTCTAAAGATTATGCCGATGAGCATTTTGACATTTTTAGACTCTCCGTATATTACAGTGCGGGTATAACGCCAAATATTCATTTTCTGGCCGGAATAATAGGCCAATTACAGCTTCGCACAAACGGAACCCAATTTGATGTTTATTACGGGCCTGTGATGTCTTTAAAATACAGCATTAAACCAAAAGAAAGAGAAACTTTTGACAGCGTTGACGGAGGTGCTGACTAAATCTAAAAATTATAATGGGTTGGCTTTATAAAGTAAATCCTGTTCAGCTTAGGCCGAACAGGATTTGCGGTGCCCTTAACTAAAAAACAGCTAAGAGCTTTTTAATAACAATTTTTTTTAACCGCTAAATATTATTTAACCGTTACCGTATAAGCTGTAAGTGTATTAGCAGCTCCTCTAATAAATCGTACTCTGTTGTAAGTTCCGGCTGGTGTTCCGGCAGGTACTTTTAATACAATTCTATAGGCAGTTGAACTTACGACTTCTAAAGGAAAAATTACAGTTGCAGCCGTACTGCTGTACATTTGAACAGCCGTTACAGTATTTAGCATACCGCCTCTAACTTCAAAAGTTTCACCGCCTTGTTTTTGAACCGGCGAACCCACTAATTCGGCTTTAAATGCATCTGGTTCAATAACATTGACTTTGAATCTGTTTTCTACACTTTGGTTCTGTAGGATGTAAGCTCCATTTTTTATGCGTAAATCATACATTCCTACCGGAGTATTTTCGGCTAAAAAGTAATAAATCCCATAATCAATAAAAGGAGTTCCGGTTACACCGCTTCCCAAATAAGCAATTTCTGCCGTATATTCTGTTTTTTGATCCTCGGCAGAAACAAGATATACTCTTGTGTTTTCGGCACTCAGCCATAAATTATTTATTGTAACTGTATTTCCGGAAGTACCAATGTTAATCAATTTTTGCATAGTGCCTTTTCTAAAAGTTTCTCCCGAAGCTACCGTCCACGCTCTAGGTTCTTTTTGCCTGAAATCTATTTTCAGCGTATATTTTTTTGTTGTTCCGGCTTTTGAAGTCACCGTATATACTGCGCCGTCTTTAAAAGGAATTTCAACACCTGATGCCGGAGAAATAACAGCTTCTGTACCTAAAACAATTACGGGTTTAATAGTTGGAGGAAGCGGTGTATTTACGCTCCATGTAATAATGATATTTTCTTCTGTAATAGCAGCGCTTACCGCATTGTTTTCGGTATCTTTTACAGTAAATGATTCAATTTGAGTGTATCCGGGAACTTTTACAACATCGCCCGGAATGTTGTTTACTTTATCAACATAGTCAGTATCACACGAAAAAAATAATACTGATAAAAAAAGTATTCCAATTGCAAAGAGATTGGTTTTGTTTTTTTTATTCATGATTGTATTGGTTATCTAATTTTTAAATGATTTTAATTTGTTATTTTTGCCAATAATTGATAAGCTGGCGTATATTTTAAATGCCTGTATTTTCAATGCTTACGGTAATTTAAAAAGCCGTTTGATAGCCATGGGGGAATGATATGATAGCAGCATTACGCAGAGATCGCCGGTCAAGCTTTACTGCAGATACTTTTAATTATGTCGTGATCCCATGTTTTTTTATGCATTGTTATTACTTATTTTACTTGTGTCCAAGTATAGCTGATTGTACTGCTTGAAGCTCCCGGAGCAATACCAGTTACTTTTACTAAATAAGCTTCTGTTGCTGTAGTTGGGTCTGTAGCTGTTTGTGAGTTAAGACCAGTACCTGTTACTTTCCAAATTACGATTGCTCTTGTTGGAGTCATAACGTGTGTTGTGATATTGTAAGAGTAGTATCCAATTCCATAGCTTGAACCAGAAATACTTCCGTTATATCCTACTACATTATAAGGATCAGATGCTGGCGCAGTTCCAACATTTCCTGAAGCATTTTTTACAGTAATGCTTCCGCTCCAAAGATCATAATCTGCACAAGTTTGATTTAAATCAATTGTACCTACATACCAGTGGTCAGTATTTCCGGCAGGACGAATAGATCCTCCGTAAATACCTTCCCATTGTACATTAACTCCTCCAATTGCAGCCGCAACCGGTGTCCAGTTAGCATCAACAGATGATGGCGCCTGCCATCTGTTTACTATTACAGATGCTGAAGTTGATGAACATAGAGCAAGAGCATTTTTTTTAGTTTTGTTAGAAACTTGTTGCTCTTTAGCTAATGATTGTGAGTCAGCAGTTTGGTCGTCAGAACTACATGATGTAATTGAAATAGCAGCCAATGCTATTAGAGATAAGATTATTTTTTTCATAATGATTTATATTAATAGATTAATTTGGCTTTTTTCATTACTCCCAGCAGAAAAGACAGGCATTTTTATTTTGTGTGTTTACTTTGTAATTCTAATAGGATATTTCATGGTAACCGATAGATTGTAACTTTCCATTAAAACCCAATAATCTGTATTAGGTTCCAGTGTTACGTTTGTACTAAGGCTTTCTATAAATCCATACGTAATGGTAAAGCTTTGAATATCCAGACCTTCGTTCCATTGTTTCATCTGCCATTTTTTATTTCCCTGAGCGTCTACAATAAATACTTTGGTTACTTCATAAGACGGTACAAAATTTTCTCCTTTTAAAATTAAAGGACTCGTAGTTGCTACTGTATAAGTAGATGCGGCAGTAGACAATTCATTCAAAATAAGTTTAGGCTGTTGAATTACTATTTTTACCGTATAAACCGAAGTCGTGCCATCAGCCGCTTTAGTGGTATACGTTACAGGTGTTTTGCTGAATACCGGAAGCAGCTCAGTAGCGGCAGGAGAAATTGTTGTTTTTTCGGGTAATGTTATAGCTGTTTCAAGATATTGATATTCATAGTACGATGGAAGGTAAATGGTGATCGTTTTTTCCAGATTGTTTACAGCGCTGTATATGGTCTGGCTTTCTCCCGGATTTGTTACTTTAAATGAGATGATTCTTTTAGCATCCAGATTAGTAACGATTTCTGTAACGGTATCTCCTTTTACATCTGTCCATCTTTCTTCTTCATTATCGCATGAAGTTAAGAGACTGATGAATGCAAAAGCAGTAAAAAATAAAGAGGTTTTTAATTTGATGATTTTAGTATTCATTCGTATTGAGGTTGGTTATTTTATTTCAAATTTGGTACTTCCTTTTGGTACCATTACATAATCGAAAGTGTAGTACATGTGCGGTGTGTCTTTAAACCATTCTGACGAAGTGTAGACATCTTTGTAAACAGAAATCATTTTAATTTTGGCGTAATTTCCATTGGCAGTTTTTAGAATAACCGTTCTTGCCGGAATGGTAGATCCGTTTGCAATTTTAAGAGATTCACCAAGTGCATAAGCCACGTGCGCTTTCTGCGGATTCTTTCCATCGGTTACCACTTCACCTCCAAAATCATATAAATACCAGCCCGTTCCGTTGCCAAAAGATCCCGCATCATCGGTACCAATAAGGTCTGCGCCCGTTTTAAACTCGCTGTCAGCAGGAATATCGACAACCTCATTAAAAGGTTTGGCAACAATAGTAATACCGCCCACACCGCCTGCAAGCGAACCATTGTTTTGGGTATTACTGCCATTATTTCCAGATAAAAAGCTTGCGTAAAGTCCGCCAAAAGCCAAGTCCCATTTTTTGGTTTTTTTATACGATCCGTCGACCGCTTTGTTTTCTTCAAGACTGTAATACAGAGTTGCAGCCGGAGTAGTAGGATTGGCATCAGAAGTACTTCCCTGATAATTTTTCACATGAATTACTTTGTAAAATAATCCATTATCTGGTGTTACAACTTCTGGTTCTGTGTTTTTTCCATCTTCAGCTTTATCATCAGAAGAACAAGCTGTTATCATTACAGCAATAAAAAGAACACTCAATATTGTCAGTGGTATTTCTTTTATAAGGCATTTAATTTTTTTCATAGGATTATAATTAGTTTGTGTTTAAATTTTTACTGCCGTCATTTTGCACATAATATTTAAAAGTAAAATAGGGTGCAGGCCAGTTTAGATCTGTTACAGCAGGAGGATTTCCTTTGTAGGCATTTATAAGCTGTAATTTTGCGTATTTCTTGTTTGGAAGTCTAATCGCATACGTACGATCCGGAATAGACTGCATAATGTGGCTGCTCAAACTGTAGTAGAACCATCCGGCAGAACTTTCAGAAGAAGCCCAGCCAATTTTGGTGACTTCACTTTTATCAAAATCAGTATCAGACGGTGCCTGATTGACATTTTTATAAGCATCCTTGATTACAATGACAGCCGTATTTGCAGCAGGTCCTTCAAAACCGGGATTGTATTGGTATTTGGCATTATTTACAAAAACTTCGCTGTTGTAAGGTCCTGTAAATGCAAGATCCCAGTCTGTTGTTTTCATGTACTTTAAAGAATCGGCTTTTGTATGAAGCCATATTTGTTTTTGATCGCTGAAACGAAAAAGAAACGTATGGAAACCTCTTTGTTCTTTTCCACTTGTATTACCGCCCATAGAAGCTCCGGTATCTCCGGCAAGATCTGTAATTACAATGCTTTTTCCATCTGCCAAAGAAGCAGTTGAATCTTCTTCATTACTGCTGCATCCGATAAAAAATATCGAGCTAAAAAGCAGTACCAGTACGTGGTGTTTTTTAATTGTTGTGATGATAGAATTTTTAATGTTTATTGTTTTTTTATTTGTTTTTGAAGAAACGATAGCTTAAACCGCCAAGAAGAATTCTTCCGGGCTGTCCGGGCATAAGGGGATCGGTGTAATTGAAAATATTATCAGCGGTAAATCTGATACTTAAATGATCTTTCAGCAGACGTTTTTCGAGACTGGCATTTGTAAGCCAATAGTCTTTTACAAAAATGTCGTACTTATCTATAAACTGGTTTCCGTTGCGGTCTCCAAACGGATATTTTCCTCTAAAGTTGACCCTTAAACTGGCATTAATTTTCCAGGGTTCATTGCGATAAAAAAGAGCTGCATTGGCCATGTGGCGCGAGCGGTTTTCAATTCCCCAATAATCTTTTGGTCTGGGTTTATAAGAGTTTCCGGTTGCGGGATCATGAATATTTTGATTGTAAGGCCATTTTCCGGCTCTAATACTATCTTTTACGCTAAGATCCTGTGCAATTAAGTACTGATATCCAACACTTAATTCCATGTTCTTTAACGGACTTACTTTTAAACCCAATTCAAATCCTTTGTTTACCGCTTCGGGCAGGTTTTGATAGGTATAAATAATTCGGTTATTGGTGCCTGTGGCAACTTGTATGCTGTTTATTTGATTGGTTATTTTATGATAAAACACATTTCCTTCCACTTTAAACATTTTTGAAGGTTCTACAATCACGCCTGCATTGTAGGATGTACTTTTTTCGGCCTGAAGATTTCCAGCTGCCTGATTTAATACATACTGGCGTATTTCGCTTATTTGCCCATCTTGCTGTAATTGCTGTAAAGTAGGGGCGAGAACAGCATTTCCAATAACCAGATAGTTACTGCTGGAATTGTAAAACACCAGATAATTGGTTTTAAAATCAGGAGCTTTAAAGCCTGAGCCAATACCTGCTTTGAATGTTATTTTTGGGGTGATAAAATATTGTAAACCAAAACTTGGATTGAGTCTTCCGCCAAAATTATTGGTATAATCGTAACGTAGTCCGCCAACGGCTTTTAGTTTTTGAAAAGGCGTCCATTCGCCTTGTACGTAAGAGAAAAAAGTTTCCAGCGAATTGACATTAGTAAGTGCATCGTCGTTCATGTTTTCGATGCTCCCGCCAATACCTCCGACAAGCTGATAAGAATTATTATTGCTGTATGAGAATTGCTGTTCAACGCGATGCAGCGTTTGTCTAAAAACATCCTGACTTACCGCATTATTCGTCTGCTGCCATGCAACGCTCATATCTGCCGTATAATTGGTGAGATAATATCTTGTAATACTTCTCAAATTAGGATTAAAACGATGATCAAAAGAAATGGAAAGATTTAAATCCTGCTCGTCCTGATTGTCGCCTGATATATGACCCAGACCAAAATCCTTCTGCATAAACGAACGACGAAGTCCGTAACGTCCGCTTACTGTCAGGTAACTTTTTTCGTTTACCTGATAGCGTGTTCGCCCTTGAAGACTGTAATTATCATAGGGTGGAGAAGTGGTACCTTGTATAAATTTTGAATTGGTATTGTAACCGTCTGTTCTGTAATAATTGGCAGCGAAATTGGCTGTTCCTTTGTTTTTTAAGTAAGGAGTTTCGCCTTCAAGAGTAGCATCGACAATATTTAGTGATCCGTAACTCACAGAAGCCAGCATCTGCGGATCGACTACGCCGTGTCTGGTAATAATATTAATTGTACCGCCAAGGGCTTCGCTGCCATAAAGACTGGAAGAGGCACCTTTTATAATCTCAACGCGTTCAATATTAGATACGCTTATTCTTGAAAGATCGAAGTTGCCATTGTTTCTGCCCACCATAGGCTGACCGTCTATTAATACCATGATGTATTCACTGCCAAAACCCTGCATCTGCACGCCTACAGACCTTGCACCGCCGCTAATGTTGTTGACCACCGCAATTCCGGTTTGTTCTTTCAGGATTTCATCCAGTCTTCGGCTTCCCATTAATTCTATCGTTTTGCGGTCTATAATGGTTACGGGCATGGCGCTGTATTGTGCGTTAACAAGAGTTTCGGGATTATTTTTGACACTTTTACCCGTTACATTTACTTCATCCAAATCAATACCCGCTTCGAGATTTATATGAAGTCGTTTTGGGGCTTGTCCGTTTAAGGAAATCTGTTGTATGTAATCTTTAAAACCCATATTTGAGATTTTGAGAGTATAACTGCCGCTGGATAATCCTGAAAATGAGAAAAAACCATTCAAATCTGATACAGTAGTTTTACCCGAAGGCTGTAACTCGATCAAGGCTTGCGAAACCACATTACCCGAATGATGAATTGAACCATTTATTGCACTATTGTTTTGTCCCTGCGTTATGGTATGAGGCAGAATAACAAAGCAGATAAGAACTATTTTTTGTATGAAATTTGGAATGTTTTTATTTTTCATTGGTATTTTTATGCATGTCTTTCAATGGATAAGAAAAATAATTAAAAACTATTCTTATTTAGACTTGGTAAAAATAGTGATTAATACTATTGTAAAAGTACTTTTTTAACAGAGTAGGCAAAACACATAAAAGTAAGAGATTATTTACTTCATTTAATTCATGAAGTTTTAATGTTTTATGTCTTTATTGTCAGTTATTTACTAAAGATTTTGTGTTTTTGGCTGATGTTAAAATTTAAGATAATTTTAACATAAAATACACCCAATAAAGTGTTGGAATTGGACTTTTGAAGGAGAGAAAGAAGGTGTTTTTCATCTAATTTCAGACTAAAATTCTTAGAAAAAATCAATTGTCTGTATTGAAAATGAATCGAATTATGATTGTTTTTTGCCGAAATTTTTTATTCGAAAGAATAAAAAATAAGCTTATAATTCTAGGCTATTTTATAAAATATAGAAGCAATTCTGTAAAAGTTTCGCTGATTATCGTTCTAAATTTGAAAATTATATAAGCGAAAAAATCATATTATGAAAACTCTATCAATAATTGCCATAGTACTTTTACTTAGTGGACTTTTATTTTCATGCAAAAACAACAAAGACGGCTATAGTGATGAAGTCGAAACTACTGAAGTTATTACTGATTCTACAAAGAAACCAGTAGATAGTACCAATATAAATGCTGCAGGAGCGAATAGTGCGACATCTCCTCATACGGGATCTGAAAGCAGTACGAGTACAAGTACTACAACTCCAAATAATGCTGATAAAAACAGTTCAACTTCGGCAGATAAAAATGCCGATGGAACGGTTTCCGGAAATACAGGTTCTGGAAGCGGTCCCGGCGAAAGTGCCAATGATGGATCTACTTACAGCAACTCATCGGCAAAACAAAAAGAAGCGGATAAGACGAGAAACAAGAAGTGATTGTTAATTGTTGATTGTTGATTGTTGATTGTTGATGGTTGGTTGTTGATGGTTGGTTGATGGTTGGTTGATGGTTGTTGATGGTTGTTGATGGTTGTTGATGACTGATTATGACTAATTAACCATTAACCATTAATAATTAATAATTAAACTTTGTTTGGTTTGCTTACGTACTTATTTTCTTTAATGAAAAAACGCCAGGGTAAAAGCGCATCTTCTTGGGCGTAGGCGACGCCTATACGAGTTGATGCGATAATTTGTTCTTTAGGATATTTAATTCCGTGGTCTTCAATCCAGATTTCGTCTCCGTTTAAATCTTTTTTATTAAAGGATCGGTCTATTCCTAATGCCTTTGCTGCAGATCCGGGACCTGATGAAATGGCAGCTTTAGCAGCGGGCATATTGCGTCGGGTTTCCATAATGTCTTTTCCTGTCAAGGGTTCAATGGCTCTTATTAAAACGGCATGCGGCTCGCCTTCGACAGAACTTACGATATTAAACAAATGATGAATACCGTAGCACAAATAAACATACGAAATACCGCCTTTGCTGTACAACGTTTCGGTTCTGTCTGTTCGTCGGCCTCCATAAGCGTGCGAAGCTTTGTCCTGTATGCCAAAATAAGCTTCGGTTTCTACAATGATACCGCTTGTTATTTTTCCGTCGATTTGAGTATAAAGTACTTTTCCTAAAAGGTCTTTAGCCAGAAAAAGAACATCTTGATTTAGATAGTAGGAAAACGGTAATTTATTGGACTGCTTCATAAAGAATGGCGGCGTTTGATTTTTTTATTTAAGAAGAAAAAAAACTACGGTTACTAAAGTACAAAAATAGCGCTTTTCATCTGTTACGATACTTCTTAAATGCAGAAATCCCCTGATTTCTAAGGCAGGAAACCAGGGGAGATCAAAAAAAATAAAACACAGTCTTTAGAACGAATACCTTACTCCAAATTGTCCTTGGAATCTTGAAGCTAATTGATCTACAGTATAAGGTGTAGAGCTTGGTTTTTGGAACGTGTAAGTAGGATCGCCGGTTGCAACTCCTCCTAAGTTTCCTGATTTTGTTAAACCAAGACTCGCTGTTGAATTGTATGTATTTGGAACAAAATAACTTCTTCCCCAATCTTTATTGATAAGGTTCCCGATGTTTGCCACGCTGAATGAAATTTGGAATGAACCTACTTTATCTACTTTAATTTCGTCCATTAATTTTAAATCTGCCTGAATGTTCCATGGTGTAGTGTCACCGTTTCTTTGAGTGAATGTTCCTCTTCTGCTTTTTAAATAATCATTTCCGTTAATGAAAGCTTCGTAATCTGCAACCTGTTGCGCTGCTGTTGCAGATGGAACTCCTGCTGCATTTACTCCAATATATTTAGCTGCTTCTGCTGCATCTTTAAAGATATAAGCCAAACCTGCTGCTTGTCCTGTTCCTGCAATCGTTGAGTTTACAAATCCCCAAGAGAACGGATTTCCTGATTGTGCATTAAAATATACATTGGCAGAAAACATATTATTATCAGCTAATTTTACAGCATATCCTACATTAGAAACGATTCTGTGTTTGATATTAAAATTAGAAGTTGCCAATTGCGGGTTGTTTGGTGTTAAAGATTGATTCATCTGGAAGTTACTTTCCATTGAATTGCGAATTCCGTTTGTTACGTCTCTTGAATCTCCGTATGTATACGCTACCATGAAATTAAATCCAAAATCGTAAGTTTTTGAGATCATTTCTGTAATGCTGTATCTGTATCCTTTGCTTGTATTTGAAAGCAAATAAGCATTTGAAAAAGCAGAATTGATATTCGATGCATAAATTGGCATTTCGTGCTTGGTATCGTAAGAGAAATACGTTGGGTTATCAGTTTTGTTTACTTGTTGAAATTCAAGATCACGAATTACTTTGGTATAAATAGCTTCGGTTGTGAATTTATATCCGTCGATGATTTTATCAATTGCCAATGAGTTTCTTAAAACAGCCGGCATTTTAAATTTATTGTCAACTAAATCTGCCTGTACTTTTGGAGTTGCATCGTGATATCCGTTTAGTCCATTGTTTGCCAAAGGATCACCCGCTGCTGCAACCTGAGCAGGAGTAAGGTTGTTTTTATCGTAACTTCCGTAACCTACACCATCATTATAGTAAGCATATCCTAACCATGCAAACGGAATTCTACCTGTAAATACTCCAGAACCTCCTCTTAAAACTAATGTTTTGTCTTCGTCTACGTTATAAGTAAATCCAATTCTTGGAGAAACTAAAGCAGTGCTGAAAAAGTTGTTATTGATTTGGTTTAAAGGCGTGTACGTATAAGTTGTGCCATAATTAGGATCTGCTGGAGAATTTTGAACCTGCGGACTTAATTTTGGTTTATTTGGTAAATCTGTATAATCAATTCTAACTCCCGGAGTCACTTTTAATTTGTTTCCAATTCTAATTTCGTCCTGAACATAAGCACTGTAAAGGTTTACTTTGAATTTTGCATAAGGATTGTCAAAGATTTCATCTCTTGAAGAACCGTCAAATGGGTAAGTACCACGAACACGAGTAGGAAGTTTACCGAAGAAATCAGTTAATGATTTATAAGAAACTCTTCCGTTTAAAGCATTTACAAATCCGTAATTAATATCGTAGAATTCGTTATGTGTACCAAATAAGAAAGTATGATTTCCTGTTTTATAAGTAAGGTTGTCTGTAATCTCAGCCGTATTTTGTTTCATATTGAAAACAGTAGCCTCACGATCATTTCCTAAAAAGATAGTTCCTCCGTTGTATCCAATTTCTACCTGAGGAAACATTACGTTGTTTGATTTTGGATCACGGTAATCTTTAATTGCCGAATAACTTGCAATAAACGAGTTAGACCATTGGCTGTTAAAGTGGCTTTTTAATTCTAAAACCGTACTGATAGATTGGTTTTTCTGAACAAAATCCATGTTTGAGAATCGGAAGTTTGCCGCATCGCGCTCTAAGTTTGTTGCCTGAGAAACTACCGTATTATTTCTTAACGAAAGCGAGTGTTTATCGTTTATTTTCCAATCTAATTTATTGAAGAATTTTTGACTTTTTGCAAAGTTGTTATAAGAACCATAAGTTCCAGGATCGAAACCGTAGTTAGTTTTTACAAAGTTCGAAATTTGATCTGCTGTTGCATTATCTACTAATGAAGTTAATTTTCCGTTAGCATCCTTTTGTCCTGCATTGTAGAAAATAGGGTCTGTTCTTTCTGCATATTCCATGTTAGTAAAGAAGAACAATTTGTCTTTTACTATAGGAAGTCCTAATCTAAAACCAATTTGATAATCACCAAAAGATTTTGGCATTTTAGAACCGTCTCCTGCATTGTTTGGACCAGTCAGTGCCGCATTTCTTCCGTAGCTGTAAATAGATCCGCTTACTGTATTTGTTCCGCTTCGTGTAACAGCATTTACGCTTCCTCCTAAAAAGTTTCCTAATTTAATATCATAAGGAGCAATATAAACCTGAATATCTTGTATGGCATCTAAACTGATAGAGTTTGATCGTGTACTGCTTCCCGGCATTCCAGATGTTCCGGACTGACCTCCCAAAGACGGGCTGAAACCAATTGCATCATTATTTATAGAACCGTCGATTGTTACGTTGTTGTATCTAAAGTTAGTTCCTGCAAAAGAGTTGTTAGAACTTTGAGGCACAAGCTTAGTAACGTCTTGAATTCCTCTATTAATTAACGGAAGACCGTTAACTTGTTTTTCGTTAATATTAGTTCCGTTATTTTTAGAAGATGGTTTAGAGCTTGTAATTACTACTTCTTCTAAAACAGTATTATCGGCTTTATTTACTACGATTGTTGGCAAATCATTATCGCCAAGTGCCAGATGTATTTGTGAATTAGTGTAATCTTTAGTGTCTTTACTTTTGATTTCTAATTCGTAAGGTCCGCCTGCATTTAAATTTTCGAAGCTAAACCTTCCTTGTTTGTCGGTTACAGCTCTGTAAACCGAATTGGTAGGGATGTGAGTTAAAGTAACCTCGGCGTCTGTAAGAGGGCTTGTACCATCATTAACTTTGGCAGATAAGGATGAGGTTGTAATCTGGGCAAAAATGTTTCCTACGGTGAGGAGCATTAAAGCCGAAAAAAAGAGTTTTAGTTGTGTCATTTTATTTTTAGTTTTTATTTGACAAAGAAACTCAGTTTGTTTTGATCAGATTTAACGCTTTTGTTAACTTAAAATGATATAACTATTTATTGTTAACTTAAAATCATGAACGTGTTATGATTGTAAAAACATTTTAGCTCTTTAAAATCAATGATTTATGTAAAATGCTAAAAATAAATACATTAGACTTATATTTAAAGTAGATTAGAAAAAGATTAGAGTGTTAAGTGAATGTTACCGATGCGAAAAATCGAAATTGGCGTGAAAGAAAAATTAAGGGAATAATAAAGAAAACGTAGTGCCTTTTTCGAGTTCAGAATCGACTTTTACTTCAATATTATGAAGCTTTAGAATTTGCATCGTTATAAACAAGCCTAAACCTTGTCCCTGAATATGACGCGTGCGATCGCTTCTAAAAAAGAGTTCAAAAATAGATTCCTGATCGTTTTTTGAAATTCCCGGGCCATGATCGGTTATTTTGAGTAAAAGTCGGCCTTGTTCAGAAATGGCGGTAACCATAACCTTTTCAGGAAATGAAAATTTAATCGCATTATCCAGAATATTGTAAAGCGCCGTAAAAAGCATGTGTTTATTGGCGGAAACAGAAAGCAGGTCTTCCTGATCTGCAATAGCATTAAGATCTACAGAAACTTTAGATTCCGGATATTCAATCGCTTTTTTCTCCAGTACATTCCATAAGATTTCATCTATTCTTACCAATTCCATTTGTTCCGGTTCAGAAATCTGTAAACCAGATAAAATCAAAAGCCCGTCTAATATAGATTTAAGATGAAACGTATCTTTTCTAAGCGATTTTAAAACTTTTTCGTATTGTTCGTTTGTTCTGGGCTGTTGGAGCGACACATCAATATCACCAATAATAATAGTAAGCGGCGTTTTTAATTCGTGCGATGCATTTTTAAGGAAGTTCTTTTGAATCGTAACACCGTTTTCAAGACGTTCTAATAAGTAATTAAAAGTGTTTATCAGCTCTTTTATTTCATCTTTTCCACTTGCTGTAGGCATTTCGAGTCGCGAATGCAGGTTTTCGGTTGTAATCGTATTTACTTTTGCAATAACATCCTCAAAAGGCCTGAAAGTTTGTCTTGCCAAAAATCGGCCTAAAAGAAAATTCAGCGGAATTGCCAGCAGATAAAATCCAATAAACATTAAACCCAAAACGTCTAACTGCTGCTCGCCTACATCATCAATTCCAGATACAACAATAATAAAATCCCCTTGATTGTCTTTATAATACAAACCGGTAAACTGCCTGTTTTCTTTTGTAAAATGCAATATTCTGTTTTTAGAAATTGCTTTTAATTCCTTGTCGGTTAAAGTAATATTAATATCGTCTTTCAAATACAATTCTTTGGTTTTGGCATTGTATATCCTGATCGTCTGATTGGTAATTTTTTTATATTGAACTTCTATTCTTTGATAACGGGAACTGTCAATTTTAGTAATCTCGTCTTTTTCAAAATAAAAAAAAGCGGTTATTAAGGCGCTGTCTTCCAGTCTTTCATAATAAAGATCCTGTCTGTGGCTTTTAAAAACCAAAAAAGACCCTGCCAATACGAGTCCAACGGTAAAGGCAAAGAGCAGTGTAGAATTAACAGAAAGTTTGTTTTTAAGATTCATGTGCTTTTTTCTTAAGCATATATCCGGTTCCTTTTACGGTATGAATAAGCGGTTCAGAAAAATTCTTATCGATTTTATTTCGCAGATAGTTTATATATACATCAACCGTATTCGAGTTCATATCGAGTTCCAAATTCCATACGGCTTCGGCAATTGCGATTCTGGATAGCGCTTTTTCGCGGTTTTTCATAAAGAAAATCAAAAGCTTAAGTTCTCTTGACGAAAGATTGAGTTCTTTTCCGTCTCTTGTGGCGCTTTGTTCTTTCATATTAATTTCGATTCCGGCATAAGATTGAAAATCCAGAATTCCCGAACTAAATTCGGCACGACGCAATTGGGCGTTTATTCTTGCCAGAAGTTCTTCAAATAAAAAAGGTTTGGCTAAATAATCATCGGCACCAGACTGCAGTCCTTTTACTTTTTCATGCGGCGTGTCTAAGGCGCTGAGAATTAAAATGGGAACAATTATTTTTCTGTTTCTTAAAATTTCGCAGACTTCAAAACCCGTAATGTCAGGAAGCATAATATCGAGAATGATAATATCGAATTCATTTTCCATAACCTCAGTAACGGCTTCGTATCCTTTCGAAACCGCTTTTACCTGATAAAGGTTTTCTTCAAGACCTCTTAAAATAAAAGAGGCAACTCTTGGGTCGTCTTCTACTAATAATACTTTATTCATTGTCGAATAGTATTGCTGAATGGAATTTCATGTTGGATTAAATGAAAATTTTAATGTGATAAAAGTAATTAAAAGTTGCAGTATTCGCCGAAAAAAAACATAAAGAATATTTGTTTTAATTCCTTGTTTAAGCGTAAGTAAAAGATCTCAAAAAGTTTTTATATTTGAGTTATAATATTCGATAAGAGCAGGTTCTAAATTTTATTTTTAATACGACCCATTTATGAAGCAATTTTCTGTAAAAGCACTACTATTTTTAATGTTCTTAACTTTTTTTTCCTGCGATACCAAAAAACAAAAACCGGAACCTAAGCCTTATAAAGCCGGTGTCATTTTATCTTTTGATGATGCTTATGTTGATGAATGGGCTGAAGCCGATGCTGCCTTGAAAAAATACGGATGGAAAGCTACTTTTAATGTATGCCGAATAGATTCTATTGGTGAGCCTGAAATAAAAACGCTTCTTAGAATGCAGAAAGAAGGGCATGAGATTGCCGGCCACGGTTACCATCATTATAATGCGGTTAAATTTGTAAAGCAATACGGAATTGACGCCTACATGAAACAGGAAATTGATCCTATGATTGTTTCCATGAAAAAGAAATCTTTTAAGGTTACTTCGTTTGCTTATCCTTATGGCGAAAGATCAGAAGAACTGGATAAAGCTTTGTCTGCTAAATTTAAAATTATTAGAGGAAGGGCTTTTGGCGGCGAAGTTCCGGAAAAACAAGACAGTTATTTTAATAACTCAAAAATTGTATTTGCGTTTGATATCGATAACAGTCATATTCATTTTAGTATTCCTTATGTATTAGAATTGCTGGATTATGCTAAAAAGAACAATAAAATATTGCTTTTATGCGGCCATAAACCCGTGAAGAATGTAACGGAAAATTACCAAACCAAAATCGAAACTTTAGAGTTTATCTGCAAATACATGAAAGATAACGATCTTAAATTTTATACTTTATCAGATTTAGATGATCTGCTTCCGCAGAAATAAATCTTATATGTTTTATTAGAGAGAAATTATTCATCGTAAATATGCCTCACCACTGTGGGCTATAAATATATCGCCCCGCTGGGGCTTTTTTTTGTTGCGGGAGGGAATTATGCTATAGATATTTTGCTCCTTTGGAGCATTTATCTAAAACTGCAAGGCTGTAAAAAAGAAAATCATTTCTTTTGACTCTCTTTTTTCTTAAAATTTACTTTTTCCATTACCATCGGATTACTGCTAAAAATGCTCCGGAGGAGCAAAATATCTATAGCAAAAAATAGCAAAAAAGATTTAAAGCTCCAGCGGAGCGAAATATTTATTTGTTGCAGATAGCTGCGAAGGATCAATTAAATTTTGGTTATTTTGTTGATATATAGGTTTTTATGTGCTATTTTTGGGTTTGTTTACTAACTCATTAGTTAAAAAACTAACGAATTAGTTTGTCTACTAATTAATTAGTAGTATCTTGCACCAAAATATTTCAACTATGATAAAATTAGCCAAACGAGAAGAACAGATCATGCAGGTGTTTTGGGATTTAGAAAAAGCTTTTATAAGAGACATAATTCCGTTGCTGCCAGATCCGAAACCGCATTACAATAGTGTGGCCACAATAGTAAAGATACTCGCAGAGAAAGGTTTTTTAAATTATGAAACTGCCGGAAACATGCATTGCTTTTTCCCCATTATCAGCAGGGAAGAGTATCAGCAATTTGCCTTAAAGGATATTGTAAGTCAATATTTTGATAATTCTTATCCTAGGATGTTAGCCTTTTTTGCAAAAGAACAAAAGCTTTCAGAAAAGGAATTGGACGAAATCGTGAGCATCATCAAAAAAGAAAAGATATGATACCTTATATTCTATACACAGCGCTTATTCTTTCAGCATGTTTTATATTTTATAAACTGCTTTTGCAAAAAGAAACTTTTTTCTATTTAAACCGATATGTTTTGCTGTTTTGTATGGTATTGGCCTTTACGCTGCCTTTAGTTCCGGTTCCGCAGCAATTATCATTTAGAAAAAATATTGCAGCAGAACCTGTTGAAATTACCAAAATCCCGACAGACAATGCATCTCAGGTAGTAAAAGAGAAATCAATTCAGCCTGCAGTTGTACAAGAAACGAAACAAGTAATCGATGTTGAAGTTTTAGTACAGGCCGTAATTTATTTGTACTGGTTTGGAGTTGTAGTATTTGGTCTTAATTTTTTAATGCAGGCCTTTATATTGCTGTTTAGATCGTATTCCGGATCAGCAATTCAGGATGGAAAGTTTCGTATTGTTGAAATAACAGGCGATAAAGCGCCGTGTTCTTTTGGCAATAACATTTTTATCAATCCTGAGAAATATGAATGGGAAACCTACAATCAAATTCTGCTTCATGAAAAAATTCATATTGAGCAGAAACATACTATTGACTTACTGCTGGCAGAAATTGTTCTGGTATTTCAATGGTTTAATCCTTTTGCCTGGCAGTGGCGAAAAGCGCTGGAAACTAATCTTGAATTTTTAACCGATGATCAAATGTTGCAGCAGGATACGGTTGAAAAAGAAAGCTATCAGTTCAGTCTGCTTAAAGTAGCTGCACCGCAATTTCCTTTGAGTCTTACAACTAATTATAATCAATCATTATTAAAAAAACGAATCATCATGATGAACTCAAAAAAATCAAATGTGCACACCACTTGGAAATACTTTTTCCTTGTGCCGCTAATGGTGCTTTTTGTCTGCCTTTTTAATCAACCGGCAGCGCAAAGTCAAACCCTAAATGTTATTGGGAAATCTAAACAAGACAAATCCGTTGAAAACGGAATTAAAACCGACGGAAACTGGTTTGCTGTAATCAAAGGCAATGCTGTAGAAATTAATTTTAAAAGCGATGAACATGATAATTCTTCGTTTACTTTTCAATTGAGCGAAATAAGCAGTCTTCCAAGAGACAAACAAGGAGAATTTACTTTAACCCGCGAAGCCGGAGCAATACAGTTTACCGGAAAATTTGAAGGAGACAGAGGAATGGGAACTTATAAGTTTATTGGAAACAAAGACTACAGCACAGCAATGAGCAAAGAAGGTTTGGATGTTACTAAAGACAATGATCTTATGGTTTTCTTTATGATTAATATCAAAGTTTCGTATGTACAAATGCTAAAGAAAAATGGTTTTAATGATTTAGACAAAGATCAGGTTATTCCGCTTGCTGCTTTAGATGTAAATGAAGCTTATATTACTTCGATTAAAAAAGCCATTCCGGATATTGATTTGGACAATCTTGTTCCTTTTAAATCATTAGATATCAATAAAGCGTTTATTGAAGAAATACGAAATGCAGGTTATAAAGATGTTAGCCCGGGGAATATTATTGCATTGAAATCTCAGGGAATTGATGCGAAATACATTAGCGATTTCCGTACTTCGATTAAAAACAAAAACAATGCAGAAAATAACGAAAACAGCAAAGAAGAAGATAGCGACGACGATATTATTGCTTTTAAATCCTTAAATATTGATAAGGCGTTTGTTGATTCTTTTAAAGGATTAGGATATAACCTTTCGAATAGTGATCTTATTGCATTTAAATCACTTAATGTAACGCCGGAATATGTAAAGAGTTTTCAAAACGCCGGTTATAAAAACATTCAGGCAGATAACCTGATTGCTTTTAAATCGCAAAACATTACGCCTGATGTAGTAAAGGAATATAAAAGCTTAGGATTTGACAACCTTGATCTGGATGAAATTGTAGGCGCAAAAGCAACCGGAACTACGCCATCATATATTAAATCGATGCGAGCAAAAGGGCATAATTTTAAAAGTCTGGATAAATATATTGCCTTAAAAGCATTGGCAAACAATTAAAATCATGGTTTAATCATTCGATTAACCTTAACAAAATAACGTAGTTGTAAGATTAAAAAAGCCCAAACCTGAAAAGGAATGGGTTTTTTTAATTCAATATTTTTTAAACCAATTTGAGGTTTGTTATTTTTCTTTTTTCTTTAAACATCTTCCTCGTGGTTCATCGCCTTCGTAGAGTACAATTTCAGAATGTAAAAATTGTGCAGCATCTGCTGAGCCTTTTACTTTTACAGCGCTTCGTTCTATCATCTCGGCTTCAAATTCGGTTAAGACACTTTTTCTGATTCCGTTTTTTCTCCATTCAGATGAAGGTCGGCATCCTTTTAAAATTCCGCGCGCCAATGTAAGTGCATCCAATAATGCCTGATTGGCGCCTTGACCTTTAAACGGACTCATGGGGTGAGCAGCGTCTCCAATTAATGTTATTGGTCCTGCTTTTTCTAACCATTCGGCTTTTAGAAATTCCCTGTCGTAAACAGGATATCCTGAAATCTGAGCTTCCTGAGTCGCTTCTAAAATCTGCGGAATAGGATCGTGCCATTGGGTTCTTCTACAGGCTTCTTCTTTAAGCGCTTTTGGACCTTTGGCACTTAATGTTTTTGCTTCCTCTTCGGACATCGGGAAACTCAACTGCCACATAACAGAATCTGCGGTATAAGGCATAACATAAATACGTTCGTTGCCATTGGCGGTTTGAAATACAGTAGCTGAATCTAATAAAGAACTATCAAGATTTTCAAGGGAACTTAAAGGACAAATTCCGAGAATTACAATACAATCTAAATAGCGCAATGGTGTAACATCTTCATCAATAATAAATCTTCGCACAGAACTGCGAATACCATCGGCACCCACTACAAGATCTGCTTTATGATTTTTAATTTTTCCGTTTACCTGAAAATTGAGGTCAACGCTGTTTGTATCATTTGGTGCAAAATCAATTAGCTGGTGTCCCCATTGTACAGCATCGTCTCCGCCAAGTTGTTTTAGAAGAGCTAAACGCAAAGATTGTCGGGCAATGTGCATATTAGTCCGCCTTGCCGATGTTTTTGCTTCAGATTGCAGCCATTTTCTAATTCCCCATTCGCCAATTACTTTTCCATCTGTAGTATGAACCAAATGTCTTGTGGAAATGACTTTATCTTCCAGCGAGAAAATTCCCAATCCTTCGATGGCTTTACTGGCTTGCTGCAGAGTAAGTCCGTAACCCTGAGATCGCGCGGCGAAATTAGTATCACGTTCATATAATGTAAAAGGAATGCCTCGGTGTAAACAAGCCACAGCGAGAGCTGTTCCGCCGATACCGGCGCCAATAATAGCAACATGCGGATAGTTTTCTTTATCGGGAATAGGAGGACTGGCAGAAGGCATCAATCCTGATCCGTTACATTTTAAACAAGTATGCAGGTGCGCTTTCGGACGAATAGGAGCTTGGCCTTGTCCATTTGTTTTTTCAAATTGATCTAGTGCTGCCTGATAATCTCGTCTTGCTTTATTTGTAAGTCCACGGCTTTTTTTACCACGTCCCTGACAATCTTTACAAATAGTCCAGCTGGTTTGTTCATTCGCTTCTTTTTTCACTTCCTCTTTAATTTAACTTTATGCCGGACACTTTATAATTGAGATTTTGTAAGCTTTTACAAGTGTGCAAATTTAGAACAAAAGACGGTTGGTACAAAACACTCTGAGAATTGAATTTGAACCTTTGATAGTTAAGGCTTGAAAAGCACTACTTTTCAGTATATTTGAAGTACTGCTTTTTTATATAGGCAGGGTTTTAATTAATTTGATAATGAAAGAAGAACAAAAGAAGCAGAGCTGTTCTGTTGAGGAATGTGATACGAATGAGATCAATCAGTACGGCGGTTCTCCTTTTTACAATATCTTTCTTTTGGAAGGAAACGGAAAAGTAAGCGTCGATTTAGCCGAATATTCCTTTGATGGCAAAATTGCTTTATTTTCAACGCCATATCAAATTATTCAATTCAAAACAGAAAAACCTTTAAAGGTTAGAAAACTGCAATTTCACGGCGATTTTTATTGTATCGAATACCACAAAAAAGAAGTAGCCTGTAATGGACTTTTATTTAATAATATCTACGAGCAAACCTTTATCAATTTGACCCCCGAAGAATATTCTGAAATAAATTATATACTCGAAAAATTGATTGTTGAGGTTGAAGATACTTCCAGTTATGCCGATGCTGTTGTAAAAACCTATCTGCAATTGATTTTGGCATTGTGCAGTAAAATCAAATCACAACAGGTTGTTGTTTACAATGAAAAGAATACTCATCATCCGTTAATGAAATTTAAAACATTACTCGAGAATCATTTTCATACCGAAAGACAGCCTTCTTTTTATGCTTCGCAAATGGGAATTTCTCCAAACAATTTTTCGAAGATCTGCAAACAGCATTTTTTTAAAACTCCTTCAGAATTAATTCACGAAAGAGTGATACTGGAATCTAAAAAACTCATTCATCTTAGTTATAAAAGCATGAAAGAAATTGCCTCAGAATTAAATTTTGATGATGAGAATTATTTCAGCCGTTACTTTAAAAAACATGTCGGAATTTCGCCTACCGCTTTTCGCGAAAATGTTGGAATATCTATCGCGGCAGATTTGTCCAGATAAACTCCACATTTGTCCATTGTTATAAAATTAGTGTCTCGCTAATTTTGTCTGTAAATAATTAAACAGATGAAAACACTAAAAATTCTAGCAGATTTACAAGGTCAATTTTTCAATTTTATGCGAATCGCCATTTTTATCGTAATGGTTTGGATTGGCGGACTTAAAGCATTTCAATATGAAGCAGACGGAATTGTTCCTTTTGTAGCCAATAGTCCATTAATGAGTTTCTTTTACAATAATCCCAAAGAATACAAGGATTACAAAAATAAAGAAGGAGAAGTAATTGAAAAGAATATCAACTGGAATACCCAAAACGGAACTTATAGCTTTTCGTATGCTTTAGGAAGTGTAATCGTAATTATCGGTTTTTTTAACCTATTTGGTATTTTCAACAACCGTATTGGCTTAATCGGCGGGTTACTTACGGCTGGTATGGCATTGGTTACACTTTCCTTTTTAATTACAACACCAGAAGTCTGGGTGCCTAATTTAGGAAGCGATATGCCAACGCCGCAACATGGTTTTCCGTACCTGTCCGGTGCAGGCCGACTGGTGATAAAAGATATCATTATGATGACCGGAGGTTTATTGATAGCTTCAGATTCAGCTAAGAAAATTTTAGAATATAAAAAGCTATAAAACAGTTGCAAATATTCTCGTTAGTAGTTTTGAAGGAATTACAAAACTACTAACGGAGAAATTACACCAATCATGATTCTTCCTGTAGTGGTATTTGATTGTCCTAAATCTGTTTTAGCATAATCGCTGTAATTGTAGAATCGGGCTACATAAGTGGCAAAAAACTTTAAGTTAAAGTTTTTGATAGGGTAAAATTCTACGGTTGGAATAACGCCCCAAGCTGTACGAATTCGGTTTGAACTGATATTTGGATCCGGAATATCTTTCCAGGAAGCCGTACTTACCATTCCGATAGCTGAAATTTTCCATTGCTCATTAAGAGAATATACTGTTCTAAGCCAATGTTCGATATAATATACATTTTCTGCCGCGTGATCTAAAACCGTTTCTGGAAGCAAAGAACTCACAACTCCTGTTCGGTCCAAATCTTCACTGCTCCATTTGAAATCATATTGAAAGAGCCATTTTTTAGTTCGAAACTGATTTCCTAATGCCGTATAGTACATATTTACTGGTTTTCCATTTTTTGTGGCTTCCTGAAAAACACTAAAACTGTATATGGTTTTAAATTTTCCGTCTAAAAAACTTCCGTTCCAGTTTCCCACGTACGCTGCAGGAAATTTTGCTTCTTCAACATCTGGTACATTTTGATATAGTTCAGAAAAAGTTTTTGTTCTTGAATTTAAAATCTGTCCCGAAAAGGTATGATTGGCATTTAGTTTCCAGTTTACCTGAACCCCCGTCAAAAAGTTATCCGAATTATCGACAATATCATTGTATTGATAAATGTCAATTGGGTTCATATCAAACTCATATCCGCCCCAGTTTGCTGTCATTTTTCCAATTGCAATACTAGTCCTGTTGGATATATTATAGCCAATAAAAGCCAAGTCTGTAGAACTGCTGATGTTATCTGTAGATTGTGGTTCCGTTTCTTTAGTATATCGGTCTCTAAACCTAAAAAAAACTTTGTCCTTATACACTTTCCCTTTTACTTCCAATCTAAACTGGTTTACTTCAAATTTACTGCCGGTATAGTTTCCGTCATCAAAATTGCTGTTAAAACCTATTTGAGTATTGAAAATTAAATCAACGTTATTGAGTAGATCAACTTTGCTTGTTTTTATTAAAGGTACCTGATGGTTTAATATGGTATCTGTTTGTTTATCCTGTTGTGAATAAACGCTTGTAACCAAAAAAACACCCAAAAATATTGAAGTTAAGACACGCATAATACAATTAAGTTTGTTTAATACTCAAAGAAATATTCCTGTATTTTTTTGCTGTCGCTTGTTTGGGTAAGCCCCAGCATTAATAAAATTCTTGCCTTTTGCGGAATCAAATCATCGGCTACAATAGTGCCTAGTTTTTTATCATCTGTTTCGTCAAATAAAGTAACTCTTCCAGACGGTACTCTGGAGGCTCTTGCTACAGAAATTCCTTTTTTAACCGCACTTGCCACAGCATCGGAGTTTACTTTGTTTAGATTTCCGTTACCCAAACCACCAGTTACAATTCCCTTTACTCCAGAAGCCACATAAGCGTTAATTGCTGTTGCAGGCGCATCAGCATACAATTCTACCACAGCTACATCTGGTAAAGTGGTTAAACCTGTAATATCAAAAGGGGTGCTTTTGTTCGTTTTTCTTATCGGACTTTCATAAAGAATAACTTTTCCGTCATACACTTGCCCGATTGGACCGCTGTTTGGAGCCGTAAAAGCATTTAAGTGTGTTGTACTGGTTTTTACAGCATTTCTTCCCGTTAAAATGTATTCATTAAACACCAATAAAACCCCGCTGTGTGCTGCTTGTTTTGAAGCGGCTAAAGTTACAGCATCGTACAAATTTTTAGGTCCATCGGCACTAATGGCTGTTGCAGGGCGCATAGAACCGGTAATGATTACGGGTTTGTCGTATCTTACTGTCAGTGATAAAAAATAAGCCGTTTCTTCTTGTGTATCAGTTCCATGAGTGATTACGATACCATCGGCTTCATCATTTTTATAAATTTCGTTGATTCTTTTATTCAGTTTAATCCAAATGTCTACTGTCATGTCCTGACTTCCTACATTGGAGATTTGTTCTCCGGAAATTTCTGCAATTTTATCAATTCCCGGAACCGCTGCGATTAAATCTTTTATCGGTAATTGTCCTGCAGTATAAGCAGAGCGATCTGCTGAAGCTCCTTGTCCTGCAATTGTTCCTCCAGTTGCAAGTATCTTGATTCGAGGTAATTTCTGAGCATAAATACCTGTCACTAATAAAACCGATAATAATAATGTAAATAAATTTTTCATAGATCAAATATTTTAATTTAAACTTTTATTATTTTGTTGAGTTCTCCCAGCTGGTTACATATTCCATTAAAATTTTACGGATGTTTTTTCCAAGAATCAGATAACTGTCAGTTGGAAGATTAGCAAGTGAAACCCTGATACTCCATTCTGGTCCGGCAAAACCGCCTCCGTTTAAAAGCACAATGGCTGTTTTTTCGGCCAGGCGGAATAAAACATCAACGGGTTCAAAATTAGTTTTCATCCACTTGGCAAAATCTTCACCGTAAAAGTGTTTTGCGGCGACCATAATATCAATTTCAGAATAATATCCGGCACGCATTGGATCTTCGAGAATAGGCACTTCTAATCCTTCCCACAATAAGCTGAGACGTTTGCGGATAATAGACTGCGTAAGCGTTTTGTAAACATCCTGAGTATCTAATAGACAAAATGCAGAGAACAACATCATCTGAAATTGCTGAGGAAGCGATAATCCGGCCGTATGATTTAAAGCTACTTGACGGCTGTCGGCTACAAGTCGGTCTATGAATTTGATTTTTTCAGGTTCTAAAGTCAAAGTCGAATAACGTTCGTGCAGTTCTTTTTTATGAGCCGGACTTAAATTGGCTATTTTTTTATCGAAAATATTATCCTGATGAATGGCAATCGTTCCCAGTCTCCAGCCCGTGCATCCAAAATATTTGGAGAACGAATAAACAGTAATGGTATTATGAGGAATAATGGCCATTAAAGACCTGAAATTGTTGATGAAAGTACCATAAACATCATCTGTAATAATCATTAATTCTGGATTGTGATTTTTTACAATATCAGCTATATAATTTAAGGTTTCTGTACTCATTGCTGATGATGGCGGATTACTCGGATTTACCACAAAAGCAACCTTAACAGACGGGTCTTTGAGTTTGTCTAATTCAGAATTTGGATACTGCCAGGTATGAAATCCATTTTCGCCAACACCGCTGGCCTCAACATAAACGACATCAAAATTATAGCGATCTAAATGAGGAATTTCGATATAGGGCGTAAAAGTAGGAGTAAGGAGCGCTATTTTATCTCCTCGTTCTGTAAGGTGATTTTGCATGAACGAATCAAAAATATAGCACATGGCGGCGGTTCCCCCCTCAACAGCAAAAATATCGTATTTGCCTTTATCATTTCCTGCGCCGCACATTTCCTGTACTAAATAGTCGTGAACCACAATTTCTATTTGGCTTAACATACGGTCCGGAACAGGGTAATTAAATCCAATTACGGCTTCGACCCATTCGCGAATCCAGGCATCACCATCAAAATCATGTTTATCTACTCCGTAATGATATGTTTTTTCTAAAAGAGCAGCACCGGGCGCGTCTTTATGTTTGGATAAAAATGCTTCAAAACGAGTGGCAACACCGCTTTTATTTTGTACAATTCCGGCCATTATGCCTTGTTCTTCAAAAACATTACGGCATTCTTCTAAAGCAAATTGTCCGAAAAGAAAAAAAGCTTCTCTGGGAACGGTTGCGATCCAGTTTGGATTTCCTCTTCCGGCATTTAGGGTAATTGCGGTTGATTTAAGTGCGCTTTCGTCTGCCAGATGAATCAATTCATTTTTAATTTCAAATGGACTAAGAGTCTGAAGTGTTTTTTCGACCTCTCGTGATGTTTTTATTTTAGAAATATCGATTGCCATAACTTAACTATTTATAGATTTTAAAAAATGCGTTTAACTCATGATTAATATGATGACGACTCCCCAGATAATAAGAAGCGTGTTTCCTACTGCATAGGTTACAGTATAACCCAAGGCAGGAGTTTTGCTTTTTACAGCGTCCTGAAGTGCTCCTAAGGCAGCAGTAGTAGTTCTTGCCCCGGCAGCACAGCCTAAGGTTATAATAGGATGAAATTTGAAAATATATCGTCCGATAAGAAGTGCCAGAATTAACGGAATTGCGGTAGCAGCAGCTCCTGCGATAAACAATCCCCAGCCGGCTTCCTGAAACCCAACAATAAAGCTAGGCCCCGCTGTAATACCCACTACGGCTATAAAAATGTTTAAACCTACATTATTCATTACCCACAAAGCAGGTTCCGGAATACGGCCAAAAGTAGGGTGCTGGCCTCTTAACCAACCAAAAAACAAACCAGAGATTAAGGCTCCGCCGCTTGTACTCAGACTTATAGGAACTCCGCCCACTTTAATGCTTAAGGCGCCAAAGAGACCTCCAAGTACGATTCCTAAACCAACAAATGCCATATCGGTAGAATTGGTAGGTCGGTCAGGATAGCCAATATGTTCAGCCGCTTGGTCCACATCTTTTTTAATACCAATAAGTTCAATCATATCTCCTTTGTTTAAAAGAGTATTTGGCAGTATTGGCATTTGAATTCCGGCTCTTTTTAAAGACCGAACCACAACACCGTGCATGAATTTTATATGTCTTAAATCGGCAAGGGTTTTGTTTATTACTTCTTTTTTTACAACTAGTATGCTTAGTACTTCTACCGGAAAATTAAGAAGTTCTATATCTAAAACCTCTTTTTCATTTACAGCCACGTAGTTCATCATAAACTCTCGTCTTCCGCCCAGCGCGATAATGTCATTCTCTTTAATTACGGTGTTTGGAGAAGCGTCTATAATTTCATTTCTTTTTCGGATGCGTTGTATAAACAAACGTCTGCCTTTACTTTCAAGCTCTGCTTCAATTTCTGCTACGGTTTTATTGCAGGCATAGGAAAGTGCCGAAATCTGATACGCATTATAAATAACCCTGTCGTAAGCAGATGCAATACTTGGATCATCGCCAATCGCATCTCCGCCTAGCTGAATTTCAAGTTCTTTGGCTTTTTCGATCAGATTTCCGCCTAATAATTTAGGGCCTAAAGAAGCCAATAACCAAGCCGATCCCGCTGTTCCGAATATATAAGTAACAGCATACGCAACCGGAATTTTGTTAATCAGTGCTGCTTTTTGATCAGCTGGAATTCCTAATTGATTTATGGTATCCGAAGCTACGCCGATAACTGCCGAAATAGTTTGAGAACCTGCAAGCATACCAGCGGTTAAGCCCATATCGTACCCCATAATTTTGCCTATCAGGTATGGACATATTAAACAAAGTACACATACTATTGCAGCATAAAACATCTGCGGAAGTCCGTCTTTCTTTAAACCTCCAAAAAACTGGGGCCCAACACTGTATCCAACAGCGAATAGAAACATGAGAAAAAAGACCGATTTTACATTTGGAGAAATTACAATATCTAATTGTCCAACTAAAACTCCCACCAATAAAACGCTGGTTACGGTTCCTAACGAAAAGCTTCCAATTTTAAATTTTCCAATAAAGTAGCCTAAGGATAAGGTAAGAAAAACGGCTAGTTCGGGATAGTCTTTTAAGGTAGTAATAATCCAATCCATAGTTGCTTTTTTTAAGTAGGTAGATATCAATACTTGACGTCAATTATATTGCGTCATTCAAAAATATGGCATATAAAAGGAGTAATCGTAAGGAGGAAGCGCTTACATTGTTCCATATTATAACTTGCAACTCAATAAATTAGATGTAATATGAAACAGGACGTTTCAAATTATAACTTGCAACACATATTCTCATTTTTGTCATTGCGAGGAACGAAGCAATCTCACTAAAGATATGATGCTGGCTTTGCGTGATGGCACGCAGATGACGCTGATTAAACAGATTTGTTTTTATCATTGTCAAAACTCCCGATAACTATTGCGATGACGGAGAATCAGATAAAAAGTCAAAAGATTCACTATTAAGCGTTAGAGCAATTCTGGCGCTTTTTATAAATTCGATTAATTCAAATTGCTTTAACTCCAAAACCAGATTATTAAGTTCTTCTTCTTGTCCCGTTGCTTCAAATACCGTGAACTCTTTTTCGATTGTGATAAATCTGGTGTTGTATTTTTTAAGCAAATGATTCATGTTTTCGTCGTTGATGAAGCTCGAAGTCCTAACTTTAAATAATCCCATTTGTTTCCATACAATTTCGTCGTTTGTACTGTAGTAACATTTAAAAACTTCGATAATTTTCTCGATTTGAAGAGCTGCGTTTCTAACAACTTCAAAAGTATCGTTTATAACAAGAGTGCATCGGTACATTTTGTCGATTTCGCAGGTAGAGATATTAAGGCTTTCTAAATTGATTTTTCGTCGGGAAAGGATAACTGTTATTTTATTCAGTAATCCCATTTGATCTTCTGTGTAAGCCGTTAAAGTATATTCTTGTTTCATTTTAAAGTTGAATTGTATTGGAATGATTTGTAATTGGTGTTTTGTAGAAATAAAAAAACCTTTCTCGTTTTGACTGAGAAAGGTTTTTATTATGCAATAGAATCCTGCCTCGTCATGGTATACGAATAATGATAATTGCGCTAATAATAGTTTGTACTGAATTTTTCATACTATTTTAAAATAAAAAAACCTCCCAAATAGGGAGGTTTTTAAATTGTATCTGTGTACTTATTTATATAACATCCCTGATCATTATCGAATGATAATAATGCTGATAATTGAGATGTTAATTAAGTTTTTCATTTTCTGTTCTGAATGAGCGACAAATGTATTGATTTTTATAAGACTACAAAAAGTTTTTTTAATAATCCAACCACAATTTCAGCAGTGAAGCTTTTGTACGGCTTACAATTACAGCTTCGTCTTTGCTGTGTTTTATTTTGAGTTTCAGTTTGCCATTAAAATAATTATTAACTTTTTCAATAGCATTTATATGAATGATATACTGTCTGTTTGCCCTGAAAAAACTTTTTGGATTCAATTCTTGTTCAAGTGCTTCAAGCGTATGAGGTACTACAACTTCTTCACCATTAAATAAATAGGCATAATTAATATTGAGGTTGGAGTAAAAGCACGCAATATCTTCTACATCAATTTTTCTGTAACCGTCTCTGTACGGTATCAAAAAACGGTTTCTATATTCCTTTGGCTGCATGTAGGCAAGCAGTTCCTGAATCTGTGAATTGGGACTAACAGGCTGTTGTAAAGAATTTTCTAATTTGATAATAGCTGCTTCCAGTTCGTTTTTTTCAATTGGTTTAAGAAGATAATCAACACTATTGTATTTAAAAGCCTTAATAGCATATTCGTCATAAGCCGTTGTAAATATAATAGGGCAGGTAAGAGTGGTGAGATTGAAAATTTCAAAGCTGAGCCCGTCTGCCAGCTGCACATCCATAAGAATAAGGTCCGGAGATTGGTTTTCAGAAAGCCAGGCAACAGTATTTTTAACGCTCGACAAAACACCCACAATTTCTGCATCGGGTTTTATTTTGATTATCAAACGTTTAATTCTTTCAGAATTTAGTTTTTCATCCTCAAGGATTAATATTTTTTTTATAGTATTCATTTGATGAGTGGTACTTTTATGGTAAAAGTCTCCGTATTTTCTTCTATAGAAACTTTTCGATCGCTTAATAAAGCATAACGATTTACAATATTTTTCAATCCAATTCCGGTAGAATAGGCTTTTTTAATGAGCGGCAAAATAGTATTCGATACCACTAATTCGTCATTTTCATTAGAATAAATCTTAACCACCAATGGATTTTCTTCTTCCGTGCGATTATGTTTCAGGGCATTTTCAATAAAAAGCTGTAATGTAATGGGCGGAATCTGCATACTCAGTTTTGATTTGTCAATGTCGATATGAAAACTGCATCCATCTCCCATACGGTTCTGAATAAGAAAAAGATACGCATCTAGAAAGTGAAGTTCTTCTTGTAACGGAACCAGTTTCTTTTTAGAATTAACCAATAAATAGCGGTAGACTTTGGCGAAATTTTCAGTGTAATCATATCCCAATTGCTGATCTTGGAGTATTAACTCCGAAAGCACACTGAGGTTATTAAAAACAAAATGCGGATCGAGTTGTAATTTGAGTGCCTGCAGTTCTATTTCGGCGGCTATTTGTTTATTTTCGGCTGCTTTTACTTTGTATTCGGCTGCTTTTAAAGTCGCGTTTTTCCAATTTTTCAGCAGAAAATCACCTGTATTAAGGGCACTTACCATCAATGCCCATAATATGATCGAAATAATGGTATATACTGCTTCCCGAACTCCTATGTTAACCGGCTGAATAATAGTTAGATAATCTCCATAAATGTAGTAAATGATGCTTAAAGAAATAATGACAAACAAGGCTCCAAAAGTTTGAAATATAATTTGAATGATCAAACGTTTTACAGGATGAACCATCCAGGATATTTTCTTGTTTAAAACCCTGTCAATAAAAAGACTGACAACCAAAATAACGACGCAGAAAAGAATATTAGTGAAAATATCCAGCAGCATCAAATGCGGCGGTAAGTTAAAATATTCCCTCCAGTACGAAAACGGAAATATGATAAACAGCGTAGAGTAAGAGCCTAAAAATAAAAACGTAATAAGGAGCAGACTTTTTTGGTGGCTCTTTTTTGGTGGTTCAGTTATTTCGTCGGTGTAATTCACAAGATTCCTTTTTTAAGAGTGCAAATAAAAGGATTTTAAAATAAAACCGAAGCACTTTTTGTTGATTTAATCGGCTGTAAAGGTACTGTTTATAAAGGGTTTCGCAAAAGAAACGACTTCATTTCAATTCAATATCCCAAATTGACGATTCACCTGAGAGATTCGCCGTTTCACTTAATAAATTCTCCTGAAAGCGATAGACCAATACTATTTTTGCGCCATAATTATAACAATTAATATGATAAAAATGGAAAAAAAAATGGTAATGACAAAGTCGAATTCGGGATTGAAAAATTATAAAAGTAATGCAGTAATTCTTTTTTTCTTGGTAATGTTTGCTTCTTCGGCATCGGCACAAAAATCAAAAGTATTGGATGTCTTTTTTAAATACGGAATTGACTCCAGTATTCTGAATCCCGAAAAAACGAAACGACCTGATAATCTTGCCTTCGATTATAAACAAACCGTTATAACAAGCGCTAAGGAAACTGAAACAATTGCAAAATTTGATCCTTCACTTTCAGGTGTAGAACAATGGAGTGTTGTTTCTATTGATGGAAAATCACCATCGAAATCTGCCGTAAATTCTTTTAGAAAAAATCAAAGTAAAGCAGCAGGAACAACGCCTACAGATGATACAACTTATAAAATTGAAAAAGAAACACCAGATCAGCTGGTAATTAGTTATAAAGTCGATCCAAGCAATCTTACAAAAGAAAATGCTTTTGTAAAAGACTGTAGATTTTATATGACGATCAACCTTAAAACGAAAAAACTGGACCAGATACAAACGCTTAACGAAAAGCCGGTAAAAGTAAATATTCTTACTGCCGATAAATTTGATATTGTCTTGAAATACAAATGGAATGACGAAGCAAAACAATTTGTTCCGGTAAGCGAAAACCTTACGATGGAAGCTAAATTTATAGGACAGGCAACCAACATTCAAACCATTACAGAATATTCAAATTACCAGAAAAAATAAATAGTAAACGACGGTTTTTAAATCTGCCGTTTCTTTAAAAAACATGATTACGAGACAAATTAAAAGATTAAAAATGAAAAAAAATATTACCGCCGCAGCCTTATTCCTATCTTTATTTAGTTACAGTCAGGTACATCTTGGAGCTAAAGGAGGAGTAAACTTAAATAAACTAGATGGCAAAAACTTCGACAGCGATTTCGAATTGGGTTATCAGCTTGGTGGTTTTGCGTATTATAATTTTACTGATTTTCTAGGTATTCAGGGAGAAGTGCTTTTCAATCAGACCAATACTAAAATCACAGATAATTATAAAGACATTTTAGATAATGCTTTCAAAAGAGGAAAAAGCCTTAATTATGTCAGTGTGCCAGTGTTACTGCGTTTAAACAGTGAAGGATTAATTAGTTTTGTGGCGGGTCCGCAGTTTAGTTTTCTGGCCAGCGGTAATCAAAGTGTTTTAAATAACAGCAAAAAACTTTTCAAAAAATCTGATTTCGCTTTTGTTGCCGGAGCCGAAATCAATATAAGACCCATTACGATTTATGGAAGATACATCTGGGGATTTTCTGATGTGAGCAACTTTGGCGAAAAAGCAAACAGCCAGCAAATTCAGGCAGGATTGTCTGTTCGTTTGTTCTAAAACAATGAATTCCTGGAAAATAATAAAAGGGCTGCTGGTTGTATTAGCAATCTTGTTTATCTCTTTGTTTATACTAGTAAGTGCCGTGATTGCTTTAATTTTAAAAGCGAGAGCAGTACTGAACGAACGAATAATTATAAACTGAATTAATATAGCAGAAACCAAAAAACTCTAAATTATATATTTAGAGTTTTTTTTTTTGGAGCAAAAAAAGGGTATTTATTTACGGATTTTTAAAAGTATAGCCAATCGTGACAAAGAAACTTTCGTTGTAAATTTTCCATTGTGGTTTGGTATTGGCATTTTCAATAAGCGGAACATATCCTTTAATGTATCTGCCTCCTAAACGAATACCGTTTGAGAATTCATAATTTAAACCAGCGGTAAATCCGGCATCCATTTTTTGGCTGTATTTACTTGGCGTTGTACCGTTTCCGTAGAGTGATGTATCGATATATAAATTTCCGTCGGCATCTTTGCGTTGTAAGGAAGCATTTAGTAAAATTCCAATATACGGACCTGCAAAAAGCTGTATTCCTTTGTAATAAAAAGCAGGACTGACAGGAAATAATTCCATATACTGGCGTTTAAATTTACTTTTATAATCGCCGTTTAGCGTATCATTTAATTGAAGCGACATCAATTTTCGGCTGTAAAACACCTCGTGTTTTAATCCAAAGTATTTTGATATTTTATTGTCAAGGGTAATTCCAATGGTTTGTCCTGTTAAGCTTTTTGGCGCTCCGCCTGTTGATAAACTGTCTACATTCTGCCCATTTAGTGAGGATCCGTTTATACCAGCGCTAATTCCAAAAGTAAGTCCAGTTTCCTGTGCATTAACTTTTAAGAGAGAACAGAGCAGGAATAAGATTATATAGATTTTTTTCATTGTTACAGATTTTAAAAATTAATATCCCAGATACCTGCTGTTTTTTCCAGTTCTACTAAAGCCGCGGCATAATTGTACAGGGTTTCGTGATAACTAAGCTGTGTTTCGTTGTAAGTTCGCTGTGCATTTAATACCTCAAGCAAAGTGGTTTCACCTCGTTTGTAACTATAAACTTTTCCGTCCAGCAGTTTTTTTGCATCAGCCAATAAACCCGTATCAAACTGTTTAACTTGTTTTTGTGCGGTGAGATAAGCAAACCATGCTTTCCGAACTTCAGTTTGAATTTGTAAATCCGTTTGTTTGTACAAAACGTCAGCTTGTTGTACACTAAATTCAGCAGCTTTTAATTCTCCTTTGTTTTGATTTGAAAATTTAAGCGGAATCGTAATCCCGGCAGAAACGGCATTAGAAGATGGAGTAGGAGCCACGACATTAGTAACAACAGAAGCATTTTCTACACCAAAACTCAATCCCAAATCCAAAACTCTATTGGCTTTGGTTAATTTTAAAACTTCTTGTGCGACATTTTTGTTTTTAAGAGCCGCAAGCAAGTCGGTTCTATTGTTTTGAGCCGTAACGATAAGTTCATTCAAATTAAATAGGCGTTCAAATTTTGTCAAATCACCAGAAGGTAAATACAACGTATCTGCTTTTTGATTTCCCAGCATTGTACCCAATTCTAATAAAGCGGTTTTCCAATCGGCTTCACTTTGGTAGACGTCATTTAGCATTGAATTGGCTTCCAGTTTACTTTGACGGGCATCAATCTCCGTAATACTTCCAAGTTTAAAACGGATGCTGTCTGTAGCAGCAATGTTTTTAAGGATTGTATACGAGTTGAACTGCACTTTAAAAATCTGTTTCTGTTTTAATCCGGTTAAATAATTTAAAGTGGCTTCGGCTCTTAAGTTTCTAAAATAATCTTCTAACAAAGTTTTGGTTAGTTCCGTGGTACTTTTGGCTACATTTATTCGGGCTTTTCGTTTACCTCCCAATTCAAGCGTCCAGCTTAATTCGGTAGAAAAACCATAACCCATCTGCATTCTGCGCTGGCCATTATCACTTGCACCTACAGCCAGTTCCGGATCCGGAAAAACTTTTGAAGCTTCAGTATTAGCCTGTGCCATATCTACATTAAACTTTTCGGCTGCATATCCCAGATTATTTTTACTGACCAAAGAAAGAAAATCAGGATAGTTCATTTTTACCGAAACGAATGTCGTATCAATCTGGGCATTTGATACTGCCGAAAAAACCAGCAATATCAAAAGTATAACCCATTTTTGTTTTATATTTTTAATCATAAATATCGTTTTATTGAGAATCAGTTTCGTGTTGTTTTGCGGTTTCTGCCCAATCAAATTTTTTCTCGATGAGATAATAAAGTGAAGGCAAAGCAAAAAGGGTCAGGATAGTAGAAAATAAAAGTCCGTAAACAATAACCGTTGCCAAAGGTCTTTGTACATCGCTGCCTATACCTGTTGCGAGGGAAGCAGGCAATAATCCTAATACCGCCACTGTGGCTGTCATTAAAACAGGACGGAAACGCTGTTTTGCACCATTGGTTACCGATTCGATAAGCGTCATTCCGTTTTTGCGAAGCTGATTAATATGTGAAATCATAATAACTCCATTTTGTATGGCGACTCCAAATAAGGCTATAAAACCTACTGCCGAGGAAACATTTAAAGTCATACCGCGAACATTTAAAGCCAGCATTCCGCCAAATAATGCCAGAGGAACGATACTCATTAACAATCCAGCCTGACGGAATTTTCCAAACGCACCGTACAGCAGTACAAACATAATGGCAAGTGCTAACGGAACGATAATAGCCAAATGACCGTAGGCGCGTTCCTGATTTTCAAATTGGCCTCCCCATTTTATTTTAAATTCGTCATGATTGTATTTTACTTCTTTTTCGATTCTGGCTTGCGCTTCTTTTAGAAAAGAGCTCAAATCATTGCCTCGCAGGTTTAAACGAACGGTAAGATGACGCTTGTTCATTTCGCGGGCAATGGTGCTTTCTCCCGTATTGAGTTTGATATCGCATACTTGTGATAAAGGAATTTTTACGCCTTCTGAATTTGTGAGCATTAAGTTTCCTATTTTTTCCGGATTATTACGGCTTTCTTCATTGTATCTTGCTGTAATATCATAGACTTTGTTGCCTACAAAAATCTGCGAAACGGCTTTTCCTCCCATAGCTACTTCGATAAGTTCAGATACATCATCTACATTTAAACCATACTGCGCAATTTTCTGACGGTCTGCAATTACTTGTATCTGCGGTAACGGCGGTTCCTGATCGATAGCCAGATCAACAGCACCTTTAACGTCTTTCAGCGTTTTGATGATGTCTTCGGCAATTCGTCGGGTTTCTTTATAATCTTCGCCATATACTTTTACAACCAATTCGCTGTGTGCTCCCGAAATTTTATCCATTACACCATCGATCATAGGCTGCGAAAAACCAATATTATAACCGGGCATAGTCGCATATTCAGCCGCAAGTTCTTTGATAAGGTCTTCTTTCGTTTTTCCTGATTTCCATTCGCTGTAAGGTTTCAAACCCACACTGCACTCATAGTGAGAAGGCGTCCAGGCATCGGTTCCGTCATCATTTCGTCCTGCCTGCACCATCATATAAGTTACTTCTTCGTGTTTTAAAGTCCTGTGACGCAGGCTATCGCTCATTTCTTTAGATTTCTCTAAAGTGATTCCCGGCGGTAACGAAACCTGGAGCCAGATTGAACCCTCGTCTAAAGGCGGTAAAAAATCCTTTCCAACGGTTATGGTAAGTACTAAAGCAAGGGCTAATACGGCTATTAAAGGCGCAAATACCTTTTTAGGTGCCTGCATTATTTTTTGAATTCGGTTATGATAAGCGCTCGTTAATTTATCCAGCCATTTGTTATGATACATTTTTTGAGGCTTTCGGTAAATAAAATAAGCCAGTCCCGGAATTAGTAATAAAGCAACCAATAAAGCACCGAAAAGCGCATAACCAACAGTAAATGCCATAGGCGTAAATAACTTTTTCTCTACTCTTTCAAAAGCAAACAATGGCAGGTATGCTGTGATGATGATAAGAGTGGCAAAGAAAATGGGACGCGCAACACTTTTTACGCTGCTGGCAACGCTGTTTTCGGTGAGTTCTTTAGTTTCGTCATCTTCCCGTTTTTTCAGAATAGTTTCCATCATTACGATCGCGCCGTCGACAATAATTCCGAAATCAATGGCGCCAAGCGAAAGCAGATTCGCCGGAATATTCGTGAATTTCATTAGAATAAAAGCAATCAAAAGCGAAATAGGAATTGTAATAGCGACTAATAACGCGCCTCTCCAACTGCCTAGAAATACAATTAATACAATAATAACCAGCGCCATTCCTTCCAGCAATGTATGCGAAACGGTGGTAAGAGTAGTGTTTACTAAATTGGTTCTGTCCAGAAAAGCATGAATTTTAACGCCTTCCGGAAGGTAATTTTTGTTAAGATCGGCTACGGCTTCGTTAACTCCTTTTAATACTACTGATGGATTTTGGTTTTTTAGCAAAAGCACAATTCCTTCAATATTATCCGAGTAATCAACGCCTCGTTTATCTGTATATCCTAATGCGCCTTTGCGTTCCAGATTTCCGTATTTAAGTTTTCCAATATCATTTAGATAAACCGGAACTCCGTTAACAGATTTTACTACAATTCGGCCCATATCATCGAGATTTTTCACCAGACCAATGCCGCGTACTACATACGACTGATCACCGCGATTGATGACGCTGCCGCCTACATTGGCGTTGTTTTTTTCGATCGTTTCGGTTATTTCACTCAGCGATAATCCGTATTGTTCTATTTTGCGCGGATCCAATTCAATTTGATATTGTGTTGTGATTCCTCCAAAATTGGTTACATCGGCAACACCCGAAACCTGTTTTATACGAGGTACAATTGTATATTCCTGTAATTCACTTAGTTTTCGCAGATCGTAACCTTTACTTTCAATTATGTACCGATAAATTTCACCCGTAGGAGAGGTAAGCGGATCTAAACCAGGCGCTGCTCCATAAGGTAATTCAACATCGTTTAAACGTTCCTGAATTCGGGCTCGGGCAAAGTAATCTTCGACACCATCATCAAAAACAATGGTAACCATAGATAAGCCAAAAGTACTTTTGCTTCGCATAACATGCATTCCGGGTAATCCGTTAATGGCACGCTCAATTGGAATCGTAATTTGCTGTTCGACTTCTTCTGCGGCAAGTCCGGGAACCTGTGTTACCACCTGCGAAGTGACATCGCCAATATCGGGATAGGCTTCAACCGAAAGCTGTGTCCACGAATAATAGCCAAATAAGGAGAGGAGCAGAAATAACGCCAGAATCAGCCAGCGTTTTGCTATTGTTGTTTCGAATATATTTTTTTTCATTTTTTTTGAGGTACTGAGGTTCTGAGATACTAAGGTTCTAAGGTTTTGTGCTTGCTTGCTTTACGATTTTTTTGGCCACTCCCGATAGCTATCGGGATAAAAGATTTTAATGATTTTAACTTTGATCCCGATGTGTATCGGGATTGGGTTAATTTCCAGATTATTTTGCTTCAAGGAGATAAAAGGCTCCTTCACTTATAATAGTTTCATTTGGTTGGAGTCCTGACTGGATTGCTATTTTCCCGTTTTGTGATACTCCGGTTTCTACATAACGGCGTGCATATTTTCCGTCGGCTAATTTTACAAATACAAAACTTTTGTCGTTGAATTGCAGTACCGCTTTTGCTGGAACAAACAGCGTATTTACGGGTGTATCGGTAAAATTTACAGATACATACATGCCGGGTTTAAGCAGATGATCAGCATTGGCGCATTCAATTAAAACCTGAACGCTTCGGGTCGTTTCGTCGATTATCTCATCAACATGAAATATTTTTCCTGTAATTTTCTTGTCGGGATAAGCTCCAGCCTGAATTTCGGCTTTATCTAATTCATGAATAAACCGAATGTCTTTTTCCTTAATCTGTCCCGCAACCCATACTTTTTTCAGATCGGCAATTTTGGCTTTGGGAGCATCTTCTTCTTTTAAAAATTGTCCCATAACCAATTCATTGGCAATTACTTCTCCGGCAATGGGAGAAGTAACTACTAATGGCTGTCCAAAAACTAATTTGTTGATATTAACCCCAAATATTTTTAAGCTGGCGGCGGCATTTTGGTATTCTTTTTCGCTGACTTCAAAACTGGTTTCTGCTTCTTCCAAATCCTTTTGAGAACCTACGCCGTGAGCTTTTAAATCCTGCTGGCGTTTTAAAGAAAGTTTAGCAGTTTGATAACCGGATTTTGCCTGAAAGAAGTTTTTTTGTGCATCTGTAAAATCAGGTGAAACCATTTCGAAAAGCGGTGTTCCGGCCTGGGTTTTCATGCCCAGTTTTACATATACTTTGGTTACTCTTCCGGAAAATGGCGGAGCAATCTCGGCATACGAGTTCGGAATTGCCTTCACTGTACCGGCAGTTTGTAATTCAAATTCATAAGGTTCATTTTTTACGGTTTCCAGTTTTAATTTAGAAGCAATCATCGATTTTGCCGGAACTACAATGGTATCGCCTTGTAAAGAAAAAGACTCGTTTTCTTTCGTTTCGGTTTTATTGTGACAGGCAGTTAATGCGGCCGCAGCAATTAGTGTTACTAAGAGATTTTTGCATTCGAATTGTTTACTGTTTTTAGTTTTTAGTTTCATACGTTTAATTTTATAACCACTGATTGAATTTTTTGATAAACCATGTTTTAACAAATTGTGTAAGCAGGCAATAGCACGTTAGTATGCCAAATAAAAATGGGAAATAGCTTAACGGAAGCGGCTGCATTTTTAACATAGGTGCTAATGGCGAAAACGGAATTGCGATACCTACCAGCATGATTAATGTTGTTAATGCCACTACAGGTGTTGCTGCCCAGCTTTGTATAAATGGAATTTTTTTAGTTCGTATCATGTGAATAATCAGTGTTTGAGAAAGCAATCCTTCTATAAACCAGCCGCTTTGAAAAAACGATTGGAGTTCCGGGCTGTTTGCTTTGAAGTAAAAGAACATCAGAGCAAATGTTGCAAAGTCAAAAATGGAGCTGATTGGGCCAATGAAAAACATAAATCTCTGGATACTTGAAGCATCCCATTTTTTAGGTTTTTTCAAAAAGTCTTCGTCCATTCGATCCCACGGAATAGCGGTTTGCGATATATCGTATAATAAATTTTGAGTTAATAATTGTACCGGAAGCATTGGCAAAAAAGGCAGGAAAGCGCTTGCTCCAAGCATACTGAACATATTACCAAAGTTGCTGCTGGCGGTCATTTTGATGTATTTGATGATGTTGCCAAAGGTTCTTCGGCCGTAAATAACTCCTTTGCGCAGTACCATTAAATCTTTTTCTAATAAAATAATATCGGCACTTTCTTTGGCGATATCTACAGCAGTGTCTACGCTGATACCTACATCGGCTTCCTTAAGCGCAGCGGCATCATTTATACCATCGCCCATAAACCCAACGGTGTGTCCTTTTTCGCGTAATGCTTTTACAACTCTTACTTTTTGAAGTGGACTCAATTTGGCAAAAATGGAAACATCCTCAATGCGATCTGTTAGTTCCTGCTGTGTCATGGTTTCTAATTCGGTGCCCAGAACAATGTTTTTTACCGGAATTCCAACATCGTTACATATTTTTTTGGTTACGATTTCATTATCTCCGGTAAGAACTTTAACTCCAATTCCTAACCCTTGAAGCGCTGCAATACTTGGTTTTGCCGATGGTTTTGCAGGATCAAGAAAACCAATAAATCCAGTTAAGGTTAGATTGTTTTCGTCTTGTACAGAATAGGTTAGAGGATGTTTTCCGTCAAACTCTCTTATGGCAACTAATAAAACTCTTAAGCCTTCTTCGTTCATCTTTTTAGAAGTCTGTAAAACCGTATTGTGCATCTTTTTATCCATCGGGATTACTTTGTCGTTTTCAAGGTGAAGCTCTTTATCTTCGCCCGGATCGAAACTGTGAGAACACAAATCCAGAATTTCTTCGACAGCTCCTTTGCAGATTAAAAGATGATTTCCGTTTCTCATTTTCAAAATAACTGACATACGTCTACGTTGAAAATCAAAAGGAATTTCATCTACTTTCATGAAGTATTCTTCTACTTTTAAATAATCATGAAGTTCAACATGCTCTAAAACTGCTTTATCGAGTATATTTTTTAATCCCGTTTGATGAAAACTATTCAGGTAAGCCCATTTTAAAACTTCGTCGTCTTCTGTTCCCAGAACATTTAAATGTTTTTCGAGTACAATTTTGTCCAGAGTCAGCGTGCCGGTTTTATCTGTACAAAGAATATCCATCGCACCTATATTTTGAATAGCATTTAATCGTTTTACAATCACTTTATGTTTGCTCATATTCATGGCGCCTTTGGCTAAATTGGCAGTCACAATCATAGGCAGCATTTCAGGAGTTAATCCCACTGCAACGGCAATGGCAAATAATAAAGCCTGCATCCAGTCTCCTTTTAGGAAACCATTTACCAGAAAAATTACGGGAACCATAACCAGCATGAAACGAATCAAGAGATAACTAACTTTGTTTATCCCGATATCAAAAGCAGTTTCTGGTCTGTTGCCCAGAATAGTTTTACTGATGCTTCCAAAATAAGTTCGGTTTCCGGTTGCCACCACAATTGCCATTGCTGTACCGCTTACAACATTGGTTCCCATAAAACAAAGATTATTGAGTTCTACAGGTTGTTTAGTATCGGCATCGCGAATGGGCAGAAATGTTTTTTCTACCGGCAAAGCTTCTCCTGTCAGCATCGATTCGCTGATGAATAAATCTTTACTTTGCATAATACGGCAGTCAGCAGGCACCATATCACCGGCAGATAAGAAAACAATGTCTCCCGGAACCAGTTCTGTCATGGCAATTTCTCTTTTGCCCATAAATTTTCGAAGCACTGTTGCTGTGGTTTTTACCATACTTTTTAGTTTATCTGCAGCCTGATTGCTTCTAAACTCCTGAAAAAAGCGTAGTAAAGCACTAAAAAGCACCATAACTGCCACCATAATAATGGTTTTATAATCGGCTTCTCCCGGTGCAGCAAGCCAGACATCTACAACAAAAGATATGATGGCTATAACCAGCAGGATGAAAATAAACGGATTAATAAAAGCTTTAAATAATTGCTTTAGCCATGAGGGTGCTTTATCATGCTGTACTTCATTAGGGCCGTATTTTTTAATACGTTCGTTTGAAGTTGGCATGCTAATTCCTGCTTCTGAACTCTCGAGCATAGCATAGACAAAATTAGAATCGCTTCGGGAAGCGTTTCGCAATTTTGTAGTCGTTCCTTCGTTCATTCCGTTGTTTGTCAAGGAATAGAAGGGGTGCTTAATTTTCTCTTTTGCACTCATTGTTGTAATTATTAAATAGTATTGATTAAAAAAATTATGATTCCGCTGAAAATCATAACTATGGCTGAAATTTTGATTAATTGAATGGCCTTAACCGAATTGAAATATTTTAAAGACCAGCCAATCAAAAGGAAAAACAGTAAACATGGAATTACGGTTTTGTAAATAGTAAGAGGCTCAATCTTTAAGAGACTTAAAGCAAAACCCAGCACAAAAAGATATACTGATGAAGCAAGGGCAATGTTTAAAAAGTCGTCTAAGTCCGGAAAGGTTTTATGGTTTCGTATTACTTTTACTTTAAATTCCTGAATCATCTTTACGGCTATTGAAAACAGCATGGTTATCGCGAGCCATTTGTCCTGACTTTTTATGGTGCTTGTTACTAATGCTGCAGTCCAATACCCGTATTTTATAACCTGTAATTGTATCGTAAACAAGACAAGCTGTAACAGAACTGCTTTTTTTGATTTGGTAAAAGCAATCGTATTCACACTCATTTTAGACAGCAGTAAATTATCTGCAGTAATCCCTAAAGTGATTAAAAGAACTGCAATAGAAATGGATAATGTCATGATTAAAGATCTGTCTGAGTTCCCATAATTTCCCAGCTCACTTTTGTAACTTTTTCTTCAATCGTTAAGCGGCTGGCCATTTTTTCCATTAGGCTGTCCTGAGATGTAATGGCCTTTATCTCTGCGGTTATGATCGCTATTGAGGGATCATCATTGTCATCGCTTGTCAGTGATTTTAAAAGCAGTGAATCTTCGTTGCCTAAATGCTGCATTAACATTACTCGGAGATGATTTTCGACTTCTGTTTTACATTTTATGGTAAAGAGATAATCTGTTGGGATATTAAAGGATTTTAGAGATTGTAATCGGTTCAATGTTAAGCCTAATGGGCGAAGCAGTACATGTGTAATCATAACCGCGGCGCTTACTATAATGGCTTCGCCGTACAAACCAATTCCTGTAAGAGATCCTACTGCTGCTGAACACCAAATGGTTGCTGCCGTATTTAATCCCTGAACGCTTAATCCGTCTTTCATGATAACTCCGGCTCCCAGAAAACCAATTCCGGAAACGATTTGTGCGGCCACTCTGCTTGGATCGGCTCCATTACCCAATGAAACAGAAAGCAGAATAAAAGCAGTAGATCCAAGAGAAACAAGGGTGTTGGTACGCAGTCCGGCATTTTTCTGACGCCATTGTCTTTCGATTCCTATTGCTGCTCCTAAACTTGCTGCAAGTGCAATGCGGGTTGTAAATTCGTAAGTTGTAATCATGGTATGCCTCCTTTTCTTCTAATAGGGTTTCAATATTTTTGAAAACCGGGTAATTGTCTTTTTCGCTTTAATTTCTGATGATATAAAAACAACGGCGAGTACTGTTTCATAACCACGGCGCAAAATTAGACCAGCCTTAAAGAAAAGGCCATTAGAGATGTTTTAGAAAAAAATTAGAATTTCATTAGAAAGAAATTCAAGTCGTTTTTGTGTCAAAAAAACAGATTGAAAAATGATAGTAAATGGAGGTGAGAGAATAGAAGAAAGAGAATAGAAGAAAGAAAATAGAGGGAAGAAAATAGAGGGAAGAAAGAGGAAGAATAAATGGTCCGAGCCTACGGCTCTCAAAATTATTGCGTAATATTTTTTAACCGGATTAAAATCCGGCCCTACAATATAAGCCGAGCCGTTGGCTCTTTTTTAAAGTTGTTTTGAATCGGTCTCAGGAAACATTAAAAAATTCCGTAGGAATGAAAAATATTGTAGCAACGGATTTCAATCCGTTGAAAAAGAATAACGTATCAATATAAAATTCCGTAGGAATGAAAAATATTGTAGCAACGGATTTCAATCCGTTGAAATAATTATACGTGTTTATATAAAGTTCCGTAGGAACGATTCATATAAATTAAAAACGATTCCTATAAATTAAAGCGAATTGAACTGTACTGTAAAAGTTGTTCCTTCATTTTTCTTTGAAGAAACCGAAATTGTTCCTTTATGAAGCTGAATAATTTTCTTTGTTAACGAAAGTCCAATGCCATTTCCGTCGGCGTGGGTTTTATTTGAGCCTCGATAAAATGGAGTGAAAATATGTTCTAATTCTTCTGTTGAAATTCCGATTCCGTTATCAGAAAAATTAAGTTTGATTTTATTTTTTTCAAATGAAATGGAGACCAAACTCTGTTTATCATCAGAAAATTTACAACCGTTTTCAAACAAATTTACAAATGCGACTTTTAGCAGATATTCGTTTGCATTGACCGAAATCTGATTATCATCTTCAAAATCATTTTCAAAATGAATGGCAATATTGTAATTCGGATTTGATTTCTGAACCTGCTGGCGTGCATCTAGTAAAACTTCGTCGATGCGAACCTGTTTAAACGCAATTTCAGACGGATCGTAATTTGCTTTTGCCAAATCCAGTAAACTATTAGAGAGTTTTGCCAGTTTTTTTGCATCCTGTAAAGTGTTTAGGATAACTAGTTTATATTCATCAACATTACGTTCTTTATGAGTTGAAAGTTCTAATTCGGCAATAATGGCGGAAAGAGGCGTTCGTAATTCGTGCGAAATGTTAGAAACAAAATGTTTTTGCGAATCGAAAGAATTTTCCAAACGGTTCAGCATTTCATTAAAAGTAGAGGCCAGCTCCGAGATTTCGTCTTTACTTTCGTTAGCATCTAATCTTAAGTCAAGATTTGTAGCCGAAATCATTTTTGCTTTATCGGTCATGTTAACAATGGGTTCAAAGGCTTGCTTTGAGAAAAAACGACCCGCCATAAAAAGGACCAAAATAGAGATGATGAAGACAACAATACAAGTTTCGATAAGGTTATAAATTTTCACATATCCAAAACCATCGTATGCAGCGGCGGTAATAATGTATTTTTTTCCTTGAAATATGTACGTGGTTCCTATAACCTGCCATTCTTTTTGATAGAATTGTATTTCGCCTTTTTTAGCGATTTCATCGATCATGGGTTTGGTTTCTTTTACCACATCTATATCAACAGCATCATGATATAAAAGTTTAAAAGAAGGATTATAAATGGCAACTTCGACTTCATTTAGTGTTGCTCTGTTGTTTCTGTAGATGTCTTGCAGCGTTTTGCTGTCTATTTCGGCATTTAAGATTAGATTTGCTTTGGTAATAGCTTCTTTTTTCAGCAGGGCGTAAAACTCTTTTTCCCTGTTTTCTTTTGCAGAGTATATGATAATAGCAGCAAATACCAATAAAATAGTGGCAGTAACGAGGGTAAATAATATAGTCAGCCTGGTTCTGATTTTCATTCTGCTTTCAAAATAAATCCCATTCCTGAACGGGTATGGATGAGTTTTTTATCGTAATCCTTATCAATTTTCTTTCTCAGATAATTAATATAAACATCTATAAAATTGGTTCCGGTATCAAAAAGTGTATCCCATACTTTTTCGGCAATTTCTGTGCGGGATAAAACACGTTCCTGATTTTGGAGCATATATTCTAAAAGTTTGAATTCTTTGGGTGTAAGGTTTATTTCAATCTCATTTCGTTTGACACTTTTAGTCTGCAGATTCATTTCGAGATCATCGTATTTCAGAATAAATCCCGAGGTGTTGGCAGTACCATTATTGCTTCGTTTTAGTAAAGCCCGGATGCGAACGAGAAGCTCTCTCATTTCAAAAGGCTTGGTGAGATAATCATCGGCGCCGGCATCAAATCCTTCTACTTTATCATCTGTTGAGCCCAAGGCAGTCAGCATAATTATAGGCAGATCCGGTTTTATCTGGCGTAATTCTTTACATAAATCCAATCCGTCGAGTTTGGGTAAAATAATATCTGTAATAACCAAATCGTACTGATTATTAAGGGCTAATTTTTTTCCCGACAGACCGTCATAGGCTACTGTAGGCGAAAATCCATGTTCGTTGAGTCCTCTTTGGATCAACTCGGCTACTCTAAAGTCGTCTTCTACTACTAAAATTTTCATCTATACAAAGTTATAGTTTTGGATGTAGAATAGCAGAAAAAATAACGGCAAAAAAAAGAGTTTATGCTAAAAACATAAACTCTTTGATATTTAGATTGCAAGAACAATTTCTTAATTTGTACCTGCAGCACTTTTGTCTACAAGAAATAGTAATTCTCCAGAAACAGGTTTAATTAACTGCATTGGGTAAAGTGCAGGATTGTACGCTCCGGTTGTTACTTCTTTTAAAGCTGGTGCTTTTTTCTCTCCAAAAGCAACTACGATAATCTTCTCGGCTTTGTTAATCAGCGGAGCCGTAAGCGTTATGCGGTGCATACTTTGCGGTGCAAGGTAATAAGCGTCAACCCATTTGGTTTGTTCGCTTAATACTTCCTGACCCGGAAATAGAGAAGCCGTGTGACCGTCGTCTCCCATTCCTAATAAGATAAGATCAAATTTTCCTTCGTCGCCTAAAACCTTTCTAATAGACTGCTCGTAGGTAACGGCATACTCTTCTGGCGTAACCCCATCGGCATACATTTCAAAAATGTTTTCTGATGGAATAGGAACGTGGCTTAATAAAGTACTGTAAGACATTTTCGCATTACTTAAATCATCATTAAGCGGCACCCAGCGTTCGTCGCCCCAAAATATGTAAACTTTACTCCAGTCGATTTTTGTTTTATAATCGTCAGAAGCTAATAATTTGTAAATACCTGCTGGAGAAGAACCTCCGGTAAGTACAGCAGTGAATTTTCCTTTTTCGGCAATTGCTTTTTGTGCCGATTCTACAAAAAGGTCTGCTGCTTTAGTATTAATTTCTTCGGTATTATTGTAAATCTGTATCATCTAATATTTCTTCTTTTGTTTGTGTATTTGGAATCCAGGCGTGTCCTTGGCGCGCCAATAATTCGTCGGCTTCTTCAGGTCCCCAGCTTCCTGCTTTGTAATTAGGGAAATTTGTTGGTGCCGTAGTTTTCCAAACCTGCTGAATGGTATCAATAGCGTCCCAGGCTTGTTCTACCTGATCCCAGCGCATAAATAGAGTAGGATCTCCTGCCAAAGCATCGGCGATTAAGGTTTCGTAAGCTTCTGGCGACATGGTAGAGCAGGCAAAATAATCAAATATCATTTCTGCCGGTCTTAAAGAAAGTGACAGACCTGGTTTTTTGGTCATAAACTGCAGTTTAATGTCCATTGCAGGCTGAATATTGATAATCAATCTGTTTGGTGTCATACCTTCTTTTCCATAAGAAAATGAGGAATGCGGAACAGGTTTAAATTGTATGATTATAGAAGATTGTTTTTCTTCCATTCTTTTTCCTGTACGCAGGTAAAACGGAATTCCCTGCCATCTCCAGTTGTCCAGATAAATTTTCATCGCTACATAGGTTTCGGTATTCGAATCTGGAGCAATTCCTTTATCCTGACGATATCCAGGAACTGGTTTTCCTTTTATAGTTCCAGCGTCGTATTGGCCTCTTACAATATAATGATCTACTTCGTCCGGTTTAATACGTCGAATCGATTTTAAAACATCGGCTTTACGGTTTCGGATGTCATCTGCTTCTAATGAAGCCGGAGCCTCCATGGCAGTCATACATAAAATTTGAAGCAGATGGTTCTGAATCATATCTTTTAATGCACCAACGCCTTCGTAGAATCCGCCTCGTTCTTCAACGCCTACTTCTTCTGCAACTGTAATTTGGACAAAATCAATAAAGTTACGGCTCCATAATGGTTCAAACATCGAATTTCCAAAACGGAAAGCAAGAATATTTTGAACGGTTTCTTTACCTAAATAATGATCGATTCTGTAAATCTGTTCTTCTTTAAATGTCTGCGAAAGCATTACATTAAGTTCAATTGCAGATGTTTTATCGTAACCAAAAGGTTTTTCGATAATAATACGATCCTGCGTTGGATTAGCCGCAAGACCAATTTTCTTGATATTATTAGAAATCGTAGTAATGAAAGAAGGTGTAATCGAAAGGTAAAAAAGACGATTAGCACGTTCTCCAAAAGCCTGATCGATGTTGTTTATCTTAGTATTTAGGCTTTGATACGATTCTTCATTGTCGATATCAAGACTGTGATAACTGATGTGAGAAAGAAACTTTTGAGTTTCGGGATCAGAAAGTCCTTTCTTTCTTGAAAAGGTGTTTAAATTTTCTAATACATAACTGCGGAAATCTTCGTTGGTTTTTTCGGCTCTTCCCAGTGCGATGATTTCAAATTTATCCGACATACGACCGTCGAGATACAGGTTTTGAAATGCCGGAAAGAGTTTTCTTTTTGCCAAGTCTCCGGTTCCTCCAAAAATTACAATAATTGTTGGATTTATATTTTTGAACTTACTCATTGTGTGTGTTGTGTTGCTTATAGTTGTTTATTCAGACCATTGTGTATGGAAAACACCTGTTTTGTCGATACGCTCGTAGGTGTGGGCTCCAAAATAATCACGTTGTGCCTGAATTAGGTTGGTTGGTAGGTTTTCTGATCGGTAGGCATCAAAATAAGCTAATGAATTCATTAGCCCTGCAGCAGGTAATCCTTGTTGAACCGCAAATTGAATAACGGCTCTTGTTCCTGCCTGGTTTTCACTTAATTTTGAAGCGATTCCGGCGTCTAAAAGTAAGTTTGGCAAATCAGATTTGGCAACATAAGCTTTTCTGAAATCTTCTAAAATAGTAGCACGAATAATACAGCCTCCGCGCCATATTTTGGCAACAGTTTCCAGATTTAATCCATAATTGTATTCTTTAGAAGCCGTATGAAGCTGTGCTAATCCTTGTGCGTAAGTCACAACAATAGAAAAGTATAAGGCTGATTTTAATGCTGCAATTGCTTCGGTTGTATTTACATTAGTTTCGGCGGCGTTCCAAACCAGTTTTTTAGCGGCTTCAATTCTTTCCGGTTTTGTTTTAGACATATCGCGCATTACAACGGCAGCGTCGATTGTTGGAACCGGTACTTGTAAATCCATTGCATTTTGCGAAGTCCATTTTCCTGTTCCTTTAGATCTGGCCCAGTCTGAGATTTTATTGATCAATCTCGTTCCGTCTTCATCATTTTGTTTCAGGATATTTCCGGTAATTTCGATTAGGTATGATTTAAGGTCTTCAGTCTGATTCCACTCTTCAAAAGTTTTCTGAATTGTATCTTCATCTAAATTATAACCTCTTTTCATTAGGTCGTAAATCTCAGAAATCAATTGCATGATTCCGTATTCGATTCCGTTATGAACCATTTTTACATAGTTTCCGGCAGATCCGTTTCCTAAATATTCTACACAAGGTTCGCCGTCTACTTTTGCTGCAATAGCTTCAAAAATAGGACGAAGTCTTTCGTAAGCTTTTTGATCACCGCCCGGCATCATTGCAGGACCAAATCTTGCGCCTTTTTCTCCTCCTGAAATTCCCATTCCAAAGAAATGAATTCCTTTATCAGATAATTCCAGAAATCTTCTGTCTGTATCCGTAAAATAAGTGTTACCGCCATCAATTATAATGTCACCTTTATCTAAATGAGGAAGTAAACTTGCTATTGCGCTGTCAACAGGTTTTCCTGCCGGAACCAGCAGCATAATAGCTCTAGGCTGTTGAATAAGCTCTACAAAATGCTTTACATCTGTTGTAGCTTCAATTGTATGATCAGGACCCGCTTCTTGTTGCAGCGAGTTGACTTTTTCGGTATCTAAATCTAAACCTGCAGCCGCGAAGTTATGGCTCGCAATATTTAAAAGTAAGTTGCGGCCCATTACACCGAGCCCAACAATTCCAAAATCAAATTTGTTCATAGTTTTCAATTAACTAAAATTATTATAAAAGTGTTTTTCCAGAAAAAATGTAAGAGAAAAAACGGTAATGCTTTTTGATTCAGTTCTTTGCAGAAAAACAGTGTTTGTTTTAATCTTATATTTTAAGATTTACTGTGCTAAGTTAGAGAAAAATGATGAAATAGAAGTAGATTATAAGTTCACTTTAAGGCTTTATTGTGATACTTTTTTATGTGTAAAAAATATACTTAAAATAACGGTACATTCTATACGTTCTTTTTAAATTTATCGATTTGAATGTTCGCGAATAGCACTATTAATTAACTAAATTCAGAAAAATCTAACAGTAAACCGAAGATCCTTTACAATTTTTGATAAAAGTTAAGAAGTGAAAAAAAATATGAGTTGATTTTTATAGATTTGTAAAATTAGTATGTTCCCCAAAAATATAAGACAATGAAATCGTTTACCTCCTTATTTTTATTTTTAATGTTTGCTTATTCAAATTCGTACTCGCAACTGAGTTCAGATAAAATATTTGAAAGCTTTAAACAGGGTGAACGTACCAATTGCTCGTCGATTGCTTTTATTAAAGCTTCTTTAAATGTTTACGGATTAGATAATCTTTTTGTAACCGAACCAATAAATGACAGCTTGTATAAAATAACACTTAAAAACGACGCTTCATTTAATTTAAAGCAATCTGAAATAGACAAAGCCAAAGTTTCTGCTGACTTTGTATATATTAAGGACAACTGCGACAGCGAAAAAATTACAGAATACGCTATACTGACTTACGCAGTAATGGCAAAATACAAGCAGATTATCGATAAGGAAGCCGCTTTTGACCAGGCTTTAGAAGATTTAGAAGATGGGGCAGTGTATACGCCTACTATTTATAAATATTTAGGTTTTATAAAAGGAAAGCAGATACAAAAGTTAAAAAGACAATCCGGAAGCGAATTTTGCGGTGTAGTGGCATGGTCGACCGCACATGCAGTTTTTGTATGTGAAGAATTTATGGATTATTACGGTAATAAGAAAAGTATCTGGATAAAATATCCGGGACGTTTTAGAATAATCAAGTCATAAAAACCGCAGAAAGGCTAAGTGTTAAAGTTTTCTAAAAAAAGAAATTAAATAAAGTTGTAATTTAAGTTAAATTGTATATTTTTGTCCTAACCAAGAACCAATTACATCCTACGAAAATGAAGAGTAAAATTATTCTATTAAGTATCCTTTTCTTCTTGACAACTGCAGCTGTTTCGGCGCAGGCAAAAAATGCTCCAAGAAGTATTATCAGTACAACAGCGCTTATCCGTAAATACCATGATCAAAAAGAATTGAGCGGTATGCAAAAAGGAGAGCTTTTAGAATTGTACATTGAACGTATCAAAGTTTTAGTGAAAACATTGCCTTATATTGCTTTGGTTACTAAACCAGGTGTTACAATGGCAGATTTAGGTATTCCGGACGATAGTGACCACAAAAAAATATTAGATGCACAAGCAGTTGGTACTACAACTTTCTTAGATACTACAGTAGAGTTTCAAAGAAAAATGATGCCTTATTCTGATAAAGGAAACCTTATCGCGGCTATCTTGTTTTACGAAAACACATTGAAATCTTTACACGAGTTTAACGAATTAAACGAAATGTAATTTTTATATCAATAAAATACAGAAACCTCCAGAGTCATTTGATTTTGGAGGTTTTTTGTTTTTATTAAAATAATAATTGATAAAAGTTTTAGCATAAAATGGTTTTCTGGCAGCATTTATTTTCGATATATTTGAAATATGAACGAAAATAGAAAAGACATCACAATTAGACCAGCTGTTAATGCTGATTTGCCACGACTTGCAGAATTTCTTCAGTTTTTAGTAATTGCAGAAAGACCTTTTGATCCTACATTAAAAGAAGGCGAAATATTTTATTATGATATTGCGAAACTTATCCTTGACAGCAAGTCCGAAGTTTTGGTTATTGAATTCGAAGGTCAGCTAGCGGGCTGTGGGTATGCTCAAATCCGGGAGGCTAAACCGTATCAAAAACACGAACTTTTTGGATATCTTGGTTTTATGTATGTCGATCCTGAATTTAGAGGAAAAGGACTTAATGGTTTATTGATCAATGAGCTTAATAAATGGGTTTTATCTCAGGGAATAACTGAGGTCAGATTAGAAGTGTATCATGATAATGAAGCAGCAGTAAACGCTTATAAAAAAGCAGGATTTAAGCCAATAGTTACCACAATGCGACGTGATATCAGCGGAATAGATAATGAATAAAAGAAAATAGTTCCGACTAGAAAAAAAGGCTCCAGCGGAGCATCATATTTATAGAAATAATTTATTTCCACACACATAAAGCTCCAGCGGAGCGGCATATTTTTAAACAAACATGTTTCGCTCCTCTGGAGCTTGAAATCACGGTGTATATAACTGCTATAAATATTATGCTCCGCTGGAGTTTGAACAACAAATTCAATAATAGTTATTGTGTTGAAATTAATTACACGCTATGTATTAAATTTTTTTGTATCCTTAATTTTATAATTTTTCAGCTTCTAAATAAATAATTTTTCATTTTAAAGTTTAAAAAAAGAGAATGTCTTTATAAATGATGTTAATTTTTTTAAATCCATATTGGTTTTCTCTTAAAATGTAAGTTTATTATCTATATTTATTCTTGATTTTTTATTTGGTTAAAAATCATAAGTTGTTGGTTTTTAATGTATTATTTGTTTTTTAACGATGAATAAATCTTGATTTTTATTACATCTTTTTTAAAACCTCTTTTTTCGGTTTAGTTTCGATATGTCCTTTTTCTAGGAATATCTAACTTAAAAACCGAAAATTATGAGAAAACAATTACATGTTACTTTTTTTAAAAAAGCCAAATGCTGGCCTGTAATAATGGGGGTCTTTTTTGTGCTCTTAACTTCAAATCTGTATGCACAGCGCGGCTATTATGATGCGCCTTATAAAAGATATGAAGCAAATTTAGGGCAGTTGTCTAACGGAAGCACCACTACTGCAAAATCTTATAACCAAGCCGATCTTCAATCTGAAGCTACAGATCAGCAGTGCGTTAACATGTCTGCGACAAATGCAACAGTTCAATGGACACTTACTGAAGCAGCTGACGGACTTGTAATTCGTTACAGCGTTCCCGACGGACAAAGCGGAACCATTGGCGTGTATAACGGAACTACAAAAATTACCACGCTTACTTTGACTTCTACCTGGTCATGGGAATATTTGTGGAGCAACGGAAATCCAAATAATAACGGAATTACGAATCAAAATCCTAGAATGCGTTTTGATGAAGTTCGTTATAAACTTCCTAGTAAAATACCAGCTTCAGGAACTTTAAGACTGGTAAGAGAATCAGGAAATATTCATTTGGATTTTGCCGAGATGGAGCCGGTTCCAACAGCGGTTACAGCTCCAGCTGGTGCTGTGACTTATACTGGAAATGGCAGTGATCTTCAAACTTTTATTGATGCTAACGGCGGTAAAAAGATATTTGTTCCAACTGGTGTTTATAATGTGAATCGTGAATTGTATTTTGGTTCGGCTAACACATCATTAATTGGTGCAGGAATGTGGTATACCCAGATTAATTTTACCAATACAAGCAGTTTAAACGGTGGATTACGTGCCAATGCAAGTAACATTTCGTTTTCAGATCTTTATTTAACGACCAATTCGGCTTCAAGAAGTAATTCATATAAAGCAATAAATGGTGTATTTACGTCTGGTTCAACGGTAAAAAATATTTGGGCAGAACATTTTGAATGCGGTGCCTGGATTGCGCAATACAATACGGGAGGTCCTGCAATTGCCGATGGTTTTACATTGTCTCACTGCCGTTTTAGAAACAATTATGCTGATGGAATTAACCTTTGTAAAGGAACTGCAAATGCCATTGTAGAGCATTGTAATTTTAGAAATAATGGCGATGACGATCAGGCGATTTGGTCTGCAGACGGATTAGAATGTATCAATAATACGTTTCGATACAATACTTCAGAAAACTGCTGGCGTGCCTGTGGACTGGCGATTTATGGCGGTAAAAATAACAAAGCTTACAATTTAATTATAAAAGACAATCTGGAAGCAGGTATCAGAGTCAGCAATAATTTTCCGGGAGCGCCATTCAATAATGATGGAATGCACGAAATACATGATATAACTATTACAGCTTGCGGTACTTTTAATGATACGTACAACAATCCGGTACCGGCAATAGATATTTTTAGTGCTACTAATGCAGGATCTCAGGTTAAAAACGTACAGCTTTACAGCATCGATATTTTAGATTCAAGAAATGATGCAATCTCGATAAGCAAAAGATCAGGTGACGGAATTTATAATCTTTCTTTCAAAGACATAACGATTAACGGAACAGGTAAAGAATATCCTGGAAATAATGCACTTAACAGAAATTGGGGCCGTGGTTTTTTTGTTCTTATAGCAGGCTCTCCAGCTGGAAATGGTACGTATTGCAATATGAATTATTCTAATAGAGGCGGAAATGCAACTGTTAATGAAGAAACGAATGCAATTGGAACGTTTTCATGGACATCAGCTTCGAACTGTTCCAGTACGCCCGTTGCGGTAACAGGAGTTACGTTAGCACCAGCAACAGTTACTTTAGGAGTTGGCACTACACAGCAGTTAACACCAACAGTTGCTCCGGCAAATGCCACAAACAAAACAGTAAGCTACAGTTCTAACAATACAGGTGTAGCAACAGTAAATGGTTCAGGTTTGGTAACTGGGGTTGCCACAGGATCTGCAACAATTACGGTGACCACTCAGGATGGGGCTAAAACGGCAACGACTGCTATAACAGTAAGTTCTTCAAGTGTTGCAGTAACAAGTGTGAGTCTTAGTCCAACAACCGCAACATTGGCTGTAGGAGCAACGCAGCAATTAACTGCAACGGTTCTTCCGTCAAATGCTACGAATAAAGCGGTTAGTTATGCTTCAAACAATACTGGAGTTGCGACCGTAAATAGTTCAGGTTTGGTAACAGCGGTTGCTAACGGAACAGCCACGATTACCGTAACAACTGCAGATGGAAATAAAACAAGCACAGCTGCAATTACAGTAAGTACAGCAACAGGAACTTATTTTACGATTAAAAACAAATGGACTGGTAATTATTTATATGATGCGGGTGCCAATGTAGGATACGGCCCAACTGTAGCAAATAATAATTACAAATGGGAAAAAGTAGTGGTAGATGCAACCTATTTTATATTAAAAAATGTGGGTACAGGAGATATGATGAATATCGAAAACTTAACTGGAGCGGTACAATGTAATGTGGGTTCTTCGGGCTGGTACAGCGCACAATGGTCTACTGAAAATGTTGACGCTACATGGGTAAGAATTAAAAACAGATGGCAGACAGGAAGTATGATTCATATCGAAAACTTAAATGGATCTGCTCAATATGCAGGAGCTCAAAGCAACTGGGAAAGCGCTCAATGGCAATTTCAAAGTACTACATCAAAAAAAGTAGAATTTAGCGAAGTTGTCGCGACCGAAAATTCGTTGGTAAGTATTTATCCAAATCCGGCAATCAATAATGAATTTAATGTGGTGCTGCCAGAATTAAATGCAGGCGATATTGCAACTGTAACGGTTACGGATATAAACGGAAGAAAGGTTTTGGCTCAAAAAATTACTTCATCTGCAAAAATCAATCATAATTTAGCTGAAGGTATTTATGTAGTTACAATCAGCTCTAATACTTTTAAGGTTTCTAAAAAAGTAATTGTGAAATAAAAAGCTAAAATACAATCTCTGGATTCTAAATTCAGAATAAAAAATAATCCCTGTGTGTTTATGCATAGGGATTATTTCGTTTAAGAATGATTTTTATTGAATGATTGTTGTCCAGATTTCACCGCTGATATCAGTTAATTCCAATGTATATTTTCCTTTTTCATGTTTCGGAATTTGAAAATTTAATGTTGCTTTTGCTCCCAATGGCAGAATTAAACTGTGTTTACCGGGTTTCACTTTCGCAGTATAATAATTTTTAATTTGCTCTTTGGTTAAACTCGAAAGCTGTTTTTGATTTTGTTCAAAAAGAACGTTACCGAGTTCATCTTTTAATACAATGCCAATAAGAAAAGAACCGTAAACATCCGCACCTTCATCTCTAAAAACAGTAAAGTTTAAAGAGTTATTTGTAATAGAAGCCTCGCTGATGGTAACATGAGGCCGTACAGAAAGATTATGTAATTTTCCATAAACACCTCCGTGGAAATATTGATTGGTGAATAAAGTCAGCCCTAAAATAAAAATAGAACCTATCAATACTGTTTTGCTGCTAGTTTGATCTTTTAACGGCAAATTCCCCGAACCTAAAAAGCGGAACCATTTTGTAGTGGTAAAAGATTTATTTTTTTGGATGAAGTATTCGTCAAGCGAATATTTTCCGCCGCCAGACATAAAAATGGTAAATCCGGCCGCAACACCCAAAACGCCTATCTGCCATTCGTCAAGACAAGTTGTTCCCAGCCATCCCGAACCTAATAAAATACCAAATGCAAGACTAAAAACACCAATGCTCATGAGTCGGGTAAAAAGGCCGAGCATAAATAAAAGGCCCACAATTCCTTCAATAATAGTAAAAGAAACCATTGCCCACCAAAGACTGTCGGGATTAGAAACCAGATTTTCTATAATGGGTTTTATGCCCAATGCATGCGGCAGAAAATGGTTGAACTTTTCTCCAATATATCCTGCTTCATCCGGATTTAGTTTGTTTTCGAGGATAAGTCTTCTCCAAAAAGCAGAAAAATAAGTCCAGCCCGCCACCCAGCGCAATGCCGTGGTGAACATGCCGCTATATAAATAGGTTTGATTGTTCATTGTAATTTGAATTTAATTATAAGAAATAGATAAAGCTTCAATAACAGAATCATTGAAGTATGCTAGCATTACAATTAAAAAATCAAATCAGATATTGTTCGTGTAATAAATAGATAGGAATAATTTGAAACCCTTTTTTCTCAGAAAAAGAAGTGCTTTGGATTTTAGAAGAAGCAACGACCTTTTGGAAATCAGAGAAATGAGATGAAAAATCCTTTTTTAAATCTTTATCCTTAACAGAATCTAAAGCCTTTTTGACTGTTTTATGTTTAGTTATAAAACAAGTAACAGACAGATTGCTGTTTTGGTTGTTTTTGAATTCGTTTACAGGAATATCCAAAACCAGTTTAATTTCTCTTTTGGCAGAGCAGGGAAGACACACAAAGAATAATATCAAGATAATGATAGTTCTGTAGAGTATATTTTTTAACTGGTAGTGCATTCGTTTTTCTTCTAATTTCAAATGTAACAAGAAATTTTATAGGAAACTATAAACAGGTTGTTAATGCGGTAATTGCAAAACAGCTGTTTTTCTGTATAAAAATGAATTGTAAGCTTGAGAAACTTATTATTTATACATTCTGTATTTTTTCTAAATATTTTTTTTGATTCTGTCATTTTTTTAAGACAAAAAGGCTTTAAAATATATATCCAAAATTATTTTATCCCCAAAAACGTATTTTATTACTCCTCCTTAGAACCATTATTATTCAAATTTGCACGGTAAATCACAAACCGATTTCACCCTGTGTCGGTTGTGATTTCTTCAAACTAACTAATTAATTAACCAAATTACCAACCAAAAATGACAAATTTTATTAGGATTAAAAAAAGTCCTAATTGCGTATCTGGATTTAATTTGAAAAAGAAAATGATGCTGTGTTGTGTCTTACTTTCTTTATCTCAAGTTGATGGATATGCTGTTAGTTCTAAGCGTACAACAGATTTTCAAAAAGTACAACAGCAAAAAAACATTACCGGACAGGTTAATGATGAAAATGGGTTACCGCTCCCGGGGGTAACCATATTAGAAAAAGGAAGCAAAAATGCTGTCCTGACAGATTTTGACGGAAAATTTACTATAAAAGTAGAAAATGAGAATTCGGTATTAGTATTCTCTTTTCTTGGTTATGTAAATTCTGAAATTGCCGTAAAAGGAAAAACTACTGTTAATGTAAAAATGCAAAAAACGACCACTTCATTAGAAGAAGTAGTAGTTGTAGGATACGGTAAAATGAAGAAAAAGGATTTAACGGGAGCTATTGTTCAGGTATCGCCTGATAGATTGGCAAACCAAAATCCGCAGACGGTTCAGGATATCTTGAGAGGTACTCCCGGATTAAATGTAGGTTACGATCCTTCAGCAAAAGGAGGAGGAAGAATGCAGATTCGTGGTCAAGGTTCTGTTTACGATCCTAGAAAAGAGGGTGTGCACAGTTCGCCGCTTATTATTTTAGACGGAATGCAGTTTTATGGTGAACTTTCGGAAATTAACCCTGATGATATTGGCCAGATCGATATTTTAAAAGATGCATCGGCGGCATCTGTGTATGGTGCAAAAGCAGCGGCTGGGGTTATTATTATTTCTACCAAAAAAGGTAAAACAGGTAAACCTATGGTGAGTTTTACTACCAATACCACGATTAGTAATAAGAGCGCCTATCGTAGCGTGTATTCTCCAGAAGGATACTTAAAATACCGTGAAGATTGGGAAACTGCTCAGACTTATGGCGTTAATAAAGCAACCGGACAATATGAAGCATGGATATCAGGAACCACTGCTAATGGCAGGCCGGGGTATTTTGCAAACCCTAATGATTTGGGTAAATGGGGTATTACAGAAGCACAATGGTTGGCTTATCAGCCGCCTGCGCAAACAAACGGGAAAAGCTTGAAAGAAGTATGGGGAGCACGTTTAGGATTGAATTTTGATCCTTCGCTTATGGCTAATTTCCTGGCAGATAAAACACACGATTGGAGCAACAGCTCTTTTAGAACCGGGATTAATCACGATTATAATTTGAGTATTTCAGGAGCAAGCGATAAGGTAAATTATTATATGTCTTTTGGTTATTTAAATGCACAAGGAGCTATTGTGGGTAACGATTACAAATCAGTGCGTTCTAATATGAAAATTGATGCTAAAGTTACCAGCTGGCTTGACGTTGGAGCAAACGTTAATTTTCAGGATCGTTCAGACGGAGATATTACGCCTTCTTTAGATACACGTTCCGGGTTTAACAACATGATGAGAACCAGCCCATTTGGAACCTTCAGAGATGCAGATGGCAACTATGAAAGACAGCCAATGGGGAAAAATGTTTCAGGGCAGAATTATAATTATTACTACGAACGTCAATATACGGAGAAAGAGACTGGATATACGATATTGAATAGTATTTTTAATGCAAAAGTAACACTGCCTTTGGGTATTACTTATTCGTTTAACATTGCGCCTCGTTATCAATTTTTTCACGATCGTTATTTCAGATCAACAAAAAATCCAAACTGGCCTGCAGCTACTACTGGGGCAAATAGAAATAACTCCATTAATTTTGATTACAACCTGAATAATACATTAACATGGGATTATACAATTGCTGAAAAACACCACATCATAGCAACTTTTGTTCAGGAAGCTGAAGAACGTCGTTACTGGTCAGATGGAATGAATGCCTATAATATTCAGCCTACAGATAATTTAGGGTTTCACCTTGTGAATACGGCAACAATGGCAAATAGCGAGCTTAGATCAAAAGACACGCATGAAACAGCAGATGGATTAATGGCAAGACTTTTCTATTCATTTGATAATCGTTATATGCTTACAGCGACTGTTCGCCGTGATGGATACTCAGCATTTGGAGCTTCAAATCCTTATGCAACTTTCCCTTCTTTTGGAGTGGCATGGAACTTTAAAAATGAAAGCTGGTTCACTTGGGCTCCAATGTCTACAGGTAAATTGCGTTTGTCATGGGGAGAAAACGGAAACAGATCGCTTGATGATCCGTACATTTCTTTAGCAAACTTAGTAAATACCGGAACAATGGGGTATTTAGATCCTTCAGGAAAAGCACTTGAAATTAAGTATTTATCGCTTGATCGTATGTCAAATCCAGATTTGGTATGGGAAAAAACAGCTTCAACAAACATTGGTCTTGACTTAGGTTTTTTACAAGATCGTATTACGGCTAATATCGATGTTTACAGAAAAAATACCCACGATATGATTATGAGTCAGGCACTGCCTGGTTTTATGGGGTTTTCATCAATTGCAACTAATTTAGGAGAAGTACAAAATCAAGGTTTTGAGGTGAGTATTAATACCATTAATATTAGAAAACCAAATTTTGAATGGCGTACTACATTAGGAATATCGTATAACGAAAATAAAATTATTTCCTTATACGGCAACATGGTAGATATTAAAGATGCCAGCGGTAATGTAATTGGAAAAAAAGAAGGTGATGATTCGGCTAACGGATGGTTTATAGGCCGACCAATTTCTCAAATTTGGGATTATAGAATAACTGGAATCTGGCAGAAAGACGAGTGGAAAGAAGCTCAAAAATACGGACAGCGCCCTGGAGATCCAAAAGTAGCAAACAGCTATACAGCAGACGATGTAGATGCTGTAGATGCAGATGGTGTTCCTTATAAAAAAGCAGTTTATAACGAAAAAGACAAACAGTTTTTAGGTACTTCAACGCCTCCTGTACAGTGGTCACTTCGTAATGATTTCAAAATTTATAAAAATTGGGATTTAGGTATCAGTATGTATTCTTATATGGGACACAAATCATTGGACTCTAATTATATGAATACTTTCAATGATTCAAGTTTGTATAAATTCAATTTCAACCCTTATGTAAATCCGTATTGGACACTTGATAATCCAACCAACGATTGGGCACGTCTTGATGCTAAAGGACCTGCTGGAACTCCAGTTGCACCAGGAAAATTGTATGATCGCAGTTTTATTCGTCTGGACAATGTTTCGCTGGCTTATACGCTTCCTAGAGATCTTTTAGACCGTGTACATATTAAGAGTATAAAAATTTATGCTTCGGTTCAAAACGTAGCAACATGGTCTGCTTCTAAAGAATGGAAATACTATGGAGATCCGGAAACAGGAGGATTGGCTACAAGACAATTTAATTTAGGTTTTAATTTCCAACTATAATAATTACCCAACAATGAAAACATATATAAAAAATAAAATGACAATACTGGTGCCTTTTGTGGCATTGGCAGTGTTGTCTAGTTCTTGTTCGAAAGATTTTCTCGATGCAGATCCGCTTTCGATTTATCAACCTGAATCTACATTTTCTACCGAAGCGGGATTACAGGCGACTTTAGCATTATGTGATAAACAGCTGCGTAACAATTATATACATTTTAATGCTGCTGGGGTAAGCGTGCCTATTGGTACAGAGTATATTTTCTCTGATATGGCACAATACGGAAAAACAGATACAGGAAGTAATATTGCGGATTATGCCACTACTATTGTTCCTACCGGGCCTTTTCAAAGAGACGTTGGTGAGTCAGTTTACCTTGGTTTTTACTGGACAGAAGCTTATACAGGTATTAAGAATGCGAATACCGTATTAACGTATATTGGGAATGTAAAAACGTTATCTGAGGAAGTTAAAAATAAATACATCGGACAGGCTTATTTTCACAGAGCTTACCGTTATCTTAACCTAGTTTATCAATTTGGAGATATTCCGTTGATTACTAAAATCTTAACTGCTCCAAAACAAAGCTACTATTCTACTAAAAAAGAAGCTATTATCGAAATGATTACGGCTGATATGGAGAAAGCTGTAGAATATGTGCCGGAGCAGGCAAAAATAGGATATGTAGGTATGGTGAGCAAAGGAGCATGTCGTCAGTTATTAATTAAATGTTACTTAGCATCCGGCAGATTTGCTGAAGCAGAAGCACAAGCTAATATTTTGATTAATCAATCAGGGTATTCTTTGGTACAGAATACTTTAGGTATTTTTGATCCGGGAGGAAATCCTACTGCGTGGCCAATTACACGAAATGTAATCTGGGATTTACACAGACCAGAAAACAAAGTGATTTCTGCAAATACCGAAGCTATCCTGGTAGCACCAAATGGAGGAGCACAATCCTTTTTATCATTTGCTTCTATGAGAGTTTTTGGACCTAACTGGAACGATGCCAATTTAATTACTCCTGATGGTAAAACAGCGGCACCGCGTTTTCCATTGAATGATAAAGTGAATTACAATGCAAAATACGATTACCAAAGAGCAATAGGACGTGGTATTGGTACAATCAGTGGTTCTTATTATTCACAGCATCCTATGTGGGTTGTAAATAAAATTGAAGATAAAGTAGATTTAAGACACAACAGCGCAGTTGGAAACTGGGTAAATATGGAAGATCTTAAATATGCTCCGGGATCAGGAGGAAGTGCGGCATGGGCTGGACAAAGTTTTAGAATGAAAGATGCATCTGGAAAGCTTTTAGCACAAGATTCTATTCGTGACTGGTATGATTTCCCACATTATAAAATCTTTATGCATGATGTTGTGGCCGAAGCTAATCCTGCAGCAAATGATTTTCAGGGAGCTACAGCAGGAGCAAGCGCTCACTTGTACATATATCGTTTAGCTGAAACTTATTTATTACGTGCAGAAGCTCGTTTTTATCAAGGTAATGCTTCTGGAGCAGCTCAGGATGTGAATGCAGTAAGAGCAAGAGCAAAAGCTTCGCAAATGTATACTACGGTAACTATTGGTGATATTTGCGCAGAAAGAGGTAGAGAGCTTTATCTTGAAGAATGGAGAAATGTGGAGTTAAAACGTATTTCACACTGTTTGGCTTTGAGCGGAAAACCAGACGAATGGGGACATACTTACAGTAAAGAAAATTGGGATAAACAAGCAGGAACAGATGCGACAGGCGGAAGTTACTGGTACCAGCGTATTGTACATTATACCCTTTACAACAAATATCCGGCAGGTATTTCTCTTAAACCAGGTGTAAAATTTTATACGATGGACAAGCGTAATAATTACTGGCCAATTCCATATAGACTGGCTATTGAGCCTAACATTAAAGGACAATTAAGTCAGAACTATGGTTATGATGGATATAATCCGGCTGTTAAAGTTTGGGATAAATGGGAAGATGCTGTTGCAGACGAAAGTAAAATCTAAATCTATCTGCTTTCTTAAATTAAAGTTTGAGAAATAAAATAATAGAATGCTAAAGAAAAAGCGAGTTAATTTATTTGACTCGCTTTTTTGTTTGATGTTTTAAATACTACATAATTTTTTTACACTTTTTTTATGGATAACATTTTTTTAGTCTAAAAAATAAGGCTAAAACGCATTACTTGGATTTTTGTGTACCCAAAATCGTACTTAATTACCCCCTCTGAAAATTCTTATTAATCAACTTTGTAATGTCAATTGATATTGATTATGAGGACTATAGAAAGTTCTCTGTTTCAGTACCAATGATATAACTATCTATTATTTACTAACCATTAATTGTTTACTAACCTTAAAAAGTTTTAAAAAATGAAAAACCTATTAAAATTAACAAGTTTATTATTTATTACAGCAGTAGTATTTAGCTCCTGCGAAAAGGATCAAGATCCAAATGAAGCGCAAAGCGTTAACAAAGAAGTGCAGCAAACAGCTGAAAAAGATGAAGCTGCAGCAGCTTCACAAAGTAAAGCTACGGCAAAAGGTACTGCTGGAGCCAGAACAATTACATTACAAACCAATACGTTATCATGTCCAGGCGGATTATGTACGTCGTATGGTGTTTGGTCAACCGGAGTTTACACGGTTTGGTTCCAAATAAAATTTAATAATGGATTTTATTGGAGCAGAGGCGGTAAATGCGGTTATGGTATCTTAATTGGAGATCAAAATACCGGAGGAGATCCAGGATGGGATGGTAACGGAGGAAGTGCCAGATTTATGTGGTATTGCCCAAGCGGATCAAATACGGCTAAAGGAAGCGGTGCTTATTTACAGCCTTATGTTTATTACAAAGATCAACCAGGACAATTTGGTAATGATTTTGGAAAGAAATACTACATCCAAGAAGGTGTTACATACAACTGCCAGATATCAGTTAAGTTAAATACGGGATCAAATACGGACGGATACGTTAAGTATTATGTAAATGGTACTGAGATATTAAATCAATCTATTCGCTGGGTAACTAACGATTCTAAACGTAATGTAAATGCAGTAAGTCTTCACACTTTCCGCGGCGGAAGCCAAAATTACTGGACAGCTCCTGTAACAAGCTCTATTTATTATCCAAGTGCATCTTGGGATGCTCTTTAATACCTAAATTTACTTTAAAAATAATTAGATAGTGATATAATGCTAGAAAAAAAGCCCATTTCGCAGGAAGTGGGCTTTTAATTATTTTTAGTTTGTACTTTAAAAATGTACCTCAAAAATTATTTTCCTTTCAATAAATTGATGCTGACCGTTGCGATATCGGCATCCGGAAATCTTTTAAAAATGGATTTATCAGGAAATAATCCTGCTTCGGCAGCAACCTCATTAAAAACGTCGATTTCAACAATATACTGATCCGAAAATCCATGAGTGGCATCATAGGCAGTTGCAGGTGTTTTACCTAAATTACTCGCTGCGAGTTTCGGATTTATGGTATGTAATTCTATCAGAAGCAAACCAAATTTACGCACATAAGGCGACCATTTTTGTAAATGTTCCAAGAGATTATCTTCGACCAGATTATTGCTGATTCTTTTTCCTCTGTAAGCAAATGCTCCTGTAGATTTACTTACTCTGTTTTGGTTGATATGTTCCGGATCTTTCCAAATTCTGTTATGATCTAAAAAAGTCCTTACATTAAGTAAATCTTTCAGGTCAATATTGTAATTCTCTCTCAAATCGTCCGAAAGTAAATCCGGACGGCCAATATCTCCCCAAATTACTTTTGCCCAAATATCTGCTTTTATCAAATTAGCTCTTGTAACTTTTAAAGCCGCCTGATTATAATCTGCTCCAACCAAAAACAACGGATATTCATCCAGCATTTTTCCTCGTAAAGTCTGTCTGTCGATTACTTCAAAAATATGCTGCAGAAAAGCACCGTTACCGCATCCCATATCTAAAATTCCTTTAGGCTGTTCCTCAATTGGGAGATTAAAAAGTTTAACGATAATCTCATCGACTACTTTAAAATAAGTATCATGAGCACCGCCGCTTCCCCAAACATTCATTTCGCGGTCAACGTGAATTTCATTTTCGCCATCGGCTACCATCCTTAAAACAGCAGGATCACCAAAAATCAATTCTTCAATCTTGGCAAATGTCGGCAGGTAAGAAACCGTAACGCCGTAAGCACTGGCTCTCTTGGCAAAAAACAATCCAATTTCGGTAAACTGATAATTACCGTTTTTTTCCAAAAACCATCCAAGATGTACAAAAAAGTCTAATATTTTTTTAAAGTTTTCAGGCGATTTATGAAACTCTTCCGGTCTGAAAGAAGTCTCCATAAAATACTTGTGAAACATTCCGTTCATTGCCAAACGGACTATTGTAGGTCCAATTAAATAGCCTTCAATATGTTTTAAAATCTGTTCCTGAATAGTATTGGTTAAGCCGTCATTAGAAGCTTCAATTCCGTATCTTTTTTTATACTTTTCAAGAATAACGTTGAGTTTTTTAAAAGGCGCATCATCAAATAATCTCGCATGAAACTGAATGGAATACTGCAATAAATCGACAACATCCTGATAAAGATAAAATATCGAAAAAGCAATTTGCGTATTTTCATTTACAGAGATTGTAATTTCCTGCGTACGGTTATCGACTTCATAATTTAGAAATCCCTGAGATGCTAAAATTCTCAAACCCACATTCAGGTAACCTTCATTTGCTTTAGAAACAGTTGCAAGTTCAGTTAATTGAACTTGTTTTTTATTCAGAATAAAATCCAGTACGGCATTTTTCTTTAAGGCAATTGCAACAGGCGCAACAGCTAGACCATCGAGATGCCTGAAAATGGAACTTCTAAGTTGAGATTTATCGGTCATAGTAAAAAAATGAATTTTACTAAAGATAAGAATTTTTTTAATTGAAGATCTATGGGTTTTGTCTCTTAAATATAAACTTAATTTTTAACCAATAACTTCTTTACGATGTGCAAGGCCCCAATTCCATAACTCGTACAAAACTTTATTGAGCGATCTTCCGTGATCTGTTATTTCATATTCGATTAGAACCGGCATGCTGTCATAAACCTGACGATTAATAAGTTTATCCGTTTGAAGGTTTTTTAACTCTTTGGCAAGCGTTTTATCTGTAATACCAATTACTTCTTTTTTTAATTCGGTGAAACGTTTTGGCCCCGAACATAGAGAATAGAGAATCAGCAGTTTCCAGCTTCCGCTTACCGCTTCTAATGCATCTTTGATAGAAAGCATCGCTTTCGAACAATCTTTTTCTTGTGGTATCATACTATTTTAATTCACTTTCTTTTTGGAAAGCACTTTCCAATAGGGAAGCACTATCATTTGGAAAGTAAATATAGCTAATTTTGACTTTTCTAAAAATTAAGTTATGATTGAAATTTTTAAAACCAATATAAAACAGCAAAACCTTGCCGATACAATAATGGAAGCAATTAGAAAAGAGTTTGCAGACTTCACCATTAATTTTGATCTTAACGATCGTGATTGTGTATTGCGGATAGAAGGGGAGCATATTGATAACGAAAAGATTATAAAAATGGTGGAGAGATTTGGAATTTCCTGCAAAGTTATTCCGGATAAGGTTTGTGTAAATAATAAGAATGATTCAGAAGAAATGCAGGAACAATGGGAAAGCTGTTTCCGTTCCAATCAGATAGTCTGGGGATTTGAACCAGCACATTCTGCGATAATAGCCAATGAACTTTTTTTAAAGAATAATATAAAAAATGTTCTGGTTCCGGGATTTGGCTACGGACGAAATGCACAGCTTTTTACAGATAACGGAATGCATGTTACAGGTATTGAAATATCAGAAACAGCCATCGACATTGCTAAAAATCATTACAAGGGAGATGTAGAAATTATTCACGGATCTGTAACCGATATGCCTTTTAATTCTGTTGTTTATGATGCCGTTTTTTGTTATGGACTTCTTTATCTGCTTAATGCATCACAAAGGGTTAAATTACTAGATGATAGTTATAAACAGTTAAAACCCGGCGGTTATCTATTTTTTTCGGTAATTTCAAAAAAAGCTTCGAATTACGGTAAAGGAAAAGAGATTGCACCAGATACTTTTGAAAATGCACAAGGGGTTTCCGTTTTCTTTTATGATTTAGATGCTGTGCAAAAGGAATTTGAAGCTTATGGTATTCAAAATACATTTGAAATTAGTGAATATACAAATGAGGCTAAAGCATCTTCTTTTGAATTTATTGTGGTGGTGTGCAGGAAGGCTTTGTAGTTTAAAGTAGTTTTAAACAAAAAAACTCTAAATCAATAATTTAGAGTTTTTTTTGTTTTTGCAAAATTAGACTAAAATCTAATATTGTTATTTTTTAATAATTTTTCTGTTGGTAGTCCCTTTATCAGATTTAATTTTTAAAAAGTAGATACCTTGCGCAAAATGCGTTATATCTAATTGAGCAGATAATGCTGGCGTATCAAATTGAAACTCTTTAATAACGTGCCCATTAATATCAATTAAAGATACTTTTTCGATCATCTCGTTTGCTTGTACATTCAAAAGACCAGTTGTTGGACTTGGATAGATATTGTATTGATTTGCATTGTTTTCTGCAACTGACAATGTATTTGTAAATTTAGTAGCAGCAGTATTTGTTATGATTTTTGGATTAAAATCAAAATAGATATCGGCCTTATTATTGACAATATCTCCCGCGGCAACATTTTTTAATGGCTTAATTTTATAAGCAATAAAACCATGTGAGTTTGGTTCGTCTTTGGTGCTGTCCGGAAGGTTGATTTTATCAAAGATAAATTTAATTTCCTTTCCGTCTTTAATCTCCACTTTTCCTGGATGGCTTAAACTTTCTAATTCCATAGAAGTCCAATCTAGTTTGCTGTCCAAAACGTTTTGTACCCTTACGTTTATAGCACTTGCTGGACCTGTATTTTGAAAGCGGATGATGTAATGAAGAAATTCATCAGCTTCTTCGATAGGAACTTGACTGCCTTCGATACACGTAATGTCATTTGGATCGTAAGAACCAATTACAGTCTGGTCTATAATAAAGATATTATCTTCCTGAGTGTGATCATCTCCTGAATCAGGAATTATACTTACAGTTGAAATAACTTTCTCATTTATATTTACTGCAGGCGGTGCGAAAACTTTGAACTCTAAGTCGATCGTTTTAGTTTCAAAAGGTTTTAAGTTTTTGAAATCAAAAGTCAATGAACCAGAGGTTTGTGACGCAATATTTTCTGTCGCAGTCAAAAAGCTAAGCTTGCTTTTATCATATTCAAGCTTTACAGCACCGTTTGATGTTGTAGTACCAATGTTTCGGTAAACAATGCGATAACGCGTGCCGAAACCAGGGCGAAGATCCTCTATTACAGGATACAAGCTAACATTTAAATCGTTTATCTGGCCAATAGGGGCAATGCAAAAATCGGCAGAATAGGAGTTGTTCATTCCTGTAAATTTAAAAGTATGCGATTTTGGATTTGCAGCAAAATATTCCGGCAGTTTTGATGTAATTGAGGTCGTAAAATTTCCTTCGGTAGTTGCAGCAGTAAATGCACCATTTTGATCTGTAAAAGTCGCAAAACTATTGCTTCCATTATCTGAAATAACCATAAGATTGCTTCCTTTTATATCCGCATTGGAGCAGCCGTTTGAATCTGCATCAATCAGGACTTTTCCTTGTATGGTATTATGCAAAGGTCCCAGATTTTCAAATACAGAAACTTTACCAATGGTCGAGCCATAACCCAAAACACCAAGAACATCAATATCACCATCATTGTCAACATCGGCAGTATTGACATACACGCCTTTAAAATAATTTGAGATCTGTTGAATGATCTGCATTGGGGCAAAAACACCTTTCCCTTTGTTTTCATACATGGCAATAAGTCCTGCCTTCGAATCGCCTGATGCTGTAAACACATCCATATCACCATCATTATCGATATCTGCGGCATGAATTGATACTCCTTGTATGGTTAGTGTAGAAATGTCATGTTTAATTGTAAAATTGCCCTTTCCATCAATGTTTTCATACCAAACAACTGCATCAAAAGGGTAGCCGCCTGATAAACTGACTCCAACAATGTCTTTATCACCATCACCATCCATGTCAGCAGGATAAACAGAGTAAAGAGGTCCAAAAATCGACATGTGTGTTTCCTGAAAATTTCCTAATCCGTCTGTATTTTTATAATAATAGGTATCAACAGTATAGGATGCGGCAATAATATCCATATCCTTGTCACCATCCATATCGGCAATTTCAAAAGAGGTCAGTGAACCGTTATTTCCTCCTGTATCAGTAATTATAAGTTCAGAGCCAAAAGTTCCTTTAGAATCAATATTTTTATACCACGAAATTCGGTGTGAAGCATATACGCCGCAAACGACATCCATATCACCGTCGCCATCCATATCCTGAGAACGAATTATAGTTATAGTTCCTGTGGTTTTATTGTTAATTATATGTTCCGTTTTAAAATTACCAAGTCCATCATTTTCATACCAAAACAATACGTTGCGTTTAACAGTAACAATATCCAAGTCACCATCGCCGTCTATATCTACAGGATAAGAATAAGGAGTAATATTACCAACCTCGACACTTTCGGTAATAATGTGCTGTTTACCATAGAAGCCTTTTCCGTCAGTATTTTCAAGCCATGCTAATTTAGCATCATCTTTAGAACTTACTAACAAATCAATATCATGATCTCCATCAAAATCTCCCGGAAACACATTGGTTGGGTTTTGAATTCTTCTGGCCACTATTTCTTGTCTTCCAAAAGTACCTTTTTCATCTATATTTTTATACCAGGCTATTTTCTCATCATCGTAAGATGCAGAAATAAGATCATTTTTTCCATCGCCGTCAATATCACCCATTACCACAGCTTTTACTCCATAAGCTTGATTGGTAATGATTTTTTTAGCACCAAAATCACCAGAACCAGTTGTATTGTTCATCCATCCAATCTCATTTTTGCTGGTATATACAATATCAACTTTATTGTCCTTATTTATATCAGTAACTAAAAGAGTACTTGTTTCGGGTGCATTAGACAGAATAATAGTCTTATCAGTAAAATTACCTAACCCATCCTGATTTTTATATCCTATAACCTGATTGTCGTATGTTGAAGTATAGATGATATCTTTATCTCCGTCATAATCAATATCAGCTGTATTGATGGAGCTTACGCCTCGAGCTGAAGTAGTTATAATTTTGGGTGCGCTGAAAGTACCTTTTCCATCCGTGTTTTTAAGCCAGGCAATTTTGCTGTAATCTCTATATCCAATGATAATATCCTGGTTGCCATCGCCATCGAGATCATCAGTATGCAGTAATGAGCCATTTAGTAAGTCATCACGATTACTTGTAACAACTTGTTCCGGGCCAAATGTACTGCCATTATTTTTAAACCATACGAGTTTTGGCTGCGTTATAAGCGGCACATTATTACTATAATAACACAGAATATCTATATTACCATCACCATCTATATCACTTAATACAGCCGGAGTTATGCTTGCTGTACCCAGTGTAAAAGTTTGTGCAGCTGTAAAACTTCCTGAGCCATTATTTTTATAAATAGTTAATTTATTGGATACTGAAACCAGTACATCTAAATCTCCATCTTTATCAAAGTCAAAAGTAAACAATGCTCCGGCACCTCCGTTTGTTGCTGCAATGGTTTTCTTTGTGCCAAAGCTTCCTAAACTATCAACATTTTCATACCAGTTCAATTCTGAACCAAAAGTAATAACGTCTAAATCCTTATCACCATCAAGATCACCTACTCGAACTAACTGCGGACGCAAAGTTGCATGAGGATCTCCTATAGCAATCTTTTCTTGAAATCCTGTTTGTCCATAAAAAGGTATTGAAAACACAAAAAATAGCAGGAGTAGTTTTATTTTCATATATAAAATGATAAAGGGGTTGTGGTTTGGTAAATGTTAACAGTTATCTGTCAAAAATATAAAAATAATACTTGTTAAAACGAAGTTGTTAAAATAATTTATTCTTTAGGTGAACTGGTAAACAATACCGCTCGATCTAGAATTTATCTTTCCATGTTGAGTACCTGAAATCTACTGATGAATTTAATTTCAAATGTTTAAATCACATAGTTAATTCCCTCTATTTTTAGAATTAATAGTAACCACTTTTTCAAAACGCCCGTGATTACTTATCGATATATCTTGTTTTTTATTTGATGAAGAAAGTAAAAAAGGAATACCGTTTTGGTCTTTTAAAATAGCTGTTTTTTCAATTTCTATTACGTCATTTAGATTGTCTAAATTGCTGACAGCTATTGTATGAATAGAATCTGCAGAGAGAATCGTTTTAGTGTAATAGATATTTCCGGAGCAAATGACATTTCCGTTAAAGTTTCCGCTTTCAAGATTGAGGTTTTCAGGTTTTATAGAACAAACCAGTTTTTTAGGAATATATGCTCTTATTTTGGTTTTGCGATTGTAGACTTTATAAGCTGCTTCTTTCATGCTCCAAAGTGTCCAGAGCATAAGTTCAGGATTTACTGTGGTCGCAATAAGCAATTGTTCTTCAGCGGTAAACAGCTTTTCTATTAAACCTTTACGCTGCCAATTGCTTTCCTTTCGGGATTGCAGTAAATCGATCACATCATTGCCAATCATTTTTGGGCTAATTTAGTTTCTATGATTTCTACGGCGGTTTTAACATCAAGCATTCGTTCCATATCGGCATTATCAATTACAACATCAAAAGCTTCTTCGATATCCAGTACGATATCTACCAGATTAGCCGAATTTATACTCAGATCGTTTATAAAATCTGTTTCTTCTGTCAGGTTTTCATACGCCTCTGTATTAGTTGTGTAAGGCTTTATGATCAATTTTAATTTTGCGATAAGTTCTTCTTTGTTCATAGGTTTATTTTTGAAATTTTTTAAAGATTATGCAGGCATTTACATCACCAAAACCAAAACTGGCTTTGGCAATTATAGTGGGATTAATGTCAATTGTTTTTAAAGGTATTTTTGAAGAATCGATAAGAGCCGTAATTTCCGGATGAAGATCTTCACAATTTAAATTTCCAAACACAAAGCCTTCATGAAGCTGCAATACCGTGGCGACACTTTCTACACTTCCGGCAGCGCTTAAACAATGTCCGGTCATGCTTTTTAAGGAATTGATGTACGGAAAATCGATTCCGTTTCTGTTTAAAGCTTTGGTCCAGTTTTCTATTTCCAGGCTGTCTTTTGTAGTAGCAGTTAAATGCCCATTTATGGCATCAATAGCATCAGCCTCAATACCCGAATTTCTGATTGCATCTGTAATACAGCGTTGTACAGCGGTACTGTTTGGTGCCGTCATGCTTCCGTTACCGCGCTGTCCGCCAGAGTTTACGCTTCCGCCTAATATTTCGGCATAAATTGTAGCATTACGTTCTAAGGCACTTTCTAAATCCTCGATAACCAAAGCTCCAGCACCGCTCCCAGGTACAAACCCAGATGCTGTGGCGCTCATTGGCCGAGAACCCTGCTCAGGATTATCATTATATTTGGAACTGCAGACGCGCAAGGCATCGAATCCGCCCCAAATATAAGGCCCGCTATCGCCAGTACTTCCTGCCAGTATACGTTTTGCCTGCCCGGATTGTATTCGGTCGTAGGCCATTAAAATGGCTTCGGTTCCCGTGGCACAGGCAGATGAATTTGTGGTAACCTGATTTCCAAGGCCTAATTTGCCTCCCAAATAAGCGCTTACGCCACTGTTCATGGTTTGAGCTACAACGGTGCTACCCAATCTCCGAACTTGCAATTCGTCTATTCTATAAATGCTTTCGCGGAATTTATCAATGCCAGATGTACCGGAACCGAAAATAGTACCGCTGTCCCAATCCGGGTTTTCGTTAATTTCTATAGGCAGTCCGGCATTTTTCCAGGCTTCGATTCCTGCAATAACGCCGTATAAAATACCTGTACTGCTAAAACCTCTAAGTTCAAGTTCAGTAAAATATTGTGCTTTAAGTTCTTCAGATATTTGAGGCTGACCCGCTATTTGACACGAAAACTGCAATTCCTGTAATTGAGCATCATGCCGAATTCCGGATATTCCGTTTTTTATGGCATGGCTGAAATCAGAAATTCCAACTCCGTTTGGAGCCGCAACGCCTAAACCTGTTATAACAACTCGCTTACTCATAATTTATTTGTAATCATGCCCGATAAAATGCCTTTGCAGACTTCTTGTCCGGCTTCGTTTTTCATTACAACATCACATTTTAATTTCCCAAATCTGAAAAACAATTTTTGAGAAGTTACCGTAACTTTTTCCTTAGGATAAACCGGTTTTAAAAACTGCATATCGGCCGATGTAAAAGCGACAACGGTATCTTTATTAAAAGTATCTCCCAATAAATAAATACCCAGACAAACCAAACCAATCTGAGCCATGGTTTCGGTCAGGATAACACCCGGAGTTACAGGATTGTCTTTGAAATGACCTTTGTAAAAATCCAGATCTTCCTTAAAAGTATACGTTCCAGAAGCGCTGTTTTCATCTACCTGCAGTAATTCATCTACAAATAAAAAAGGTTTGCTGTAGGGCAGAAGTGCTGTAATATCGGTTAATTTCATCTTTATTTATCTAATAATTACCATTGTAATAAAACTCTTTGTGCCGAAAATCCAGGGCCAAAACTAAGCATCAAGCCTTTTTCTCCAGCTTTTGGTTTTCTGTCCATAATTTGCTCTAAAACGTACAAAACAGTTGCGCTCGACATATTGCCGTATTGTTTGAGAACGTCTTTAGTATCGTCGATATTTTTTCCTAAGCCTGCAAAAAGGGCTTCAACAGTAGTGATGATCTTTTTGCCGCCGGGATGAAATATCATGTGGTCGATGTCTTTAATTTCTAAATTGTTTTTTTGAAGAAACGGATGAATAATGTCTCCAAAATGAGACGCAATTGTATCCGGAACTTCAATATCCAGTACCATTTGCAAACCAGAATTTGTGAGTTTAAACCCCATCATGTGTTCGGCATCATAAAAATGATACATTTCTTCGTCTAGTATTTCCGGGCCATGATCGTCTTTATGCGATGATAGCAGACAGCAAGAGGCTCCGTCTCCAAAAATTGCGGCACTTACAATATTGGGCATCGAAAAATCATCAAGCTGAAAAGTTGCTGTTGGCGATTCTACTGCAATTACTGCAGCGCGTTTTCCCGGATTAGCCTTAAGGAAATTTTTGGCATAAATAATACCTGAAATTCCTGCAGCACAACCCATTTCGGTTACCGGAAGACGCACAATATCCTGTCTCAATTTCATTTTATTAATAAGATACGCATCCAAAGATGGAATCATAATTCCGGTACAGCTTACCGTAATAATATAATCCAGTGACTGCGGGTCCCAATTGGCTTTTTCCAATGCTTTTTTCAAAACTTGCTCGCCCAAAAGAATAACCTCGCGGGTATAAATATCATTTTTTTCTTCAAAGGAAGTTGTCGTAAAAACTTCTTCGGGATCCATTATAGAATAGCGTTTGTCTACGGCGGCGCCTTCAAATATTTTTTTGACTTTTTTAATAAAACGTTCGTCTTGTCCGCTCAGCCAGCCTTCCAGCATAGGGATTATGTCTGCCGTTTCGCGCGAATATTGCGGCAGCTGTTTTGCAGCGGTTATAATTTTTACACTCATTTTTTGGCGATTATCCACTGGTAACGAAAAGCCCATTTCCAGCTTATGGTATAGTTTTTAAAATTTAGTTTTTTAGAGAATTCCTCCAGTTCGTTTTTCTTAAATCCTCTCAAAATAGAGACTAATCCATCTTCTTTCGACATTTTTTTGAGATTAAAAAGAACACATATCAATTCAAAAAGCCGATAGGCTATTTTGCTGCGGTGCAGGTCGTTAATGATGATTCCGGTTTCGGCATTCTTATTAAAGGTAGTGATTATATTTAATATTTCTTCATTAGAAAAATGGTGCAGGGTAAGGGTGCATAAAATAATATCGTACTTTACGGTTTTAAAATCTTCACTAAAAATATCCATGCACTTATATTCAATATTGGGGTATTCGGCAGATAAATTTTGGGCATAATTTATAGTAAAATCATTAGCGTCGACGCCGATAAGTTTGAAATTGAGATTATTTTTTTTGCCAAAGTCAGCCAGCATTCGAAGCATATCTCCGTTGCCGCATCCAATATCTGCAATAGTAATTGTTTTTGAAATATCAGTTTGTTTTAAAAGTCTTTTTATTCCGTGGAGCGTCAAGTTATTGCCACCCAATAATTGATTGATACGGGCAATTTGATCCAGCGCAGCTCTTAATTCTTCTCCCTCAAGAGAAAAATCATCCATTATTTCGGTTTCCTGTGTTCTATATTGCGTACTAATCATGGACTGGAATAGGTTTACCGTGCGTTTGTTTAATTATGGCGAGAAGCAGTCCCGGAAATGAAGCTGTTATGGAAACCAGCATATTGGTAATGGTTTTATGGGTTAAAATTCGGGCCAGAATTCTTCCCATAAACAATCTTTTTTCGAAATTTTTATTCCATTCTTTTTGATATTTTTTTTCTAATAGTTCTCGTGATATTTTTTTATCAGCATAAAAATCTAAAATGAGTTCCGATGCTATTTTTGCACTGTGAATTGCCATTGCCATTCCGTTCCCGCAAAGCGGATGAATAAGTCCGGCCGTATCGCCAATCATTAAAATATGGTTTTCTACCGCTTGTTTTTTATCAAAAGAGATTTGGCTTATGGTTAAAGGTTTTTCAAACAAAAGCGTACTGTTTTCAAAAACAGATTTAAGATGTTTGTTTTTGTAAAGTACATTTTGCTGATATTCTTCAATATTTTTATATTGTTTGAAAGTTGCGTAATCGGCCAGATAACAAATGTTTATAATATCATTTTCAACTTTAGAAACACCGCAATAACCGCCGTTAAAGTTGTGAAGTGCGACAAGATCATTGTCGATATTACCCGAATAATGCGCTTTTACAGCCAGCCAAGCCGATTTTTTATGGAAGAAGTTCCGATTTAAAACCTGATCGACATTTGATCTTTTACCAAAAGCCCCCAAAACTATTTTAGCAGTTAAAGTTTGTTCTGAAGTTGTAACCGTGAAAATGTCATGATCAAAAACAATATTGGTAACCGTATCTTTCAATATAACAGCGTTATCTGCCAATGCTTTTTGATATAGGAAATGATCTAATGTATATCTGCTGACGCCAAATCCGCCTAAAGGTAGTTCTGCCTGTGCATTTTTTCCGTCGTTTGAAGAAAATTCAAACTTAGAAATATAGGTGGGATTTAGCTGCGAAATATCAACGCCAAGCCAAGAAAGATAGGGCAGGATTTCATTCGAAATATATTCGCCGCAAACTTTATGTCGGGGATAGTCTGATTTTTCTATCAGCAGTACTTTCAGGTCCTTTTGAGATAGGTGAATAGCGGCCGTAAGACCCGCTAAACCCCCGCCAATAATGAGTACATCCCAATTTGTTTTCATATTACCAATTTAGGTATTAAATCTCAAATAGAAGTAATTGCATCGGTACAAAATTTATCTCAATTGAATAAAATATTACTCTAAAAAAATGAAAAAAAATCCCAGTTTCGAATGGTTTGAAACGGGGATTATTTGATATTCGTTGTGTAAGGCGCGAGTGCGATCTGTATCTATAAATTATAATTATTTCCAAAATTCAAGTCAGATTGACATTGTAGAGGCGCACAGCAGTGCGTCTCCGCAACGTATATCGACATGTTTTGTGCAGCTTTGTGGATATGCCGGGCGTAGACGCACTGCTGTGCGTCTCTACGGAACAGACGTGTTATTATCAAACAAAAGAATTAAATGTTTACTTTGGCTTTTAAACCTTGAATAATTTCTAAGAATCTATTTTCAAAAACAGGCTGATCTACTGGTAAAACAACGGATTGAAATAGTTTCATTAAGTCGTCAGAATGCGTGGCTGTTTTTTTAGCCTGAATATCGTAGTGAATAAATTTAATCCAAAGAATTGCTTTTAATTCCGTTTCGTTTTCGTTCCACATTTTCATTTCAACCAGCAGCAAATTATCTGTATACTGAATCAATTGTGACTCAACCAATACGGTTTCCATTGTAAAAGCCGGTTTTACATAACTGATCTGATTGGATGCTACAACCCAGCTGAGTCCTGTGCTGCGCATGTATTTAAAAATATCCAGATCGTAATGTTCTGCAATTTGATCTTCGCGGACGTTTATAAAATACTCCAGGTATTTTGAATTGTTTAAATGATTGAACGGATCACAATCCTGAAATCGAACTTTTCTTTTGGTTTTTAATATTTTTTCCATTTTTTGAGTGTATTGTATCAAATACCGATCGGTATCTGATGGGTTAAAAATTTTTTATTCTTTGATTTGATTAATTATAGTGCTGTCTATAAAGTCCATAGCATTTGAGATATAGGATGAATCATTGTGGGTAAAGGCTAAAAGTGAGCTTCCCTCAATGAGTGATAAAATTAGTTTGGCATATTTATCGGGATCGGTATTTTGCTGGATTTCATTATGGGTTATACCATCTGTAATAATGTTGGTAAGACCTGTAATGAATTTATGAGATAGATTTTGTGCCGTTTTAAACAATAACGGATTGATGAATTTAGTATCGACTCCGGCGCGAAGCATTGGGCAGCCGCCACGATCTTTAACTAAACCATAATAACTGCGCTGGTAGTTTGTGATAGCGTGCAGCTTATTTATACTTCCTTGTGTAGCAGCAACGAGTTTAAATAACGGTACGATGGCTAAATTTACATTTAACTGGAAGGATTGCAGCGCTAAATCTTCTTTATTGGCAAAATTGCAGTAAATAGCGCCTTTTGTTAATCCGGTTGCATTTGTAATATCTGTTAAGCTTGTACCAATGTATCCTTGTTTGTTAAAAATAGGAGCTACTTTGTCTAGTATAAATTCAGATGTATTCATAATCCGCTTAAAATGAAAATATTCAAGCAAATATAATACAAATACCGATCGGTATTTGAGAAAAATTAATATTTTGAGAATTATTCTTTATTTATTTCCAAGCTCTACCTTGAATTTCCCGAAGTAAGGATTATCAGCCATTTGAGAATGGCCGATTATTAGAATATAATTTCCTTTTTGTTTAATTGGAACATTTAAATCGATTCCAAAAGGTCCGTCTGAAGATTTATCGGGAAAAATAATTTGGTTAAAGCGGATATTTCCTCCGCCAATAGGAGTGGTAATCTTTCCTTTTAATGCCTTCGGGTCTTCAATGTTAAACTTAAGATAAGCTCTGGAATGAATTGAATCTAAAGTACCTTCGGCTGTAAAAACGCCTTTTTCACCCTGAGATTTCAAGACAATCGTGTCGCCAATTTGTTTGTTTTCTTCTTTATTTTTATCAGAAACTGTTTTGGCAGCAATTGAATCAGTTGTGGCTGCAGAAGTATTTTTGTTTTCTTTTTGCTGGCAGGAGAAAAAGAAAACAGATAGTAAAAGGATAGAAAATTTTTTCATTACAATAAAGCTTTAGTGCAGCATTTCAAAAGTGCCGGGTTGTTCTTCATTTTCTCCAAATTCTCCTGCGAGGTTTTCGTCATTATCTTCTTCTTCCCAGTCATTTTCATCGTATTCAGAGTCGAAATCATCGTCAAGATCTTCTTCCAGTTCTCCAAGTTCCAGATTATAATGATTAGGTGATATAATGGCAAAGCCGCCTTCTAAATAATCATCGTAGTTTAATAATAATTGTTCTTCGTATGAAGTTGAATCTTCTTCTATGTTTAGGTAATTATGGAATGTCATATAAATTGCTTTAAGTTAGTAGATTAACATGAGCCTGATTTGAAATTAGGCTTACCTAAAAGTACAATTTATATTAAAATATTTCTTACATAATTATGGGAATTGTTTATTGAATTTACATTTTTGTGTATTAAAAATTTTGATGTGATTTTTAAATAATCCAGCTATTAGCGAATTTTTTATTGATTGTAAGGCTCCAGAGGAACCGTATATTTATAGCATAATTTAGATCCCTACGCATAAAGCTCCATAGGAGCGACATTTTTTAACAATATATATCGCTCCGCTGGAGCTTGATATTAGGGGGTAGATAATTGCTATAAATATTATGCTCCGCTGGAGCATTTTTCATTAAACAGCTTAATTTCTTTTGTACGCATAAAACCTACAATAGAGCATTTTTTTGCTATTAGACTGAGGAAATCGAAATAATAATTTAAAAAACAGCAATTTTCCCTGTTTGTATTTCGCCCTGGCTGGTCTTTATTTTATAGATATAAATTCCTGAGGCCGTATTTTTTAGATTGAGGGTGTTAGTATTAGAAAGTAATGGAGACGTAAATATATTTTGTCCGCTAATATTATATAGATAGAAAACGGCATTTTTTTTGGCTTCAATATTCAATACTTCGTTTTTAGTTAATACTGTCGGATATAAAAAGAACAAAGTATCGCCCATATAGCTGGCATCAAGAATGTGGGAACTTATTACATTATTGTTTTCTAAAACTATATTTATTTTATATTTATTACTGCCTTTTATTGGCGAATTATCCAGGAAAGACAATGTTTTTGAATCGACATTATTTATGGTACTGATGAGATCTTCGGTATCATTATTTATTTTTACTAAGTCAATCTTTTTGATATTGTACAAGCTGAAAAGACTGGCATCAATCTTTATTTTGTTTTCCTCATAAACTTCGGCGAAAGCCAATTCAAAATAACAATTGGAGTTTTCTGTGTATTGTAAAGTGGATTCACTTTTTATTCCTTCATTATTATTGAATACAGGAGCAATGGTATAAATTTTTCCGTCGGTATAGGCGTAATTAGCGTTTGTTGTTTGTTCTTTAAATTCGAGTTGATTTTCTGTAAGCTGATAAATATTAAAAGAAGAAACATCGGAAGGTTTGTCCCAATTAATTTCTGTTGTGCCATCGCAGACTAAACTGGTAGTGATATTTAAATCGTAAGAAATTGTAAAACTATCTGAGATATAATCAATATTATCAATGGTCATTTTTAGTTTTGCTTTAGAAAACTTTTTTTCTGCAGGGGTATAAGTAAATTGCTGCTTATCGAGATTTATATTATTTGCAATAATTTCCCAAGTTTGCCCATTATCATAACTAATAGATAATTGTCCGGAAATGGCAGAAAAGGAAGAACTCCATTTAAGCGGAGAAATCGTTTTACCATCATAAGGGAAATTATCATTCGTAACAGGGTAATTCCACTCAAATTGATTTTTGAGTTCGTATTCGTACGCAATGCTGTATTCCTGAGACGCATTCGAAACGTATGATCCCATAACGTTGATTGTATAAGATCCGGATACAGGATTTTCGATCGTGACTTGCTCTATGTTATTAATTTTATCTTTTCCTCTTACCGCTGGCTGATCAGGAGTTTCAGGATTAAGAATCCAGGGTAAAAAAGCGGTGTTGTCAGCCGAAATAACTTCCAGATCTAAATCGTTTACCAGACTTATATTACTGTTGATTGCGGCAGCAAGATCGTTCCATACTAATGTAATTTTTAAGTTTTTTGCATTTGAAGGAAGTGTTATGTTATGTGAATTTGTTTGAGAAGACGCCAAATTACCTGATAGGAATCTATTTTCGCTGATGGTTTTTAAGCTTTTATAAGCATTAATATTGCCATAACCATAAGTAAAATCGGGACCTGCGTTGCCTAAATCTTTGGCACTGTTAATTAAAATGGCTTTGGTAAGTACATTACTTAAATCTTTGTTGTTTGTAGCTTTATAATGTTGTTTTAAAAGTGTAATAATTCCTGTGGCCAATGCGGTAGAATTTGAGGTTCCTTGCGTGCTAAAGGCAACTAATTCGGGTTTTATTCGGCCGTCATAGGCTGGGCCTTTTGAAGAAAACGGCATAATGACTTCGTTTTGGTCAACACAGCCAAATGCGATACTGTTTTTAGATTGTTTGAAATTGCCCGTAATAGATTTATAACCCTGAAGTCCTGTATTTCCAGACGAAAAGCAATGCGTTAAATTGGTATTTGAGAATAATTGCGTATCATAAGCATTTGCGAGTGAACCGTAAAAATTTTCAATCTCAGTACCATAAGAATGATTTTGAGCGCTTATTCCTTGTAGTGTTTCTATTTCATCAGGATAAATTTTCAAAAAATCAGACGATTGTAATTTTGCCTTTTGGGCAACTCCTTTTCCTAATACAGAACTATTTCCTAAGCCGGAAATGATAGTAGCCATAGCGGTTGCGTGGCTTGATACAAAGGTAGATTGTGTTGATGAAAGAATGTGTTTGTTTAGTAAATCGATGTCGTTTACATCAAAAAAATCATCTTTTACGGATGCAATTTCGTTTTCGCCTGTTAAAAGCGGAAAAGCAGCATTGGCTTTGTTTACCGCATTGATACTAAAATTTTGATCTACTATTTTTGATTCACTTTTAGGGCGCATCGATTCCTGAGAAACAGCCATTACACTATTTAAATCTATAATCTCATCTATAATTTTTTTGGAATCACTTTTTATGATTACGAGATGATTATCGACTATTTGAAAATCAGAAATATTCAGCACTTTCAAATCACTAATTAAGGTATTGATCGTGTCAGTTGCTATTATATATTGCTGGTCCTCTTTATGATTTGAAAAATTGGAAGGTAATTTCCATAAATTATTAACCGGGAGATTCTTTTTTAGAGTCTTGCTGGATTTTAAACTTCGATATTCAACTATACAAAAATCACGATCCAGTTTTTTTACAATTTTATATTGGTTCTGATGTGCATTTTCTAAAGTGGTAAGATAGTATTTCTCAAATCCTGTTTTGCTTTCTTTTTTGATGTAGTGCTGCCATTTTTCAGCACTTTGGGAGAAACTGATGGCTGTTATCAGAAAGAGGAAAAAAGTAATTTGTTTCTTCATTTGCTATAGATGTGAGGGCAATTATAACATTGTTAAGGATTGTAAAATTTGCTGCAGGTTAATCAAAGTTATTAAAATATTTGTAAAAAAAATTATACGTTTTTAATTCCTTCAGAATATTAAGAATCTGTAAGAAGAATATCTTCTTTTAAGGTCTTTTTCTTTTTTAAACGGCATAGAAAATCGAAAAATCATTTTTTAGAGCATACAATTAAAAAATAATAATTGGTGTCTAATTATTAATCTAACAGGTTGATTTGTATTTAATTATTGATTTTACTGGGCTTCACGTAATAATCAGATTAGTATTACGAAAAAACGATATGTTATATATTTAACAAAAACTGTTAATTTTGTTAAATTGATATTTTATAAGTATTTTAAGATAAAATTATATATAAATTTGATATAAATATTACTAATATTTTGTAAAGACCCCTAATTTATCAGCTTATTTTTACAACCAAAAAAAACCTATTATGAAAACAATTAAGTCAATGTTAGCTTTGTCTTTTATGGCAGCAGTACTGTTTTCTTGTAACAAAGAAGATGAAACAGTACAATCAGATCAAGGATCTCTAAAAGTAACACAAGAAGTGTTAAATAAAATTAGTGCACTTTCACTAAATAATAAAGATGTTCAGGTAATTAAAAATACCAATTTAGATGGTACAACTGAAGATGCATTCCTGATAGAAGGAGACATCATCATTACCCCAGATCAATTAAAGAAAATGGATCTTCATGGAGGTATTACTACAGAACAATACCGTACTACTAATTTAGTATCTGCTCCAAAAACTATTAAAGTGGTTGGATTATCAGGTACTGGAACAACAGCGCTTACTACAAATATGCGTGCTGGATTACAAGCAGCAATTAATAGATACAACAATTTAGGATTGTCTATTAATTTTACGCTTACATTTAGTTCAAGTACTACTGGAGCACACATTGTTGTCCGGAGACAAACTGGCTCTGCGGGCGGAGTAGCAGGTTTCCCTTCTGGTGGAAATCCTTTTAATTCAGTTACATTGTACTCTGGATTAGATACTTATTCAACAGGTGTAAATGCACACGTAGCAGCACACGAAATTGGTCACTGTATTGGTTTACGTCATACAGACTGGTTCAGCCGTCAAAGCTGCGGGCAGAATTCTAATGAAGGAACGGCTGGAGTTGGAGCAATCCAAATTCCGGGAACACCTTCAGGATATGATGCAACGTCATACATGAGAGCATGTTTCGGTTCGAACGAAACAGGAGCTTTCAATGCTAATGATATTACAGCCCTGAATTATTTATACTAGAATTATTTAATTAAAAAAGTTGAATTAGAGTTCTCTTTACAAAATATAAGAGGCTGTTCCATATTTCTATGGAGCAGCCTTTCTTTTTATTTAATATGGCTGTTTTTGAATTTCAAAAAACATGATTTTTAAACTAAATAACCATGAAATCAGGTATTGTTTTTTGTATTTGATGTTGATAAATTTGCGTTTAGTCAAAAAAAATGTAATGGGAGATAACAATATAGATGGTTCTTTATTTAATAAATTAACTTTTTTTAAAAACACGAAAGCAGGCTTGGTAAAACACCTTTTTTATGTAATGTGCCTGTTTCCTTTTGCCGCATTTTGTCAAAAGGCAGTTGCACCCGGCAGTAAGGATATCAATACTAAATATATCAAACCCGAAAAATCCCTCTACACCGTATATTATGTCAAGGATACTAGCTGGACAAAGATGGGATCATTGACTTATGATATTGTTGCAGAAAACAATCAATTAAGTTTGACGAATTCCTATACTCCAAAAGACAATTCGAGAACCAGCGCGCGTACTACTGTGGCAGACGCTCAAACACTAAAACCTATTAGTTATACCAGCGACGGTAAAGAAGCAAAAATAAATCTCAACTTTGGTGAGACTATTACAGGGAACTATTATTCGAAGAAAACCAAAAAGGATAAAAAACTGAAATTAAATCCAAAGGAAGCCTATATTGACTGGAACTGGACAGATCATTTTATTGGGACACTGCCATTAGATGTTGGATATAAAGCCCGTTTTCCGCAGTTTTATTATACAGATGGATCTGATGTTTTTATTGAATATTACACCATTAAAGAGGTAAAAAGTTTCAGCTATAATTCTCCAAAAACAGGAAAACACGAAACATGGCTTGTTACTGTTTCTGAAGAAAGCAGCGGCGGCATCTATAATTATATCATTGATAAAAAGGATCATCGTTTGTGGCAGCGAGAAATGTCTATGGGCAAAGGGATGTGGGAGATTACAACTAACGAGGAGTTAGACTATCAGCCAATAAAAAATAAATTTGACAAAGAACAAGTCGTACAGCAAATTTCTAAAGGTAATAGTGTCATTATTGGTACAGCCTATGCACGATCAGACTCGGGTAAAAAATTAGGTGGTTTGGTTAATACAGCTAAGAAACAATATGCACCAAAGGGCACAGAAATTACACTTTTTCCAGATTCAGCCTATTATGAAGAATGGTTAGAAGTCAATAAGAAAATTCGCAAACAGAAAAAAATGCCTGAAGTTCCTTTGAATGCTGATTTTGGTTATTCGGTTAAAAAGGCCAAAGTTTATGACGATCAGGGGCATTTTGAGTTTGCAGATTTAATGCCGGGAACCTACTTAGTTATGGCTAGTTTTGATTTTTCAAACTCTTATAACTATTCCTATGTTTCGGGTTATACCAATTATTATAACTATTGGGGATATACAGGTTCTTCAACAAATTATGGTACAGCCAGGGCCTCTTATGTAGATAAGGCCAATGTGGAGAAGCGCGTAACCATAGATAAGGATGGCGAAAAAAAAGAAGTGAACTTAAGGGAATAGTTAAAAACTTAAGAAAATTGAAACAAATTTAATTCTGCATTTTAAAGGGTAATTTCTTCTTTTTGTTAGTAGATATATATTCTAATTTATTAGTAAATAATCTAATTTATTTAGAAAATAACTATACAACACAGCTGTTTTTCAATGTTAAGTTTTGATTACCAACTAAAATCTGATATAATATTTTTCTATGTTTGCTTTAGATAAAGTAACCTTTAGTAAAAGCAAAAATGGAAATCCTAAGTTTTTTAAATGTTAAAAAACAGAAACGATACGTTTCTGAAAATGATTTTGCGGCCAATCAAATCAGGCATGTAAAACAAGCAACAGAATCACTTGTAAGTTTACGAGATGTCGCTGTAGAAGAAGAAGACGAATTCAAAATCGATTATTTTTTTTACACCGATACTCTTGAAAAAGCACAGAAATTAGAAGAAGAAATTCAAAGCATGAATTTCATCGTTAATCATGGACCTGCTTCACAGAACAAAAATTTATTTGCAATTTCAGGAAGAACGCTGGAAATAAAAATGATGCATGAATCGCTTAGTAAATGGGTTTCTGAAATGTGCGAATTAGGATATAAGCATGACTGCAATTTTGAAAGCTGGCAGATTGTTCCTGACTTGAATAAGAATATCTAAACGCAGATCTAAAAATATAAATGGATATAAAACAAGAAAACGAAGTTGTTTCTTGCTTTATATCCACTATAAAAAGTAAAATTATATAGCTGTTATTTTAATAGAACTGGTTTTGTCATTAAAATTACCCAAACAGCTGTTATTGCCAGTAATTACAACAGATTCTCCACTAAAATTGTCGTTTTGGTATAGTGTGATTTTGTAACCGTTTTCTAAACGAACAGAGGACAAATCATCGTTTGCAATACCATAAGATTTAAGTTGAGCCAAAGTATAATTTCCTGTAGGCAAAGCAATTGCATAACCTGTATAACTACAATTTTGATATACCGTAACAATACCTCCAGCCGAAGGATTATATTTATTATCTACATAAGTACGGGATAAATTGCCAACACCATCAAAATAATTATCAGCTAGTTTTGCAGGATCTGTTGCAAATTCGCCGCCTTGAACAACAGCATCATTTCCATCATTCCACGCCCAAGGAGCATTGGCACCTCCGGTTTTAAAATCATTTCCTTTAAATCCTCCGCCAGCATTATAAAACAAATCGGTATTAAATCGCTGATCCCATAAGCCGCCGTTTTCAAAAATATCAACCAATTTATATTCTACATAAGTATCATAATTATCAGATGGAATTTGTGCCGTTCCGTTTGGCGACGGATAGTAAATAATTCCATCACCATCAATATCATGCTGCGGCCACGCTTTAAGACTGTGTCCTTTTGAATCCTGAGCCGTAACCGGATGCAGTTCTCCGTTAAAATCTCTCATTTGCAAAGTTCCGTCAACGCTTTCTAATCCGGTTACAAAAGAACTTCCAGATGGTACATACGAGAAAAAGTCGGAATGGCTTACTGTAACAGCTCCTTTTAAAGAACCATACGTAGAACCGTCTTTTTCTACAATCATTAATACACCTTCGAGATCATTTTCATGCTGGTCTAATTGATACAAAAAAGGATTATCTGTCCAATCTCGTGGAGAGAAAAAAGCATAAGTAATAAACCAGTGTGTATTCGATTCTACTATTGAATAATAGCAATGTGCGGCTAAAGAATTTGCATAAGCAGGAAGATTGTTCCAGTTGTTTTCGCCAACCCAGTCATTGTCGTAATTAATTGCCGTGATGTAATCTGATTTCCCGCCTTCAGAATAAGTTCCTGTCGCGTCTACATCTCTGTAATGAATAGGCGCCCATCTTCTGGCTAAATTAGAAGTTGCAGCAACACTCATTTTTTTTGTGTTTAGTTTTTCTTTTACCACCGCAGTAGTTTCTGATTCTTCTAATGTCGTGTCCTGGCATGAGAATGTAATTGCCGATAACAGCATAATTAAAACTTTACCTAGCGTCTTTTTTCGATTCTGTTTTTTCATAATTTGGGTTTTAATTGTTTATAACATATTTAAATTCAATGATTTTTATAAATGATTTAATTGCAATAAGCAACTGAGAAATAAAAAGTAATCAGTATTGGGAGAAAGGTTGTTTTCTATAAAATTTGTCGATAAATGGGCTTTTTTTGAATTATAATTCTTACTGCTTATAAGTACCTTAAAAGAGAAATCGTACTATCTAAGCAATATTATAATACCGTTATCAAAAAGTTAATAGGAAAAAGAGTGTTATTGTTGTTGATGGCAGTAAAATTGATCGAGGTACAGTTGGTAAAATAGGAGTTGAACCAACGTATATAAAAGCCTTAAAGCGATATTAATATAAAAATTAAGATATGTTATCAATCAATTAAATTATAGTTAACAGCTTGTCTGCATTTATATTTTAAATTATTAATTCTCAAATTTACAAGTGCATTAAAAAAGCAGTAATTTATTTATTCTTTACTAATAGAATTTTATTAAACGTGCAAAATTACCTTATACCTTCAGAAATTTCATGGCTTTCTTTCAACGATTGTATCTTGGATGAAGCGGATGACTTCAATAATTCATTATATGAAAGAATTAAATTCTTGGCCATACATTCGTCTAATTTAGATGAGTTTTTTAGAGTAAAAATCAGAAAACTGCTCATTAAAAATTCAAAAAAGAACAAAGAACTTCTAACTAAAATTTTAGACGAAGTCAATTTGCAACAAAACAGATTTGGAGCCATTTGGAATTATTCAATAGTACCCGAATTAGAATCTAATAATATTATTTACTATGAAGATCAAGAGCTTTTAAATGAACATTTGCAGGAGATCGAGTATTATTTTAAAAGCATTATTCTGTCCTACATTCAGGTAATTTACATTTCGATAAATCAGCCTAAAACGTATTTTCTGCATAACCGAAGTTTGTACTTTCTGATAAAATTAAAAGACAGCGCAGGGAATTACAATTATGCTTATTTGAATATTCCTTCGGATAAACTGGATCGATACAAGCAATTACAAAGTCTAGGAGATACACATTATATTATTTCGATTGATACCATAATAAAAAATTGCTTATCCTTTATATTTCCTGCCGGAAAAGTGGTTTCCTGCCATGCTATTAAACTAAACCGAGATGAAAATTATTTAATAGAAGATGAAAATTCGGGAGATTTAATAGCTAAAATTGAAGCCAAAATCGAAGAACGAAAACGAGGTTCGGCGACAAGATTTCTGTATGATTCTAATATGGATGCCGAAACCATTTCGATATGCAAAAAGGCTTTCCGTCTGCATAATAATGAAATGATAAAAGGAGGAAGCCATCATAATTTGTATGATTTATTTAAATTTCCAAATCCGCTGCAACCTAATCTTCAAGGAGAAAATTATCCAGGTCTCAAGCATCTTCCATTCGAAAGCAGAAAATCGGTTTTTGAAATTATCGACAAACAAAATCAATTATTACACTTTCCGTATCAATCGTATTATTATGTTCTTCAGTTTTTTAATCAGGCTGCAATTAATCGAAATGTAACCGAAATAAAAATTACTTTATACCGCATTTCATCACAATCCTTAATTGCAAATGCTTTGATAAGTGCAGCAAAAAACGGAAAAAAAGTAACTGTTTTTGTAGAGGTTAAAGCACGGTTTGACGAATACAACAATTTGTTCTGGTCTAGGGAAATGAAAAATGCAGGTATTAAAATCATTCAGAGTATGCCAAATTTAAAGGTTCATGCTAAAGTTGCAATGGTAACAATGAAAGATAAATACGGAAATAAAAAGTACTATAATTACCTCTCAACCGGAAATTTTAATGAGAACACAGCAAATATCTATTCTGATTTTGGATTTTTTACTTCGGAGAAAAAATATACTGATGACTTAAAAAAAGTCTTTTCATTTTTAAAAACCAAGAAAAAAGCAGATGTACCCAAACATATTCTGGCAGCAGGTTTTAATATGAAAGAGCGGTTAATAGAATTAATAGATCAGGAAATTGAGAATAAAAAAACTGGTAAAGAAGCTGCAGTATTTTTAAAGGTAAATGGAGTTGATGAAAAAGATATTATTGACAAGCTTATTGAAGCCAGCAGGGCAGGCGTAGATGTAACATTGATAGTGCGCGGTATTTGTACTTTGTTACCCGGAATTAAATATGCAAGTGAGAATATAAAAATCTACAGAATTGTAGATATGTTTTTAGAACATTCCAGAATCTACAAATTTGCAAATAATGGAAAAGAAAAAATCTATTTATCGTCTGCAGATATGTTAAGCCGAAATTTAAACAGGAGAATAGAAGTTGCTTTTCCGTTATACGACGAAAAACATATTGCAGCAATTAATACAATCATTCAATTGCAATTAGAAGACAACACAAAAAGAAGAATCATAAACAGTGAAGGAACTAATGAATTCGAAATTTCGGATATTGAGGAGGCAAGGCGTGCTCAAACCGAAATTTACCATTGGATTGCCGAGAATAATGAAGAATAAAGAAAAGACCAGATGAAAAACTGATTTGAAATAAGCTGCAGCGTTATAATGAATTGTAGTCCAAGAACTAATACATACTTTTTGAGTATGATTTTTTAGGCGATTTGTAATTAAAATAAAAATTATCGTACATTTATATACGTCCAATTTTTGGTTTTTCATAAGCAAATTATTCTCTCTACAGTATAAATATGAAAGTATCAGCCGTTTCCAACCGTTTTGTTAGTTTTTTTAAAGAAAGAAAAGGAATTTCTTTTTTACGGGAAAATGATAAAATTATCAGACAATCTATACTCACCATTTTCTTTTTTGGAATTGGAATCTGGTTTATTAAACACGAACATTCAGAATTAAAAGAGGTAAAAAACGTAATTACCGATGCTGCTTTTTTCTGGGTTTTATGTGGTATAGCGCTTGCCGGTGTTTATATTGTTTTGCAGAGTTTAATGTATTTCGCTTCTTTTAAAGCAGTTCAAAGCAAAATTTCATTTAAACAGGCTGTTATTTTATTTCTTAAGCGAAACTTTGTCAGCGTATTTCTTCCGGCCGGAGGAATCTCCTCTTTAGCCTTTTTTACTAAATCTATCGAAAAAAGCGGCGTTAAACCCACTCAAATCCATTTTGCTTCACTTATATATGGTTTTGTGGGGATTCTTTCTGTAATTATTGTGGCCATACCTGCTTTGATTTATTCTGTTTTTCAGGGAACTATAGGAGCCGGCGAGTGGTATGCTTTTGCAGCAATAGTAGGATTAAGTATTCTGGTGTTTTTTATTTATATCTCGATTTTAAATAAAGGAGCGATATACCGTTTAATACTAAAGTTTTTCCCATCAGCAGAAATATTTATCGACGATTTTAGAAGCAACAAAATAATTAAAAAGAAGTTTTTAGAGGTTGTTTTTTATTCAGTTCTTATTGAATTTGCCGGAATTGCACACTTATATATAGCGATGATTGCATTGGGTTTTCCGCCTTCATTGCCTGCTGCGATAATGGGGTATATTATTTCGGTCATCTTTTTGATTGTTTCTCCTTTTCTCAGAGGACTTGGCGCCATAGAAATTTCAATGAGTTATATATTAATTCAATTTGGCTTTGAAAACGTCAATGCTATTGCGATTACTTTTTTGTATCGTTTTTTTGAATTTTGGATTCCATTATTGGCAGGAGCCTCACTTTTTTTGTTTAGCGCCAATAAATTATTAATGCGCATTGTACCGTCTTTTTTACTTTTTGTTTTAGGATTAATAAATATCGTTTCCGTTTTAACACCTGCTATTTCAGAACGGCTGCATGTTTTAGAAAATATCATTCCTATTTCGGCCATTAAAGCATCTAATTATTTTGTGATAACTGCAGGTTTATTTATGCTTATAAATGCGGCATTTTTGCTCAAAGGATTGCGTGCGGCCTGGTGGTCTGCTGTTTTTTTAACTGGTATTTCGGTTATTGGGCATTTAACCAAAGCAATTGATTATGAAGAAGCCATAATTGCCATAATTGTTTTAGCGAGCCTTATTTTTACACGAAAAGAATATTACATCAAAAGCAATGCACATTTACAAAGTATAGGTTTTAAAACGGTTTTAATAAGCATCACGGCCGTTTTAGCATATAGCATTCTGGGATTTTATTTTTTAGATAAAAAACATTTTAATGTTGATTTTAACTGGTTTGAATCTATCAAATACGGACTTCAGAATTATTTTTTAATTGGAAGTTCCGATTTAGTGCCGCTGGATCATTTTGCTAAACGCTTTTTACTTTCAATAAATATCTGCGGATTTCTATCCTTAAGTTTTTTAGTTTTCGCGCTTATTAGACCATACACGATCAAAAAACAGACAATAGAAGATGATTTTGTGCTGGCTGTTGCTTTGGTAAAACAATATGGAAAATCTGCTCTGGATTATTTTAAAACCTATAGAGATAAAGTCATTTTTACAGCAGAAAATAAGCAATCTTTTCTTGCTTATCGTGTGAGCGATAACTTTGCTGTAGTTCTCGAAAATCCAGTTGCAGAAACAGATGCCGATAGGAAACAATGTATAACAGACTTTGATACTTATTGTTACGAAAATGGATTAAGAAGTATTTATTATCGTGTTCCCGAAGAAAGTCTGCCAGTGTTTCATTCACTGCATAAAAAGAGCTTGTTTATAGGGCAGGAAGCCGTTGTAGATTTAACGGCATTTACTCTGGAAGGCGGTGCTAAAAAGTCGCTTCGTAATGCGATAAGTAAAGTAAAAGAAAAAGGATTTACGGCTGTTATTCATACAGCACCCATAAAGGATGGATTATTGCAGAAAATTAAATCAGTTAGTGATGAATGGCTTATGAGTACCGGCCGTAACGAAATTATTTTTTCGCAGGGAAAATTTGATTGGGAAGAACTCAAACAGCAGACTATTATTACGGTAGAAAACGCCGAAGAAAAGATTGTGGCATTTTTAAATATTATTCCGGATTATGCAAAAGGAGAAGGAACATACGATTTAATCCGAAAAACGAATGATGCCCCAAACGGAATTATTGATTTTCTTTTGTTGGAACTTTTTATGTATTTAAAAGCTGCAGGTTATACCTCCATTAATTTAGGGTTAGCAGCAATGAGCGGGGTAGAAGAAGCGGATACATTTCCAGAAAAATCAATGAAATTTGCCTATGAGCGAATTAAGTATTTTTCTCATTATAAAGGCCTGCGGGATTTTAAGGAAAAATTTTCGCCGGCATGGTATAGTAAATATCTAATATATTCTCACGATTACGATTTATTGCAGGTTCCAATAGTTTTAAACAAAGTAGTAAAACCATAAAGTACTGCAATGTATAACAAGAAAGTGTAGTTTAATTTTTTAATGCTAAAAAGTAATTAAAATGAATAAAATTATAATTCTCATTCTGTCCGTTTTTATTTTTAGTTCCAACGCATTTGCCTCAATATCCGATACCATAAAAGTAGGTGCTTTTGGGAAAGTCACAATCTATAAACCCAAAACACCTGCCACTGCTGTAGTTTTGTTTGTTTCGGGCGATGGAGGCTGGAACAGCGGTGTCGTTGATATGGCTGAAAATATTGCTGCTCAGGGTGCATTAGTGGCTGGAATAGATATTCAGCATTATTTTAAGGCAATTAAGAAAGAAAAAGTCAAATGTTATTATCCAGCCGGAGATTTTGAAGAATTGAGTATGATTTTGCAGAAAAAAGTAAAAATGAATGAATACTTAAAACCAATGTTAGTGGGGTATTCCTCTGGTGCTACTCTTGTTTACGGAATGCTGGCACAAGCTCCTGCCAATACTTTCAGCGGAGCAATCGCTTTGGGTTTTTGTCCTGATATAGAAACTGACAGGACGCTGTGTGACGGTTCAGGACTGACTTCACATGTTTTAAAAGAGGGAAAAGCTTTTTATCTTGAACAAACAGAAAAACTAACAGCGCCTTTTATTGTACTGCAGGGAACTACAGATCAGGTATGCAATTATGCCGATACAAAAAAATATATGGACGGTCTAAAACAAGGCAGGCTTATTACGCTGGCTAAAGTTGGACACGGATTTTCGGTTACTAAAAACTGGCTGCCTCAATTTATTGAAGCTTATAAGGAAATTTTGAGCACGCCGGAATATGCAAAACAAAAATCAGAGCAAAATTCTTTACTAAAAGAACAGCCTCTTGCACCTCTGGCTTTTGAAATGCCTCTAACTTTAATTCCAACGCGAAGTAAAGATGAAACGCAGCCCATAGCATTTTTAATTTCCGGTGATGGCGGATGGACAAGTTTTGATCAGTCTGTTGGGGAAGGGCTGGCAGAAAAAGGAATTGCAGTAATAGGATTAGATGCCCAGAAGTATTTTTGGAATGCTAAAACTCCCATAGAAACCGCTGAGGCAATATCAAAAGCCGTTGAACATTATTTGCAGCAATGGAATAGAAAGACTTTTATACTAGTTGGTTATTCATTTGGAGCTTCGGTTGTTCCTTTTGCAGCAGCTAATTTTTCTGAACCAGTAAAAGAAAAATTAAAAGGAGTTTATGCCTTGTCTCCTGATGTAAAAGCAGATTTTGAAATTCATATTGCCGATATGCTGAGCCTGGGAAGTTCAAAGGATAATTATGACGTTATTTCAGAAATGAAGAAGATTAAATCGTATAATCCGGTTTGCTTTTTTGGCAGTGAAGAAGACGCAGAAGTTCGTAATCGTTTTTTACAATCAGGGATTAAAACCATTCAATTAGCGGGTTCACATCATTACAATAATGATTATAATAAAATAGTTGAAAGCATTCTGAAAGAAGTTAAATAATAGATATTGTATCGACAGAAATTGTAATGATCGATAATTTAAACTAAATTTAGGGAACAAATCTTAATAAGCAGCATGTTTAATCAGCCTTATTAAAAAGAAAATAATTATGGAAAATACCACAAAAATACTGTTCCCATACGATCAAAGTTTTGTAAAAGAATTACCGCTGATCAATAAAAAGGATAGTGAAAATAGATTGAATATTGCTCAAAACTTATTTAATGACCAATCTAATTGGATTCCGGCTTACAAAAGAATTGAAATATTAGAAAAGGCCGCTTTATTAATGAATGACAAGATCGAAGAACTGATACACATTGCGATAAGCGAAGGCGGAAAACCCTATAAAGATTCGAAAGCAGAAGTACTTAGAGCGATAAAAGGAGTTAAATTAGCTGCAGAATATATAGCACAAATAAAAGGCGAGCAAATTCCGATGGCGCTTACGGAAGCTTCTTTAAATAGAATTGCTTTTACATCAAAAGAACCTATAGGCGTTGTTGCCGCAGTTAGTGCTTTTAATCACCCGTTAAATTTAGCCGTTCATCAAATTGCAACCGCAGTTGCAGCAGGCTGTCCTGTATTGTTTAAACCATCAAGCAATACACCTTTATCAGGTCTTGCTCTTGCTGATATTTTAAAAGAAGCCGGTTTACCCGAAGGATGGCTGCAAATAGTTTTATGTGATAACGAAACAGCTGAATTTTTAGTTACAGATTCCAGAGTTAATTTTTTCTCTTTTATAGGGTCAGCAAAAGTAGGGTGGTCGTTAAAAAGTAAATTATCTCCGGGAACCAGATGTGCATTAGAACATGGAGGCGCAGCACCGGTTATTGTAGAAAGTGATGCCGATTTTAGCGAAATGATTCCTGATTTAGTTAAAGGCGGTTTTTATCATGCAGGTCAGGTTTGTGTTTCGGTTCAGAAAATTTATGTGAATAAGGAAATTTGCGATGAATTTGTCGAACAGTTTTCCAAAACAACCGATAAATTAATTGTCGGGAATCCGTATGATAAAACAACAGATGTCGGGTCACTTATTTCACCCAAAGAAGTAAATCGTGTTGAAGAATGGGTTAACGAAGCTGTTAAAGAAGGAGCTCAATTAATAAATGGAGGAAAACGTATATCTGATACTACTTTCCAACCCACAATTTTATTTAATCCTTCAGAAAAATCTAAAGTTTCAACTAACGAGATTTTTGGTCCTGTTGTTTGTATATATCCTTTTACAGATAGAGATGAAGCTGTAAAAAAAGCAAATGCTTTAGAAGTACATTTTCAGGCTGCAGTCTTTACAAAAAATATAGATACTGCTTTAGATGTTGTAAAAAAACTAAACGCTACAGCTGTTATGATTAATGATAATACTGCTTTTAGAGTAGATTGGATGCCGTTTGGCGGAAGAGATTCTTCGGGTTTAGGTATGGGAGGGATCTCTTATACGATTAATGATATGACAAGAGAAAAGCTAATGGTTTTTAAAAGTAAATTTTTATAAAAATATTCTAACTAATTGTTTTAGATCAGGCATAAATTAAATCATCTTATGCCTGATTTCTTTATATTTTGAACGGCCAACAGGCAATAGTTCTCCATTTTTAAGCAGCATATTATATTTTCCGCCCGTTTCTACAATCAGTTTATCTGCTTCCTGCCAGCAAAGAATATAAGATTTATGAATTCGTTCGAATGCCCCGGGAAGTAGTTTTTCCAGCGATTCCATAGACTTATCATGTAGTTCTATACGTCCGTCGAATAAATGCAGTTCCGTATAAATTCCTGCGCCTTTTATGTATCTAATATCTTTAACCGGAATGAGTTTAATCGTTTTTGCTTTTTTTACGGCTAAAAACTGAATGTCCTGTTCGCTTTTTCTTTCAGGTGTTATAAAACGGGTAAAAGCTTGCGTAAGTCTGTTTACGTCAAAAGGTTTAGGAACAAAATCCAAAACACCATAATTAAATGCCATGATAGCTTTATCGGTATAAGCAGAAATAATAATGGTTTGAAAAGATTTTGCAACGACTGTCTGCAAAACTTCAAAACCGTCTTCGCCATTCAAATTCAAGTCTAAAAGCAGTAAATCAATTTGTTGTTTTTCGATTGTATTTAACCCATTTTCAACAGAATCGCTAAGCAGAATCTGAACTTCTTTATCAAAAAAATCACGGGTCATTCTTTCGATTCGTTTCGCAATTCGGGCTTCGTCTTCAATAATTAGAATTTTCATTTTTTATCAAAAATTTTAATTGTTGTACACCATCCTTCTTCTACAGGAAAAGATTCAAACTGCCAATTACTGCCGTAACTTTCATTTAATCTGGCTTTGATGTATTTAAAACCAGTTCCGCCGCTGTTTTCCTTCTTTCTGTTTCGGTTTTTTGCCAGCGTTAACAAGGTATATTGTTTGTATAGTTTTTCTCTGGTAAAGCTTAAAGAGAAAGTAATAGAGCCTTGTTTGGGCGGCAGACTGTGCGTGATTCCGTTTTCTATAATAGTATGAATAACCGCAGGCGGAATTTCTTCACTCGCATCAATATTTTTTTCTTCCCAATTATAACTTATTTCTTTTCTAAAAGACATTACCTCTAAGTGCTTTCGGCACAACTCGATTTCCTGCCGAATAGGAATCAGCGTATCCTCGGCAATAGCATTCATAATATCAAATTCATCTGCCAGCGCACGAATAAATACAACGCCCTGCTGCGGTGATTCTTCTATCCAATCTATCAATGAAGTCAGTGTATTACGAAGAAAATGAGGCTGAATGTTTTTCTTAACCAGTTCTAACTGCAATCTCGATGAAAGCAATAACGATGCGTTATGAGCTTCTTCGAGAGCTTTCGCCCGAATAGTATGCAGATAAAGCATAGAAAGAACGATAATCGTAAATGCGATAAACAATCCAAAATCATAAAATATATATCGATTTACAATTACACTTGCCAGTAAACCCATCACGACTATTAAACCGCCTTTAACTTTTCTGAATGCCGCATCGATTGCAATAACTAAAGATACAGCACACATGGCATAACTAAAATAGACTGCTGTTTGATCATAATGACCGTAATAGACCATATAAATCGTGAGAAGACTTGCAAACAAAAGAAATAAAAACAAGCGTTTTCTTTTAAAGTCAAACTGCAGCATAAAATACCAGGGAACAAGTATCGAAATTATAAAGGTAAGCAAACCAACAATCTGTAACCGAGTATAAAAGTGGGTATACGGAATGTCGATATAAAATTTGATGTATTCTATTATAAGCAGGCAAAAGAAAAGCAGACAGATTATTCCGAAAACTAAAACAGCTGTTTTCTTTCGAGTGCTGTTTATATAGAGAAAAAAATAATAAATAGAGGCGATAAGAAAAGCTCCTGCCATAATATTCATAAAAGACATGACAACCAGTGGTGCACGCTGCAATCTTAAAAAGCTTTCCAGTTTTACTTTCATGCCTCGCTGCGATTCTCGTAAATAAACCTGAGTTCCCGTTACAGTTACCGTATGCTTGCCTATATTGGCTAATTTTTCGGGAATTTGGTAATACGTTAATTCAGTTCCTGGTACTTCGGCGTGACCGGATTTAGCCATTTTGCCGTTTCTTCCCACAAAAACACCGTCCCAATACACATCAAAAGCACCAAAACCAGTTACTTGTATGCCCAGCGGACTGTAAATATTTTCGCGGTTAAGCAGTTCGACATCAATATCCACTTTAAATATAGAATCTGCCGACTGACCCAGAAAATTCTGCGGTTTATCATCATCAACATAATACGTTACATCAGATTTCACATACTCAGTATACTGTTTACAGGACGAAAACAATAAAAAGATTAAAACGATAAAAAAGGGCGATCGATACATAAGATAAAGATAAAATAAATATCGAATTCCCAAATGCATTTCGAAAGCTTGTAGAGCCGTTTGCATGTTTTAAAGGACGACGATTTATTTAATGAAGTAATCTTGTATCATCAAAACCAATAAATATGAAAACCTTAATAACCAGTATTTTAATTTTATTTATTCCGATGTTTAGCTTGGCGCAGAAAGCAGCTGTTTCCGGTAAAGTTCAGGATAATGCAACTAAAGAAGCAATTCCGTATGTGACCATATCAATACAAGATAATACTTCAAAAACAATTGCAGTTGGCGTAACAGACGACAAGGGAATTTTTAATTTCGAAGAATTGCCAAACGGTAAAATGACGGTTTCTTTTAACTATATCGGATATCAAAATTACATCCAAACATTGGAAATCCTTTCGGGAAAACCAAAAACAGCATTAGGAACGATTCTTTTACAAGCCGATGCTGTACAATTAAACGCAGTTGAAGTTACAGGACAAAAATCCAGTGTAAGTTTAAAACTCGATAAAAAAGTTTTTGAAGTGGGAAAAGATGTGCTTTCGCAGAATGGCTCTGCCCACGATGTTTTAAACGGAGTTCCATCTGTAACAGTCAGCCCAACGGGAGGAATAAGTCTTCGCGGCAACAGCAGTGTATTGATATTAATCAACGGGCGTCAGTCTGGCTTAACGCAAAGCAATTCTCTCGATCAAATTGCCGCCGATCAAATTGAACGTGTAGAGGTAATAACCAATCCTTCGTCTCGATATGATGCTTCGGGTTCGGCAGGAATTATCAATATTGTATTAAAGAAAAACAAAAAAAACGGTTTCAGCGGTCAGGTTCGATTGGTTGCCGGATCACCAAATGACAGCCGACTTAATCCAAGTATCAATTTTAAATCGGATAAAATCAATATTTTTTCCAATTTTGGTCTCCGTTCCTCTGATTATGTGGGATTATATACTTCTAATCAGTCTACTATGAATAACGGTACTCCAAATTACCTCAATCATGTACAAAATGAAGATCGTCACGACGATGGCAAATTGATGTATTTGGGTGCTGATTATTATATTGATGAACATCGCACCATTACCGCCGCTTTTTTGAAAAATGCCACAAAAGATGATGATAAAACCCGTTTATTATATGATTACAGCAATGCGAACCATATACGAGACAGTCTTTTAACAAGAGAAGGAAAATCATTGGAAAAAAGAGATTACAATCAATTTGAGTTTAATTATACTCAGACTTTTAAGAAACCATCAAAAAAATGGACTATTGATGTTCAGTACGATTGGTGGAACAGCGATAAAAAATGGAATCTTTTAACACAACGTATTGATCCGGAAACACTGGCTTATCCTGGCATTCGAACCAACTCAGTAGGAAGCAGCAAAGATTTGCTTTTGCAGAGTGATTTTATTATGCCAATCGATTCAGTTTCGGTATTTGAAGTGGGCGTTAAGACCGAGATTCGTAAAGTTTCCAGTCAGTTTTTGGCTGAGCAGCAAGAAGGGAATATTTGGTCAATTTATCAGGATATTGATAATGATCTCAATTATACCGAAACCATTTCAAGTGCTTATGCGCAATACAGCAACAAGTTTAAGAGATTTAATTATATGCTGGGACTTCGTACAGAATTTACCAAAGTTTCGATTGCAGATATTAAAAATACCTATAACGATGATAAAAAGTACAATAGATTATTTCCTACCGTTAATTTGAGTTATAAGTTCGAAGCCTCGACTTTGCAGTTAAATTACAGCAAGCGTATTAATCGTCCGTCATTGTATGCTTTATATCCTTTTAACGAACTGACTGATTCGAATGCCCAATATATTGGGAATCCAGATTTGAATCCGTCCTATTCTGATGTGTTTGAATTGGCTTTTCTTAAAACATGGAAAAAGTTTACGCTCAATCCTTCCGTTTATTATCAATGGGAGAGTGGTTATATTCAAGATTTTACGTATCGTGAAAATGATATATTTTTTACAACGCCTATTAATATTCAGCATGAAATACGCAGCGGTATAGAACTTTCTACCTTATACAATCCGTTAAAATGGCTTCAGGTCAATTTAGAAATGAATTTCTATCATTTTACTCAAAAGGGAAATTATCAAGACCAAAATCTTGACTATTCCGGACAAACTTTTACCGGACGTTTAAGCACGCAGGTAAAACTGCCGTCAAAATTCAGTTTTCAGGGACGTTATAATTTTCGAGGCGCACAGCAAAATGCACAAACAAAAAACGATGCATTGCAATCGCTTGATTTTGGTTTAAGCAAAACGTTATTAAAAGACAAAGCTACTATTGTATTTGATGTTTCCAATGCGTTTGACTTACGCCAGAACAAAAGCACCACAACGGGTACGGATTATTATATTAGAGAAAACAGCATGCCAAACGCAGCCCGCTACCGACTTAGTTTTGTGTATCGTTTTAATTTAACAGATCCTAAAGCAATCAGACAGGCCGCTAGTGCTAATCGTAATTGATTTTTTATAAATCTAATGTGTAGTACAAGACATCTTCGCGCGTACCATCAAGCCAGTTCATTGTTTCTCGATGAGTGTATTTAAATCCCAATTTTTGATTTGCAGCTTTTGATACGACATTGCTTTCTCGATGACTGATGCTTAATTTTTTCAATTGTAAGTCAGTTGCCCATTTCATTCTGGCTTGATATAAAAGCGAAGAGAGACCAATTCCACGGTATTCTTTTTTAATATAAGATTGACCTAAATAGGCTTCATCATCAGTCAATAATAAAATACTGGTCATGCCAATAGGAATATCGTTTTCTAAAAGCACAAAAACAGCTCTAGGATGTTTTGTACGCTCTATCCATTCGGTATCTGTAAGAGCAGCTTCCTCCGGAATACTGGTTCTAAACATTGCTGGTTCTATTTGTAGTGCTTCCAGGCGCATTTGCTTATAAATAAGCCATTCGTCTGTTTGAAGTTGTCGTATAGTATATACGTCTGGTGAAAATTGCATTTTTTGGAGGTATAATAACTGTAGCTAAAATTACTAAGAATTTTTAATCTAAAAATAGAATTATTAGTTCAAATTGTTATTTTTATAATCTGATGATATTTTGAATTTTATCTTTTACAAGTAACAATTTACTAACTTCTTTTTAGTTTGTCTAAGGCCTGTTCTACCTGATATTGAAGCAGGAGAGCAGCCTGAGTTCTGCTTGAAAATTTAAAAGCAATATAAGTTCTTAGTTTTTCTAACAGACTTTCTAAAATAGGAATTTGAGCACTCTTGTCTGTTCCTCTAACGGCGTCATAAGCCTGAAGTGTGTCGTCGATAACTTTTACTCTTTTACGTTCATTTTCGCCGCCTAATACACCTTTAGTTGTAGAGATTTCTATGAATTTTGCTTTGGTCATTATAGACGATGAAACACTCACACTTAAAGCTTCTGCGCCCATCTGATTCAATTCTGTATTTAAATTTTGAACATCTATTTCAGGAGGAGTTAATGATTCCATTTTTGTTTCAATTGTTGAAGTTTGTTCTTTTTGAGAATCAATTTTTTCTTTGTTGGTTCCTATACCATCTTCCAGTCCCACAATTTCTAATCCAGATTCAACATCATTCATAAGGCCTAGAATTTTATTTAATTCGGCTTCATAGTTATCCAGGATAGCTCCTTTGTTTCTAATTTCGTCTTGTTTTTCTTTTAGTTTATTTTTGGTGTCAAAAGTGTTTAGCAGCGCTGTTACATTATCTGAATTAATATTCTTTCTGAAAAAAGCATCTTTTCTTAAAATAATTTCCATTAGTTTATTCATACTGTTATCAAACTCCCGTTTTATGGTTTGGTGTTTTTTAAGAAGGTCAGACGCCAGTACAGAAACATCATGGGTTAGACTGGTAATTAATTCTTTTCGTTTAGGACCACTTCCTATTATTCTTTCTCTTGCAGAAAGCAGTAATCTTTTAGCTTCTTCTCCTTCTAAAACTTCGTGATTCATGGTTGGTTCAGTTATAGCATCACTGAATGCTCCTTTTTTGGTATCTTCACTTCTTTTTCCATCAGGGAGTGAACCAAATTGACCAGCTTTAGTCCATTCGCCCAATGTCCAGTCTTTGAATTTAACTCTTGTAAGTTGTTTGTCGTAGAACATGAATGCTTTTACTCTTAACTCTCCGCCAACTTCTGCTGTAATCGCGCTTTTTAATTCGTATAACATTTTAAGAGGATCACTTTGCTTCATTTCTGAATCGATGTATAATAATGATCCTGTTAAATCAGCGGTAGTACTAATATTTAAGCCGGCTTGTGCATAAAGATTGGCTTGCAGGGCAACTGCTAATCTGGCCCCTAATTCGACTCCGGCACTTATTTTAAGATAAAGATCGCCCTTAATTCCCGGATGAGCTTCAAACTGGTAAGGTTTGTTTTTTCCTTTTTCACGTTTCGCTTTTGCATCAAAATTAAGCGTAACGCCGCCGCCGAGTTTTATACCAAAATGTCCTGCAACGCCTATAAAAATAGGAAACGGAACACTCATACTAAAAGGCCATACAGGAGGTTTACTTCCCGGAAAAGTAAAGGATGATTTTATAATTATAGATTGTTCTTCTGGATTAACAGTAGCTTCAACACCAAATAAATTAATTGTAAACGCATTTATTGCCGGGCTGACAGCTCCAATCGAAAATCCTTTACCTTTATTAAAATAAGCATCTTTTGCTTTAAGAGAGATATCTGGCTTGATAAAATCGAGCAGACCCGTATCAAAAGAAGGAAGCATACTGGAATAGCCGTTTCCTTCTTCTTTAGATTTAAAACTAATTCCGGCTTCTTCTGCACCAATTCTATTTTTATTGAATTCAGCGTTTTTAACCAATACTTCAAACATAGAAGTGTCGATTTTTAATTCAGCAAGAGTTCCTGCAATTTCTTCTTTAGACAGTGTAAGCTGCGCTTTTTCTGCACCCAGCAGGCTGGTACCTCCATTTGGTGTTACGTTTATATCTGATGTAAGTGATACTTTGTATCCATCTTTTTTAGAAAATCCAAGACTCATATTGCTCAACTGAACCTGGTCAATAGGAGAAATAGTTTTTCCAGGAAGCAATAAAGAAATAGCTTCAAAATCGATTCCGTTACTATTCCAGCTTAAACTGTCTACAGAAGCTTCAATTTGATATTCAGGAATTGATAAAGTCGCCTTTGTAATTTGAATTCCTCCATTATGGAGAGATGCTTTTTCAACTAGTATTTCAAAGTCTTTAAACTTCACTTTTCCGCTGGCGAACTCGTATTTATTATCTTTCTTATTAAGCGAGAGATCTTTTAAATTGAGATTAACTCCATGAATATTGGCATCGATTTCCTTTGCTCCGCCGGAGATGTTTTCTTCAATCTCTTCCGCAGGATTTGCTCCAACATACGATAGATGTGCTCCTGTAATATTTACGCTGCTTCCCCAGAAATCTAACAAGAAATTTTTCACGGTGAAGTCAAAACTTTTTAGTTTCTTATTGTCTACTACACCCGCAGCTTCAATTTTTTCGGCAGATAAAGCACCTTTTAATATATCGAGTTTAGTAATCTCTATCGCTGTTGTTCCGCTGTATGAGTTGTTTATACTGAATTCTTTAAGTTTGTAGTTCCCTTTTTCATTAACATTTTTTAGAGCGAGAGAATTGAAATTTCCGTTATTTAGTTGTAATTCCATAGAACCACCTATGTTGTAACCTGCAATGTTTAATTCTGCATTTGTTAGAAGTGTTAACAGCTTGTTGTCAATTTTTCCTTTGGAGTTTGTAAGAGTTACAATTCCGTTACCAATAATTAATTCTTCAATAGCTAATTCTGCTTTTTTAACGCCGCTTTTTGTCACTTCCAGAGTATCAATAGTAACGACTCCTAATGTATTTCCTAAAAGGGATTTAGGTTCAGAGTTGATCACAATTGGCGAACCGGCTATATATCTAAACTCGCCGGAAAAAGGAAAAAACAACTTATCCATTCCATTTCCTTTTCTATCAGGAAGATTTTGATTGAATAAATGCAGCTGCACAAAAAACTCAATAATTAATCCAGGAACTTTTTCACGAACAGGAGCTTTTGGATCTTGTTTTTCTTTGGGAGCTTCAGTTTGAAAATCATAACCCAGTTTTAGATTATTCATCATCAAGGTAATAACCTGCAGATTAAGATTAATTAATTTTCCTGCTTCTTCTTTAGTTGGTATAGTATCTTCTGGAGCTTTTGGACCGGGAACAACCTCTTTTCCAGAGGATCCCATAAGATATCTGTATAAAGAAGATAATGGCTGCGTAAAGTAAGTTACAGCAGATTTGGCTGTGTCTACCCATCCTTGCAATTTTTCTCGAATTTCTCCTTCATCTCCTTTGACTATTAATCCTTGTAGGCGGGTTGAGCTTCCTATTAATGGGGTATTTGCGGTAAGTACCCCAATAAGATAAAGGATACCTGTTTTTATATTATCTGGTACAATGTCCCATACTGCTAAAGCGGCTTTAACAGCAACAATCATATAATTTATTCCGGGTACCAGAGCCGACAGTCCAGTCCAATCTGAAACTGTACTTGCAATAAATGCATCTCCGGCTCTTAATAAAGGAGTGATAATAACTTGCCATCTAACATCAGAGATTTCCTTTAGTAATATGCCTTTCATTAATCCCCATGCCAGATTAGTGGTTATAGCAGCAGCTGATTCTGTTTTTTCTAATTGTGCGATTGATGTGATATTACCCTGCGGAAAAAGAAATTTCCCTTGAAAAACAGTATTATGATTATAAGCTTGTAAAGCTTCATTTCCCATAATATCAGCTTCATTCTCCAAGCCTGCATCGTCATTTACGGGGATATCTCCTTTCATTTGCAAAGTTGGTTTTACCCTTCCTTGTTTTTGCTGTACTACGTGCCAGGCTTCATGTGGTAAATGTTTTTCTTGTCCCGAAGCAATATGAATATCAGTGCCTTGTGCATAGGCGTGCGCCTGAAGTTCTGCTGGTTTATCGGAGTTGTAATGTACATTTACATCGTCCATGCTGTAACCCGAGAGATTTTCTATTCCGGATTTTAAGTTATCGGGCAGGCCGGTGTCGTTTGCTTTTTTCTGTACAGGAACGGCATTATGTGTATTGGCAATTGCCTGCAGCTGAACAGCTTTTTTTACCTGCGGACTGTTGTCTGCTATTTCTTGTAACTGCATTTGAGCTGTAACCGACGGAGAATCTACAAAAGGAAGAGCAGCAACTCCATTATCTTTTTTCTGGATAGGAGGAGTTTGTTGTTTCTTGTTTTCTTTATTATTGTCGGCGTAAGTATTCATTGTTTACTTTTATTTTAAACTGCAATTACTTTTAGCCAAAATGAACACAGGAAAAAGTAACAGAATAATTATAACACAAAAAAGCTAACATATTAAAATTGAAATAGGTTAGGAGTGACAAATTCAAGCTTTACTACCTGCAATTTTATGGAACCTCCCTTGGTTTTATGAGAGGAAAAATCAAAAATTTCATAGCAAGCAGACCAATGAGAAATCCTCCGCCTAATATCTTTAAAACAGTTATAAAACTGGTTTCACATTTTCCTGTTGTTGACAATCCAAATCCGGCAAATCCGGGATTGAGAAACAGACATAATACCACACAAATAGTAAGTAAAACACTCAAAAAAGTTAAAATACCGTAAAACAGCTTACTTTTTGTCCAGTCATCGCCTAATTGTTTTTTCTGTTTTAAACAATATAAGGCAATGAAAACCAGTGCGGCAAATAGTATTTCTGTAACTATAATAATTAAATTATCAGAAAACATATTTTTTTTGTCTACCTCATTAAAATCACAAGGATGATTAAAAAGCTTCTTGTATAATTGAATCTCTTGTAAAATTCTTCTTTTCCACGAAGCGAACCTTCCTTCTTTGACAGGCGGTTTTAATAGTGTGGTTTTAACCTTAATGTACATCGTTTTGTCTATAAGGGCATTCCACATTTCGGGTCTTCCATCATCAGAGCCTAATCCCCATATACCAATTCCTCCAACGCCTTTATTTAAAATAAAATCATATTTTTCAGATATGGTCTGTATATCATCAAACCACAATTGGCTGATCGTATCCTTTTTATTTTTTATAATGTTTATTAATGCTCCATCGTTTTTATCATACGACGGAGTATACTTCGTTAAATAGTTTTTGACTATGGTATTGTAGAATTTAAATTCAGATCTTTTTGATTTATACTGCCAGAGTATCCCGTCGTAGGTAAGGCAGGCGATAATTTTTTTAGGAGGTATATTTCTATTGAGATAACGGTCAAGACCAGTACCCAAACTATAATCAGATCCTTTAAGAGGCGCTATAGGACCGTAATTGTTTTTCCTGGAAAAATCTATAATAAAACGATCCACAAACGGTTCTATTTGTTGTATGTCATAATTATGATATTGATCTACTACAGGAAGTGTAATCGTGAGCTGATAGGAACGATTTGCCTCTTTTAGTTTGTAATGAAGCAGACTTATAAATTCAGTAAAATTATTACGGTTTTGATCTCCAAAATTTTCAAAGAATATATTGACTCCATCCGCTTTTTTTTCTTTTAGCAGAAAATTTGTTTCCTCAATCAGACGTAATTGGGCATCTCTGTTTTTAAGAAACTCATCCAAGCTTTTTTGGCTTTTATCAAAGATGCACAAAAGGACTCTGCATCCTTCGCTTTTAGCTTTGGGTATTACTTCTGCCGTATCCCAGCCGTTGAGTGTTTTGTAACTGCCTGTTTTTCCATTTAATTCATAGCCATAATAAATTAAAGTATTTAAAGCTTTATAGTTGTAATTGAGATAATATTTGTTCATCCAGTGAGGATGAAATCCGTATACTTCGCTGTTTCGGGCTACTTTTCTGATTATGGTTTTAACCGGTATGTTATTTATACTTACAGTCGTCATAATTCCATACGGATAGGGAAGCAGATCGCGTATTTCCTTTATTTTGGCCTGTCTTTTTTCTTCTTCTTTTTCGAGGTCAATTTTTTTCTGAACCATCGGCAGCAATTTATCTACTAAATTATTGATGTCGATATTTGAAATTTTAGTAGAATCTACAGAAGTTGTAAAATCCAGAAACAAACTGTCAATTTGTTTTTGTATCGTACTTATAGGAACCGTATTATGGTTGGTAATATAGGTATTATTTACAGTGGTATCTCTGGGCTGTTCTGGTTTTTGCAGCCTGTTAATAATGGCTATGATACGCTGCTCTTCGCCCTTTCTAAAATTGGCTCTGAATTTAAAAGCATCGGTAATTTTTTTAAGCAGTGATTTTTTTATTTTAACAGTATCTGCGGGAACCTCAATACTTACATTTTTCTTACTTACAGGAGCATTGTTTTTTTCCTGCGCAAAAGAAATTGTACAGGTAAAAGAGCAAAACACGATAATAATTATATAAATAAGACGCATTATTGGGGGCAAAATGGTTAATTATTTGTTATTGTTGAATGTTTAAAAATTTCTCAAAAATACACTTTAATATGTTTGTAAATTTGTAGTTATGTTATTTTTTTTATAATAAATTAACATGAAAATATTTAAATATCTGTAAGTCAATAAATTATGTATTTTCAATGTTATTTGTAAATAAAATATTATTTATTTTACATGTAAAAAATTTTTTTTTTGAAAAAGAAATATTACGTTTGTTAAAGTTTGAATTGTATGTATTTGATTAGTAATATATTATAAAATACAAGAAATTGCTATGATTTACGAAGCTCTAACATGTCTGTCTGAAGAACTAAATGACTTCTTTAAGCTGAAATTGAGCATCGCCGAAGAGAAAGTGATACTATCCGGGTTAGTTAATGCTGATGGTACAGTTGCTATTCCGGGAGAAAATAAAATAGTAATTACACTTGTTAATTTAGAGAAAGAAACATTACAAAAATTACCCTCAAAAGCAGTAACAACAAACTCTTTTGGAAACCAAAATACACCCTTACAAATTAATATTTACGTTTTGTTTTCGGCCTATTTCAGCAGTAATAATTACGGAGAATCATTGCGTTTTATATCGTTTATAATGGCTTATTTTCAAGGTAAAAATGTATTTACCAAAAGCAATACACCTAACATGGATCCTAAAATGGAAAAGTTAAGCATTGAGATTGTAGATATGAGTATGGATGGCTTAAGTAATTTATGGTCGCTGCTGGGTGCAAAATATATGCCGTCAGTTTTGTATAAAATCCGTCTGCTGCATTTTGATGAATCTGTAGTGAGAGAATTTAGACCGGGCGTATCAAAAATTGACAATCAAAGTAAAACTAATTAAGAAATATAGTGACTGCTGAATACGAAATATTAACACAAGTCGAATTTAAGCATCGCTATTTTTTAAGCAATAAATTAGAATGTTTTAGCATACAGCCAGATCCTGAGACACATCATTTTTTTTTAAGGTCGGGGATTCTGTTTAAATCATTTAGCAATGGTTTTAAGCTGTTTTTTAATTCATTCAATAATCAGGAAACGATTAAAAGAACTGATATTCTGGATGATTTTGTTTTGCGGTTTCATATCGTATTAAACGATCTGTATTTTTTTAATTATACAGATTGCGGGGCAAAAAAATGGGATTCAGACTTTTATCATTTTAATAATTTTAGAGGCAAAAAGGAAAGATTTAGTATTAAAAATTTACATAATGAAGAATTTGTATCAGTAGAAGATACTGTTGAGGAGCATACGTTTGGGCAAAAGTTTTTAAGAAAACCGTTTGGAATCATAGAGCTGCAATTGCGATATGATTTACAGACACAATATGTGGTACATTTTAGAGAGATAGAAAGTTATTGGCGTTATATAATTGTGGGTGATCATTTTAAAAATTTATCTCAATTAGCAATTATAGGAAAAGATGTTGCATTTGAAGGTCCCGGAAATATTACACTTCCGGATAATCGGGAGGGAATAAGTTTTGTTTCCGCAGCACCGATTGGTCATAAACAAAGACCTGACCAGTATTTTAAGTTAGTTGATCATTATAAAGAGGACGAAAGCACATTTAATGTTTTAATTAAGGCGCTTCCGGTTCCGGACACAAAGCACATATCGTCGATAATAGAGAATAAAAACGATAAAAAGTATTATTCAGAAATTTTTATTTACTAAACAAACACATATAATTTATGATAAACAACCCTATGACCCCCGGTGTTTATATTGATGAAAAGAACGCCTTTCCTAGTTCTGCCGTATCAGTAGAAACTGCTATTCCTGTCTTTATCGGCTATACTGAAAAAGCCGAATGGAATGGCAAATCATTAGTAAATGTTCCAACCAGAGTTACCTCGTTTGCAGAATATGTAGAGCGCTTTGGAGGAGGATTTAAAGCAAAATTTAAAATTGTTGATGCTAATCCGGCTATCAAACAAGAAACATTTTCGCTTGACGGAAAAAACAAAGTAGTCGAAATAAACAAAGACAATACACTGTATTTGTTTAATTCTATCCGCTTGTTTTATGCCAATGGCGGAGGCCCTTGTTATATCTTGACTGTTGATACCTATAAGGATAAAGCAGCATTAGAGATTAAGGCCGATGACTTTTTGGGCTCTACAACAAAATTAGATCCTTTTGAAATTCTAAAAAAAGAATTTGAACCTACGCTTGTTGTTGTTCCGGATGCAATTGTATTAGGAGAAGCATGTTACAACTCCATTTACACTAAAATCTTAAGTCACTGTGCCACAATGCAAAGCCGTTTTGGACTTTTTGATTTGGTAAAACAATTACCTTCTGAAGATACAACTCCTATTGTTACAAGTTTCCGTGAAGGTATCGGAATGAACGATTTAAAATACGGAGCTGCTTATTATCCGTGGCTGAAATCCGGAGTAGTACAGCCAGGTGAAATAACTTTCGAAAACTTAGATGATTCTATAGATCTCGCGACTATCCTTCCTAAAAAAGAAGAAGCTGCTTTGAACATTATTAAAATATTCAAAACAGCAAAAGAGACGGCAGAAGATGCTCCTCCTGCAGTATTCAAAGCTATAAAAGATGTCGAAAAGGCTGATAAAGCATTGCAAGAGGCCAAATTTGCAGAAGGCAACACCAAGAAAATAGCAATAGATAAAGCAAAAGCAGATTTAACAGCGGCACAAAATGCAGATCCGGTTGATGATGCTAAAGTTAAAGATGCCGAAAAAGCTGTGGCAGATTTAATCGCAGATACAGACCCAAGTGATGCTGTAAAAGCATTGGAGAAAGCCAAAACCGATGCCGAAGAAGCTTTGGAAACAGCAAAAACAACTTCAGCAAAAGCTTTAGAAGCAGCAAAAGCAGAATTAGAAACTGCTAAAAATGCCGCTGCAGTCGATGCTGATAAAGTGAAAGCTGCTGAGAAAAAAGTAGCAAAAGCAACTAATGATCTTTCAGAAAAAATACTTTTCCCTTCAGAAAATGATAAACTAAACTTTCATCAATCATTAAAAGCTACAAGTCCAACTTATACCAACATCCTCGAAGAAATCAGATCAAAATTAAATGAATTGCCTCCAAGTGCTGCAATGGCTGGTATTTATACTGCTGTAGACAGCAGCCGAGGTGTTTGGAAATCTCCGGCAAATGTATCTGTAAGCATGGTAAATGCACCATCCATAAATATTTCAAGTGAGCAGCAAGAAAGTCTGAATGTTGATGTTGTGGCAGGAAAATCCATTAACGTTATCCGTTCTTTTCAAGGTATTGGAACTCTAGTATGGGGAGCCAGAACTTTAGACGGTAATAGTCAGGATTGGCGCTACATTAACGTTAGAAGAACCTTAATCATGATCGAGCAGTCTTTAAAATTAGCGACACGATCTTATGTATTCGAACCTAACGATGCCAATACCTGGGTAACGGTAAAAAGTATGATGTCTAATTTCTTAACCAATTTATGGAAACAAGGCGCTTTGGCAGGAGCAGCTCCTGAGCAGGCTTTTGATGTCCAGATAGGTTTGGGTTCTACAATGACACCTACAGATATTTTAGACGGAAAAATGCTGATTACTGTAAAAGTAGCAATTGTACGTCCTGCGGAGTTTATTATTATAACATTCCAGCAGCAAATGCAGCAATCTTAAATTATAACTATAATCAATTAAAATATATTTATTATGGCAGACGATGGTTCAAAACAATCAGCGGCCACCTGGCCTTTAGTTAAATTTTCATTTCAGGTAAAATGGGACGATGCAGAACTAATTTTTCAGGAGGTAACAGGTTTATCTTCTGAGACACAGGTGATAGAATATCGCGGAGGCAGCAGCAAAGTATACTCTACAGTAAAGATGCCCGGCATACAAAAATTTGGAAACGTAACTTTGAAAAAAGGGATGTTTTTAGGAGATAAAGCATTATGGGATAAGTACAATCTTATTGCCATGAATACCTATAAAAGATCGACTATAACCATAAGCTTACTGGACGAAACAAACGAAGTGGCAATGAGCTGGACTCTGGCCAATGCTTTTCCGGTTAAGATTACCGTTACGGATATGAAATCTGACGGAAATGAAGTAGCAGTCGAATCAATAGAACTAGCACATGAAAAACTAACTATTGTGAAGTAATAAATGGCATACGTTGCAAAAACACCACCATTTTTTCCTGCAGCATTTTCTTTTAAAGTAAATGTTGTAGGAATTACGGGTGTTTACGAAGGAAGTTTTCAGGAAGTAACCGGACTTGGAGCAAAATTAGGAGTAGAAACCATAAAAGAAGGCGGTGAAAACCGATTCGAACATCGTTTACCTAATCCTGTTAAATACGATAATTTAGTTCTAAAAAGAGGAATGGTATTAAATTCCGGACTCGTTTTGTGGGCAAGAAATTCTATCGAGTCTTTTAATTTTATTACCAAAACCGTAATAGTTAATTTATTAGACGAGACTAGTGCTCCAATTGCTTCGTGGTCATTTAACGGTGCCTATCCCGTTGCTTTAAAAGTATCCGATTTAAAGGCTCAGGATAATGCTATCGTTATAGAAACACTCGAGTTATCGTATAGTTATTTTACGAGAATTTTTTAATTATTTATTTAAAATTAAGGCCATGCCAATCGAAATTCGTGAGTTAGTTATAAAAGTTAATATCGTTGAAGATAATAAAGCTGGTGATGCTGTAGATTCTCATAATTTATCAGATCTAAAAAGACAAATTATACAAGAGTGTACAGAAAGAGTTATGGCTAAACTAGAAAAAAAATCAGAGCGATAATGGCATTACTTAAACTAAAAATTGAAGCTTTTTCTGATCCTGAATGCACCAGTTCTGTAGGCGATCCTATAGAAGCCATGTTTAATCCTAACACGTATACCCGTAAATATAAGGCGCAGTATAATGCATCAAAAGTTATTGGGCAAAACGATAGAACCCTTATTTTTCAGGCATTGGTAGGAAACGATATGACCTTGAAATTAATTGCCGATGGTACAGGAGTTGTGCCATTGCCAAAAGGGATTTTAGACGTAGACGATTATATTAAAAAAATTAAGCAGCTTACGTATTCTTATAATGGTTTAAAGCACAGGCCTAATTACCTCACCATAGTATGGGGAAGTTTATCTATGATTTGTGTTTGTAAAGCATTAAATGTAAGCTATAATTTATTTAAAGAAGATGGAACGGCGCTCCGGGCTTCAATTGAGCTTATGTTATCCGGAACATCTGATTTTGTTACCGTAGCCAAAGAAGCTAAAAAGAGTTCGCCGGACTTAACACATATTCGGACTGTTAAAGCGGGAGATACCCTGCCTTTAATGACTTTTAGAATATACGGAGACAGTTCTTATTATATGGAAGTTGCCAAAATAAATAACCTAACTAGTATAAATGCCATAAAACCTGGAGACCAATTGTATTTTCCCCCAATAAAAAAATAATAGTAAATGCCAGCAAAATCACCATTAGATATTTCTGATCCTACTTTAAGGTTGACGATTAAAGCAAATGGAAGCCCTATAAAAGATTCATACCCTGTAGAATCTGTAAATATTACGCATGAATTAAACAGAATATCATACGCCGAAATTTGTCTTATTGATGGAACAGTAGAGTCTACTGATTTTCCTATCAGCGACAGTGCTGATTTGATTCCCGGAAATACGATTGAAATTACAGCAGGTTATGGATCTGATGCCGAAACGTCCATTTTTAAAGGTGTAATTGTAAAACAAGCCATTCGTATTAATGATGGAGAACCTTTTGCCTTAATTATTACTTGCAAGCACAAAGCAGTTACCATGTGTTACAATAAAATGGAAGCACAATTTACGAGTAAAACCGATAGTGGTATTATGAATGTTATTGCCGGAAATTATGGTTTAAGTGCCACAATTGATGCGACTACACCAGTTTCTGAAGCCATGTTTCAAAAACTGGCAACAGATTGGGATTTTATACTGGCACGTGCTGATTTTAATGGTTTTGTTATTTCATTAGATGGTGATGCTATCACAATTGGAAAACCAAAAGTAGACGGAACTGCCGTATTACGAATTGGTTTCGGAGAATCTATACTTTCATTTGATGCCGAATTATCTGCAGAAAAACAGCCAACCTCTTTACAAGTAAGCAGCTGGGATATTAAACAGCAAAGTCTATTAGTATCGAGTGCTGCTGAGCCTGTTCTAAACGAGCAAGGCAATTTGAGTGCTAAAACATTATCAGGTAAACTGAATCAAAAAGAGTTAAAACTGACTTCAAATACACCGCTTACAAATGAAGATTTAACCGTTTGGGGAAATGCCAGTTTATTAAAAATAAGATTAGCCGCCTTAAGAGGAATGGTAAGTTTTATAGGCAATGGAACAGTAAAACCCAATACTATAATCGAATTAGCAGGAGTAGGAGATCGTTTTAACGGAAATGCATACGTAACGATGGTCAACCATGTTTTAGAAAGCGGAACCTGGACTACCAAAGTAAAATTTGGACTTGATGAGAAGTTTGCTTACGAGAATAAAAATTTCTCTTATCCTAATGCCTCAGGTCAGCTGCCGCCCATTAATGGTTTACAAACCGCGACAGTAAAAAAAATATTTGGCGATCCGGATTCTCAATTTCGCATTTTGATCACATTACCCAGCAATGCCGAAAATCAAGACGGAATATGGGCGAGAATGGCCAATTTTCATGCTACAAATACTGCAGGAGCAGGTTTTTTGCCAGAAGTTGGAGATGAAGTTATCATCGGATTTTTAGAAAACGACCCGCGTTATCCAGTTATTCTGGGATCATTATACAGTACTTCCAAAGCAGCAGCAGCGACAGCAGCAGATAATAACAATTACATCAAAACAATTATCACAAAAAGTCAGCTTAAAATGACTTTTGATGATGAGAAAAAGATACTCAAATTAGAAACACCGGCAGGAAACTATATCACCTTTAGTGATGATGCCAAATCTATAGAAATTAAAGACCAGCATACCAATTCGATTACAATGGACTCCAATGGTATTTCTATTAAAAGCTTTAAGGACATTGTGCTGGATGCGAAAGGAAAAATTTCTTTAACAGCAGTACAAAATGTAGAGGTTGAAGCTAAAATGGATGTAAAAACTACGGGTCTAAATATAAACAATAACGCCAGTATAGGGTTTGTTGCTAAAGGAGCTGCTACGGCAGAAATATCTGCCAGCGGACAAACGACAGTAAAAGGCGCAATAGTAATGATAAACTAATTTAAAATATAAAGATATGGGAGCCCCAGCCGCACGAATAACAGATATGCACACTTGTCCAATGGTAACACCTGGATTACCGCCAATACCACATGTAGGCGGCCCAATTGTAGCCGGTGCACCAACCGTTTTAATAGGGTCTCTGCCTGCTGCACGAGTAGGCGATATGCTCGTTTGTGTAGGACCGCCGGATAGTATTGTAAAAGGTTCTTCTACTGTACTTATCTGTGGAATGCCTGCCGCCAGAATGGGCGATACAACAGCACACGGAGGTTCAATTGTACTGGGTATGCCCACGGTTTTGATAGGAGGGTAAAGAATGGAACTAAAATCATTTTTAGGAACAGGATGGAAATTTCCCCCTTCGTTTAGCAAAGAAACCAAAAATGTGACATTGGTATCAGATGAGACAGATATTGCAGAAAGTCTCCGCATTTTATTGAGTACAGATCCCGGCGAAAGATTAATGAGACCTGAATATGGCTGTAATCTCAGAAAATTTATGTTCGAGCGTCATGATGCCTCTTTTGTTACAGGTTTAAACAATACCATTAGCAAGGCCATTTTAAATTTTGAAGCCCGTGTAGATTTTATTGATGCCAAAGTAGTCACCCGTAACGAGTTAGACGGAGTACTGCATATAGAAGTCAATTATAAAATCATTATAACAAACACAAGACACAATATCGTATTTCCCTTTTATCTGCTTGAGGGAACTAATTTATAATACTAAATATGAGCACCGAAATATTCATGACATCAAATCAAGGGCTTAGCCAGGCACAGCGCATGCTTGACACTTTGATGCCTGATTATTTTAAAATTGATTCAAGGGATATTCCGGAAATGATCAGTTATATTCATAAAATAGCACCTCAGTTTAATTATTATAATGCACAAACAAATGAGATAGACGGAACGTGGGAAGATTTCCTGTATAACGATCCTTATCTCGCCGCATTATTAATCAGCAGAATAAATGTGGTAGATATCAGCGGTCAGTTCAGCACCCTGAAAAAAGCAATTGAACACGACAGCCATAGTAATCTGCTTTCTGAACGATTAGATAAATTGACTAAATTAATTGATTACTTATTTGATGTAATTGCTCAATTATCAAAGCTGCATTACTTATTAAATGCTTTGCCTCTGCCTAATGATATAGGAGAAGTATTAATGAATATTGAGCCAACAAATGATGAATCAGGTAAATTAAAAAATTATTGCGAAGAAGCTTCTTTAGTATTTATCAGCTTTAAAAATCCTGATCCGTCTCCAAAGTTATCAGGACATAAAAAAAAAGAGGACGTTGGTTTAGAAATACTATTGGAGAGTTCTAATAAAGAAAAAATAACGGGATCTATTCGTTATTTATCTGCCTTATTTGAATCTGTTATTGCAAAATTTAACGATTTGGTAAGAGCATCAAAATCATATATTTCTAGAAAGAGTATAGCAGAAGCTCAATTTTTACCGCAGATCGCTTTATTAATAAGTTTTTTGGATTTGTATAAATCGGCACAAGTAAAAATTAATGACTTTAACCGCAGGCATCTGGAGTATTATTATAAAGATGTTTTAGAATTAAAACCCAAAAAAGGACATAGAGATCAGCTCAATATAATTATTGAACCGGAAATAGGAATAAAGCGATTAGAAATTTCACCATCGGAATTATTAATTGCAGAAATTCCGAATGAAGAACAGCCTATAATTTACGAGTTAAATAATCCAATTACTTTATCGGCTGCCACAATAGCCGAGACCAAAACTATTTTTGTCAGTCAGTTTGCACAAGTCGCTTCCAAGAATATTGAAATAGACAATATAATTGAAAATCAGGTTTATCAGGCTTCTCCAAAAGTTTTTTCGGTAGCTGATTATCAAAAAAACAAAGACAATTATATTTCATGGCCTTGTCTTGGCGAAGATCAGCAGGGAAAACTGGGCAATATGCGAACAATGGATAATGCTAATTTAGGAATATTCATTGCATCGCCACTTTTGTATTTGCCGGAAGGAGAAAGAACCATCAGTATAAAAATCAAATTAGAACCTAAAAGTTTTGAAGCAGTACGGGATTACTTTTCTTCGTATACAGATACTATAAATGAAAATAAATATCATTATGGTTATAAAACAGATGAATCTGAAAAAGGGGCAAAAACGATCGAAACGATTATTTATGAACTTTTATCAAGCGCATTTGTTATAACCTACACTTCAACAAAAGGCTGGGAAAACATAAAGAAATATTTTGTAAAATTTGATCCAGCACCAGGCGGAGAAGAAGCAATTGAAATTATTTTGAAATTGAAAGCTATAGAAGAACCTATTGATAATTACAATAAGGGAATTCACAATCTTAATTTTGATTCTAAGTTTCCAATAGTCCGTATAGGGCTGAATAATTTCAGCAAACATTATGCGTACAGCTTTTTGCAGGACATCATAATAGAACGTATTACGATTAAAAGCGAAGCAAAAGGATTCCGTTCTTTACTCTTGCAAAACAGTATTGGTTTAGTAAGTCCTACAAGTCCGTTTCAGATATTTGGGCCGCAGCCTATCTTGGGTTCGTTTCTGGATATCAAGAATACCAATGTTTTTAATCGATACTTAACTGATTTCTCTATAAATATCAGCTGGTTGAATTTACCCAGAGAATACGGAGGTTTTGAAACCTATTATAAAGAATATCCGGAGCCTTTTAGAAACAACTCTTTCGCCGTTAATCTTAAAGCTTTAAAAACACAAAACTTATACTTAAATACCAAGAATGAGCAGCGAAAAGAATTGTTCAGCATTAACAATAATGGTTTTTTAAGTGATTTTACGGTAATAGATAAAATAGATTTCAGTAAACTGGATTTTATTAATGAACCATCGCTGGTGCCTTCAGATAGTAATAATCCATTTGCTGTAGACGGAACTTTAAGGTTAGAACTTTCTTCTCCCGAAGAAACATTTGGACAAGAAGTATTTACTAAAATTTTTCCCGAAGCTGTTATGAGTCAGGCTAAAAAAAAAGTATTAAAACAAGCTTTGCCCAATCAGCCTATTATTCCCATTATAAAATCGATAGCGATAGATTATTCGCTTGAGTATTCAGAAATTCTTGATGGAGCTGCAAATCGCGAAAACTGTAAAATACAGCTTATTCATGATTATCCGTTTGGGTATGATTACATCTATCCTAATAAGTATAAAAAGCAGACTAAATTTATGCCTGAGTTTTTAGATTACGACAACTTATGCATTGGTTTAAAAGATGTAGAACCTAAATCAGAATTGAATCTTTTGTTTAAGTTCGAAGATTCCAGTTTTCATTATACCTTAGAAAAAACAGAATTAATATGGAGTTATCTTAAAAACAATACCTGGATTCCCTTTTCAGACAAAGACATTATTTTTGATACTACCAATGATTTTATGGGCTCAGGCATTATCAGGCTTTTTGCTCCTTCCAGTATTCCATCAGGAAATACAATAATGAATCCGGATTTGTTTTGGATCAAAGCCACAACTTATAATGGCGTTGCAACGAAACCCAATTTATTAGGAATTGCATGTAACGGCGTTGTAGCGACACGAAAATATTTACCCGAAAATCATACTAAAAAAGGACTTTCTATTCCGCCTTATTCCATTAAAGGATTCGAAAAAACAATAAAAGGTGTTAGTGCTTTATGGCAGTTGTTCAGCTCTATTAACGGAGAAGCGCCGGAAAGTACCGATAAGTTCTATACAAGAGTAAGCGAAAGATTAAGACACAAACAAAGACCAGTTCAAAACAGAGATATTGAACAAGTTGTATTAGAAAATTTCCCGGAAATTATGATGGTAAAAAGTTTTAATACAGAAATAGAAGGTTATGAAATTGTAGAAGGAACCAATTTACATTTAGTATTAATTCCTAAAGAATCCCGAAACAATCATCCCTTTAAAGATGTTCCCAGAGTAAGTTTATTAACGCTTTTTGATGTAAAATCATTTCTCGACAAACTCATTTCTCCATTTATAACAATAGAAGTTGGAAACCCTATTTATGAAAGAGTAAAAGTAATCTGCGAAGTTGTTTTAACAGATAAAGCCAAAGAAGACTCCGGAAATTATCTGCGAAAACTAACCAAAGATATAAATAATTATATAGCACCGTGGCTTTATGATAAATATGATGATTTCAAAATAGGAGATCGTATCTACAAATCAGATTTATTACTGTTCATTAAAACACGTCCTTATATTGAGTATGTTACCGGATTTTCGCTGATTCATTTTTATAAAGAAAGACAATCATCAGATGATATTCTGGTTTCAAAAATGACAGATAGTGCCTTGGGAGATATCAAATACATTGAATGTTCTTCTCCAGCTTCGGTATTTGTGCCCTCAGAATTTCATGTGCTAAAGGTACTCGATAAACCCATTCATAAAACGGCGGTTCAGCTGGGTATTGCAGATTACATAGTAGGCGAAGAACTTTTAATAGAAGAAGATCCGGGCATAAGAATACCAAGCAGCGATGCTTCAGATTCTGAGTATGACGACGACGATGAACTTTTTAATTTTATTATTAATCCTAACATTTAAACGACATGGCCGACAACGAGATAAAAAAATTACACGGAAGAGCGGAGTTAATAGAATATTTTAGAAATGGAAGAATTCCTAACGAAACTCATTTTAAATCGCTGATAGATTCTGTAATTATTCAACATGATGACGGAATATCTAAAGATGAGGAAAACGGGTATAGCATAACCTCTTTAGGGACATCATCCAGATTAATTACTTTTTACAAAAATATTGATCGTTTAGAACCTTTTTTCTTTGTAGAAAAGGATTTACTGGACAAACCAAGTCTAAAATTCCGTTCTGATACTGTCAAATCTGCAGCAACAGAAGAAGAAAAAACATTTTTCTTTCATAACGACGGAAGTTTAGGAATAGGAAATAAAAGTAAAAACAATTTTAAACTGGATGTAAATGGTTTCACCGCTTCTAAAGGAAGAACAGGAACCTACAACACAAAAAAAGAAATTCCGGCCAATGGAGAATGGCACGATATAACTCCGGAATTAGATAATTGCCAGGCTTTTGAAATCGTAGCCCGCGCAGGAATAAAATATTCCGGAAAATTTTCTATGATGCATGCAACAGCGTTGAGCACATTTGGAAAATCGCGATCTAAGATTAGAAAAACCCGAGCGTATTACGGATCATTTTGGTCGATTTGGAATAAACTGAATTTACGCTGGCACGGTACTACACATAATTTCAAATTGCAAATGCGTTCTAACTCTAATTTTGGTTCCGGAGCCATGATTTACTATACGATATGTGAACTTTGGGACGATGAACTTTTTGTACCCTTAAATTGCTATTATCCAAAGAAACAAGATGGTTTTGTTGATAAGGAAAGCCAGAATAAGAGAACTTAATTACGACGATAGAATATAGAATACTTAACAATATGATTGAACCTCGGTTTATAAATAAAAACATAGATCCTGCAGCTGATTTTGAAGTCATTTTAAAACAGGCAATTGATTTAGTCCAAAGGCTGACAGGACATCTATGGACAGACTATAATATTCATGATCCGGGAATTACCCTGTTAGAGCAGTTGTGTTTTGCATTAACTGATCTGCATTATAAAACAAAATTAAGTACCGAAGATATTTTAACCAATACAAGAGGGCTCATAAACAGAAACCAGCACTCTTTTTTTGAGAAAGAACATATCCTGACCTGTAATCCTGTAACGGTTAATGACTTTAGAAAAATTATTTTAGACAAAGTCAAAGAAGTAAACAACATCATGTTCAATCCAATTCTGTCTGTACACAGCAATCATTACATAAAAGGATTGTATAGAATTGTAGTTAGAGCCAATGAAACTATAACTAATCAGTTTGTTACAGATAAAGAAGCAGAGGAGGAGTTTAAAGAAAAAATTAGAAAACTAACACTTTCTAAACGGAATATCTGCGAAGATATAATGGGAGATATTGTTATCCTGAAATGTCAGAAAATAGCAATTCATGCCAATATAAGTATCAAATACACCTCAGTTCCGGAGGAAATACTGCTTAGAATTTACAATAAGATAGAATCTCTGTTAAACCCCAAAATCCGATTTTATTCTAAATCCGAATTGCTGGATATGGGCTATACCATAGAGCAAATTTACGATGGCCCGTTATTAAACAACGGAATACTGTTAGAAAGAGAGCTAAAACCAATTGCAACAGAAATAGATCCTATAGATGTTACGAATACTATTACGGTATTAGATGGCGTAAGCTATATTCAAAATTTAACAATAGAGAATATAGACCATTTTGATACTGAAGAAACAGCACTCAATGACGCTGATAAAGTAGAAAAAACAGATAGTTTTCCGTTTAAATTAAAGAAAGATCATTTTGCCTCTTTAGATAAAGATACTTTTCTGAAAAATGTAAAATTATATTCAGATGATTACCGTATTCCCATCAACGAAGCGCTTTTTTTAGAATTGTATGATCATAGAGAACCATTAAAAACGCAAGTCCGAAAAGATTCTGCAGGTAAGAAACAAGAGCGTAACATAAAAGCAGGTACTTACAAAGATGTAGGAACCTATTATTCGATACAAAACTATTTTCCTACCGTTTATGGCTTAAGAGAAAATGGATTATCTAAGTCGGAAACTAAAGAACGCAAAGCAGCGGCAAAACAACTCAAAGCTTATTTGCTTTTCTTTGAACAAATACTTGCCAATTATTCGGCGCAGTTAGCCAATCTTGGCAATCTCTATTCTACAGATTTAAGTACAAGCAATCAAAAATCATATTATACCCAAGATCTCTATAACGTTCCGGATATTCGCTATATATTAAAAGAATACAATCAAAATGGCGATAATCGCGCTTCGTTTGTAAATGAAATGAAATGGGAAAATTTTCAAAGCGACGAAGATAATGGTTATATGAAAGCATTACTAAGCGCTGTAGAAACTCCTGAAATCTATACCGATAGAAAGAATAAAATATTAGACCATTTGCTTGGACGCTTTAATCGCAAGCTAAGTATATATCCTATACTGCAGTATTTTAATAGTTATATTGGAGGAAGCAGTTTAGAGCGCGATACATTTGTGCTGCAATGGAAAGCAAACGTTTTAAACCATTTACTCCATATAGACCAAGGTAAAATAAAAGGCTACGATTATTCCTCTCAAATAAACCTGATGTCTGGTTTTGAGTATAAAATATCAATATATCTCAACATTAATCACCTGGAATATCCAAGCCTGACAAAGTTTAAATCGAGAAAAGAAAGCCTGATGCGCCGAAGGCTGACAGATACTTTTAATAATACAGAAAAAAAGTATACCATTACACCGGTAAAACCAGCGCCTGCAGTTCAGGAAGAACAGGAAATAGATATTATCGAATTTAATGATGAAAATCTTGCCGTAATAACCAATTCAGCAGAAAATATAGAACTGGGCGAAAACTTAGAGGCAGATACTATAGATCAATCCTATATATTCAATTCGCAGACAATCTCGGTATTAGAATTTGGAATCCTGAGGGAGAACTATAAAATAATTCCCAAAGACGGTAAATACATCATTATATACAAACCGCCGCAAAAAGATATCATAACCCCAGAAGAAAAATGGCAGGTAATTGGCAGTTATCAAATAAAAAGTAAGGCCATTAATGCCCTGAATGAAGTAATAGAATCTCTGAAGAAACTAAGTGTAGAATCAGAAGGATTTCATTTGGTAGAACATTTATTAATGCGCCCTAAGTTGGATCAGCATAATTTCGGGTTCAGCTATTATGAAAGTGAAGACAGCATACTTTTTAAAAACGACGAATGGACCACTTTTGAAGAAAGAGAAAACCGTTTGACAAAACTAAAAACCGCAGTACTGAACTTAGGAAAAAAAACGCCTGGAAACGATTTTGATTTCAAAGTTAAATTTACAAGCGACCATCATTTTAGTATTGTAAACACAGCAGTATTCAGCAAAAGAAAACAAGATTTAGATCCGAATCTAAAAAAGATTATCGCCGAAATTCATAAAATGCAAGAAAACAAAATCTTTAGATATCCTCGTATTGAACTTAATACAAAACTATCAGGCAGAGAGATTGTTAATGAAAATTTTTACAGCCTGAAAGCTACTATTGTTTTACCGGCATGGCCAGCCCGTTTTCAGGATAAGGAATTTAAAATGTTTACCGAGGATTTAATAAAAGCCATTGCACCGGGTTATTTAACCTTAAATTTTAAATGGCTGGGTATTTCGAGAATGCAAAAGTTTGAAACGCTTTATTTCGACTGGCTGGAAGCAATTAAAACCAATGCAGACCCTGAAGCAAGATTAGAATCATGTGAAGCCTTAACAAAGTGGCTTCGGGAAACGGACATCAAAAAACAAAAATAAAAGCAAAAATAAAAGACTGAAATTTTAAATGAAAACCCAGAAACACATCATACAACAGCAGGTTGTTGAGGTAGAATTTTTTGATAAATCTGCCACACAAGATGTGTTTGCACAATTCAGCAGACTTTTTAAAACTAAATTAGGAGACATTACCAACACACTTTTAGATAATACCGTAAATGCTCATCATTTTATTAAGATAGACCAGTTAGAATTAAACATCGGTACATTGACCTATCCGTTTACCGATGATGAATTTGCTGAGCTGTACGAGCAGGCATTAGAAAAAGCCTTATTTGATTATGCTACACTGCACAGCATCAATAATACAGATGAAAAACCGGAAAACACTCAGGATTTTCTGGTAAGCTGTATCGAGTTACTGCATTTTTTCCTGAGTAATGGCGCACTGCCGTGGTGGGCGAGTGGCGATGTGTTTACAAAACCCGATAAAACTTTTTTAAAATTGTTTAGCGAAAACCCGGAACAGCTAAAAGATTTGCTTTTAAAAACCGGAGTAGAGGAGCAGGTAAGAAAGCGATTGTCGCAGCAATTTAATGATGAAATAATTATAAAAGTCATCAAACTTATCATACCGCTGCAAGTCAATTTTATCAGCCGATACTTCGATAACGTAGTGAAGATCCAGAAGCAGAAACAAATTATTAAAACGCAGGAAAAAGTATTTGGACAAGCTTTATGGTATTTTATTCTAACCTATTTGTTAGTAGATATGGGCGGGCATTTTGAACGCAGGCTTTTTGTAAAAAGAACGCTGACTCAAATGGCATCTCATTTTAATGTATCGTACGAGAGTATATTAAAATTATTATCAGATGCTATTGAGACCCATCCTGATTTAATTCCGTCAGATAAAAATTTTACGCTGTTTATAAAAGAACTTAGAGAAGAAACCAAAACAGGTTTAGAAACAAACGAATCTTTAAATGTTGAGGTTTATTTAGAAAAAGAAGTGACAAAAAATCATTTTGAAGCCCTTCATTATTATTTCTTCTTTGGATCATTGCCTGTAGAATATGGTTATTATACGCCTCAAAAAATCAGTTTGCTGTTAGATACCATGATCAAAAAACATCCGGAGGAATTTATTCATGTATTTAGAAAACAGCAAAACATAACGCAATTTACAGAACGCTTAATGCTTATTGCGCCAGAAACAGCTTTGTTAGACATCATTCGCATTATGGAACCTGCCAATTCTGATTTTATCATAAACTATTACAGAACTACGGTAAAAATTCAGAACAAAAAAAATGTTATTAAAACCAATGAGAAAGAATTAAAAAAAGCAATCCTAAAATTCATTTTTTCCTTTCTCTTTACCTCGCATGGCAGTTTGTTTAGTGCTAAAATGTTTGTAGAAAATAATATCAAAAAGCTGGCACAGCATTACAATATCGATTACCAGACGTTGTTGCTGTTAATGGCGCAAGGTATGGCAGAAGCTCAGGCAATTGTAAAAGATCAGTCTTCGCTGTTTTTTATTTTTACCGAAATTCTGGGCGAAATACGAAACAGCACCATAAACAAACTTGATGTAGAAAACTTTCTATCAGAACATGAAGCGGTTCATAAAGACACAAAAAAAAGTACAAAAGAGCAAATAGATAAAACAGATACCGATAATCTTGTATTACAAGATCTATTTCTGTTTTGGTTCACACAAGGCACTATACCTTGGTGGGCAAAAGAACAAAAAGCAGCAACTATAGCCGCATTATTTCAGGAACTGGTAATTGCAGAACCAACCCTTGCTTTATTGGTTGTGAAGCAAGCTGTTCAACTAGGTTTTAAAAAGCAGGAAATTCTGAATGCCGTCTCAAAATCGGTATTACAGCTTTTGAATGTGCTTCCCGAGAACGAAAGCGTTTTAAAAATATGGAACGAGTTGCAGCGATTAGGAGAAATGTCAGAAATGAGTATTTCAACAGACCGTTTACGTAGTCTTTTGCTAAAGTCAATATTGGAAACGTATCATCAATTACAATTCAATTCCTTCGATGTACCGCTTTTTTATGCAATTTTAATAAACTATCTGAAAAGCGAAACAGGAACATCAGAACATACACTAGAGAAATTCTTCGCAATACAATTTAAAGAAAACAAATTACCCCATCTAAAAAGTCATATAAGTGACGCTGCTAAGCAGAAAAGAAACCTTTTAGAAGTTTATGAATCAGTTTTGTTTCTGGATAGAAATGCATTGCTTACAGGCGGTGATTTAGAAAGAAACGAACAACTTTCATACGATGAATTTAAGCTGTTGACGAAATCAAACGATATGCTCAAAATGTCATTGACTACCCTGATAGACAAGGCTTATGATATTCTAAAATACTATCTGCTTCACAACAAATTACCAAATGATATAAAGATTGACGATCAATCTGTAATGGCAAAAATCATAGAGAGATTGGTCATTGTAATTTTCGAAAAAGACCAGAATTTGCTGCATAACCTTATGCGTCAGGATAATGCATCGGCAGCAGCCAAAATGACGCTGCATACGAACTTCTCAAAACAAAGTAATCAGCAGGGACGAAACATTGCAAATCTGCTTAGCGAATACGAAGAGAAGGATTTTTTAGTTTATATAAAACAAATCTGGAAACAAGATCAGGCCTTTACAAACCTAAACGAAATTATCCATTTTATTAAACAGCAGAGCAGTGATCTTTCAAAGCAGCAATTGCACAAACAAGTCCTGCAATTAGCGAATACAACTTCGCATTATGCCGCTATTTACAAAGGCGCAGAATTTACTGCGATGATAAAATCATTGGCAGATAACACCTTACAGGACCTCATCACCAGTCATATTTATATCCTGAATTTAGCCGTTAAAGATTCTTTTGAACGCGAAAAACTGTTATTGTATTTTAGAGAATTTAGCTTTTACTGGGCATCACAAAAAAATGCAGAAAATAATAATATGTTCTTTTATAGGTTTTTAGCATTTTTAAATTATAAAAAAAACTGGGATATAAAACACCTTTACCAACAGCTTATAAAAGTTTCTGATGCGATAAAACAGCTTAACAATATTTCATTAGAAAATAGGATAACAGTTATGCAAAAAGATACACAAGCTTATCTTACTCAGGATAAATACAAACATGAAATCCTGTACAATGTTAAAGATGAGGTTTTAAAGAAGCTTGATTTTGAAGAATATACATCGATAACCGAAGAAAAGAAAACCGAATCAGAAATAATCTATCAAGATGAAAACATAAAATTAAAAGAAGGGGAGAAGATATACATAGAAAATGCCGGATTGGTCTTAGTACATCCGTTTTTGAGTACTTTGTTTGATCGTACCGGTTTAGTAAAAAATGGTGAATTTGTTAATGATGAAGCCAAATTTAGAGCGCCGCATTTATTGCAATATCTGGTTAATTATGAGCAGGCAACTCCTGAACATGCTTTACTGCTTAATAAAATTTTATGCGGTATAGAGTATCAGGAAGCTTTAACATTGGGCGTTGTTTTAACCGAATTAGAAATGGACACGGCAAATGAACTTCTTTATGTAGTAACACAGCAATGGGAAAAATTAAAGAATACTTCGATTGCCGGACTTCAGGAAAGTTTTTTGCAGCGCAGCGGTTCTTTATGTTTATCGAGCGAAGGCTGGACATTAGTGGTAGAAAACAAAGCTTTTGATGTATTGCTTCAAACGCTTCCTTGGGGATTAAGTTTTATTAAAAATTCATGGATGACTGAACCAATATTTGTAGAATGGAGCTAGATATCTTAAAACAAAACGCAGAGACACTTACTGCAGAATTGCAATGGTTAGAAGAAATAATCAATGTAAGTATGAGATTATATTGGAACGAGGAGTGCGATTATAACAGCATTAGAGAAATACCTTCTCCTGATTTATCCAAAAATAATTCTCCATACGCCGGAATTTTAAACTATTATAAAATTAGTTTTTCAGAACGCATTATTTTATTGCTCGCCTTAGCAGTGCACATACAGCCCAAATTGCTGGATGTTTTCCTGATAAAAAATGCAGCTTACGATAAAGGTTTTACAGAATTTGGCGGTTTAAAAGGCCAGAATTTTGGTGGTTTTATACCAACAGGAGAAACAGCAGTTTTTGTATTGGCAGCTAATAATCTTGAGAAACGTTTTAGAATTTCGGAGTTATTCTCGGATCATCATAAATTTAAAAGGTTTAATATTTTAAGTCTTGAACCCAGTCCTGCAAACGAACCTTTTTTAAGCGGAGCGCTGACGCTGTCCTTGGAGTATTTGAGTTACTTTACAAAAGGAACTTCGCATAAACCAGATTTTAATGCCAATTTTCCGGCTAAACTCATTACAACTCAGGCCGTATGGGAAGATTTGGTTATCGAACAAAGCACGCTGACAGAAGTTAAGGAAATTGAAGACTGGATAATTTACGGACCAAAATTACTAAACGAATGGGGTTTGCATAAAAAGATTAAACCAGGTTATAGATCTTTATTTTATGGTCCGCCCGGAACAGGAAAAACCATGACAGCTTCGTTATTAGGAAAATCAACGGAATTAGATGTTTACCGAATTGATTTATCTATGGTGGTGTCTAAATTTATTGGTGAAACCGAGAAAAACCTCTCCAATATTTTTGATCAGGCCGAGCATAAAAACTGGATTTTGTTTTTTGATGAAGCCGATGCACTTTTTGGCAAACGCACCCAAACCAGCAGTTCAAATGACCGATATGCGAATCAGGAAGTATCGTATTTACTGCAGCGTATCGAAGATTTTCCGGGAGTTGTTATTTTGGCAACCAACCTTAAAGCCAATCTGGATGAAGCCTTCAGCCGACGTTTTCAATCGATGATTCATTTTCCTATACCAAGCGCTTTACAGCGAAAGAAACTATGGGAAAAAGCTTTCGCCGAAAATATTATTCTGGATAGCGATGTCAATCTCGATGAAATTGCCCAAAAATTTGAACTGGCAGGCGGCGCCATAATAAACGTACTGAGATATGTATCGCTTACAGCTATAAAACGAGGAGATAACAAGGTTACAAACAAAGATATTATAAGCAGTATTAGGAGAGAATTTGGTAAAGAAGGAAAAATAGTCCAGTAAATAATTATAAAATTTAAACCATAAGAATATGGGCATAATAAACTTATTGCTTAAAATGAATCCATTGTTAATGCTCACATTATTTATACTGTTATTTTCCGGAGCAGGAATAGTGGGAACTTATCTGGTACGGAAATACAGTAAACTGGGAATTGGCAAATCGCACAACGAAGGTATTGCAAATGGTTTTGCAATGACGGGCGGATTGTACGGGTTAATACTGGCATTTGTCGTTTTTCTGGTTTGGGACCAGTACGATGATGCCCAGCAAAACGCAGACATGGAAGCAAGTTTGTGTAAAGGACTTTACCGAGATATTAAATTTTATCCCGCAGATAATAATCAGGAAGCACTTTTGCAAAAGAAAAAACTAACAGAGTCTTATATGTTTTATTTAAAAAATGTCATTACAGAAGATTCATTGCTAAATAACAAAGGAAAAGAATCTCCGGAATACATAGATTATCGATATACTAAAACGGTTAAATCATTTAATACTTTTTACAAAACGCTGGAGCAGATGCGGGACACCGTAACTTATAGAAATGAAAGGATAGAAGCGATGTTCAAACAGCTTAATGACTTGGGAACGTACAGAAATTTAAGAAGTCTGGCCGTCGATTCCGAAATTGATTTTTATATCTGGGTACCGCTTTGGCTTGGCGGTTTTATCATCATGTTGTTTGCTTATTTAATGAATATCGAAAACAAAACACTGCACATTATCATAAACGGATTAATTGGCGCCTTTATCGCACTGGTTTTTTACATCATCGTACTCTCAGATCATCCTTTTAATGGCAGAATGCGAATCGACATTGGCAAAACTATAAACCAGATTATCGAGTGGGAGCAAACCGGGATGATGGAGAAGTAATAATAAAGAAATCTTTTAAACGGCTTGCAGATCAGTGATGAGATTATCAATGAAATCAACGGCCTTACTATGTCCACTATTATGGGCAAACTGCCCCCCAAAGTCTGATGCGCGTATTGTTCTCGCCTCCGTCAGATATTCAATTGCCTCCTTAATATGCCCACTTAATGCAGCTGCTCTCGCTTGATTTTCTTTTTCATGCGCAAGAAAGGAGCCTTTTCCGTGTTGATCCATAGTTCCTACCGAGTCTGGAGCCTTAACCCAGTTCAATAACCTTTTTGAATGTGCATATTCCGTGTTGACATCGAATATCACTTTCGGGCCGCTATTATTATGATGATGACTTTGCTGCTCTCTCCAATCTCCCTCATCATCATCTTCCGACAGCTCTAAATGTTGTGGTATTGAAGATTGTGCCGCATCGGAATTATCTTTATGCCAAGCGTTTTCGACCTGATCGAGATCAGCTCTCGTTAGAGTTACCCCTCTCTTTGATGCTGTTCTCTTAAAAATTGTTGCCCTTTTATTGATATTATCAACAGCCCTTTCCCGTACAATATCATTCGATGCTTCCGTTGCTATTGCCTGCAGGATTTCGCTTTTTGGAGGAGCTTTTTTCGTAACTGCAGATTTGGTCTTTTTAGCGCTTCCTCCCTTAGCTTTTTCTGTCTTAGTTTTTACTGGCTCAGTTTTTTTTGTGGAAGTTGTAACTGTCTGGTTATCATTTGATGATCCACCTCGACTCAATCCATAACCAAGTGCACCACCAATCAATCCACCACCAACTATTGCGCCGCCAATCAATGCACCACCTGCAATGTAGGGGGCTGCAGCAACTGTAGCAGCTGAAGCAGCTAGATATCCAAGTCCACTACCAACTAAAGCAAGCCCTCCTGTTGCTGCTTCACCCATAGTTGGCCAACGCCCCTGAAGAACCGCAACAGATGCGGATGCAACAAGTGAATCGGCGGTATTATTTAACGAAGACTCCATTAATTTTCCTTGTACTACCCCAAGCGAAAGCGCGTTCGCGCCCATTACATCTGCCTCATTTTCCAATCCAGCATCATCATTCACATTAATATTGCCTTTCATTTGAAGGGTTGGCTGTACACGGCCTTGTTTTTGTTGTACTACGTGCCAGGCTTCATGAGGTAAATGTTTTTCTTGTCCGGATGCGATATGAATATCAGTTCCCTGCGCATAAGCATGAGCCTGTAATTGAGCTGGTTTATCGGAGTTATAATGCACTTTTACATCATCCATATTATAACCCGAAAGATTTTCAATACCAGATTTTAGATTATCGGGCAAACCAGTATTATTTCCTTTTTTTTGTATGGATAAAGCAAATTTGCCTTGTAATGGTTCTTCTTCTTCAATATCTTTTTTCTGTATAGGCAGGGAAGAATTAGTATTAGCCATAGCTTGTAATTGCAAAGCTTGTGTTACTTGTTCGCTGTTATTCGCGGTATTTTGCAATTGCATTTGGGCAGCTGCGGGATGTTGGTTAGAAAAGTCAGAAGTAACATTATCGTTATTTTTCTTTTGAGTAACGTTTAATGCCTTTTGATTTTTATTTTCCTGTTCTTTATTAACGTAAGAATTCATAATTTGCTTTTAAAAGTTTGATTATTGAGTTCTATATGAAATTCCAGTTTAATTTTATTAAAAATACTTCTTACGAGTAAATATATTCATAAGCAGTAACGGTATCTAAGATGGAAGATTGATCAAAATTAAATATCTCTTTCTTTAAAATTTAACGTATTTAGGTTTAGTTATAAAAGACCGTGGCGTAACGCTGTCCCTTATGTTCCAACCTCACCTCAAGCTTTAATTTTATACCTGATCCTTTTTTAGTAGCATCTATACGCTCGATAAGTTTATTATTTATAGCATCCTGATCTTTAAAATCTATGACATCTGTATCGGTGTATGGATATTTATTAGCAGGATGGTCATTATGTACCGTCAGTAGAAGACTTGTATACTTGCCTGTTGCTTCTCTTTTTTGCAGCTGAGCCAATCCCTCTTGTACCAGTTTTGCCACATTTTGCTGACCTGTCGTTGTACAAGTTTTCAATTCGGTTGCTCGTCGATCTGAAGCAACCTGCCCATCGCTGTGCTGCCCAACCTCGAGTGATTGCATATCAGGTTCTTTATCTGTGTCTTGTCCTAACCTTGCCAGAATCCATCTTGATAAAGTTGGTCCTACGATTGTATGATCATTGGTTTTTTGCGCTTCATATAAATTAGCTTGTGCTTTATTATAATAATTTGCTGCCCAAGCCTTAAGCCCTCCGGCCATTTCTATAACTTCTGCAGGCAAAGCGGGATGACTTGTTTTTTGACTGTCAATGTAATAAATTTTTTCAGCATATTCAGTGACTCCTGCCAATACACTTTTGGCGTATCCGTCTGTGTTTTTAATGTCTCCTTTAGCCTCAATGATATCTTCGTTTACTCCACGCTGTGCCACATTGGATACCGGATTAGCATATTTGCGGCCTTCCTCAGAAAAATTCGATCTTTCTATCCCATTCCTTTGAGTAACGTCAACACCAGCTGTTACAGCCTTTGCGCCCATCACATCCGCTTCATTCTCCAGACCTGCATCATCATTTATGTTTACATTGCCTTTCATTTGTAAAGTAGGCTGCACACGTCCTTGTTTTTGCTGGACTACATGCCAGGCTTCATGAGGTAAATGCTTTTCTTGTCCTGATGCTATATGAATATCCGTTCCCTGAGCATACGCATGAGCTTGTAATTGCGATGGTTTATCGGAGTTGTAATGCACTTTTACATCATCCATTGCATAACCCGAAAGATTTTCAATACCAGATTTTAGATTATCGGGCAACCCCGTGTTATTTTCTTTTTTTTGTATGGGTAAAGCAAATTTGCCTTGTAAAGGTTCTTCTTCCTCAATACCTTTTTTCTGAATAGGAATGGCTTTCATTTGCAGTTCTTCTTCCTCAACACCTTTTTTCTGAATAGGAATGGCTTTCATTTGCAGTTCTTCTTCTTCAATACCTTTTTTCTGAATAGGAATAGCTTTCATCTGCAGTTCTTCTTCTTCAACACTTTTTTTCTGAATGGGAATAGCTTTCATTTGCAGTTCTTCTTCCTCAACACCCTTTTTCTGAATTGGCATCGAAAAATTAGCATTTGCCATTTTCTGCAGCTGCATGGCTTGCTTTACCTGCAGACTATTATTGGCAATTTCTTGCAATTGCATTTGAGTAACAGCTGCCGATGATTTTTCTCTATAGGATAGAGCAACGCTGTTATTCTTCTTTTGGGTAACGGTATATGCCGCAGCTTGTCTTTTATTTTGCTGTATTTTGTCGGTATAAGAATTCATAGTCTGCTTTTTTAACTTTAATATTCCTTTAACCAATTTCAATACTTATAGAAGTAGTAGAAATAGGGGTTAACTATATCAAATATAATACATTACACTTAATTTTAACAATTGTAAGGTATTTTTTATTTGTCAATGGAGCCATATATTTTAATTGCTCCGTCTATTTCAGATTCGTTATTGAGAATTTATATATATACATGATTGTTGTATACTTTTTTGGATTGGAGAATAGTAAGTGAAAAATAAAAGTTATTACTTATTTGGGCTGCGATTTTATTATGTGTTGTTAAAAGATAGGTAAGATTGGTTTTTGATAGGTTTTTTTAACAGACCAGAATGTCAATATCAAGAACTAATGTCAGTATTTTGGTTTGTTAAATTTGATATATACTTTTACTAATTGACCAAAGACAAAAAAATGAATTCTGAAAACCAAAAAAATGAAATAAACCGACGCAGCTTTTTACAAACTACTACAGCTGCCGGAATTTACTTGGGAATATTTGGTATGCCTAATTTATTTGGAAATGTTTTGACAGATAAAAATGCCGCTGCCATTCCAGATGTTAAGCTCAATAACGGTTTAAAAATGCCTATACTTGGATTTGGAACTTACGGACTCAGCGGCGACGTATGCCAGCGCTCTGTGGCCGATGCAATATCGGCAGGCTATCGTCTTATTGATACTGCAAAAGTATACGGAAACGAAGAAGCGGTAGGCAGAGCCATAAAACAAAGCGGTATTGACAGAAAACAGCTTTTTGTTACTTCAAAACTGTGGGTGGATGATGCTGGTTATGAAAATGCTAAAAAAGGATTTGAAGAAACGCTGAGAAAATTAGGACTTGACTATCTTGATTTATATCTGATACACCGTCCGAGAGGCGATGTAAAAGGATCTTGGAAAGCAATGGAAGAACTATACAAGGCCGGGAAAATCAAAGCTATTGGCATAAGCAATTTCGATCCCGCGCAATTAACAGATCTTTTGTCGTATGCACAGGTAAAGCCCGTTATAAATCAAATCGAAACACATGCTTATTTTCAGCAGACGAATGATTATAATGTGCTGAAAAAGCATAACATCCAAATGGAGGCATGGGCGCCTTTTGCAGAAGGCCGTAACGGTCTTTTTACAAATGAAGTATTAACCCAGATTGCCAAAAAGCACAGCAAAACTACTGCACAAGTAAGCCTTAGATGGCATTTACAGCGTGGTATTGTGGCTATTCCTAGATCATCTCAAAAGGTACATATTATAGAAAATCTTGAAATATTCGATTTCAAACTTGACGATGCTGATATGAAAGCGATTGAAAAACTAGACTTAAATAAAACCCAGTTTCCGGAATGGAGTTAAAATATGCATTTATCTTTTTCAAAAAAAGCCTCTTTAATCAGCAGGCTTTTTTTTGTGCGTTTTTTTAATGATTTTGATTATTTCAAACAGTTTTTTATAAAAATTAACATATCATTTCTTATTTGTGAAAATGTGTATAAGTGTATTTTACACATTAATTTTAGTTTAGATTTGTAATAAAAAACTACCAAAATAGTACTTCATATTGAAAACTTGAAGGGGAGATTTTTTTTAAATAAATTGTAATCGATTACATAACTAACCTTTAAACCAATTATTATCAAATGAAGCACAGAAACTTTACTTTATCATTGTGTTTATTTCTCTTGGGGCTATTTTCAGTCCAGTCCCAAACCCAAGACAAAAGCTTGAGTATTCCCACTCCGGAAGCGGCCAGTTTAGGACTGTATGGAAGTGTACCTACAAACAATTTTACAGGATTGCCTAACATTCAGATACCGCTTTATACATTAGAAGACGGAGGATTGAAAATCCCAATTACTATGAGCTACCATGCAGGCTCTTTAAAAGTAAATGAAAGACCAGGGTGGACAGGATTAGGATGGACGCTTTCTGCTGGAGGCGCTATTACCAGAACTGTAAAAGGTATAGAAGATGAGCGTGCATTAATTTCACATTTAAGCGGTTATGGATACAATATAAATTTGCTTAATCCGCAAACCTATCAAGGGGCATTTGCCGGAAAAACATGGTATGATAATTCACTCTTTGATTTATACTACACAGGCTTAGGTTCCACACATCAAATTGATGTCAGCGCCGATGAGTTTAATTTTAATTTTTTGGGTTATTCAGGAAGTTTTTATCTTAATCATACGGGGCAATGGGTAGTAAAATCAGATCAGAATGTTAAAATAATTTTTGAAAATACAGGAAAGGGGTTTGCCAGAAGTTATCAGGAATTGAGAACTCCTTTTTATTTTAGAGCATTGAATGATGGTGGAGCCCAGCAGACTATGTTTTTTAATGAATTTACTATAGTTACTGACGACGGTACAAAATATACTTTTGGTGGAAAATATGCGACAGAATATAGTGTAGATTATCAATTACAGTATCAGGGTGGTGTTATTCCAAATACATGGAGATTGTCTAAAATTACTACCACAACAGGAGAAGTAATAGAATTTGATTATGATAGATCTCAAGAACTAAACTGGCCCTATATTAATACTACTATAGGCCATCAATATTACTACGAAAGAACAACTCGAGGTAAGCCGCCAGGAGCTGGAAATTGGGGAGTTCCTCCAGTTGCGACTTGCTCTTATTCTGCGAGATGGATAACTTTTCAAGACGAATCAGTAAGTGGATTTCTTCAGTTTCCTGCTTACTTAAAAAAGATCACTTCTAAGAATGCTGTCATTGAATTTGGTATTTCTGAAAATTCAAGCAAACAGCTAAATTATAATAACGATTTTGAATACTGGCCTAATATAACGTCTGAAGTACCTCATATATATGCCAGTGGCGAAGATATCAGAGTTCAGGTAGATGCAATAACTGTGTCTAACAAAAATGGAAACTTAATAAAAAAAATAGCGTTTAATTATACCAATTCACCTGAAACAAGATTGAAATTAAAGTCAATTGAAGATCTTGGCAATGGAAAAACAAAAAGTCAGAAATATAGTTTTGATTATAATCCGGCAAATATGCCTTATTTTAATTCTGACCAGGTAGATCACTGGGGATTTTATAATGGTTCTGGTACAAATAAATTTGTTTTTAATACTAGTTCGCCAGCAGCAACTATAGATAATTATTATCAATCTCGAGAACCTAGTCTGACAGGAGTAAGCTATAAAGCAGAGGTATTAGAAAAAATAACCTACCCAACTGGCGGTTATACTATTTTTGATTATGAATCACATAATTACAGGCAGGTTGTAAATAAGGAACGCAACGGTTTAATTTCTTATTCAGAAAATAAAATTGCAGGCGGATTAAGAATAAAAGAAATTAGGTCATACGATGGTATAAATCCTTCTCCTAATACTAAGAGGTATTTATATGTAAAAGGGTATACTGGCGGTGATCCTTCTGTACTTCCATCAAGTGGAATTCTTAACGGATTTTCGCAATATAAATGGTTTGGATATGTAGGAACAGATGGACAGGGAGCAAAAGTTGGTTATGACATTTTTAGCTCTAATTCTCTTCTGGAAAACGCATTCAATTCGTATGGCAGTCATATAGGCTATTCTGAAGTTGTAGAAGTAGAAAACGGTAATGGTTACACGATCAATAAATATACTAATTACGATCAGGACGAACATGGATTTACGCATATGGATGAACAGCCAATTGCAGAATATAATATTAACAACGATCCTAATGAAGTTGACGAAAGTATCTATTTTCCCATAACAAGCCTCTCTTTAGAAAGAGGAAAATTGACTTCTTCTACATCATTTAATCAAAATAACGTTAAGATTAAAGAAGATAAATATTTTTATGAAAAATCTTCGTCTGAATATTTGAGATGTATTTACCAGAGAATTAAAAATATATGCGACGAAAAAACGGCATCGGCACATGTTTATTTCGCAAATGCTCACAAAGAATATTTATACGACTATAATTTAATAAAAAAAGAAAGCAGAGTTTTTGATGTAAATGGATTAAAACCTTTTGAGACAGTCAATAATTATTATTATACAAATAATGTCAATAATCCCCTTGCAATTACAAATCAGATTAATTCAGTAATACAAGAAAAGACAAAAAACAGCGAAGAAAAGGAACAAATTATTACTTATAAATATCCTTTTGATTTTGTAAGTGCGATAAACGATCCGACAATTTTGAGCCAGAGCGTCGCTGCAAAAATGGTTAACGGATATGTAGTCAGCCCGGTAATTAAAAAAGAAGTAACGGTAGATGGAAATTTCCATTCAAAACAGGCTACCTCTTACAAAGATTGGGACTTAAATAGAGACGGTACACCAGATGGTATATTTCTTCCAGAATTTATTCAAACAGCAAAGGCATCAAATTCATTTGATAATCAATTTCAATATTATAATTATTCTGTAAATGGAAGACCCCAAGAAATTTCAAAAAAGAATGATTCACATACTTATTATGTCTGGGGGTATCAGAATGAATATCCGATAGCAAAAATTGAGAATTTTACAGAAACTCAAGCTGCAGCAATTTTAACTACTTTATTAAATCCTGCTATAACTGCTTCAAATAATGATGTTTCTGCTGCTTCGGAAAACACTTTACGCTTAAAATTAAATGATATTAGGAATAACAGCGCTCTTTCTAAAGCGATGGTAACAACCTATACCTATGATCCGTTAGTTGGAATTACCAGTATAACGGACTCTAAAGGATACACCACTTTTTATGAGTACGATGAATTTAATCGTTTAAAGCAGACTAAAGATGCAGACGGTAAGATTTTAAGCAAAAATGTATATCACTATAAAAACTAAGAATTAGTATGGAAAATATAGTAAAAAGTATTTTGTCTGTATTTATATTATTCATGATACAAGTATCTGCAAATGCTCAGAAAGAACAAAAGAAAACAAGTGAGATGCTAGTAGGAACCTGGCAGTTTGACTTTAATAAAAGTACAGATAGTATTGCTCCGAGTTCGAAAAACAATTATAGCAGAATTAATAATGAAACAAGAGATAAAATAGAAAGGATATACAGCCAGCGCAAATTAAGCTTTTTTTCAAATGGGCAGTTGATCTTGGAAATAGCTCCGGGTATGCAAAAAAGAGGTAATTGGAAACTATTACAGGATCAAAAAAAATTATACATAAAAATGGATAATGGAAGAGAGCTTAACCAGACCATCGAAAAAATTAGTTCTACTAGTTTAAGACTCAATTTAGGAGGAGATCAATCAAAAGAAGATAAAAGATTGTTTCATAAATGGTACTTAAATAAAACGAATAATTAATAGTAAATAATATTATGAGACAATTAATTAAAAAGAACTTTGGCACAGCATACTGTTTAAAACAACTGACAGTAATTTTAATATTAATCTTTTGTAACAGTCATATTCAAGCTCAAAATCTTACCATACAAGGATCTAAAAATGTATATGTAGGAGAACAAAAGGTCTATTCGATCGCAGACTTTGACTATTTCATATCCATGAACGGACAGAGAAGTACAGATGTTGATTTTTTTTCATGGCAAGTTCAAAAGGGTAAAATGAAAAAAGTAGAGGAGGATAGTTACGGAAATATATTATTTGACTTTTACGGAAATCCTACAATTATAGACGTAGGCATTAACAGCGATATATATGCATGGGATCATTATGATGGAGTGTCACAATTAATAAGCCCGCGCCATATCGCTATTGAATGGAATCAATCCGGGTATGATAATATTTTATATTTGGTAGACAACAGCTGGGATTTATTTTATGGAGAATTAGAAGTATTTGCTACAGAATTGCCAAAACCCAACAATCCAACTATAACTAATGTATCTTGCGGACAGTCAACATTAACCAGGGCAGGAACTCCTCCAGCCGGAATTACTTGGTATTGGCAGGGAAAAGAACCTAATGGTACTACTACAAGTTTGGGCAGTGGACCAACTTTTATTGCTAATGAAGGCAGTGGCGTGTATTACATCCGTGCCAGATCAGATGCAGGAGTTTGGAGTTCAATTTCGGGATCAGTAAATGTCACTCTTTCAGCACAGACAACATGGTATTTAGACTTAGACGAAGATGGTTTGGGAGATCCTAATAATAGTGTTGTATCGTGTGAACAGCCTGTAGGATATGTAAGCAACAGCGATGACAACTGTCTTTTATCAGCAGATTTAAACTTCATTTATACTATCAATCCAATAGTGGGTGCAGCTAGTATTTCACAATTAGCTAATAATCAAAAAAGAGAAACCATTACTTACGCTGATGGTTTAGGCAGACCTTTACAAATTATAGGTGTCCGTGCCGGAGGAGATGGACAAAGTAAAGATATTATAAAACATTTTGAGTATGATAATTATGGACGTCCGGCTAGAGAATATTTGTCTTATGCATCTGCTTCTAATTGCGGTTTATACAGACCTAATGCATTAAGTGAAACAAAAACATTCTATGATGCGACAAATTACGAAAGTGATTTTCCAGGTATGAATACATCAAATATCAATCCCTTTTCTGAAAAGCTGTTTGAATCTTCCCCGCTTAATCGTGTTTTAAAACAAGCTGCACCGGGAATGGATTGGCAGTTAAATTCTGGTCATGAAATTAAAATGGATTATTTGGCCAACATTGACAATGAAGTACGATTTTTTACTGCCGCCGCTACATGGAGCTCAACGTTAGGACTATATGATATCGCTCTTATAAATAATCCTAATAACGAATTTTATGCTGCAGGTCAACTTCAAAAAATAATTACTTACGACGAAAATTGGGTTTCCGGAAAAAATAATTCTACCGAAGAATTTAAAGATAAAAATGGACACATTGTACTTAAAAGAGTATATTCTGATTATAAAGATATAAGCGGAACAGTAATTTCTACCCAAGTTCCTCATGATACTTATTACGTATATGATCTTTACGGAAATTTAACCTATGTAATTCCTCCTAAAGCAGTAGAATTTATAGATACGAATACTTCCATTAGTACAAATCCAACGTCAAGAGCGGTAATTGAGCCAGGAAATTCATTGCATATCAAAGCTTCGGGTTCTATTACTTTGTTAGACGGATTTCATGCAAAAGCAGGAAGTATATTCTCTGCAGTAATTGTTAATTACAGCGGATCTGTTTTGGAAGATTTATGTTATCAATACAAATACGACCAAAAAAATAGGTTAGTAGAGAAAAAATTACCCGGGAAAGAATGGGAATATATTGTCTATGATAAACTCGACAGACAAATCCTTACACAGGATGCTAATTTAAGAACAGATAAAAAATGGTTGTTTACTAAATATGATGTTTTTAGCAGACCAGTATATACGGGCGATTACACAAATACTCAAAAAATAACACGTACAGATATGCAGCTTCTTGCAGACACAAGTACTTCTGTATACGAAACTAAACAAACAGCAAATAGTATTAACGGAACAACGGTGTATTACAGTAATAATGCCTTTCCAAATATCAATGATACAAATATAAACTTACTTACTATCAGCTATTATGATGATTATGATTTTGATCCTCTGCCAATTACTGTTCCTGTACCAATTACAAATGCCAAAGGACTCGCAACAGGGAGTAAAATACGTATTTTAGGAAAATCTGATTGGATAACCAACTGGAGCTATTATGATGATAAAGGCAGGAACATTTATACTTATAATAAAAACGATTTTCAGGGCACTGTAAACACAATTAAAAACCAACTTGATTTTGTTGGCAATACTTTAGAAACAACTTCTACACATTCCAGAAATAGTTTGACAACTACAATAGTGGATTCATTTACTTATGATACTGAAGGCAGATTAACTAGACAAACACAAGCGATTAATGGAGCAGTTACGCCTGAAATTATTGTTGCAAATACCTATGATGAATTAGGGCAGTTAATTAGTAAAAAAGTAGGAGGAAAAACAGCTCAGGGTTTACAGACTGTAGATTTTAAATATAATATTAGGGGATGGCTCAAAAATATTAATGATGTTAATGCCATTGGAAATGATTTGTTTGCCTTTCAGATTAACTACAATGATATTACTGATAGCAGTAAAAAATTATTCAACGGAAATATAAGTCAAACTATTTGGAAAACAGCAAATACTGATGCTGGTTTGAAAAGTTACACCTATACCTATGATAATTTAAACAGATTAACCAATGCCGTTGATAATTTAAGTAAATTTAATGAGGGAGTGACTTATGATAAAAATGGAAATATTACCAGCCTTCTAAGATTAGGTGAAATTGTTGGGGGAGTACCTTCAATCAATAATTCTTCTGATTTTGGTACTATGGATAATCTTGTTTATACTTATGATGGAGGAAACAAACTCTTGATAGTGTCTGATAGTGCAAATGACACTTACGGATTTAAGGATGATTTTATAGGAAACGGATCAGATACTACCATAGATTATACCTACGATGATAACGGAAATATGAAAACCGATACCAATAAAGGAATTACAGCTATAAGTTATAATCATCTTAATTTACCAACACAGATAACAATTGGAGGGCAAAATATAAATTATGAATATGATGCTAAAGGGGTTAAACAACAAAAAAGAGCAGGAATTATTACAGATTATTCAGGAGGCTTTATTTATGAAGGTAACCAATTAAAGTTTTTCTCGCAGCCAGAAGGTTATGTATCTTATAATTCGGGTGCTTTTGATTATATTTACCAATATAAAGATCATTTAGGAAACGTTCGTTTGAGTTATGATAAAAATCTTGCTATTCAGGAAGAAAACAATTATTACCCATTTGGTTTAAAGCAAAAAGGCTATAATTATGTAAATAATATAACCACAGGTAATAGCACAGCTCAGAAGTACAAATATAACGGCAAAGAGCTTCAGGATGAAGCAGGGCTTAATGTATATGATTATGGAGCTAGAAATTATGATGCTGCACTTGCCCGCTGGATGAATATAGATCCATTGGCTGAAGTTACTTATAAGCTGACTCCTTATAGTTATGTTAAAAACAATCCTTTAAGATTAACAGATCCTAATGGGATGATATGGAAAGATCAAACAGAGGCAGACGAACTTAAAGCAGAAATTGAAAAGATCAAAAGAAATATAGCGAGCTCCAGAGCAGAAGATTTGAAGGCTCTTTCTAAGGAAGGCATTTCTGATGATAAAAAAAATAGAATAAATAAAAGAATCGCAGATTATGATTCAAGGATAAAAAGTTTGGATAAAACCTTATCAAGTATAGATGCTTTAGGAAAAGATAAAGACCATACGTTTGACCTTGTTGGTGGTGATGATGGTAAAAATTATGTAAAAAAAGGAGAAGACGGAGTAATAAATATCCAAGGTCCTAATAGTGCTTTACAAATTCATGAGTTAAACCATGCAGCATTTTCATTAAGCAATAGCAGGGGACTTCGTTTCAATGATGAAGGATACTTATTAGCAAATTTTGCTGGTGGTTTAAGGGACGAAATGTATGGATATGCAGCTCAGTACGCATTCTCTCCATCTTCACTTCCTTCTAGTGTACGTTCTATTAATGAAATAGATCTCGTATTCTTAGCATCAATTAAGGATGATGATAATAAGCCGGTATATCAAGCTTTATATGATCAATATCACGAACAGATTAAAGCCAGAAAAGAACAAGAGAAAATTGAAAGAAAAGCTCAGGAAAATGAAAAATAAGATAGAAACAACAAAAATCACTTTTTTTACGCTTTTTTTATTTACAATGATTTCCTGCACGCCGTCTAAGAACATTTCGATAAATAATTTTAACGGTATTTATATTAACTCAGGAGATCAAAATGAAAAGCTGATTTTAAAAGAAAATTCATTTTTACAAATTAGGGAAGATAAAAAGAGAGATTTAGCCCTTTTTAAATGCTGTGACACTCTTTCTTATGGAAATATAGAATATTCTAGTAAAGATTTTCTTTTGACTTTAACCAGTGTAAAATATCTTAATGATGAGTTTTTAAATTTTAATGTAGAAGAATCTCAAGTCATTAATCAAGATTCTGTAAAATTTATTTTTACTAACCCAATTGAGAATCACTATAAACGCTTTAACGAAAGTTATAGAGAATTACTTTATTCTGTAGAAATAGTAAATTCTGATTTTCAGGATATTATTTCAGATAAAAATCCAATTGTAATCAGTTCGGATAATGAAATTAAGGAATTTCAAATAAAGATTTATCCAAAATATGACATCCCTTTATATCAGTTAGAAACTAGAGAAGTTAAATTAAAAACGTATAAAGTAGTTAATTCAAAAGCCAATGTTTTTAAAATTAATATACCAAAATTAGATTACGGATACTTTTCGTTTAAAAGGTTAAAGGGAGATTATATAAAGGTTGTAAATGAAAATAAACTTATTTGGGACGGCAAGACCTATATTAGAAAGTAAGTGCCCCATCTTGTAAATACAATTAAAAATAGAAAGCCGCTTCAATTATGAAGCGGCTTTCTGAATTTAATAGGAGTCCGCTCCTTAGCTTTAAGCTAATATTTGCAGGGCTTTCAGAAGATATCTCAAAAAAAGACTCAAGTAATTAAAGTTTTAGCATAATGCATACTTTGTACGATTCCTTTTTTAACTTATCTTCGCTGTTTATACATTTCTGAGTACATTTAACTCATTTAAAAAAACAAATTTGTGAAAGAAAAACATGAAGGCGCAGAAGCTAATCAGCTTAAACGCGGACTTACCAACCGCCATATTCAGTTAATTGCCTTAGGCGGATCAATAGGAACAGGCCTTTTCCTCGGCATTGGCCCAGCGGCCGTTTTAGCAGGACCATCCGTTATTTTAGGATATGCTATTGCCGGAATTATCGCTTTTTTTATCATGAGACAACTTGGTGAAATGGTTGTCGAAGAACCAGTATCAGGAAGTTTTAGCTACTTTGCCTACAAGTATTGTGGTTCTTTTGCCGGTTTTGCATCAGGTTGGAATTATTGGATTTTGTATATTTTAGTCAGCATGGCCGAACTTACAGCCATTGGTGTTTACGTACAATTTTGGTGGCCCGAAGTTCCGTTGTGGGCATCCAGTTTGTTTTTCTTTCTGGTTATTAATGCTTTGAATTTTGCTTCGGTAAAAGTTTACGGAGAAACCGAATTTTGGTTTTCCATCATAAAAGTGGCTGCCATCATTGCCATGATTCTTTTTGGTATATATTTGCTAATAAGCGGTACTGGAGGAGAACACGCAACAATTCACAATTTATATAACGATGGAGGCTTTTTTCCGAAAGGTTTCTTCGAAAAAACAGCTGATGGAGGTTTTCAAGGTTTATTAACCGCAATGGCGCTGATTATGTTTTCTTTTGGAGGTTTAGAACTAATAGGAATTACCGCTGCAGAGGCCGAAAATCCAGAAAAAAACATTCCAAAAGCAACCAATCAGGTTATTTATAGAATCCTTATTTTTTATGTTGGGGCATTGGTTATTTTATTTGCTTTATCACCGTGGAGACAAATTACTACAGACAGCAGTCCGTTTGTAATGGTTTTTCAAAACTTAAACGGAATGGAATTTGAGTTCTTTGGAACCAAAATATATTTTACAAAGCTTATCGCTAATGTACTTAATTTAATTGTATTAACTGCAGCTTTATCAGTATACAACAGCAGTGTATACAGCAATTCAAGAATGTTATTTGGTTTAGCAGATCAGGGGAGTGCTCCTAAATTTTTAAAGAAGTTAAACAAACATTCGGTGCCGGTTAATGCCATTTTAATTTCTTCATGCTTCGCAGCGATTTGTATTTTAATAAACAAAGTAATCCCGGAAGAGGCCTTTAGTATTTTAATGTCTTTAGTAGTGTCTTGCCTGGTTATTAACTGGGTTATGATTTCGTATACACATCTACAATTTAGACGTGCAAAAGACAGAGAAAACACCAAAACTAAGTTTGCATCTATATTTTATCCGGTAAGCAATTACATCTGTTTTATATTTTTATTGGGTATTTTATCCATCATGTGGATGACAAATATGCAGATATCGGTAGAATTAATTCCTATTTGGCTCGGTATACTATTTGTATTTTACAAAGTTTTTAAAACAAAAAAATAAGCAGCTTTTACAGCCAATATTTATTTAAACACATAGAAACATAGTTATTTCTTTATCTAAAAAAGAAAACAAAAAGAAACTAGTTTCTAACACATAGTTTACTATGTTTATTAATGTAAATAAGATGCCTTAAGCGGTAGTGAAATCTATTTTCTATGTGTTAAAAAAACAAATTATACTATGAGCAGCACATTCTTTAACAGTAACCAAATTGGAGTAGTAGCTGCTTTCTCTGATCTTGTAGATACTGATTTCAAAGGAGAAATGAATGCACTTTGCTGGTTCAGAAACTTAGATGGCGACTTTAATGAGATTGTTGCTAAGTTATCTTTAAAAGAAAATATAACCGAAGTTTTTCCCGAAGATCTAATCGCGCTTCAATTATCAGAAAAGGGGAGTAGAGCAAGGGAAATAATCTTAAATGATCTCCAATTATTAACCGATTTTGGCGCTTCGCCCTCGCTGAATTTACTGAAATGTTACGAACGCGACGATGAATTTGATTTCATCTCGACCGATGTCTATTCGTTTCATGTTGATCGTTCGCCTATTGCAACCGATACTTTTTTGTGCACTTATCACGGTGCAGCAAGTGATATCGTTTCTAATTCGCAGGCAGAGCAAAAAATCCTGATTCCAGAAGTCCGGGCAAAGCTAAAAGAACTTCATGACGGACCAGAAGAAGAATTCGAAGACTTCTTAAAAGAAAATTATTTTGATTTGCATTATCAGCTTCTTGAAGATGCAGAACCTATTAATTTAGGATTAGGACATCTTTGGCGTCTGGCTGTAGATCATCCAAAACAAGAAGTGTTGCCTTGCATTCACAGAGCTCCAATAGAAAATGAAGGGGAATATCGGTTGTTGTTGATTTGTTAGAGAAAACCCCAATCGCTCGCATATACGCAACAATCGCACGGATTACAAATCCGCGCGATCGTGATATTTTTGATAAGGTAAATTTGCGGTTTAACTTTATATAATTATTGAACTTCCAATGGAGTGGCATCAGCAAAATTTGCTTTCAATTCTTCGGGTAAATAAGGTCTTCCGCCAGTTGCAGGAATACAAGTTCCTGTAAATACTGCCGAAGCCATTATTTTTCCATTTTTTATCATCGATTGTTTAAAATGCAATCTTGGCAATCCCTGAGCATCTGTATATACAGCACAGGTCACATCAAAATTATCATCTTTTTTGAGCGAGCGGATAAATTTGATTTTATACTCTGATAAAACCATAAATACACCATTTTCTGCTTGTTGAACGAAATCAAAACCTAGAATATCCTTAATATAAGCATGACGGCATTCTTCCATATAAAATGGATAATATAAGCCATCCATAATGCCTTGTACGTCTATATGTGCATCTGCAACAGTGTAATTTTTTGTGTATTCCATGGTATTGTTTATAAAGTGTTATTCTTCTTAGAAAACGTAAATAGGTTACGATTATTATGGTCTAAATTACCAATAATTTGGAATATACGTAACGATATTTCGGGACGAATAATCTGAGCAATCGAGTGACAGTTTACGTCTAAAAAAGTTTAAAAATACTACTAAAGCATCCTTAAATAAAACAGAAAGAAGAATTTTTGCTTTTGTAAAACAAACAAACTGATTATCAGTACGTAGTATTTTAATTGTTAAAGAAAAATCGTAATTTAGGGCTGGTAAAAAAAAGTTAAAAGCATTCTTTATTTTAAAGTGGCATAATTCATGCCTGCAAAAAAATCATAAATAATCTGAATGCTTAATCGGTATTCTAAAAAATTAAAATGATGAAAAGATTTAAATGTATGTATGTTTTTGTAGTAGTGTTATTATCAACAATTACGTACGGTCAGGAAAGTTTAAAACTGTTAGTAAAAGAAAATAAAGTGCCATGTACGGGTGTTGGGCCTATGGAATGTCTGCAGGTAAAGTACGATAAGGACAAAGAATGGCAGCTTTTTTATGATCATATTGAAGGTTTTAATTTTGAAAAAGGAAACCGATATGAGATACTAGTAACAAGAACAAAAAGACAAGAACCTATTCCGGCTGATGCTTCTGCATACCAGTATAAACTGAAAAGTATTATTTCGAAAACTCCTGTTAGTACAGAAAAAGGAATTTATAATACCAAAATGATTCTAACCCAGTTAAACGGAAAAAAGATAAACAACGGAAAAGCATTTATCACCATTAATGATGAAACTGGTACCATAAGCGGTAAAAACGGATGTAATAATTTCAATGTAAAATACACGAAGCTTTCTTCAAAAAATCAAATTAAGACCAATTCTCCTATGGGAACTTTAATGGCTTGTGACAGCGAAAGCATGAAATTAGAGCAAGATTTTAGCGCTGCAATAACCAATAAAAAGTTCAAAATTGTAAAGAAAAACAATAAAGTACAGTTTAAAAATGCTAAGAACAAAGTTGTTATGGAATTCTCTATACCAACTCAAAATGAACTGTGGACTTTTATTGGAAAAAACAATTGGAAACTAATAGCACTTGAAAACGTTGGACAGGATTACGGCAGGGCTTCTATTAAGTTTAATGCAGCAGAAAAGAAAGTAAGTGGAAATACAGGCTGCAACAACTTCTCTGGAACTTATGAAACTAACGGTGATCGTATTTCTTTTGATAAAGTAGCGTCTACAAGAATGGCATGTATTGGTGAAGGAAATAAAACAGAGCAAAAAGTGTTGTCTTATTTAAACAATAAAGACCTTCGTTTTGATGTAGCAGAACAAACTCTTAATTTTTATCTTAATGATAAATTGGTCATGATGTTTGGTATTACAAAATAGAACGGTTCTATAAGTTATCTTAATATAGATGATGTTTTTATAAAAATGATTACAAACCAGTGGAGTTAATTCACTGGTTTTTTTATGGGTAAATATCTAATTACGGAAAACCGTATATTTTTTTAAAAAGCTTTCTTTAGGTTTGTCTGAAATAAAATAGTTTATTATGATCAAAGTAATATTTACTTATGCATTTTTCTTTTTTACAGTACTAACCTCTAGTGCACAGAACAATAAGCTGGTTGCAAGCTGTTGTGATGCAAAACCTAAAGAAGAGGGCAGATGTACCGGCAGTGCGTACTGCGGTGCCTGTTCGAACTGCAGCAGGTGTGCACATTGTTCCAGCGGAGGAAGTTGTGGGGTATGTAATTCTCGTTCACAGCCTGTCAGATATTCGGCACCACCTAAAGCTACAAAGAGCAGGAGTGTAAGTACGTCTGCAAAGCCTGCAGTAGTTTCTTTTACTTCCGAGACCTCTGTTAAATCAAAAACAAAGAAAGAATCTGTTGCAAAAAAAACGGTAATTACATATAATCCTGAAGATATGCTAGCGGTAAATGCTGAAACTCTTAAGTTGTATGAAGAACCGGGAAATGAATATAAAGTAATAGAAAACCTTAAAAGATATGATATCTTAATGGTTATTGCTATTGATGGGGAGTGGCTGCAGGTGAAGGTGATTCAATCAGGTAATTTTGGATATGTTAACGCAAAATACGTATATAAAGTATAGAGGGAATATTGCTTTTATTACAAATTTGATTATAACTATTTGTTCCTTTACTTTCGTGAGCGTAGCGCTCATACACTCCATGCATAAACCAATTTGCATTATGAGTATTAAAGATAAACTGAAAGTTTTTTAAATGCGCAAAAAGACTGCGTACTGCGGAAATATCTTTGTTTCATAATTAATTAACGAAATTAAAAAAATGGAAAGTAAAACTTCAACGAAATTTTTAAAACGAAAAGCATATGAAAAATAATATTATAAAAATACCAGCGAACAATAATGAAATTAATTTGTATTGTTTCCTCGGAGAAGCTATATTGAAAACCCAATTGGTTGAACAAGCGTTGAGTCATTCAATTACTCTTAAAATGAATCCCGCAGTAACAAAAGAACGAGCGGATGAATTTTTAAAAAAGAACCAGAGTTATACTTTAGGGCAGGCTATTAAAATTGCAATTAAAGAGGAACTATATAATTTGTCATTACAAGATGAATTAAATGCTTTTTTACAGCAAAGGAATTGGTTGGTCCATAAAGTTATCATTGGAAACGAAGATGATTTCAATGCTGGGAACATAAAAGAGGAATTGTTCCATAAAATTAAAGATATTTCCGATAGAGCAGAAAGTATTAAATATGTAATAGAATATGATTTGATAGACTTTTGTATTTCTAAAGGAAAAGATATGTCAGAAACCCTCGCACTATTAAAATTACAAGAACAAGGAATAAGAATTCGAAAGTAGCATTTAAAAACTTAGGCTAGCAGGTAGGACTTTAGGAAGTTAACGTTTTTGAATATATTTAGTTTGAAAAGCGCAAAGTCGGAGACATTTGCGAAGCTTTTCATAACAACACTTCGTAGAGCAGGTATATAACTAGAATCTAAATTTGCTTATACTTCACTATCTACTTTAACAAGGTGGACATCTAATATTTGTATCTAGTTTCTATCGTATATTTAATGTATCATTTTTGCTATATCAATTTTGATATACTAATTTTGGTTTATAACAAAATTATTACGTACTTTTGTAAATGAAAAACCACCTGCTCCTGCAGATGGTTCAATACATTTAGAAGTTTCTCTACTTCTTTCTCCTTCTCAACTCTCTTAGAAGTTTCCTTAATTCAATTAAGGTTTCCCTAAATTGTTTTAAAGGTTTAGAAGATTTAGAAATTAATTTTAGGATTAAAGTTAATCCTTGCATTGAATTTACTATTACAGATAATAATAAATAATGCTCTTGAATGTTTGCTGCACTCATAGTATTATAAATTAAGGTTAATTAAATTGACCTTCCAAAAACGAAGTTCCTAGGCTTCGTTTTTTTTGTGTCTTGTATTCTACAAATTTAGAAATATAAAAGGCTAATTGAAAATTGGTTAATTATTAGTTAATCATTATAATACGTGTATTAATAGCGTTTTCTTAATTTGCTCCACAAATATATAAAAATCCAATCGTTATTTAGAATGATTCTAAATAATTTTTCATTAAAATTTCACTTTTTTTTATTTCTACACAAAATTAAGTAACTTTTTTTCTGGTTGCAAATCATTGACAACGGTGTCAAGCTCTATATCACACTTTTATCATAATCCACCTTTATGTACATATTTACTATTATTTATTGAGTATAAATTGATAATTTTAGATAGCTTTTTTGTACGGCATAATAATTTTAAATTTGTATTTAAAATAAAAATAAAATTTAAATTATGAGTTCACAACAGTTTGACAATATGGAAGTTCTTAAGGATTTTTTACTTTTACACAATCTATCGTTCAGTGATGGAACAATTGGTTTTCAATCTTTATATGACATATAATTACCCAAAACAACAATTGAAGTACCAGCAAAGGTAAGTATTGACATAAGCAATAATGGCAATCATACTGGAGTAGTTAATGTTGATAGTGAATTATCACCTTTAAAGTATCCTCTTCAATTTCTACCAATGTATTCTGATATGAAGATCGAAGATGATATGTTACGTATAGAAGGTAAACATAAAACATTGGGTGACTATGTTGCATATATATCTGTTCTTAAAGATTAATCTTCTGAAGAATTTTTTAGAAGAATATGCAAATCTGCTTACTTTGCAATTATAATATTTCAAAAAAAAAAGAGACTTTTAAAAGTCTCTTTTTTTGCATTAATATATATAAATGATTATTTGTCCGTGATTAACTTCTCAAACCTTGCCATCATTTTATCTTTTTCCTTCAACATACGCTCATACAACTTAATTTTTTCATCATATAATTGTAGAATATTATATCATTCTAACGTGACTTTTTCATGTATTTAATCAAATAAACAATACTTCCAATTATTAAAATTAGTAAAACCGGAAAAAAATAACTCACAATATAAAAAGTATCTCCTATACAAAAATTAAAATAATACTGATTAAAGTAAAGAAACACAAAAGCTATCAGACAAATTATAAGAAATATACGGAAATTAATTTTCATCGTCTTTAATTATTACGTTATTAAAAAATGCATTAAACATGCTAAAGTAACCAAATATTGAATCTTGAAAGCTTACATCTGGAATAATAATATCACATAATTCAGTAGGGAATTTTCTATACAAAAACTTATTTTCGATTATAGTTTCAATATCTAAAACTAAGTCATTTATTTTTCTCGTTTCGTTATTCTCTTTCTCTAATTCTTCGATTTTTGATTCTGAGAACCATAATTCAATCATCCCTTTTTGAACCTTAATTACATAATAAGGAATTAAGATACTTAAATATAATGATATAGTGTAAAGCTCTTTATCTTCTATAATATTTAAACTAAAAGTAAAACATCTATCTTCCCAATCAAATAAAGATAAATCATTAAAATTCTTTAACGTTATATCTTTTTCAAAGCTATCAATTATACTCTTTCTGAGATTTTTATTTTCTTCGGAAGCAAAGCCAGCAATTATCTCCTTTAATCTATTATATTCTTCCGTCGCAAAATATTCATCTTTTTGAGTATAAGCACATGTATTCTTTGGGTAAAAAAGATATACTAAATTTGTTAAAACTTTATCAATCATATTATATATAGTTAATTACAATCTCCTGCTGTCCATAGGTTCGTCTTATATTCAGTTGCCACCATATTATCAACCGCATTAAAATTTACTCTTGCTCCCGGAATAGACAATGGATAATTATGTTTTAATCTTTCTTCGAAATATAAGCTAACTGTTAAATCTGATGTTCTTGTATGTCCATATTTATCAATAACGTCTTGCATTGACCTTTGCAACACTCTCGCCGATGCATTTGCTGCTAGCCCAGGAGTAATATCTGTATCCCCCATTTTTATATTAGTCGGTGTACCAAATGCTATTGGTTTCGGAAAATCAATCCAATGTAATATTTCTACTCCTTTGTCATTCAGTAAAAAAACTTTAAAACGAACATTTTTTACTAGAGCAACTTGCCAAAGTCCTGTAGTCTTAACAAAATTAAAACTTTCACAACTAGGAGGAGGAAGTTCTATTAATACACATTCTTCAAATTTATAAACATACCCTTCTGGGCAACTGCTTGAAGGATGAGGAGGAGTGCCAGTGCCACCACCATAAACAGTCCCTGGTGTTTCGGGGTTTCCCGTAGGGCCGCCACTATAACAAGCAACTTCGTATAGAGGGTTAAACTTTCCAGACCCATCCCAATAACCATAATAGAGGCAGGCCATTTCCTGCATTTTTGCTGTTACTGAGTGCTGTACCTTCTTCCCATCTGCAAATTCAAGTCGGGTACCTTTAGAAGAGGATAATTCCTGAACATAAACCTCACCATCAAAATTATCCTCAATATTATAATAATTTACATTTTTATCTAAATTATTATAACTTCCATTCTTTGTAAATATTTGAATGTAAAAAAGTTTAAACCCTTCCTCGTCATCTTTTACAAACATTAATCGATGGTGATCGTTATGTAAAGCGCCTTCTTTATTTGCAGCACTTAGATCATTTTTAAGTAAAAAAGGAACTTCTGTAATTTCTCCCTTTTCACCATCAGTAATAATGGCATTTTCCCATTGCAGCTCTTCAATATATTTTAGAACTGTTGCATTATAATCATTCTTATGGCTGTCAAACCATATTTTAGTCTCACTGGAAGACTGAGCAATGTTTTGTTTGTTAATTTCCTCTGTCGAACAATTCGTCGTTAAGAAAACAAAACTAAAAATCAAAAAAACTTTAATAAATGTAAATCTTTTCATGGCGTTTATAAATTAAGTTCAATGCGAACATACAATTTAAAAACTAATAAAAAAAAGAAATAACTTACAAATTGTAAGATTTAACATTTAAAAGAGTAATATTTGTAGTACATAAATATAACAACAGTAATTAAGTATTAACCTAGAATAATAATTGTCAATTTAAAAATAAGATATGACTTAATTTATCTGTAGTATTTTAATTGTCAAAAATAAAGTCTCTTTTTAAAATCAATATATCTTTAAAAACCTATTTCCCAATCAATTTCTCAAGCCTCACCATCATTTCATCTTTCTCCTTCATACGCTCGTATAATGCAATTTTTTCATCATATAATTGTACAATTTTATCAATACGATTAAATGTACTTATTATTCTAGCGTGGTTCTTTTATACATTTAATCAAATAAAAAATAGTTCCAAAAATTAAGATTGGCAAAACAAAATAATAGTAACTAACAAAATGATAATTACCATTATAAATAGCGAAATAATAAAAATCACCAAAATAAAGATAGACAAATAACAAAATACCAAACACTAGAAAAATTATATAGTTTTTGGTTCTTTCTTTAAATTTAAAATAAGAGTTAGGCGCTAAAACAAATAATAAAAACTTTGAGTATTTATCGTTAGAGTGCTCTATTCTATTTTTCAATTTATTTATTGCAATCTTTGTCAAGTAGTATAAAGTGCCAATAATGAAAAGAGGTAGAAAAAAATAGAAATAACTTATAAGATAATAAGTGTCATACAAATTAATGGTGAAAAAATGCTGATTAAAGTAAAAATACACCAGTAGTAAAGTGTAGACTGCTGCAAAAATTAAATAGTTTTTAGTTGTTTTTTTCATACAGTGGTTTTTTAAAGATCTCAAACTGAAAGTTGTAAAATAAAAGAAACTAGCTTCACGATATTGAATATGATTTATTTTACTAATTTAAATAAATATCTTGCTATATAAAGCAAGAAGGATAAAACCAGTAGAAATGTTCCTACAGGTATCTATTTCCCAATCAATTTCTCAAGCCTCGCCATCATTTCATCTTTCTCCTTCAACATGCGCTCGTACAAAGCAATCTTTTCATCATATAATTGTACAATTTTATCAATAGGATTAAATGTACAAGTATCATTCTTTTGATAACCAATTGAACCATTGTCAAATGAATTAGATATAATATTAATCGCTTGTTCTTCATCAAAATTCTGAAAAGCTTCAACAGGAATTTTTAATACGGCAGAGATTTGTTTCAGCAGATTTTCTTCAATTACATCTTTCTGCTCGAGCATAGAAATTTTCTTTTGGTTCCAGTCTTCGCCCAGATCATAAGCCAATGCTTCCTGCTTAATGTTAAGCATTTCTCTAAAACGTTTTACGTTTCTACCCTGATGTATTTTCTGCTCCATAACGAATATCAATTTTTCTAAAGGCTCAAAGATAAAGCCATTTGGGCTAAAAATCCTGAGTTTCAAAGATAAAAAAATATCCCATAAAATATTTCTTTTGTCAGAATATTATATCCGGTTTCTGTATAGATTATCTTTTTAAAATATAAGAATTTCGCTACGTAATTTTTAAATATCATTGAGTATGAAAAAGAATAAAATATCGTTCGACACTGGCTTTTGGGCAAGCTTTGTAACAGGAAATCCATTTACGGCAATTGATGCCTTTTTTACCTTCGCACATCTTGATTATTATAAACAACATTTAACCGAAACGGTAATTTACAGCAGTAAAACAAAAGTTTACAAACAGGAAAACCCTTCGGATGTTTTTGTTTTGTATACCGCTTTCAGCTCTTTTCTCAAAATTTGTTATTGCTTAAAAAAGAAAAGCAAAAAATGGAAAGTGAAAGCGTCTTTGCGTTCTGAAACGGTTTTTCATCTTTCGTCGTTAACCAAGCAAGAATACGATAATCCTTTTATTGTGTTTCAAAACGCATTTAAAGAAACAACACTGGAAGAATTTGAAATCTTTCTATGTCTAATTTTGGAGCTTTCATTGTCTCCTTATACCGGAGATCGAGACAATGACTTTACGACAAATTATATTCATTTAATTAAAATGCTCGACGCAGTAGAGTTAATACGAGAAAGGGGAGTGGAGAAAATCAAGGAACCGTATGAGATTGTTTCAATAACAGAGTAAATTATCGATATAATATCAAAATCCCATTCCGTTAGAAATGGGATTTTGATATTTAATTATAAAGGATTTTGTTATCTAATTTAATCAGACCTTTTATAGTTATGGAACTTTCGTCGTTATTTGGATTTAAATAAATGTAACCATCATTATCCAGCTGGATTAAAGCTTCTAATATTTTTGCTTCATTTATTTTAAAAGAGATATTTCCCAGAAATGGTTGTAATGTATTTAAATAAGAAGACACATTATCTGTAAGTTCTGCTAAGGTAGAAAAACGCCAATAGCTGTCTGCAAGTTTATGCAGTATTTTATTCGAAAGTAAAGCTGCTGTTTCCATGATTATTGGTTTTATTAGAATATACGTAGATTTGCTCATCTTGGATTATTTTTAATGAGGAGTAAAAAAGACAAATAAAAAGTTATGGTAAACAACTATAAAAAACATGATTTATACGGCAAAACATTGATTCAGAAAATTGAATTAACAGCGCCTTTTAAATTTGATTTTCCAGTAACGGAACAGGCTTGTTTTTTGTATGTGAAAGAAGGAGAAGTAGATTATCAAATTGATGATCAGCAGATAAACGTTTCCGCTAACTATTCGTTGTTACTGAATTGTATAAATTCTGGAAAACAAATTCACAATTCAAAGACAAACAGTAATTGCGAAATTGTGATTGTGACGTTTTATCCGGAAATATTAAAAAAGATATACGACAGGGAGCTTCCATTACTGTTTCAGAAACCTAACAATGTAATTTCGAATAAATCAAGTCAAAAAATAAACAATGATTTTTTAATTCAAAAATATATCGAAGGATTATTGTTTTATTTCGAAAATCCGTCATTGATCAACGAAGACATTTTGGTTTTAAAAGTAAAAGAAATTATACTTCTGCTGTCTCAAACTCAAAATTCAGAATCGGTACAACTCATTTTATCACAGCTTTTTTCTCCTGCGTCTTATACTTTTAAACAAATAATTGAAGCAAATTTATTTTCGCAGCTCACTATCGAAGAGCTGGCACAGCAGAATAACTTAAGTGTGTCATCGTTTAAACGCGAATTTTCAAAACTTTATCACGATACGCCGGCCAATTATATTAAAGCTAAAAAACTGGAGAAAGCTGCTGAATTGCTTCAGGTTTCTGATCAGCGTATTACCGAAATAGCTTTTGACTGCGGATTTAATGATCTGGCCAATTTCACCAAAAGCTTTACCAGTAAATACAAGGTTAGTCCAACCAACTACCGACAGAAATTGAACAACAATCAGTAATTATAAAATACTTTTTTAAAAGTTTTTAAGCATCCTTATGATTTATCGTAAGGATGTTTTTTTGTGAACCAAATTGCCAAATAATTGGACTATTTGACAAAAACATTTCTCTTGATCTATGCGAAGTTTGTGGTGTATTTTCAAACAAATTTAAAACATAAAAAATGGGATTATCAAGTTTAGGAATTTTTCACACCATCATTGGTATTGCCGCAATTGTGGCGGCAGTTGTAGATTTTATCAAATACGGTAAAATTAATTTGAACACATTATCTGGTAAAATATATTTTTACGGAACTATCGTTACATCGTTAACCTCATTAGGAATCTCTAAACACGGCGGATTTAATCCCGGCCACGTCTTTTCTATTTTTATAATTGTGCTGGTTTTAGCGGCTTATTTTTTGAATTCAAAAAGAAAAAACAGCGCTAGAGCACGTTATTTTGAAAACTTCTGGCTGTCTTTTAGCTTTTTCCTGTCTCTGGTTCCAACCGTTAATGAAACTTTTACCAGAGTTCCGCTAGGACATCCGCTGGCAAAAGACATTAAAGATCCTGTAATTGGGAACACACTTCTAATTTTATTGGTGCTTTTTATTGCGGGTTCAGTTTATCAGTTTAGAAAACAGAAATCAAGATTACTGCTGTAACGGAGATAACCTTTATCTAAACTTACTGGGAATTTTGTAACATCCTCCTGAAATTAAATACTTTACAGTCTCTTCTCGTTTGTACCTTTAATAGTGTATTAAAACTATTATAAAAAATCAAAATAGAGAAGTTATGGCAGAAATTAAAATTGAGAAAAAAAAGCCGGTATGGCCATGGATTGCATTATTACTGGTTATAGCAGCACTTATATACTACATTTTTTTTGTAGATCATGAAGTTCACAGCGAAAACAGTGTAGAAATCGAAAACACAACAAGTGCGCAATAGAACATTAGCTGGCAGACACTAAAGTTAAGCCGGGCTGAAAAACGAATATCTATTTATTAAAAAAGAAATTATGGAAAATAAAGATAAAAATTTATATAGATTAGACGAACTATCTGATTATAAGATCGCATCAAATTATTCTGATGTAAGAGGATGGAAAATAGTAGATGCTGATAATCATACTATTGGTACAATTGATAATCTTTGGGTCAATAAGGATATGAAGCGTGTTGTGTACCTGGATGTAAAAGTCGCTAAAGAATTAATTGAGGACAATCGAAATGAATTGCATGATGTTATAGCAAATGATAATGGAAGGGAGTTTATCTATAAAGATGGCGACAGTCATATTATTATACCTATTGGATCAGTTAGTATTAATAAAGACACAAAAATTGTAATGGCCAACAGTATAGGATATGATACCTTTAGAAACACAAATCGATATAATAGACAGCAAAATTTTGACAGAGATTATGAGAGAAAAGTCATGAAGTCTTATTATCCTGAAAATGATCCTGACTCTGCGTATTATAGTGATGACGACAATTTTTACAATCGCAGGGAATTTGACGATAAATAATACTTTCTATGAAATTCCTGTAAACTGTTTAATAAATTAAAAGATGATTATGGAAACGCAAATTATTGAACTGGAAAAAAAATATTGGCAAGGAATAGAAAATCACGATTACGAAACGGTCAAAAACCTTACGTTGTTTCCTTGTATAATTGCTGGCAAAAATGGAGTGCAAAGTATAGACGAATCTAAATTTAAAAAGATGTTTGAGTCTGGCGATGGTAAAAAAATAAAAGTTTTGGGCATTTCTAATGTAGAAGCAAAGGTAATTACCGAAAATACGGGAATAATAGGATACTCAATAGAATTTGGAACAGGAGATAACAAACAAAATCAATCTATGAAATGTGTTTGTACTTCTACCTGGATTAAACAAAATAATAATTGGGTTTGTGGACTGCATACAGAAACAGAATTGTCTCAATGACATTAAAGAAATAAGTAAAAAAACTATAAATCAATGATTTAGATACATCTAAAGGTTTACAATTAATCTTTATATTTGAGGATTAAATTAATAAAATGAGCGTAAAAACGAAACCGTATGCCTTAATAACCGGCGCCAGTAAAGGAATTGGAAAATCTATTGCTTATGAATTGGCTAAACAAGGTTATCCGTTATTGCTTGTTGCAAGAAGCGACGAGGAATTAAAAGTCTTATCTGATGATCTTAAAGTTAAATACGGCATCAACGCTTATTTTTTATCGATTGATCTTTCGATAAATGATGCATCACTAAAAGTAACCAACTGGATAGAAATGAATAACTATCCAGTTGGCATTTTAGTTAACAATGCGGGTTTTGGCGTTTGGGGCGATTTTAGCAAGTCTTCTCTAAATGATCAGCTTGGCATGATGCAGCTTAACATGAATGTAGTGGTGGAACTTTGCCATTTATTAATACCCATACTTTCGCAAGAAAAACAAGCCTGCATTTTAAACATATCAAGTACTGCGGCATACCAAGCTGTACCTACACTGGCGGTTTATTCGGCTACAAAAGCTTTTGTTTTATCATTTACGCGTGCCTTGCGTTTCGAATTGGCCCAAACTTCAATTTCAGTAACCTGTTTTAGTCCCGGGCCGGTTGATACTGGTTTTGCTTCAAGAGCTGGTTTAGACGCTTTTAGCAAAATGGCCGAAAAGTTTAATATGCAGCCAGATGAAGTTGCAAAAATGGCAGTAAAAGCCATGTTCAATAAAAAATCAGAGGCTATTCCGGGTTTTACCAATATGATTTCGGTTTATGCCAACCGTATACTGCCAAAGGGTTTTATCGAAAAAATGGCTGCCGGAATTTATAAAATTTAATTTTTTTCAAAAAAAATAAAAAAAATATTCTTTGTAAAAGAAAAATTATATTAAGTTTGTATTAAATTCTACTAATTCTATAGAGTATGTCAAATAAAAGAGAAAATAGACTTAATTTATCTGAAAACCGAATGCACGCCAACATGCTAATGTTTTGTTGTTGCTGTTGTTATAATCTTTTGGATAAAATTACAAACACTATTATTTCATTTATTAAATCTATATTATTATGGTATCTTCTTATAAAACCTTTACCCTTACTGAGCAATTAACTAATGAGCAAATTGAATTTTTTAACGAATATGGCTTCATCCATTTCAAAAAATTTATAAATCCGGAAACTGTTTCATCCATCATTGATGCCTCTAAACAAGTAGAGCAAAATTGGATTGAAAACGATCTTCAAAAAGTAAACGGTGTTCCTATTAAATACGGAAAAGATTTAGATGGCGCTCCAATCGTACAACGTTTTGCTTTTATCAATCAACATCATCAAACCTTAAGCGGTCTTTTACTTGATCCGAGATTTAATGGTTTATTGCCATTGGCAGGCGAGGGCGCAAGATTAGGCACTGAAGAAAAAGACGGAATGGTTTTCAATCATTATATCAATGGACCGGAAAGTAAGTTTACTAAAATGGGCTGGCATACAGATGGTTTGAGAGATATTTTTTATGGCGCAAAATTAAACCCAATGCTAAATGTAGGCATTCACTTAAGCACTTTAAAGCCCGAAAACGGAGGCCTTAAAATTATTCCGGGTACTCATAAGCAAAGCATTTACCAAATGCTTTTCCGAAAAAAATACTTTTTAGACAATAAACCTGATCCAGAGGAAGTATCCATTATTCCGGAAGCTGGAGATTTAACCATTCACGATGGCCGTTTGTGGCACAGAGTGGCAGAATCCTCTATTCGTGGCGAAGAGAGTAGAAGAAGGGTTATTTATATCCCGATTATAGCAGGAAAATATGCTCCTAAAAATGAGAACAGTCCAACGGTTTTCTATCAACGTTTTGCGGGTATTGTTAAATAATTATGCTGTTTATTATCGCATTTAGTTATCTGGTTAGATCAGGTAAGCTAAAAAGAACCACCGATTTTTTTAAAAATACGCAAAGAAGAGTAAAATTAAAAATGATAAAACTGGAACTGGCTATATTGTCAGGCTTACAAATATTGCGCTATTAATGGGAAAAGAAATACAGATTGAAGAGCATAGTGCAATTGCACAAAGAACATTTTCAGACCGTAAGCGAACTAATATTTTAAAAAAAGCAGAACACTTAACGATTGTATTTTTGCTTCCAAAAGTGCCTAAATTCATTTCGCCAAACGTACTCACTTTAATTGGTACGCTTGGTTCTGGATTAGTTTTCTTAGCTTTTGTTTTAGGTGCTTATGTAACAAATTGGTATTTGCTTTTGGGCATTTTCGGGTTGACTATAAACTGGCTAGGCGATTCTTTAGACGGAAGATTGGCTTATTACAGAAATATTCCGCGTCGCTGGTATGGTTTTGCACTCGATATTATTGCCGATTGGATTGGTATTGTACTTATAGGCTTTGGCTACTACATTTATGCCGAAAATGGCACACAAGTATTAGCCTTTGCTTTTGTTGCATTGTATGGCTGGTCTGTCATCATCAGTCAGTTACGTTACAAAATTACAAACGAATACAGTATAGATTCCGGCTTTGTAGGCCCAACAGAACTTAGATTTATAATTGCTTTAATTTTAATTGCAGAAGTTTTATTTCAGGGATCAATTACATATTCGGCTGGCTTGATTTCTATTATATTGCTTATAATTAACAGTATAGATAGTTTAAAACTTCTAAAGCTGGGTGATTTAAGAGATAAAATCCAAGACTGATATGTTCAGGAAAAAAGCGATTCTCACTTTTCTACAAGCACAAGTAGCGGCATTTGTAGGCGGTATTACTGATTATGGCTTAATGATTCTATTAACAGAAGTATTTAAATTACATTTTACTTTATCTATTCTAATCTCCGGAACCGTTGGTGCTATTATCAATTTCAGCATCAATAGATTTTGGGTATTTAAAAATCAATCTGGTTACAGCAGTCCCATTAATAGTCAGCTTTTTAGATTTGCGCTGGTTGTATTGGGAAGCATTTCCTTAAAATCATTTGGTACACTTGTTTTTCAAAAAGTATTTCAAATCGATTATAGAATCGGAAGATTAATCACGGATAGCTTTGTTTCCTATGGATTTAATTATCCGCTGATTAAATATTGGGTTTTTAAGGTGAGCAAAAAAAAGAATGCAATCGAATCAAATTAGAGTATAAAAATTTCGATATGAATAAATTATCATTTAAATATTTTACAAAATCACTAATCGTTATAACGATCTTAGTAAATATGATTTCTGGAGATCTATTGGCACAATCCAAAAATCCATCGCCATTAAATTTTCCAACACCCAAGAATATAGACAATATGCTATTTTATATTCAGCGAGATCCCAATATTAACACTGCTATTTATGCCATAAACTACGAAGAAAATGGAAAAATAAACAAAAGCAATCCTATAAAAGCCTATTGGATTCGATATGCTGAGAAAGGAGAAACAAAAGATTTAAATTATATGCAGCGTAAATTTGCATACGGTCTAGAAAGTAAAACGGTAAATAATGAGGAGTTTGAACTTAAATTTGTATCGTATAAAAAGCTGCCTTTAACCCTGAAAAAAATAGATTCAGATCAAAAATACCATGTTTTTGTAAGTGTAAATCAGAAAAGAATACAGGTAGAAAAAATATTCGTACGCATTGAAGGAGGTTCTTTTTGGCTGCCAAATGTAAAGTACGCCGAAGTTACCGGAATTGAGACTTCCTCAAATAAATTAATTACTGAGAGGATGTTGTTGAAATGAGATAGCTGGACAACTTTTATATTCAATTTTAGAAGTGGTTTGTACATCTTATGGCTTATATGTTAAAAACGTTAATTTGGTGAAGAAATGATTTCATTCATAATAATTTGTTAATTATAAATTTAGTAATAAGCTTTAGAATTAAATAATAAATTTATATTAGCTGAAAAATAAAATGCAAACTTTTCTGTAAGAATGAATAGTTATATAACATTTTAATAAAGAAATACAAACTGTCAAAAGATTTCAAAAAAGCTTATTGTTAGATATTTACCAAACATGAATAAAAAAAATACTTTACTTGTACTTATTTTTACTTTTCAATTTTTTACTTTCCAATGTTTTTCTCAAACCAAAAAAAATAATAGCACCAAAAATATACTTGCTTCTGATTTAACAGCCGAAAATCTAAAAGGTCCTGTTAAATCATATCACTTAGATGTTCGCTATGTAGATCCTGGCAATAAATACAATAGTGCTAATAGAATTGCTACGCCAAAAGGAACTGTTGAAAATGCTTTTGTAGAGTACAATAGAGACGGATTAATGACACAATCATTATTAGGTACATACAATGACAGTCTGATGGTATTAGAACCTATGAAGTTAGAAGATTTAACCTTTTACACTTACAATGAGTATGATTTAGTTTATAAAAAAGCACTTTCTGGCCGTCAGGAATTTCCACCTATGTTAGATCAGAGATTTTACAGTATATACCCTGATAATAGTCATTATCGAAAAAACCATCCGGCGCTTAAGGACGCAGTGCACGAAATTTATGGTTTGAACTACGATGAAGATGAAAAGAATATTACAGATGCCGTATTTTATAGAACAATTACCCCAAATATAAAATTAGAGGGAAATGAAAATCAAGATCTTGATGATAAAAACTTAAAAGACAAATGGCATTTTGAATACAATGAAAAAGGTCTTTTGAAAAAAATAAAAATGCAGAGAGATTTTTCTTTAGATTTTATTACCAAGTATTTCAGATTTCAAATAAAAACTTTAAAAGCTGAAATTCTATTTGACTATGATGCAAAAGAAAGATTAATAAAATATACCGTTTTTACTGTCAAAGGAGATGTAAAAGAAGAAATAGGATCTGTTAAATACAGTTATAACGAACGCAATGGATTTGTAGAAACAGAATCTCTCTTTAAGAAATATCCTGATGAATATTATTTGTCAAATGTGCATAATTATACCAGAAAATATAATAAACAAGGTGATTTGACTGCTAGTTTATTACATGTTGAACCAAAAGATGAAGAGTTGGTTAGAGTTAAACAACTCTATTTAGATAAATATTACGAGTATGAATATGATCAATATGATAATTGGATTGAATGTAAGATAAGGGTAAATGATCCTAAAAGCGAAATTTCGGCCGTAATGAAACGAAAAATCGAATATTTTGTTGATTAATAATTTCTTTAGTCAAGAAACAAAATTCCTATTCACCTAATTTTTAAACTTCAATCAAATAATGCATTTAAGATATATTTTAATTTTAATCATAACAGTTAATATTTCGTTTTCTCAAACAAAATTTGTTGAGAGAAAATATAACGGAGGAACTGAAAAAGGTAATTTGGATGCAGAAGGACTGCAAACCGGGTTGTGGCAAAGATTTTATTCTAACGGAAATATCTATGAAGAAATAAATTTTTTGAAAGGAAAATACAATGGTCAGCGAAAAGAATATTATAATAAGGGACAGGTAAAAGTGATTTCTAGTTATATAGATAATAAATTAGACGGAGAATGGCTGTCGTTTTATGAAAATGGTAGAAAGCAATCTGAAGGAAAATATTTAAATGGTGAAAGAAACGGTACTTACAAAGAATATTATGAAAATGGAGATTTGGAAAAGATTCAAAAATACTATGATAAAGGAGGTCGTACAAATTATATCAGGAAATACGATGAAAATGGAAAGGTGGTTATTACAAAAGACTTAAATGAAAAAGGAGACGGTGTTTATGAAGTAATTCGAGATGATGAAAGCATTAGAATAAGAGAGGTGTATAAAAACCATAATAGAATTTCTGAAACAGATTTTTACGAATCAGGTATAAGAAAGAAACAAGATATACATGGATATGAAAATCCAAAAGATAATAGCTGGCTTCAAAAAGAATACGATAAAGCGGGTAAACTAAGAATTGAGAGGCTTTTATATCCTGCAAAAGAAAGTTATAAAAAGGTTTTTGGAGATTCTATACAAGAATTATATCACTATGCTGGTACATATTATTCTGGATATTTTGAATCTCATTATTACAACGGAAACATAGCAGAACAAGGTAGTTATAGGGCAAACTTCAAAGATGGATTATGGAAAATTTTTTATAAGGATGGAAAATTAAAATTTATAGGAAAATTTGTTTCTAAAAATCCACAATTAAAAGACAGTACACATACTTATTATTACCCTGACGGGCAGATTGAGAAAATAGAACATTACCAGATAGTAGAATCTAAAAATGTTAGAGGCGTTTTTTCCAATCAGAATGCTGGCAGTTGGAAAACGTATTATAAAAATGGAAATTTAAAAGAGCAGACTGATTATCCGGAAATAAGCAATGAAAGAAACGACTTGCCCCGTAAGCATTTTGTTTATTTTGAAAATGGAAAATTAAAACAGGAAGAATCCATATTACAGAATGGAAGATTATCAGGAATTTGTAAAACCTATTTTGAAAACGGAATTTTAGCTTCTGAAATAAATTATTATAGCGGGAAAAAAGACGGAAAAGCGACAGAGTATTTTGAGAACGGAAAAATAAAGTTTTCAGGATTATACACTTGGGATGAAAAAAATGCAAAGGAATTGATTTATTATTACCAAACAAGTTCAGAAAAGAAAGCAAAGAGAGTAACATATAATGAACAAGGTAGAGTTGAGGAACTTTTTTATCCAGACGGCAAAAAAATGGCAGAACTTACCTATACTGGAAATGGCAAAAATTATAAGGATATTAAAGTTTTTAATGCTTCAGGAAAAATGGTGACTCTTAATGAGTTTGCCTCAGTCGACAAGAATTTTAAAGTAAAAGATTGTGTGATGCTTTATGATCAAACCGAATCTGTTATAGATTTAGAAATTGAGTTTCAAAACGAAAAAAGATCTTATACTTTTAATAAAACGTTCAAATAATTTAAATCTTCAATATGAAATTTTTTAAAATAACTCTTGTTTTTTTACTGCTGCAAACTTTAAATTCAATAGGGCAGGAAGTGAAGATTATTGTAGACAAATTAGATTACAATATTACAGATAAAATAAAAGTAACCTACAAGAGTGAAAGCAATATCGATAATATAGGAGAATTAGACCAAAGCCAATTCAAACTTATAGAAGGTCCCTCGACAACTGTTTCTCAAATGTATAAGAATGGTGAAAGTAAATATGAGAAAACATATAGTTTTATTTTAGAACCTCGCAGAGCAGGAAAAATAGATTTGCCACAATTAGAAATGTATTTAGACGGAAAGATTTTAAAACCAGAAAAGCTCTTTTTAAACATTGCAGGTACGTTATTGACAGATAAGGAAGTAACTGCAAAAAAGAAACCCGAAGATTCTTATAAAGAATATACTGCCCGAAATGTTTTTAAAATTAGTGCGCCTGCCTATCTTGAACGAGTAAATGTATCAAGTCGTGATGCAGTAATTTGTTTTAGAAATACTGCAAAAGATATCATGGCTTTTGTCATATTAGTAAAAAAAGAAGATATTACGTTATCAGGAAGAAAATTAAGTTCGCTTCTCACTTTTCATAACGATATTGTTAATGGCTATGCAAAAGATTTGAAAAAAAAGACTGTGTCTCAAGTCAAATCTTCTAAAGTGAATGATATAAATTTTACAGAAACAAATCTGACTTATGTCGATACCGAAACAAACGAAAATTATTATTATTTTATCGGGTCTGCTGAAACTAAAACAGTGTTGTACAGTTTAATTATAAAAACACTTGCCAAAAATAAAGATCAATTAAAAACAGATTTTCAAAAGATATTATACAGTATAAAAGACTAAACATGAAATTTAAAATATTATTTCCGGTACTTTTTTCTATAATGTTCCATTCCTATAAAGTAACGGCGCAAGAAATAAAAGTTGAAATCTCAAAATTAAAATTTAGTGCAGAAGAAGAAATAAAAGTTACCTATAACATACAAAAGGAGATAGATTCCCTTAAACTAGAAAACCAAAATTTCGAGATAATAAGTAATCCCCGTAAAATTTCAAACCCGGGAAGCACAGAGGTTTCATTTATTTATAAGGCTTTAAAAACAGGACGAATAAAACTTCCAAGGGTTGTTATGTTCATTAACAATGAAGTAATAAAATCTAATGATTTATTTGTGGAAATTACAGAACAAGAACTTAAAAAAGAAGATTTAGAGCTAGTTCCTTATACAGCGGGTTTTACATTTAATATAAGTTTACCACCTTATTTAAGCAAAACATCAGGCATAAGTCCAGATTCATCAATAGAATATAAAAGCGAGAAAAATGATGTTCATGGTTATGTAATTGTAGACAATAAAAAAACTAATAATATACCTTATACATACTCTGCGACCGATTATCGTGACGAGATCTTGAAAGATTTTTTGATAGATGAAGAAAAAAGAGAAGTTTCTAAATCAGAGTTTTTTAAGAAAGGAGATGTAAACTTTATCGAAACAGATGTGACTATTTTCGATAAACAAAAAAAGAAAACCTTATATTACTTTATTGGTATTGCAGAAACAAGCAAAGCTTTTTATAGATTTATTTCTTGGACATCAGAATCGAATAAAAATAAGGTGAAATCTGATTTCGAAAATATTCTTTATAGCATTAAAGACTAACAAATAATCGTTGTTCTGATTACAAAAAAGGTTCAGTCAATCGATGTTTAAAAGAAAATAACACAAGTCCTACTTTTGATTTGATATTATATTTATCAAATAAAGCTGCTCTGTAAACTTCAATAGATTTTATGGAGAGGTTCATAATTTCTGCCATTTGCTCATAAGTTAATTCCCTTTCGTCACAAACTAATTTTAAGAAATCAAATTCACGCTGCGTTAAAACAATATTACCTCTTTTCTCATCATTGCCATCATAATTACGAACGCGTTTAAGAATTTCAGAAACGTTGTTATATCCTATTTTAATAATATTGTCAATAGCAAATTTCAAATCGTGTGCTGTACAATTTTTATGCAAAAAACCTCTGGCGCCATGATGATAAGCTGCATCAATTATTTGCTCATCAAGATGTTGTGTCAACAGTAATACTTTGTACTCTTCCTCTTTTTTTTCTAGTGCCTGCAATACTTCAATGCCATTCATATTAGGCATGGAATAATCCAGAATGTAAATATGTGGAGAGGTGTTTATTGGCAAAGCCTGCAAGAAATCGTCACCATTATCAAACTCATGAATTACTTTGTAGTTGCCCATTTTATGTAACAGTTCTTTTAGTCCCTGTCTTACAATAGCATGATCGTCGATTATACAAATAGTAGTCTGTTCCATACTTTTAGTTTTTTTTATTTTCTGAAAGTGTAATTTCTGTGCCTGATCCTATGTGACTTTTTACAGCTAAATGATAGTCTATATTATCGGCTCTGTTTGCCATGTTATTCAATCCTAAAGATAATTTGCCTTGTTTCTCGGCAGAATCAAATCCTTTGCCGTTATCTGCAATTATCATTTTAAAATCGGGGCTGGTTGTTATAGAAATACTTATTTTAGAAGCTTTGGCATGTCTAAAAACATTGTTGATGCATTCTTGAAAAATGCGATAAATGATTATTTTTTCATTATCATTAAATTTCTTCACCTCAATTTCTTCAAAAGAGTAAACAATCTCAATTTTGTCATTTTTTTGAAGTCTCTTTATTTCTGTGATTATGGCTTTTATAACATCTTGCTGTAATAACAATTGGCTGTTTAGGGCATGACTGATGCTTCGTATGGATTGTGATAAATTCCCTAGTGATTGTGATATTGGTCCTAATATTTCTTCCAGTTCGGGAGAATCCAGCTTCATGTTTTCTATTTGAAAATTGATGTATGTTAACTGCTGTCCGGCATCATCATGAAGTTCCTGTGAAATATTATTCAATACCTGCTCTTGAGTTTCAATTACAGTTTGAGTAATAGCTTTTTGAAAATTGAGATCTTTCTCATGCAGCATTTCTGTGTATTTTTTTATCTTATCAAAATAAAGACGAATTAGAATAACACAAAAAAATAGTATTAAACCAATGAAAAGAAAGGCGATTATTATTCCTATTACGACTTGATTCATTTGTAGTTATTTTTTTCTCTGTAGATGTAGATATTAATTAAAGAATAATAGGCTATACAAACTATATTAACAATGAAAACATATAGTGTAACCTGACCAAATAAAATTTTTCCTGTAATCTCCAACGGTTTAAACCCCAACAGTAATCCCATACCAAAAAAGAAATATACCGGTGCAAACAGCAATAAATAATTATTGGATAAGAAATACATTAAATTCTCTTCTCTTAACTTCCTGTAGCTTTCATAAATAAACAGTATGACATAAAACAGCGCACCAAAAACAAAAGTGTAATAGTTATAAGTATTAACTATTTCGATAACTATAAAATTAATAATAGAAAATAGTGCAAAAATGCATAGTATAATATTGGCCATTTTTTTACTGCTTATGTTTTCTTTAAGCGCCAGTATCCACAAAATATCATGAAAAACGATACTGATATTAAATGGTATTCGAATGGACTTATTATTATATACTAAAATAGAGTTTACCAGTTCTGTAATAAAAACTACAAATAGAATGGAAAGCAGATAGCGGTGCATTTTAATTTTACAGCGAAGATTCCATAAACCAAAAAGCAGCGTTATTACAACGCATGCTTTTATTGGATTTATGATATCAAATATATTCAATTGTATTTATTTACAAAGGTACATTATCAGTCGGAATCACTTTAGGATCAGTCGAATAATCATAATAGGGGTTTCCTTCGAAAGAATTTGTAGCGCTTGGGTCTGTAACTACTTGAATAACAACAACCGGTTGTAAAGACCCACTAGATTTTTGATCTAACTTGGCAAAGCTAAAGTGAAACTCTGAATTATCATCTTTGGCGTATTTTTTTGCCAGAGTTTTAAATAAAACCGGGGAAAAACGAAAAGTTTCATCATCAGAAATGTATCTGTCTACCAATGTCAATCCGGTAATTGTATCTCCCTTGTAATCTATATTAACGTAGACATCATATCCATGTGAACCAATTATACTTTTAATATCCCCCCATTTGCGAACATATCTTTGTTTTTGCTCTTTTATACTCCCTTTAACTCTATGATCTACTAGAATAGACTCTTCCATTGTGCATTCACAAACACTATCACCGTACTTTTTTAACCATTCAGTTTTCTCGTCAATATTTTTCGACTTATAATAGCCTTCTAAAGTTAAGCAATCAGTCAAGGGAGTAGCATTGTCTGCCTGAGTTTCGGTGTTTACAGTCGTGCTGTCTTCTTTTTCTTTTTTACAGGAAGCAGTGGTTAAAGCAACCATTAAAATTAGAGTACATTTTTTCATGATTAAAGTTATTTAAGGGTTAATAATTTATTTATTCAAATTTTAAAATTCCTCAAATTAAGCCGCTAGGGTAAAACCCTAATTTATAAGATTTTACCCCTATTAATCAATTTGTAAGCTAAAATAGCAATTTTCTCTTGAATAAGCTGTATTACGCTGAAAATCAATTTTTAGGCAAAAAACTACAGCTGGTTTAGGTATTTACCTAAGTAATAAAATTGCTTGGTAAAGTAGTTTTGGAATATCAATTTAATTGAATTACCAGGCAGCCGAAAAGGGTAGTATAGAGTAGGCATTACTATAAAATTTAAAATTATGTATTTACAAAATTTAGATCTCGAACCACTTAATTACAGTATTATTAAAAACGAACTGTTGGATGATGTTGACAATGAACCGACTCCGACCTTAGAGGAAGTAAAAGAAGGCCTGGCTCAAATGTATCAGCAGGCCAGCCATGCTACTGCACAACTCTACTATTCGAATCTGGAGAGCTTAAAACAAGTAAGAAATGCAAGCTTCTCTATCTCGCTGGCAGGCTCCAGCTTATGGCAAAAATTAAGAACTTTTCTTTGTGGATTTCTTTCTCCAGATTCAACTGCTTCTGAGATCATTGATAAAATAATGGAATTTGTTACCTCCTATATTCCTGGCGGAATTTTCATTGGTATTTTGGTTAAAAAACTCGTTAAATATGTGCTTAGTCTTGGATATACACAATTATGTCCTCTAAGTTAATTGGAGCACAAAAAAAGGATCGATGTAGAAAATAAGCTTTTAATTTCCTTTTTCTCTTTGTTTCTTGTTGATTATTAACTGTTTAGTTTTTAGTGAATTACATTGTTTTTTTACACACATTTATTTAACTTAAAAATCTTTATTATGAAAAAAATTATTATTACCTCATTCCTAATTGGAGCTTCTTTTGCAGTAAATGCACAAACAGGAGAAAAAACTGAAAGTCAAACGCCGCAAAGTGCGCAACATCAAAGTCCCAGAGAAGCGAGTAATGAAAAAACTCCGACAACAAGAACCGCAAGTTCTAACAAACCAGTAGAAGCACCACAGCCTAAAAAAACACAATCGGTGCCAGGAACAGGTGAAACAACTACACCAAAACCTGCTGAAAACAATAGCAGCAGATCTTCTGGAAAAAAGAGTAGTAGTGCTACGCCTCAATAATCCAATTTGTTTTTACAGATTTTAAAAACATAAAAAAATCCCATTTCTAACGAAATGGGATTTTGATTTTTGTGACTTTTAAAGAACAAGTTTTTATAAATTTTTCTGGAAGATTTAAGAGAATTGGCTTGCTATCCATTACAAACAACTCCAAAAGATAAAAAAGAGGTATGATATTTAGATTTTTGTAACTTTAAAAATCATATTTGTTTTAAAAACAATTAATTATGAAAATCAATGTAAACTTTATCTTATATTTAAAAAAATATTACATCTTTACTAAAAAATTAAAACTATGAGAAAAATATTATCATTATTTATAATTTTATTTCTCTTTTGTTCTTGTGACAAGGACGGTAATATTATATCCGAAAAAGAAAAACTGCCGCCAATAACAAATACTGGCGCAAACACTGTAGGATGTCTAATTAATGGAAAAGTATTCCTGCCGCATCAAAGCGGTATTAATCCTTCAGTAAATTGTTTTTATCAGATTGAAGGGGGAGAACAATATTTCGTTATGAATTTCGCAGATTATCGCAATGGAAAAAATGAAATGGTTGTACTAATGCTCAGAAAAATTGAAGTAAAAGAAGGAGAGGTTTATAAATTGAATAAAACATTTACTATAGCACCTGAACTAACTGGAGCATTAGGAGTTTATAGTTCAGCAGAGAGTCAGTTATTTTATACTAATGAAATAGTGACCGGTGAATTGAAAATAACACATTTAGATATCTCAAAATCAATTATCGCAGGCAGTTTTTGGTTTGATGCTGTAAATGATAAAGGTGCAAAAGTGGAGATAAGAGAAGGACGTTTTGATTGGAAATATTAACCTTTAAAAAAAAATAAATGATAAGAAAAATTACTTTTTGTGCATTCATTCTGCTTTTTAATATTCTTTCGGCCCAGCAGACGCAGAATGCTGAATTCAAAAACGCTGCCAACCAGGTATTTCAAAACTTAGACAAATCGCGGATTCCCAACGGGATCTTACTTGATTATGGTATGGATTTTACCAATCTCTTGGCTTTTGATGGTGTCTTACGCGATTCTACATTAACCACCTCCCAAACAATTACAGATATTTACAAAACGCTATTAATGTCCAGGGTCACCCAAAGTTCATCTGGATTCATATCGATGCAGGAATACTCAACGAGATGGTACTCACAGCGTGAGCCCGGAGTAATGATATTAAGCGGACTGTTTTTTAATTACAGTAAATTTGATGAAAATGCATATCCATCTAAACTAAATTATACGAACAATCAGTTTTCCGATAAATTTACCAGCGGTGTATGGCAGAATCCTTACATCCAAAAACAAGTATTTGCTATATCGCCGGCAGTAAATACGCAGAATGAGCTAAATCTAAAAGTAAAGCTGCCTTCGAATCTTTTTCTATCCAATAACAGCGCCGGAATTCAAAATATTCAAATTGATTTTTCGAATAATCAAGGTTATCAAGTAGTTAATTATAATCAATTAATCAATGTAAATTATTCCGCGGAAGGCTATTATACATGGAGATACAAATTAACCCTTACCAATGGACAGATTCTAAATGGACACTCCAAAGTAAAGATAGGTAATCCAATTGTTGGAGAGTGCATTAACTGTGAAGCACCAATTGGCCCTTATTTAAAAACGGCATCGACTCAAACTAATTATGATAAAGCTGATGATAAAATCCCTATTACAGCAACTACTCCGTACAAAAATCAATTCGGTAAAGCGGTGCTTCATATTAACTATGCCAGTCCCGATCATCAAATACGTAAACCTCTAATTGTTGCAGAAGGTTTTGATTTGGGTGTCATAGTAAGCCCCGAACAAGAGGAAGGACTAAACACCAGGCTGCAGTTTATTAATAAATATACTTACTCTGGTTCAGGCTTACCATCTGCTCTCAGCTCATATGATATAATTTATGTTAATTGGAACAATGGGGTCGATTTTATTCAAAAAAATGCATATGTCCTTGAAGAGGTTATTAAGTATGTCAATGCCAGAAAAGCGGTAATAGGAAGCACAACTCCAAATGTAATTATCGGCCAGAGTATGGGCGGATTAATAGCAAGGTATGCACTTCGCGATATAGAGCTGAACAGAAACTTTAATCATGATACTAAAATGTACATTTCGCATGATGCACCGCATCTGGGCGCTAATACTCCCTTAAGCGTGCAGTATGCTATGAGACATATTCGTAATATATATGTAAGCTCACCAATTGCTATGATTACTGGTGAATCTGATATTCCTGTTATTTCAAATCTGGCAAATGGAATTATCGACCTTATAAACAGTAATAATGGTAACAATACTGATCTTAATGAAATTGATTATGTAACTCCTTTGACTGTTTTTTCAGCATCAGATGCTCCAGCGGCAAGACAGATGATGGTGAATTGGATGAATAGAAAGTATGAAATAAAAAATGGAATTCATGATCTCTGGCAGCAGGAACTGACTGCCATGGGATATCCTCAAGGTTACCCAGGCAAGCCAATTAGAAATATTGCCATAGCAAACGGAAGTGAATGCGGAGTCCTTCAGCCTGATAACGGGAATATTATGAGTTATATTAAGACTGCGGGAAGCAATACTGCGTTGTCAAATTATATAGGTATACTAGATGGAGTTTATGGGACTTTTTTATCACGTCCTGATATTGTAAGTGTTGGTTTATTACCAGGCAATTCTAAATGGGAAATTAATTTTCAGTCTAAATACATGACTGTATTAAATGACAATAAAAACATATATCACGGTAGTATAAAATATAAGAAAAAAGTTTTATGGTTTATTCCGGTATCTATTACAGTTTCTGAAAAAAACGCTGCTCAGCCAAGCAATATTCTTCCCTATGATATTTACGGAGGAGGCAGGCAGCAAACCTCCACCAGTGATTTAGTTCTGGACGGAATAGTTTCAAATTCTTTTAGCTTTATTCCCACGGCGAGCGCACTTGATATTGGAAAAGGTTTGGTTACACTTAATGATAGTGATTTCAGAAAACCATATGCGGGAGCAATTCCTCCTGCTGCTCCGAAAAATACTCCATTTCAAAATTTTGTGACTGATTTTAATAAAAGCAATCCTTCTGCCAGTAATTCAGGACATATCAATTTTAATGCTAGAAATGGAAACTGGCTTGCATCAGAGTTAGAGGCATTGAGTAACCCAGCCCTGATTCCAAGTTTAGTAAACTGTTCCTACATGTGTTCTGATTTTGCAATTACAGGAAACGAAACATTATGTGCCAGCGAAGTTTATTCTGTACCTAATCTCAGCTCTTCCTATAATTGGACAATTACCGAAGGATCAAATTTGGTAACCCTTACCGGAAGTAATACAAATACGGTTGTATTAAATCGGACATCAGTATATTTAACTGGCAAAGTTACGTTAAGTCTTAATTTAGGGAATGACAATTGTGGTAATAAAACTCTAACAAAAATTATTACTGTTGGAACCCCAATTGCAGTAAGCTATAATGGACCAGGTCCTTATGGGCAATTAGATGTAATTATAACTGGTAATTCCGGAAGTTATTTTAAAATTTACAAAGGTGAGTCAACATTGTTATCTAGTTCCGAGACGGGAGGAATTAGAACAGTGAATTTCGGCTGTAGTGGGGGATTATTAAAAGTTGAGGCAAATACTCCGTGCGGAATTGCTACTGCTCGTGTTTTAGTTTCGGGAGGATGCCCAAGAACATCTAGAATATCAAATGCGGTAGAAAATACTTCTTTTTACCAAATTTACCCCAATCCATCGAGCCACATCATTAATATCTCATTGTTTGACGAAACGATAACACCAAGCCCGCAGGTTCCTATAACGGCAATATTGTATGACTTGAATGGACAGGAAAAAAGAAGTGTGAGTGTGGTAAACAATACCGCTTCTATAAATGTAAGCGGCCTCAAAAAAGGAATACATGTCCTGAAAATAAATATAGATGGCGTTACTGAAAGTCATCAGGTTATAATAGAATAATAAAAGCTAAAGACGAGTTGTCAGCTTTGCCTGCGACTCGTTTTTTATTTAAATGTTTTGAGAATTATTATAGTTCTACTCTGAAATAATCGTGAAATCCTAAATGATGAAATGCTGCTATCAATTCAGGTTTTGTAAGATTAGGAAAAGTAGAAAATAACATAGGCGATCATTTGATCGCCTATGTTATTTTTGTTAATACTTAAAAGATTATAATTCTATCATTAAACATTATCAATTATATAGAACCCTCTTTTTTTAAGTAGAATTTTTTGTTGATAACACCTTTTCTTACTTGGTAAAGTTTTTTTCCTTTCAATTTAAAAACTAAGGTATCTGGAGGATATCCTAATTTTGATGAATCTAAATAACAGATTATTCTTTCCTCTTTTATTATAAATTTCCCGCTTGAAAAATTACTTATTGTATGTATTTCAGTTTTTTCTACTGTATTATCAGGATGTAGAGTGATTTGAAAAAAATCACTCTTGTTTCCTCGATAAGTTGTATTATACTTTCCATAAATATTTTTACTACAAGAAGTAAATAGAATAAAAAAGCCAATTAATAATATAATTATTCTTTTCATACTTATTTGGGTTTATATGTTGTGATTCCAATTCTAAATGCAGCATTATGCTTATCTGCAAATGATTGAGGATCTTGTTTTATTGCAGCAGCATTAGGATGATTAACAGAATTAATAGGCCCTGAAGGAATTTTATCGCTATATATTCCTTTAGCTAAAACATCTGCTGTTGAATTTATGTTTTCTTTTTGACCAAACATGGCTCCTCTTTGATAAGCTTCTACCTCATCAGATAAATCATAGAATAGAAGCTTGCCGCCAGATAGATTAATACCTCCGTTATTTTTAGTTAAACCAAGTGTAGTTTCTCCTTTTTCAAATTGATACATATGTTTTAATTCATGTGAAAATAGACCTAAATCGGTACCTGAAGAGACAGTTAATTGAACTCTATTATTATCACTATTAAAAGTTGTTTGATTAGTAGTTGTAGAACCTCCTAACATATCTCTTTCTGTATTGCTGCTATTATTTACAACGTCATAAACTTGTGATGAGGCTGCTAATACGGCAGTTTCTCCTCTTGTAGTTTCTAGTTCAGTATTTTCACTTTTTAGACGTGCGATCTTATTTTTAAGTGATTTTTCACTTTGAAACCATCCATATTTACCTGATGCAATAGTTTCTTCAGCATTTTTAATAGATTGACTATTTGATGCTTGCCTTGAATTAATTTCGGCAATTAACCTATTAACCCACTTCCAGGCATCCTCTGTAAATTCATTACCATCAACATCTAAATATAATATAGGATTATTTCCTGCATAATGATATGGTGATAAAGAAATAAATTTTTCAGATTTATTATCAATAGATCCCCATCTTCCAATATCAGGCATATAATTTCTAGCTCCATAATCATACACATTAAGTCCCAGCTCATCCTGGAGCTCCTTGCCGTTGTATTTATATTGTTCAGATACAACATTTCCATAAGTAGGATTAGGATTGTTATTGTACCCTTGGTGCTCTAATCCAAATGGATAATAATTATTTTCTTCAATAATATCGGTAAGGCCAGAACTTATGTTTTTGGCATAACTCAATCTAATATTTCCTAGATGATCTTTATATTGAAAAACATACGAATAACTACCCGCTTTATTGGCTACATATCCTTCTTTTGTTGGGAAATATTGAAGTTCAGTTGCTTGTGAATTTACTTTCTTGTATTGAAAACCATTTAAATACTCTGTTATTGTTGTATTTGCTGAAGAAGTTTCAACTACAGTTTTTTTAACTTTCTGGCCTGCAGCATTGTAAAGATATGTAATATTTCCTGTTGAAAGAATAATTTTAACAGGCAGGTTTAAATGATTATAGGATATGTTGGTTATTCCTTTATTGGCATCGGTAAGCATATTTCCATTGATATCATAACTGTAATCGTCGGCAGTATCTGCCGCACCATTTACAGCATCATCTTTAAATCCATATTGATCTATAGGCGCATCATCGGTTACTTTCATTAATTTATTTCCACTGTCATAAAAATAAGATAAATTATCCATTTGTCCATAATTTGATGGAATCGATGTAGAAGGGCTTGGTACGAGTGCACCTGTACGCTGAAGTTTTAAAATATTACCATTTTTATCATACTGGATATTATCTTCATTAAAGAATCCAGAATTGTCTACTGCACTTTTTAACCTATTTAGTAAGTCATAACTATAGGTGTAGTTTCTAACACTTTTATCTGTATTATCACTTGACCAGATAGTCTGACTGATATTTCCATTATACAATCTTTTCGATGTATCTGTAATATCATTATAGTTTACCTGAAAGGCAAATAAATCTTTAGGATCTGTACCCGTAATTAATTGGTTTACATTATTGATTCCTTTAAGCCATCCTCTGACATTATAAGTATAATCAACAATTTGCAGAGGTGCTGCCTGAGTATTCCCTACCTTTTTTGAGACTAATTGCCCTAATTCATCATAAATATAAAATGCTAAAAATTGGGTATTGTTTGAAATAGTTTGTTTAACAGATTCAAGTCTATCTTGTGCCGTATAAGAGTATTCATCCTTAATAGAAATCACAGACTCATTAACTGCTCTTTGATGTTCTGTAATTGTATAGATCGTTTTTCCTGAAAAATCAAAATTAGTGTCTATTTGGTTATACCCGCCCAAGTAATTGGACGTATTAGTACGGATAGGTCTTGCTTTACGATCATAAAGTGTATAGCTTAATTCACCTTTTATCGGGGCTGTAGTAGCCTCCAAAATTCTTGTCCATGAACCGGTTAATAATCCTTTTGGTTTTACAGATGCATTATAATAAACAGGCTGTTGTGCCACATTGTTAAATGCTGTAGGCGCGCCCGGATAATCATAATTGTCATAATACTTTATCGAAAGGATATAATAAGTGCTAATTGGCGCTGTAGATGAATTGTTAGGCCATACTAAATTTGTATATCGTGTATCAACATTATTAATTGTGCTAATAGTTGAGCTTGTTTTCGTTTCGCTAAAATTTACTGTTTCGGCATTTCTTGCATCTTGAAGATTTTTTCTCTCAGTCGAATTTATAGATGCTGCAGGCATCCATCCTGTGATAATAGGTCTGTCAAAAGCATCATATTTTGTAATATTCCAGCCTGCAGCACCAGCAGCTGTATTATCAAAAGGAGAATTAGCAGGGCCCGTAGCTACAATTCTATTCAGGTTATCATAAACTATGAATTCCCATTGTTTTCCAGGTAGTTTTTTTTCTATTAATCTATTTCGAGAATCATACTTATATTGATAACATAAATTATTTAAGATAGTATCATCTCCAATTTGAATTTTAGCTGTAAAAGTACTACCGCTTTTAGCATTAAAACCAGAAAGTAAAGTTATACTGTTTGATGCTGATAAATTAAGTTCATTTCCTGATAAAATAACATCTGTAGAGGTTAAATCAGCTTGAGTTGATGTATTTGTAAAAATTAAATCTGATGCTTTTGGCGGGATAACAAAACTAAGATTCCCAAAATCATCATAAACATAATAAGTATCGAATCTTTCGCTTACTGCATTAGCTCCTGTGGTACCATAGGTCCTTTTTAAAATAACTTGGCCTTGTTTATTTTTAAACTCAATGGCTGAGCCATTATTTTCAGAAGGTGAATTAGCTGTATTTTCATCATAAGTAACCATTTTAAATAAATCATTGGCATTATAATATCCATTTTGCACTAATGTAGTAGAGTAGGTGTTGTTTACATTTACAATATTGGCACTAAATTTTTTTACCTGATCCTGATTAACAGCTGATCCCGAATTAGTCTGATAATCAAATTTTACTTCGTGTCCTCCGCCCATTTTCCAATCATTTCCTGGAGCAGCCTGCCTTAGAACACGATTTAAAGGAGAAGCCTCAAATGCTTTTTGAGAATAAGGATTAAGAGTGTTTTGGTACTTTACGGTGTTATAAAATGGATTAATATCTGTTAATGCACCAGTTTTATAATCAAGCGAAGCAGCTGTAGTAGGAACATAAGAAAGATAATCTTTTACAATTCGTCCAAAAGAATCATACTCTATTGGTGTAACAACATCTTTTCCACTTCCAGATTGTCTGTAAGCTACTTTTTGAACAGGACGGCCAAGACCATCAAAATAAGTAATGTTTTCAGTTGCCTGAGACAATGTAGGATTTGGTATAACTGAAGCTGATTCCGCTTTATAGGTAGTTGATTTTATATAATTTTCTGTCTGAGTCTGACCTAATACTGCAACAGAAAATAGAATAAATGCTATGATGATTATGTTTTTCATATTTCTCTTGAGTTAGTTTTTGTAATTATAATTGGTCTCTGATAAAATTTTACTTTCATTATCTTTTACAAGATACAGTCTGTTAAAACTATCATATTCATAATAAGTTGTAATACCTTTTTGATCAGTTGTACTAGTCATTCCAATAAGTGGTTTGTAGGTAAAAATCGTCACTTGAGCATTACTCAAACTTGTTTGTAATGGAAGGAGCATAGTGCGAATTTCCAAGTCAGTTAAGGGTATATTATTATAAATAATCTGCGGTGGGCCAGGAGAGACTATAACCTGTTTGTATCCATTATTTAATTGAGTTAATACTGCTGTACCTAAAGCATTTGTAATTTCCTGATACGTTGCATTTACAACTTTTGCTATTGGGTATTGATTATTATATCCCCAGATGTAGCTTTCGGTAATACCATTTGTTGGCTTTATTTCTAAAATATTTCCTTTAGTATCGTATTTTGGAAAAGATAATGATTCTTTATATCTGCTATCGTAAATAAAACCTGTTGGTAAAATTGTTGAAAGACTAAAAGTATTGGCATTAATTGGCTCATTGGTTTCCAGCTCAAACACTTTTTCTACATTTAAATTTTCAAAATAATTTAATTTACCACCGGTAACATATTCTACTCCTCCTTTTATAATAGACTGGCTTATTTCGACTGGAACATTAACAACATTATTTGAGACTAATGCAGCCATATCATGAATTTCATTTGCAGCGGGTATTGTGCTTAAAGGTGGAAATGAATAATCATTTGCATATCTATATTTCGTTTGTTGGGTAACATTGTTCGAACCAGTATTGCTTTCTGATGAAAGTTGTAAATGATTAGGACTAGTATATAAAAAATCCGATTGAGTTATAATATCTTGACCATTAAATTTTTCTGTTACAATTTTACTCTTTAACTCAAATGAGTTGAAGTATTTTTTATAACCCTGAACCCAAATACCGCTCAAATGATTTATTGAAACATAATTATTATTATCTTTTGATGAATTTGGATTGTAATCTACAAAATCATTATACAAGTAATCAATTGTTTTCTTAGCAATACCATCCTGAGAGACAAATTTCTCTTTCGATTTCAATCCTCTGATCGAGCTATAATCTAAACCATATAAATTTTTAAAGTTTTTATATAAATTTAATGGAGTTATTGTAGTTGTATTATCATTAGTCCAATTACGTAAATTATTGGTATAAGGAAGTGAGATATCAGGTTTGTCGGAATAATTATAAAATGAATGCTCAATATAGCCGTTACTACTATTAATTTCATATACTTTAGAATAACCAACATTGTAGCTGTCGAGTGTATTCTGCTGAACATTACTACTGGACTTTAAGAATAATTTTTGAATAGAACCTGGAGCAGTAAATTCAAAATAATAAACATATCTTGGCCAATTTGATAAAATACCAGACGATACAGTATTGGATATATCTGTATTGTATTTGTATTCCTTTATATTTGATACTACACCTTGACTTGAATAATCTGTTTGTTTTTGTATTCTTGTTCCTCCACAGATTCCTTGTGCATCTACTAAAACAGGCAGGAATAAACTACCTGAATTTCTTTCGATTCTTTTACTGTAAAGGTGCGGCTCATATTCAAAAACAGTAAATCCTTTTGTTGGGTAAATTATTTTACTTAATAATGCTGAAGATCCGTATAAATAATTAGCATCTCTAGAGGTATTATTTAAAGTATAATCACCAGTTGCAGAATTATAAGTATCAAAGGGAGCATATTGCGTATTTGTGTCCTTTCCGTTCCAAAATCCCCAATGATCTATTCCTGTAGTGTAATAAGCAGGTAAGTTATCAGTTTTACTATATTCAAAAGAATGTTTTTTACCAGCAGTTGTTTCCTGTAACCCAGTCAAAAAAGGTCTTTTATTAACACCACCTAAATCCTGATATTCAAAAACATGTTTTTTAACAAGTATTGAACCATCTTTAAGTTCAATATTATCTATTACAAATTCATTAAAATACAAATTAGAATCCTCAGTATGTTTAATTGGATATCCTTGACTTTTATAATTTATTGATATATTTATATTATTGTATGTAATCTTTTCCAGCATGGATCTTTTTAATAGAGTGTATGAAGTACCTGTTGCCGGGCCACTTGAAGAAGAAGTATAACATCCTGAAACTCCTCCCGGACAATTTCGAAATTCATCGATTCGGGTTCCTTCTTGATAATAACTATCCAGGCTTAAGATTTTTGCGTTTTGTAATAAATTAGTAGAACTGGTCATCATTTGACAAAAAGAACTATCTAAGGTTCCTTTATAATAATCAAAAGTGATTACTTCGCTATTTGCCATTATGATTTTAGAAATATTAAAAGAATTTATCGTTGGAAAGCCATAAAACCCATCCTTACTTAAACCAGATGTGCTTCTGCTGTATGATACTTCATATTTTGAAAAATCACCACCAAAAAAATATTTATTGCCATTTCCATCTGTTAATATTATTTCAGAATCAAGAGGCAGACAATATCCGTTTCCACCATAGGTTTTTAATCCACTAATATCAACTTTTAAGTTTGGGTCATTAGATTCAACCTTTACAACCCCATCGTTACCTATCATAAATTTACCTCTAAGGCCTAAAATGCTAAAGCTAAATAAATCTGGTTCGCCTTCATAACCATTAATACCGGAACTTAATTCCCATGTTGAAACAGTTGCTGTACCCACACCGCTGTTTAAATCATAAACCTGCTCTTTAGAAAAAGGTTTAAGACGAACGCCTTTCAAATATCCATGGATATCCAATCCATACAAAGAGCCTGGTACGAGAGATGTTGGATTCCCTTCATATTCATCTGGCAATCCATTAATGTTTCTGGATATTTTTCCTCCCACAATTAGAGACCAATTCGTACCGGCAAGATCTGTTTTTTTATGTGGTACAAAACCAGAAGAATCGTATGATAATACAACTGGAATATTTAATGATTTAGCTTGAATATCACAAATTGGAATTTTTAAGTCTACAGATCCTGCGAAAAGGTTTATGGGGACATTTCCAGCTTTTTCAAAGGAATGAGTTTCTGGTGATTTAATACTGATAGGATTTCTATCCTGTGAATGAAGTAAATTAACCGATAGTAATAGGATTGTACAATTTAAAATCTTTTTTAGATGCATCATGGCTTAATAAAATGTTTTTTTTTATCAATTAAGTGGTAATTTTCTTGGGTTATTAACTGTATTTTAACAAGTTTTTTAATACTACAAGAATAGTCGATTATTTTAAATTTGCCAAATAAAATCTAAAACTATTTTTATTAAATCTAAAAAATAAACTTTTATATATTTTAAAAACTCATGTAATTATTTGATTTTAGTTTATTGTGTTGTTTGTGGCAGTAAGCACATTTTGATCTATTTAGGAGAAGCATTCAAATTGCAAATTTTTAAAGTTTGATCAAGAAAAATGTTTCAGAGGAAAAAGCCGCTATTATTTTTTCCAAGAGCGGTACTTAGATTAATAAGAAATAAGCGAAATTATTTTGTGTACTTTATGAAAGATTTAAAGAGATTGGCTTACTGGAAGTAGAGGCTGTCTTTTATTGGCTTTGATAATTTGGTTGAGAATGATTTGTTTAACTATGAAGGAAATTTATTAAAATGAGGAATCCCGTAAAGTTTTAGAAAGCTTATTTAATAGTTTTGACAAAGAATTAATTTTCTTAAAATGTGTTTATGAAAATAATCTTGAGACCTCAACGGGTATTCAAAAACATTTAGTTCACTTAATAAACATAGCTTTTCACCTGTATGGAGGAAACGTCTGAATTGGTATCACAAACATAAACAACAAGTTAGACGTAAATAGAATGGGCCATTCCAAAGAAGTAAAATTTGATATGTCTGGCTGGTAAGATTTTGAAAAATGGAATTAATCTTGGGGAAATGAATGTAAAACTTCTGCAGAAAATTGAGGAATTGACTCTCTACATGATTGAAATGAAAAAAGATAATCAAGCTTTGAATAATGCAGTTGAAAAACAGAATAAGGAAATAGAACTTTTGAAGATAAAAAACAATAATCAAAAATGAAACTAAAATTAGTTATAACAATAATTATTATTAATACTCTTGTTTCTTATGCTCAACAAATAGGAAATGGATATGCCAGTCACTTACTGGATTTTAATACTCCTTTATTCTCAGGAGTATATGGAGGTCCTAATGCTATAGGAAAAGCACCAGATAATAGTCATGATTGGCAGCATTTATTTGTTATTAGACATGCAAATTCAGAAAATAATTACCAATTCCAGTTATCTTCAACTTATAGTGAAAATGATAAATTATTTTTTAGGAAAATCGATAATTCAACAAATTCAGCATGGTATGAATTGGCAACAAGAGGAGTAAATACTTTCACAGGAAATCAAACTGTTTTAGGAAGTTTAAATTTATGGGAAGCAAGCGAGAGCCGACCATATGGTCAAAATGTAGAAAGTAAATCAGTTTTAAAGCTTTCGAGAAGTGGCACTAACGGATATAGCTGGAATGAACATGCAGAATTCAGAATTGGTCATGGAGGAACAGGAACAACTGGAAGTAAACTAGAGCTATTTGTTAATGGTAGTGAAAATACAACTTCAATTCCAGATCAACAAGTGATGACATGGAATTATAACGGAAACGTTGGTATTGGACAAACAAATCCATCAAATAAATTAGACGTAAACGGCACAATACATTCCAAAGAGGTAAAAGTAGACATGACAGGCTGGTCAGATTTTGTATTTAAAAAAGAATATAAGCTGCCTACACTTGAAGAAGTTAAAAAACATATTGCAGAAAAAGGTCATTTAGAGAATATTCCAAGTGAAGAAGAGGTTTTGAAAAATGGAATTAATCTTGGGGAAATGAATTCGAAACTTCTTCAGAAGATTGAAGAGCTTACACTGTATCTAATCGAACAGGATAAGAAAACAGAACAATTAAAAACTTTTATTTCTGACCAGAATAAAATTATATCAGAACAGAATAAACGTTTAAAAAAACTTGAAAATAAGTAATGAAAAAACTAATTACACTTTTACTATTTGGGTTTTGTGCTTTTGCAAATGCCCAGCAAAAAATCACTTTCAGCTATGATTCGGCTGGTAACCCGAAGATTTAGAAAAATACCTCAAGAAAAATTTAAAATAATGCTAAACTGTGACCGGAAATTACTAGTAAACTTTTGTAACCATTTCATCTATAGGTAAACGAACTTTTTTCGTCGCTGCCATATAGTCTTTTTCCGAATCACGATATCCTAAAGCGAGGATAACTGTAGAATGCAGCCCTTTTTCTTTCAAACCCAAAACGGCATCGATAGTGGCGGCATTAAATCCTTCGATTGGAGTAGCGTCCACTTTTAATTCTGCCGCAGCAATAAGTGCAGTTCCTAGTGCAATATAAGCCTGTTTGGCTGCCCAATGGGCTTTTTGTTCTGCGTTAATAGCGCTGAAATAGGAATGCAATCCATTTCTAAATCCTGATAAGGCACCAGTATCAAGACCTCTTTGCCTTTCTGTCATTGCGATGTAGTCGTCAATGTAAGTCGAAGACATATCAGTGAATGCAGCAAAGACCAACAAATGAGAGCAAGAGCTAATCTGTCCATTATATGAATCAGCACCTAATTTTTTTTGGATTTCCGGGTTGCTTACAACAAAAACACGGTAAGATTGCAGACCACAAGAAGATGCTGAAAGATTTATAGCCTCTAAGATCTGATCGATCTTCTCTTCTGTTACTTTAATGTTATTGTAAGCTTTTGCGGCGTAGCGCCATTTTAAATTTTCTATCAAATTCATTGCTATGTCTATCTTAATTTTTGGCAAATATAAATGATATTGTTTTCTTTTTCGAGTTTTTGAAGCGCTCTGGGAAACTCTAAATCAATAATCTCAGGCCACTAAAGAATATTTATCTGTTTTTCTTCATTATTATATTTGTTTAAGGATTAATATTCTTTTAAAATATATTTTAAAAGAATGATTAACTGAATTTATGTTAAAATAAAAATATTAAATCTTTTATTTTCAAATTTGCAGGGTAAAAAAACTAAACATTATCATCAGATGAAAGCGAACATACAAGAAGATAAGGGAATAAACGAAAAGCAGAATATTGAAAATACCCAGAATACAATCAAGAATGATTTTGCATTCACACTAAAGAGCACTTGTTTAGATGAAAACTATCATCCCTCAAGTGAAACGCGTTTGACAACCAATTTTGCAAACCTGGCCAGAGGAGGTAATCGCCAGCAAAACTTACGTAATGCATTAAATATGATTAACAATCGATTCAATGCATTAGCTCATCTGGATAATCCAAAAGCAGATCGTTATCTTGTAGAACTTGAAATCATTACAGTAACGATGAGTATTGATGATAAAAATAGTATTAACAATCTACCGCTGATTGAAGTTTTAAAAACGAATATTTTTGACCGCAAGACTAACCAGCATATCGAAGGTATTGCCGGAAATAATTTTTCGTCTTATGTTCGTGATTATGACTTCAGTATTTTATTGATCGATCACAATAAAAATAAACCTAATTTTTGTATTCCTGAAAATTTCGGCGATTTGCACGGAAAACTTTATAAGTGCTTTGTGAATTCAGCCACTTATAAAGAGCACTTTAAGATGTCACCGATCATTTGTCTAAGTGTATCGAGCAACAAAACTTATACTCGCACTGAGTATCAGCATCCAGTTCTGGGTTTTGAGTATCTGCAGGATCAGTATTCTATCACTGATGAATATTTCTCTAAAATGGGCTTAAAAGTTCGTTTTTTCATGCCTCAAAATAGTGTGGCACCGATGGCTTTTTACCATTCCGGAGATCTGCTTGCTGATTATACTGATCTTGGATTAATCAGCTCAATCAGTACGATGGAGACTTTCCAGAAGATTTATCGCCCTGAAATTTACAATGCAAATTCAGTGGCTGGGAAAATCTATCAACCCAATCTTAAACACGAAGATTATTCACTGACTCGTGTGGATTATGACCGCGAAGAGCGCAGCCGATTGGCTGTTGAACAAGGTAAATATGCAGAAGAGCATTTCATTAAGCCTTACAAAAGTCTCCTCGAACAATGGTCTGCTAATTTTGCCCTTTAATTGATTACAACGCATTAAAACTATACTACTATGAAGAAATTATTATTACCTACCTCTATTGTTGGAAGTTTACCCAAACCTGCCTGGCTTGCACCACCCGAAAAACTTTGGTCACCATGGAAATTAGAAGGCGATCAGTTACTTGAAGGAAAACAAGATGCTTTACGTATTTCGCTGCAGGAACAACAATTGGCAGATCTGGATATCATTTGTGACGGCGAGCAGACACGCCAGCATTTTGTAACAACTTTTATCGAGCATTTAAGCGGTGTAGATTTTGAAAATCGTAAAATAGTAAAAATCCGTAACCGTTATGATGCGAGTGTTCCAGTGGTTGTAGGTGAGGTTGCACGTCAAAAAGCAGTTTTTGTGGAAGATGCTAAATTTTTACGTAAACAGACTAACAAGCCAATAAAATGGGCATTGCCAGGTCCGCTGACAATGGTAGACACCTTGTACGACGACCATTATAAAAGCCGTGAAAAATTGGCGTGGGAATTTGCGAAAGCACTCAATGAAGAAGCAAGAGAACTTCAGGACGCAGGGGTAGATATTATCCAGTTTGATGAACCTGCATTTAATGTCTTCTTTGATGAAGTAAACGATTGGGGAATGGCAGCATTAGAAAGAGCCATTGAAGGTTTACACTGTCAAACTGCGGTTCATATTTGCTATGGTTATGGAATACAGGCAAATACTGATTGGAAAAAGACATTAGGTTCAGAGTGGCGACAATACGAAGAAATTTTTCCGAAAATTCAAAAATCTAAAATTGATATAGTGTCTTTAGAATGTCACAACTCCAATGTGCCTTTAGATTTAATGGAACTTGTTCGAGGTAAAAAAGTAATGGTAGGTGCCATTGATGTGGCAGCCAACACTATTGAAACACCAGAAGAAGTAGCTGCTACCCTGCGTAAAGCCCTTGAGTTTGTAGACGCCGAAAATCTTTACCCTTCTACAAACTGCGGTATGGCCCCGCTATCTCGAAACGTAGCCAGAGGCAAGTTAAGTGCTTTAAGTGCAGGAGCAGAGATTATACGCAAAGAACTTGGGATTTAGTCTCAATATATTAATAATGGAGTCCGTGCTTCCACGGAGGAATAATATTTAAAACACATTGAAGAAATTATTAGAAGTATTAAAAAAAGCAGGTTTCGACGGTTTCCTGTTAATGATAGCCACCATGATTCTGATGGCTTATTTTTTGCCAAAGCCAGGTATGGTCAAAGAACCTATTTCGCTGGAGGAAATTGCCAATGCAGGCGTTTCGTTGATTTTTTTGTTTTATGGCTTACGGCTAAGTGTTGAGAAACTAAAAGCCGGACTTTCCAACTGGAAAATGCACATTGTCGTCCAGTTAACAACCTTTTTATTTTTTCCGCTCATTGTTTTGGCATTTCGCCCGTTGTTTGTCAATAACGGCTTCGAGCTGCTTTGGCTGGGTGTGTTTTTTCTGGCAGCATTGCCGTCTACAGTTTCCTCTTCCGTGGTCATGGTTTCGATCGCTAAGGGAAACATTCCCGCAGCCATTTTCAATGCAAGCATTTCCAGTTTGATTGGAGTAGTGGTTACACCACTCTGGGTTGGGCTGTTTATAGCTTCTGCGACAGGCGATTTTGATGTTACTCAAATCGTCATAAAGTTGATTCTTCAAGTCTTGCTGCCTGTCATCATTGGCATAAGCCTCAATTCCCGTTTTGGCGCCATTGCCGAAAAATACAAGAAACAGCTTAAATACTTCGATCAGGCAGTTATTCTAACGATTATTTACACGTCGTTTTGCAAGTCATTTTCCGAACATCTTTTTGAAGGTTTCACCGCCCTTGAACTTGCCGGACTCGCTGCAGGGATGATGGCGTTGTTTTTTGCCGTATTCTTTTGTGTCGGACTACTCAGCCGCCTGCTTGGTTTTTCAGATGAAGACCGTATTACTGTTTTATTCTGCGGGTCTAAAAAGTCATTGGTACATGGCACCGTTATGTCAAAAGTACTTTTTCAGCACAGCACCATCACCGGCATCGTATTGCTGCCGCTCATGCTTTACCATGCCTTACAATTGATTGCTGCCAGTATCATCGCTCAGGGTATGGCTCGACGAAAAGAAGTATAATAAGATTTTTATGTTGTTTTTGGTTATATTTGAAGAATTTTATTCTGTCTTATAAATAAATTAAACCAAAATATTCTATGGAGCAAATAGACGATATTGATCTTCAGTTATTAAATATACTACACGATAATTCTAAGTATACAGTAAAAGAGCTTGCTAAAATGGTAAATCTTTCGGCATCGCCTGTTTTTGAGCGGATTAAAAGATTGGAAAACAACGGCTATATTAAAAAATATATAGCCCTGTTGGATGCAGAAAAACTAAACAGAGGGTTTATTGTTTTTTGTAATATCAAACTTAAACAGCACGATCGTAATATTGGGAATCAATTTGTTAGTGATATAATGAAAATAGAAGAAGTTGTAGAATGTTACAATATCTCAGGAGATTATGATTTTTTAATGAAAGTTTCTGCCAAAGACATGAAGCATTATCAGGATTTTGTGTTTAATAAATTGGGATCAGTCGAAAGCATAGGGAGTACCCAAAGTACCTTTGTTATGTCGGAGATAAAAAATATGTATGGATAGTTCCGCGTTCCCTGCTTTTAGTGAAACCTAAAAATATTTAAAGTGTATAAACAATTAGAAAAATATTTTAAATCAAGAACTGAAATTGACGATAAGACACTTTCTTATATTTACTCATATTTTAAATTTAGGAAAACCAAAAGAAACGAATTTCTGTTGAAAGAGGGCGAAATCTGTAATAATTTCTACTTTGTCAATAAAGGCTGTATCCGACTATTTAACATTAATAAAGAAGGTGAAGAGGCAACAAGATATTTTCATTTTGAAGATTCCTTAGGAACTGCACTGTCCAGTTTAATCAATCAACAACCTTCATTTGAATTTATGCAGACTATTGAACCTTCGGAACTGTTAGTGATAAACCGCGAAGATTACTTTCATTTGGTAAACAATGTTCCTCAGTTTGGGTTTATTTACAGACAGATTTTAGAATTAGCCTACATAAAATCCCAGGAACGTATATATTGTTTTCAAGGTCTAAATGCGGTAGAAAAAGTCCGTTGGGTTTTAACAAACCAAACAAAATTGCTGACAAGGTTGTCTAATAAAATGGTTGCATCTTACCTAGGACTTACTCCTCAAACATTAAGCAGATTAAAATCAAAGATCTAAAAATGTGAACATAGGACAACGTTTACAAAATATACTCTTATCATCTTTGCACTTCAACAAACACAGAAAAGTTCAATTATGATTTTAGTAACAACACCAACAGGAAATACAGGTTCAATAGTTCTTCAACAATTAGTAGAGCAGGGGCAAAAGGTTAAAATTTTTTTAAGAGATCCTCAAAAAATACCAGCTGATATTTTAGAAAAAGTAGAAGTTGCAACAGGTTCTCTGCTCAACGAATATGAATTTACAGAGGCACTACGTGGCTGCGATACTCTTTATTTTTGTGTGCCTCAAAGCAATACCCAGGAAGATGTAAATGGCTATTATGAAGATTTTGCAAAAGTGGCTTCAAAATCAATTAAAAATGCGGGTACAAAAAGAGTCGTTTATTTATCCAGCGGCGGTAAAGAAAGCAATTTGCAGGCAGGTCTTGTCACAGCTCTACACAAGGGGGAAGATATAATCAGCCAATGCGGAGCATCAGTAAGGGCATTGCGCTGTCCGGTATTTTTTGAAACCCTTTTGTATCAAATGACATCTCTAAAAGAACAGGGAGTATTTTCTTTGCCAATGAACGGAAATTATAAATCGCCGCAAATCGCCGTAAAAGATATCGCATCAAAAGCTGTAGAATTTTTGACGGATAACACCTGGACTGGCGTTGAAGGATTTACAGTTCTTGGTCCGGAAGATATAAGCTATAATGAGATTGCAAGACAAATGAGTATATTAACAGGAAAGCCTATTTACTTTATGGAGATTTCAAAAGAGAATTATATAAAAACGCTGTTGGAAGAACATCACACAAGCGAAGCATTTGCAATCTCTTTAACAGAAATGTTGACGGCAATTGGTAATGGTTTATATGACTTAGAGCCAAGAACAGAGACTGCTTCAAGAACTACAACCATTAGAGAGTGGATGATTGAAAATTTAGTTCCTAAAATAAATTAAAACATGAATGCAATTATCATGGAAATTCGGAAACATACTGATTGAGCAAAGTTTAAAGAGGTAGTATTTACTTTTCCACAATTGTGATCAGTTTTACCATCATCTCGATTACTTTTTCCTTAGTCAGAGGAATGACATTATTAACAATGGTGTATCCTTCTACAAAAGGAATAAGAAAACTTACGATTTCTTCAGGCTTACTGCAAAAAACAGAAACCAGATCGATCATCCATAAACAATAGGTTTTATAGTAGGTTTCCACAGCGTTTTGTAATTCCTTATTTCTGGATGCTAAAGTCCATATTTCCTGAAACATCAAAGTTTGATGACTGGATCTTCCGTCAATCAATAACATACTCAAAACCTTTTCCAGAAAAACATTTTTATCAGGTGTGCTGTCAGCTACCAAAAGTTTAACAGCTTGAGTCAGTTCTTTCTTGCAGCTTTCAAAGTAAAATTCCACTGTAGCAATCAAGAGAAGATCTTTATCTTTATAATAGTATTGGAGATTACTTAAAGACAAATTCGCATTTTTCGCTATTTTTCTCATAGAGAGATTTTCTGCACCTTCCTTTATTAGTACCTCTATTGTTGTCGATAAGATCTGATTTAATCGCTCTTCTTTTTTGTCCATGCTGTAAAATTAAATAAAAAATATTAAAAACATTTTTTATTTAGGTCGCTTGACCTATATTTGCATTAGGTCAAGTGACCTAAATTTAATCTATAAAATATTATAATATGGTATTAAAAGAAAAAAGAATTTTAATTGTTGGCGGTTACGGGCAGGTAGGAACCAACATAGCACGTTTGATAAGAAAAGCAGACAGTGCTATCAAACTTATTCTTGCTGGTAGAAATCCCCAAAAAGGAGAGTTGCTGGCTAAAGAATTAACCCACGCTGAAACAGCCTATATCGATTTGGAAGAAGGTTTCAATTTAGCTCAATTTCGAGAAATTGACCTTATCATATCAGCTTTGGATGACCATAGCAATATTTTAAGGGAAACGGCTATTTTAAATGGTATTGCCTGTATTACGGTAAGCGAATTGGCTGATCAGATTGCTGCTACAGCATTTCTCGGCCTTCATAAAACAATTTCTGCTCCTATAGTTTTCGCAGGGCATTGGCAGGCTGGACTCTTGACATTAGTTGTAAAGCAGATGGCTTCCGGATTCAGCAGCATCACGCATATAGAAACTGCCGGACTATACGATGAAAAAGATCCGGTAGGACCATTGGTTGCAGAAGAAGTTAGTGGTTTTGTAGGTAAGGCACTGATCCGTCAGGATGGAAATTGGCAGTATGTGGATTCAAAAAATAATGCAAGACCGATTAACCTGTATGGTGGATCATCGGCTATTGGCCATCCAATGAGTACCCTTGACGTTCCGAGTATCGCCGCTTTTACGAATGCCAGCAATATTCGGTTTGATTTCATTATTGGGGAATCAATAGGCAGCAGTAATGGTTTGACAGCATCACACGATTTGTATATTGAGATAGAAGGGATCTCATCATCTGGAGAACCGAAGAAAGTTAGAACCATTGTGTCCGGTCCTAAAGGTAATTCTCACCTAACTGCGGTAGGTGTCTATTTGATCACAGAGAGGGTTCTCGGTCTTAAAGGACAAACTGCGCAGAAAACAGGAGGTCTTTACCTTCCTGAAACCATAGTCTCATCGGACAATATTATAAGCCGTTTGGCAGAATTTGGAATTCAAACTATTGAAGAGAATATCTAATGTTCCTTAACGTTTTACTACAATTTAAAATGAAAAAATCATTAATCATTATCGCACTATTTATTGTCACATCTAATCTTAGTGCCCAAACAAAAAATAATCATTTAAAAGAACAGACAAAAATGACAAATACAACAATCTTACACAAAGCCAATGAATTTGTGAAAAATGGCGATTACGAAAGTTTTTTAGCTTACTGTACCCCAAACACCAAATGGGTTTTCGTTGGTGAGCGTATTCTTAATGGAAAAGAAGAAGTCCGTGCTTATATGAAAGAGTTTTACTTGGAGCCACCGGTGTTCAGTGTGGAAAAGGCAATCGAAGAAGACAATTTTGTTATGGTGACGGGGGAAATCCGATTAAAAAATAAGGCCGGAAAATATGAACATTTTGATTATTGTGATATCTGGCGATTCGAAGATGGGAAGATAGCAGAGCTCAAAGCATTTGTTATCGAGAAAAAGCCTTGATTAGAAGATACTTTGGATAAAAACCCTGATCAATTTAAAAAACAAAAATGGCGTCAATTGTCTTCAATTGGCGCCATTTGGCTTTGTTGTGACCTCAACGGGACAAATTTCTATAACTTTTATGGAAGATTTAAAAAGATTGGCTTACCATGTGTAATGTCTGTCTTTCATTGGCTTTATGAATTCGGTTTTGATGTCTTGTTGGGGATTAATATAATAGAAAGATAATCTACGAACAGCTTTTTGTTTAGAAAAGAATAAATTGTAGGATTTTTTAATTAATTTTATTTAATAAACTGTCGGTTAGTTAATTAAGTAAAAGAGAAATTGTATGAAAATAAAATCACCATATTATAGCCTAATTTATCTAAGTGCTCTTCTGATAATTTCAAACTTTTTACATGCCCAGAAGACTAAACATCCCAATATTTTGGTAATATGGGGCGATGATATAGGTTGGGAAAATGTAAGTGCTTATGGAATGGGGGTTATGGGATATACTACTCCAAATATTGACCGCATAGGATATGAGGGTATTAGGTTTACAGATCATTATGCGCAACCATCTTGTACAGCTGGAAGAGCGGCATTTATAACTGGCCAGTATCCAATTCGTTCTGGAATGGTGACGGTTGGTGTTCCGGGAGATAATAAATATAATTGATCCGACTTAATTAATTGTTAAGAATATAAATAAAGGCGCCAATTGAAGATAATGGCGCCTTTTGGCTTTGTGACCCCTACGGGACAAATTTCAACATTTTTTTTGGATGATTTGAAGAAATTGGCTTATTATATGTAGTTGTCTGTCTTCCAGTGGCTTTATGAATTTGGTTTAGATGTCCTGTTGGGGATTGATGTAAAAAATATAAAAACTCAATTTTTTTATTGCATTAAAGTAATATATAATTATATAAATATTATAGAGAATTTGAAAAGGATGTTTTAAGTTAAGGTGAATTGTCTTTATTTGGCTCTCTGAATTACTGTCTGGGATTTTAAAATAAGTCTATTTGATTTTCGAAACTTTTTTAGCTAAATGATAATTTAAGTTTTCCTTTAATTTTGCAGTAAAAATTTCATAATTGAAGGTTAAAATTTATTTAACATTCGCCTTAGTTTTTTGTGTGAAAAAAGTATCAAGTCCAGTTTCAAAATTAGAGGTTTGCACTAATGAGTAGATTACATTTTTTATAAAAACCGCGTTAGATTTTGTAGCTGAATTGGAGCATGCTCCAAAATATTATGTTATGAGATTTGCCAAGGATTTTGAATAAACTTTATTATTAAGGTTGCTGTTATGCATAATTTGAAAAATTTGTACATCAGTAACTATTTGCATAATTTTACATACTATGTATGAAATATTCCAAAAATATCTTGATGAAAAAGTAGTGCTGAGTCTTGAAGAGTCTAGTTATATACAATCCTTTGCTATTATTAAAAAACTTCGTAAAAGGCAATACCTGCTTCAGGAAGGAGATATATGGAAGTATGATGCTTTTATTACGCAAGGCTGTGTAAGAACCTATACTGTAGATGAAAAAGGGAGCGAACATGTAAACAGTTTCAGCATTGAAAACTGGTGGACAGGAGATCGTGAGAGTTTATTGATGCAGCAACCGTCGCGTTTTAATATTGATGCTATAGAAGATACAGAGCTTGTACTTTTTACTCATGAAAATTTTGAATTGCTGTGCAGAGAAATTCCTGCTTTTAATAATATGGTGAATGCGATTTTACAAAGAAGTTTTATAGCGGCTCAAAACAGAATTCAAGCTTCACTGACTTTAACAGCTGAAGAAAAATACCTAAACTTTATCAATAAATATCCGGGATTTGCTTTGAGAATTCCTCAGACTATGATTGCTTCCTATTTAGGTATGACACCAGAAACACTCAGTCGTATTCGGAAACAGACGGCAAAAAAATAACAACATCAGGAGCTTTAAGAGCTCCTTTTTTTATGCCTATTCCAAACTCTTGATCTAGATCAAGTTTTTACTTATTTCTAATCAATTTGCAGGTCTTGCATTAGACGCAACTTTGTAATGTTCAAAAGAAACAAACATTATAAACTTATAAATTAGAAATCATGTCAAAAACAATTTTTATTACAGGAACAAGTACAGGTTTTGGAAAATTAACAGCAATAACATTAGCAAGTGCTGGGCATTCAGTGATTGCTGGGATGCGCAATACAAATGATAAAAATGCCGCAGTTGCAAAAGAACTCAAAGCAATAGAAAACATTGAAGTGGTAGATATTGATGTTACAGAAGATGTATCAGTTAGCAAAGCAATCGAAAAAGTACTCACTAAATATGGCAAAATTGATGTGCTGATCAATAACGCAGCGGTAAGTGGTTTTGGTCTACTGGAGGGTTATTCAATTGATCAAGTTCGAAGAATGATGGATGTCAATGTTTACAGCGTCCTTCGTATGTATCAAGCTGTTCTTCCTTCTATGAGAAAAGAAAAAAATGGTCTTGTTATCAATATAACCACTGGCGCAAGCGGACATACACTTCCTTTTATGATTCCGTACATCGCTTCTAAACTTGTTGTGGAAAGTTTTACAGAAGGATTGCAGGATGAACTTGCATCTTACGGAATTGAAAACGTAAGTATCCAGCCTGGAGTGTATCCGACAGAAATGAATAACGGCTCTAAAGCCGGTATTCATGCCGATAAACCAGAAATTATTGAAGAATACGGAGACGAAGCAACCGATAAATTCAACGCTTTAGGAACAGCATTATTTGGAAAAATGGCTCAGTTTGATATGAATCCGCAGACCATTGCTGATGGTATTCTTGAACTTGTAAACATGAAAAAAGGGGAGAGACCACTTCGTTTTCCGCTTGATGCCATTGCACAGGGAACTGATAAAGAATTCATTGAAGCTCGTGCTGCTATAAAAACAAAATGGTTAGCTGCTTATACAAATTAATTTTCTTTTAAATATAAACATAGATATAATCATGAAAACAAGTAATATAAAATCAAATAAAAAAATACAAACTTCAGCGGCAGCAATGCTTAATTTATTAATACTTTTTTCTGTTTCGGAAAAAACCGAAGCTCAAAATAATGCAGGAATAGTTGGAGTAGATCACGTCGGAATTAATGTTCCGAATCTTAATAAAGCCGTGACATTTTTTAATAATGTTCTTGGTTTTACGCCAGTAACTCAACTTGGGCCAATTCCGCTTGATACTGCTTGGAAAGAATTAAATCATATCAATCGTCAAACGGGAGCAGTTACCATAAAAATGATAAATGCAGGAACAGGAGCCAGTATTGAAGTATTTGAATATGCAGATAATAAAGGAAGCAAAACCCAACCAAATACAGATGATATTGGAGCATCGCATATTGCCTTTTATGTGAATGATATTAAGGCATCTGTAGAATATTTAAAAAGTAAAGGCGTAAAAATAATTGGAGAACCCTTCACTACGCCTTCAGGAGAGACAGCTGGCGAGTCGTGGGTTTATTTTGAAACGCCTTGGGGGTCTAAAATGGAACTGGTTTCTTATCCGAATGGAAAAGGATATGAAAAAAATAAACCTAGTACAATTCTTTGGTCGCCAAAAAATACAGCTGAAAATCAAACTAATAAACTAAATACGAAAGTAATATCTGAATCTGAAATCAAAGCTTTAGTAGAATCACATCTTTCAATTTGGAATGAACATGATGTTAAAAAACGTGGAGCCTTGATGAAAAAAGTCTATGCTGATAATATCCAGATGGTTGATAGTCATTTTATTGCCAATGGACACCAAGAAATCAACGGATTTATTGATGATCTTCAGAAAAAAAGTTTGAATTCAAGATTTTCACCTGTTAAAGCAATTGATGTCAATCATAATACCGCTAGACTTTATTGGCAACACGGCACTCCCCAAAAACCTGATGCTGTTACTGGAATGGATCTTTTCGTTTTTGAGAACGGAAAGGCTGTCAAACTATATGTTTTTGTTGATAGCAAGAAATAAGACAAAATCCGTCAAATTATCGGTTAGCCTTAATGTTTTGTTCTCAGAACTTTTAAAGAATAACCACAATTTTATTCAAATAATTAATATTAAAAAAGAACAATTATGAAAGCTTCAGTAGTGAATTCAAACTCGGAAAATGAACAATTAATCCGAAAACTTTACAGTGTGGCAGAAAGCCAGGATGCCAAAGCATTTGTTGAACTATTTACAGCCGACGGCTATTTCTGGGATGTTTCTTCCGGAACTAAGTATTATGGCGAAGATATTGGAAAAACAGTAGATGTTTATGCCACAGCTTTTCCCGATATGCACAGAGAATTATACGAACTATATGTTCTGGATGATGAAAATACTGTTATAGTAGAATTATCGTTAAACGGAACTCATAAAGGACCTCTTCCGTTTTCATCAGGAAGAATCGAGCCTACTGGAAAAAAAATAGAAGTGCCATGTTGTGACGTTTTTAAAATTGAAAATGGCAAAGTAAAATCGTTCCATTGTTTCAATGCAGGAACGATACTTTTAGGGCAGTTAGGGATTTTTTGATTTTAAATAATTATAAATAATGAAAAATATAATAGATCTCTTAAACTGGAGGTATGCAACCAAAAGAATGACGGGAGAAAAAGTAGCAGAAGAGCAGATTAATATCATTTTAGAAGCTTCACATCTTGCTCCATCAGGAATTGGATTACAGCCGTATAAAATTATTGTGATAACTGATTCCGAAATTAAAAAGCAGATTTTGTCTATTGCAATGAATCAGGCTCCAGTTGTTGAGTCATCACATCTTTTAGTTTTTGCCGTTTGGAATAAATATACCGAGGAAAGAATAGATGGCGTTTTTGACCATTTGATTTCAGAACGAAAAGCAGAGTCTGATTCTTATGAAAGACAAAGAAATTTTGCCAAACAATTTTTCGGAAACATGAGTATTGAAGAGAATTTTCATCATGCTGCAAAACAAGCCAACATAGCGTTAGGATTGGCAATAGTTGCCGCCGCATCACAAGGGATTGACACAACACCAATGGAAGGTTTTAATGCTTCAGAGCTCGATCAGTTTCTTGATCTGCCTTCTAAAGGCCTTAGAAGTTCGATGCTGTTGGCAGTAGGCTATCGCCACAAGGAAAATGATTGGAATTTAAAGAATAAAAAAGTTCGCAAACCTTTTGAAGATTTTGTGACTTATCTATAATTATTGCAAAAATTATTATCATAATTAAAATAAAATAAAATGGAAAATAGTATTAAAAGTGGTACTTCTAATAGCCACGATAAAACACAAACAACAGGTATCACTGTAAGTGCTTATTACAAAGTTCATCCAGAGGACAGGCAGATATTTATAGATGCTGTTGTTCCTGAAATGATTGCTGCAAACAAATTGGAAGGCTGTATCTACTATGCTTTCTCGCAGGATCTGACAGATGAAAATACGTTCCATCTTTTAGAAGGCTGGAAAGATGAAGAAGCATATGAACGTCATGAAAATTCCGAAACATTTTTGATTGCTTTAACTACAGTAGTGAAAAACGTAAGAATACTGGATCGGGAAGGTGTTCGTTATGATATTTCGAGAATGCATATTGATGATCCAAGAGGAAAAGTTTAATATTTTAAATGAAATCTTAAAAGCTAACTATTATTAATACACTATATAAAAAATGGCGCCAATTGTCTTCAATTGGCGCCATTTGGCTGTAGTGACCTCGACGGGACAAATTTCTACAAAATTTATAGATGATTTGAAGAGTTTGGCTTACTACATGTAGACCCTGTCTTTCAATGACACTAAAAATTTGGTTTGGATGTACTGTTGGGGATTGATTGAAAAATGTAGTATCAAAAAGCAGATAGTTAAATTCTTTTATTAAAAACTTCCTTAAATTTTTGCGTCAAAAAAGATATCCACTCCAAATCTCATATGCTACGAATTTGCCACAAAATTTGATTTACTGCTTTACATATTTGTTATGAGTAAAGTTTTATCTATTTTGTTATTCGATTATGATATCAAATGTTTAAACACGAAAACAATTTAATTTTTAGACAACAGATCATCAAAGAAATCAAAAATTAAAACCTCCAGAATCAAAATGTAGACTGGAGGCTTTTATTTAAAAAATCAGGATATATTTAAGATTTGATAAATTCTAAAATATCGTTATTAATTGTTTCTGCCTCTGTAGTCGGCATACCGTGAGGAAATCCAGGATAAGAAATTAGTTTTCCGTTTTTCAAAAGAGCAGCAGCTTTAGGTGCCTGATTATATGGAACAATCTGATCATCTTCTCCGTGAAGAACCAATACAGGTATGTTTAAACTTTTTAAATCTTCTGTAAAATCTGATTCAGAGAAAGCTTTAATTCCTTCATAATGAGCCAGTACAGAACCCATCATTCCTTGACGCCACCAATTGTGTTTGATACCCTCCTGAACTGTTGTTCCTTCACGGTTCCATCCGTAAAAAGCGATTGGGAAATCATAGAAATATTGTGCTCTGTTGAATCCTGTTCCTTCTCTAATTTCATCAAAAACAGACAATGGGACACCATCAGGATTTGCCTCATTTTTGATCATGATTGGTGTAACAGCACTAATAATAATGGCTTTGGAAACACGTCCTTTTCCATATTTTGCTGCGTAACGAATTACTTCCCCTCCGCCAGTTGAGTGGCCAATATGAATCGCATCTTTTAAGTCTAGTGCTGCGGTCAATTCTGCTACGTCTGCAGCATAGGTTTCCATATTGTTGCCTTCAGAACTTTGACCAGAACGACCGTGTCCGCGTCTGTCGTGAGCAATAACTCTATATCCTTGTTTTAAGAAAAACATCATTTGCGCATCCCAGTCGTCTGCTGATAAAGGCCATCCGTGGTGAAAAACGATAGGTTGTCCTGTTCCCCAATCTTTATAATAAATTTCAGTTCCGTCTTTTACTGTAATTGTGCTCATTTTTTTGGTTTTAAGATTAAATAAAATTAAGAGTATCCTAATTTTGGTATTGTCGTTAAATTCTAAGTTTTTATCATTTTTTATTTGACTTAGATTTCTTTGACAAATTTATAGAGGAAGAGTAGAGCAGTCGATTAACCTAGATTAAGTAATGAATTGTAACAGCGCTATTACTATTTTAATCTAGATAAATGCCTCAAAAGTCTTCGCTAACTTATTTTTATTTGAAAAGAATTACATGTGTTTTATCTTTTCGTAAATGGCAGGATCGTGTTTTTTTACTTTTATTTTTACGTATTTAGAAGCTGGCATATTGCTTTCTTTCACCACATTATTTACAGAAACCAAAACATTGGTTTCAGGAAAATAAGTGACCGTATTTCGCTCTGGAATTTGATAAGATACGATAAGGAATAAAGGCGCAATTCTTTCAATGCCATCATTATAATTAAAGAGATCTACTTTGTCTCCCGCTTTAAATCCTGCTTTATCAATATCATTTTGATTCATGAAAATAACACGGCGTTCATTTTTTATTCCTCTATAACGATCATCCATACCATAAATAGTAGTATTAAACTGGTCATGCGTACGAGTTGTGGCCATCATGTATTCATCTGGTTCCAATTCATTATCCGGAATTTCTGTTAAAGTAAATGCCGCACGATCAGCTGATTCTTTAGCAGTAAATTGACCATGACGAGGAGCATTAGGCAAATAAAAACCGCCTTTTTCGCGAACTCTACTATTGTAATTTTCAAAACCTGGAATGCAATTTTCAATAGCTTCTCTCACATCATTATAACTGTCGTGGTATCGCTTCCAGTCGATAACTGATTTATCTCCAAGAACCGCCATTGCCATTCGGCAGACAATTTGAGTTTCGTTTATCAATTGATTTGAGATAGGTTTAAGCACGCCTTTTGAAGACTGCACCACGCCCATAGAATTTTCTGTACTAATAATCTGCACTTCTCCGTTAACGATATCCATATCACTTCGGGAAAGCGTAGGAAGGATAAGTGATTCTTTTCCATGTACCAAATGGCCTCTGTTGAGTTTTGTTGAGACGCATACCAGCAGTTTCAGTTTTCGAAATGCTTCTGCGGTATAAGTCGTATCTGGTGCAGCCGATAGAAAATTACCGCCCATACAGAACATAAATTTTACTTTCTCTTCATGAATCGCTTTTATCGTTCCAACCACATCATAACCGTGATTTCTCGGCGGACTAAATCCGAAATAATTTTGAAGACGATCTAATTGTTCATTGGTAGGTTTTTCATCAATAAGCATGGTTCTGTTTCCTTGAACATTACTGTGTCCGCGAACGGGACAGACTCCTGCGCCGGGTTTACCAATACTTCCTTTAATCAATAAAATATTGACAATCTCTCGGATCATATCAACACCATTTGGCTGCTGGGTAAGTCCCATTCCCCAGCAAACAATAATTCTTTTTTTGAAAGCCAGTATTTCTGCCGCTTCTATAATTAGATTTTTGGGAACTCCAGATAGAAAGGCAAGATGATCCAAGTCTAAATTTTCAAACTGTTTCTCAAAATTTTCAAAACCAGTTGTTTTGTTTTTAATGAATTCATGATCAAAAACTTCACCTGGGTTTTTCTTTTCCAATTCAATTAGCAAAAGTTCAATAGCTTTTAAAAGTGCCATATCACCATTTATTTTTATCGGAAGAAAAAGATCGGTAAGTTTTCCGCCTGATCCAATTATCCCTTTTATAGCTTGCGGATTATGGAATCCCATTAAGCCAGCTTCGGGTAACGGATTAACGGCAATAATTTTTGCACCATTTTTTTTGCCCTTTTCTAAAGCGCTTAGCATTCTCGGAGCATTAGTTCCCGGATTCTGTCCAATTATCACAATCACATCGGTGTCATAAAAATCTTCTAAAGTAACCGTTCCTTTTCCAATTCCGATTGTAGTTTTCAAAGCTGTTCCAGAAGTTTCGTGGCACATATTGGAACAATCTGGCATATTGTTGGTTCCAAATTCTTTTGCAAAAAGCTGATAAAGAAAGGAAGCTTCATTACTGGTTCTTCCGGAAGTATAAAAAGCCGCTTCATTTGGAGATTCAAGTGCATTTAAATGTGAAGCAATTTTTGTAAAAGCTTCATTCCAACTTATGGGTTGATAATGTGTGCCGCCAGCAGGTAAATACATCGGCTCGGTCAATCTTCCCATTTTTCCAATTTGATAATCGTCTAATTTTGAAAGACTGTAAACAGAGTTTTCTTTAAAGAAAGCAGCATCAACTTTTTTGGTTGTAGCTTCTTCAGCTAAGGCTTTTGCTCCGTTTTCACAATATTCGCCCAAAGGAGATCGATCGTCATCAGGATCCGGCCATGCGCAGCTGGAACAGTCAAAACCGCCCATTTGATTCATTTTAAATAAAGCTTTTCCGCCTCTTAGAATCGTTTTATCTTCTATAAGATCGCTTACCGCAGCCATAACCGCAGGAACGCCGGCAGCCCATTTTTCTACTTTTGTTAGTTTAAGTTTCGAAAGCTGGTACGGATTTTCTGCTTCAGGTAATTTATGAGTTAAATCATCTGTTTTTTGTTGTGGATCTTTCTTCATTGTATTGTGGTTTAATGGCTATTGTATGACGATTACGGTTTGTTCCGATGAGTTGTATATATTCAATCGATTTTCTTTTAGAAATCCTAAAAGTGTAATATTAAACTCTGCCGCAAGTTCTACGGCCAAACTGGATGGAGCGCCAATAGAAGCAATAATAGAAATTCCCGCCATTGCTGCTTTTTGGATTAGCTCAAAACTTGCTCTTCCGCTTAGAAGCAAAATATGTTCATTTAGTGGCAGTGATTGATCAGCAAGAGATCTTCCAATTAATTTATCTAATGCATTATGCCTTCCAACATCTTCAGTTAAAAGAATCAAATCGCCCTGAATATTAAACAGCCCTGAGGCATGAAGACCGCCAGTGGATTCAAAATCGCTTTGAGCAATTCTTAATTTTTCGGGTAATTGATAAAAAACAGATGCATGAATCTGGATTTGAGGTCTTATTAAATTTCCAAATGGGCTTACCGTTTTTATAGATTGAATCGAACTTTTTCCGCATACGCCGCAACTTGAAGTCGTATAGAAATTTCGATCTGTCTGCATCAAATTTGGAGTAAAACCTTCTTTAAGATCAACCTGAACAATGTTTTGTTTTTGTGATAAGCAATTCATTTTTAATGAAAAAGCATCTTGAATATCTTCAAAAGAAGCAATAATTCCTTCTGTAAACAGAAAACCAATCGCCAAATCAATATCATTGCCCGGAGTTCGCATGGTAACCGAAATGTTCTTTTGGATTCTCTCTGAATTAGAACCGTAAGAAAGCCTGATTTCAAGAGGTTCTTCAACAGAAAGTGTATCTAAAAACGATGAGGTTCCGTTATTTTCTATTCTTTGGACACTTACGTGTTTGATGGAAACTAATTCCGTATAATTTATTTCCATGATGTTGTAATTGCAGTTGTTACGTAAATTTAATTAAAAATTGGTTCAAAAAATATACTTTCATTCATTAATTGAGAGCATACTATTCGATTTTTATATTTAATTTTCGAACTATTTATTTCACGATTTCACTCATCAGTTGCAAGAGATCTTCTGCGCCTGCGTTAAATTTTCTACCATTGACAAAAAAAGAAGGTGTGCCATTTACACCGCTTAAAATGCCATTTTCAAAATCAGAATCTACTTTTGCGGCAAGTTCAGATTTTTTAATATCGACATTGAATTGATGTGGATCTAGCTCCAATTTCTCTACTAATTCTAATAAAAAAGGTTCACTTAGAATTCTCTGATTTTCGTAGATAGCGTCATGCATTTCCCAGAACTTTCCCTGCAAAGCTGCGGCTTCTGCTACAATTGCTGCAGGACGGGCGTATTGATGCATTTCTGATAACGGAAAATTTCTAAAAACAAATTTTATCTGTTTGCCGTATTTCTGCATCATTTCTTTAAGAATAGGATAAGCTGAACCGCAATAGGGACATTGATAATCTCCGTATTCTACGATTACTATACTAGCATCTTTTTTTCCTTGTATATGATCAGTTTTACTGACCGCTGGTTTTAGTGACATAATTAATTAGTTTTATAGTTTTTCTAAAGCTTCCAAAATACCATCTGCTCCTGGGTTTATAGCCATTGGCGAGAGATAACTCCATTGTATAATTCCTTCTTTGTCAATTACAAAAAGGGCACGATTGCATTCGCCTTCTTTCTCATTGTATACGCCATATTTTTTTGAAGTGTCTCCTTTTGGTTCGAAATCAGCCAGTAAAGGAAAATGCAGATTTCTAGATTGAGAAAAGGCCATGTGACACCATTTACTATCTACAGAAATACCGAAAATTGCAGCATCATATTTCTTGAAGTACTTCAGCATTTCGTTGTAAAGTGCCATTTGATCGCTGCAAACCGGACTCCAGTCTGCAGGATAAAAAGCTAATATCACGTTTTTTCCTTTAAATTCTGATAAAGTGATTTTTTGATCTGGTGTTGCAAATAAGGTAAAATCTGGTGCAACGTCATTTTTCTTCAGCATAAGATTTATTTTTAAGGTTAAAGTCAGTAATCGGCAGCAAAAATGCGCAAGCAAGTAGTAATGCAGCAGGCAGAATAAGTGTCCAATTTTTGAATAACGGAAGTATAAGCGGCACAACAGATGCCCCTAACAAAAAGCCAATCCATAATAGTAAAAGCCGAAGAGCATTGAGTTTATAAAACTTCCGACTGTTTTTATTGCGAGAGAGACTTAACATGGCTGTATTTCTAGCCAAACTATTCAACGTTCCAGTAACGAAATCGGTATTTATTTTTTGACTTCCAACAGACGTTACAATAGTGTTCATAACACCAGTTGAAAATAGAATGATAGGTATCGACAATCCGTTGTTTATAGTATAATAATTGGATGCCATTGTATAGCCAATCAATATTACTGAAACAATATAAAATGGCAGTGTCTGAATTTTGGATTCTCTCCACAACGAAATGCAGGTTCCAGCATATATTCCGAAGACAAAACAGCCAATTACCGTTAAAGACGAAAGAAGTACATTGAGTTTGCCGCTGGATAATGCGATTCCCAATTGTGTGCTGTTTCCGCTTATAAAAGAGACATATACTTTCCATTTTAGGAAACCAGCAGCATCAAGAAAGCCTGCAATAAAGGCTAAAAATATGGCAAGTTTCTCCTGCGATCTAGCTTGTTCAGACGAATCTATGAACTGTGTTTTGGCATCCACAATATTTGTGATTAAGGTTGAATAAACAGTTTGCTTTTAGGAAATTTTTCTATTTCGCCTTCTTCCAAACCAAAATTGGTTACCACCACATCTTTTGGATTTCCTGCAAGCCATTCGCTTAAATCAATAGATTGATAAGTGCCACTGTTAAACCCAATTAAGATTTTGCAAACTGTATTTCCAGTGTTTTTAATATAATGTCCCGCACCCATTGGCACATAACCGACATCTCCAGCGTTGAATTGTTCGGTAACGACTGTACTTTCTGCTAAGAAAACAGACATTTCGGCTTGACCAGAAATATAATACTGCCATTCATCAGCATTGGGATGCCAATGCATTTCTCTTAAAGCGCCTGGCTGTAATTCTATAATAGATCCGGCCATTGTGGTACTGATAGGGAATTCTTTGCTTGTTACCAATCTTTGCAAACCGCCACCGGGAATTATTCTAGGCTGTTGAGAATGCAAGGGATAACGATGTAAATTGGTTAATTCAATATCTGATTCTTCAGGTCGGGAAGCGGCAGTAAACGATAATTCGTCAGGAACAATTCCGGCTGCAAAATAGGCTTCTTTTTGAGGTAATGATGCCACTTCTTCTAAAGTAATTCCCAAATTTTGAGCAACAATTTCTGGTGGCATGCTCGATACAAAATCAGTCACGCTGAAAGTATGATCTTCGGAAAAATTACCATTATCAAAAATTAAAATAAAATGGCATTCTTCTGTTCCTGTTGCTTGAATTGAATGTCCGTATCCTTTTGGAAAATACCAAACATCGCCTGGTTCAAAATTATCAGTGTAGCTTTTACCATTTGGATGAATAATCGTGGTGCGAACCGTTCCTGAAATAACATAAGCCCATTCTGCTGCATTTGCGTGCCAGTGTAATTCTCGCATACTTCCCGGCTGTAGTCGCATTGAAACTCCTGCGATGCCAATAGAAGCTGGAAAATCTTTAACAGAAGCTCCTCTTGTTGTACCGCCGTCATTGGTGCGTGGTTCTTTTTTTTCTAGTTCGTATTTGAAACTTAATAATTCGGTAGTCATAATAATAGCTTTTTGATGATTAATTGTATTGGTTTTTAATTCTATTGTAAAGCTATTGAAGATATATGCTGAGTATAGTTTGAATTCGTTAGATGGGCAAAATCAGTCGTTGAATTTAGTAAGAGAAACTTTAGGAATAATTTGAAGCTTTCTGATTATGGAGGATTTGTTTTTTTAGAGTTTAAAGCAAAAAAAATCACTGCAAACTACAGTGATTTTTGATTTTATAATGAGGGAATTTTTAATTATTTATAAAGCCATTTTTTGATCAGTTTGGTATAATTAGGCATTACAACAAATACCATTAAAAAGACTATAATGCCCGAAATTATTAATCCATCAAAATAATGATTTGACGGTACTTTCAAAAATCTCAAAAAGGGGATTGCCAATAAAGGAATTAAAAGGGACAATGGATAAATAGCAGACCATGTTACAAGAAATTGTTTCCAGCGAACAGGAACTTTGTTTCCTTCGTTTTCTGCATTAAAAAGAAAATCCAAACCTGATTTTATCTGGTAGTTGTCATTTTTTCTGAATAATGGATTTGCTTTTTTAATGAGCATTTTGCGGTCTTCCGATTCCATCCAGTATTTAAGGTTTTCAATAGTGTCAAATCGAATGATAACCGTGTAAACAAACGTTAAATGCGGAATTGGCCGTACGATCTGCAAATCGATAAAACCATTGGAGTGTTTGGTAATGGGAACAATTTCATCCAGCCATTTTTCATATTCCTGTTCTTTTCCATCCAAAATATGGTGCGTAATAACAACAGATGCGCCTTGATTTTCCATATTACTATTTATTTTTGGTTGAGGTTTAAGTTTTATTCGGACTAATTATCGAACTAAAATAATTTTGCCCGTATGACTGCCATTTTCTAATAATCGATGTGCATCAGGAGCTTCGGTGAAAGGAAAGGTTTTGAAAATAATCGGTTTGAATTGTTTTGACTCGATTAATGGCCAAACGTTTTTCTGCACTTCTTTGGCTAGCTGTTTTTTAAAATCATAGTCTCGGCTTCTTAAAGTGCTTCCAGTAATTGTTAAACGTTTCATCATTACTTTCCAAATGTCAAGATCTACATGGCTGCCGCTTACGGCATTAATATGAACTAATCTGCCTTCGGGTTTTAGGATGTTTACATTTTTACTCAGGTAATTACCGCCAATCATATCTAAGATGACATCGACTCCTTCTTCCTGCAAAACGGTTTCAAAATCTTGGGTTTTGTAATTGATGTAAGAAGCAGCGCCAAGATCGAGACATTTTTGACCTTTTTCATCAGATCCTACTGTTACAATTACACGAATGCCTAGAGAATGAGCAATTTGAATTCCTGTAATGCCAATGCCACTGTTACCGCCGTGAATCAAAAGAGTTTCTCCAGATTTTAGGTTTCCTCTCTGAAAAACATTTGACCATACGGTAAAAACCGTTTCAGGCAAACTTGCTGCTTCAGCAAAAGTCAGTCCAGCTGGAATTGGCAGACATTGACCTTCCCGAACGCTTACATATTCTGCATAACCACTGCCAGCGAGAATAGCACAGACTTTATCACCAATTTTTAAATCGGTAACATCTGGTCCGCATTCAACTACAATTCCTGAAACTTCCAAACCAGGAATTTCAGATGAAACTCCAGCTGGTGCAGGATAATTACCTTCACGCTGAAAGATATCAGAGCGGTTTAAACCTGCTGCTTTAACTTCTATTAACACTTTGTCTCCACTTACTTCTGGAGTTGGATATTCCTGCAGTTTCAGTACATCTGGAGCTCCAAATTGAGTTATAACTACTGCTTTCATTTGGTTTGCGATTAATATTTTTTGTTTAATTGTTCTATTCTTTTCCAAGTAAGTTTATGAATGACCAAACGTGAATTGCTTATAAATGGTTTCTCTGTTTCTAAATGAAGCAATCCATCTTTAAAAAGAACTTTTCTGTTTTGTGTCTCATTTCTCCAATTTTCAAAAAGTGAAACAGACATAGTATGGCTGACTATTTGTTTTTCATCATCAGTTTTGAAGGGACCAGAATAGGCGAGATAAGGAGGACTGTCTTTTGTATCAGAATGTTCAAAATCAGTATTCATTATTTGTGCCGACATATAGCCGTCACTGTTATAAATAATAATGCCTTTTGGTTTGGTTCCCATCGGATTTGTAATTTTTCCTTCCCCTAAAGGTACTTCAATCAATTCAACTAATGTCCAAGAGCCGATTAGTATTTCAAACAATTTATTTTTCATAATACTCAAAATAATAAGAGCGCACATTGGTGCGCTCGATTTCTATACTATTAAAAAGGCTGATTGTATTTGCCAGTTAATGCTTTGTTTTCTATGCTTTTAGCAAAATTTGGAGTTTCTTCATGATTGTGTGCATCAGAAGCAGCTTGTCTTGAAGCAGCAGCGCCAGCTAGATCTACTCCGTGTTCTTTTAAGTATTCAAACATTTCTGGTGTTGCAGTTGCATGAATCTCATTGGTGTAAAGGCAAGTATTTTCATCAATTTTAGTTACTTTAAGTTCCCATAAAACCTGGACTTTAGTACGTCCGTTTTTAGTAATAGAATCTGAGATAGACAACATACGGCAATAATCTGGACGATGAACTGTTGCCACATAATGCTGCACCATTAAAGCATCGCCAATTGTTTCTACGTTAATAGACATGGGTTCTCCTTCATAGGTGCTGGTAATTCCCGCACCAATATGCTGAGTAGAACAACGTTGGTATTCTGCATCAGGAAGGTTTAAAAGCCAGTCTGCAATATTTACTTTTTCAATAGGAGCATTAATAACTGCAGTTACTGCTGAATGTGATAATGCGTTTTCTTTGGTTTGGATGATTTCCATGATTTCTTGGTTTTAAATGTTTAACTGAAGTAAATTTACCGCCTTACATTCGTGTAGCATTCCACTATTCATCGAATGGGCAAAAACACTCGTTTAAAGAGCGAAATCAATCGTTTGTTGTTTTGAAGTTTGGAATGAATACAATAAAATTATCACAATCTGAGAAAACATAACCAGTGGTTTCAATCACTGGAACACAAAGAAGATCATGTTTTATTATTAAATCAGAATTATTCTATAACAAATTATCTCAATCTGAGAAAACATAAGCACTGGAACGCAAAGAACAAAAAAAAGACCGCCTTTTACAGACAGTCTTTCTATTGAATAATATATAGTAAGATGGTTTTTTCTTGAATTTAAAACGAGCTATTGTCTTATTTATTTCACAGTGATTCTAAAAAAACTTTAGCCTCTAAGAGTGACGAGTTCAGAATCTTTTCGAGATCATTTAAAATCTGCTGTAAAGTTGCATTTTGTTCTGTAGCCAATTCAAGAATATCGAGTTTTTCTTCTAAAAGTGGCAATAATCCCATTATAGCAGCACTTGATTGTAAGTCATGTGCTCTAAGTTTCACCATCTTAAAATCTTGATTTTGATAAGCCGTGATAAGCTGTTCTAAATGTAGCGGGACATTGTCAATAAACTGTTTGGTCACAGTTTGTTCAAACGCTTTATTACCGCCGCTTACCGATTGCATATACGAAAGATCAATATGTTGAAAAACAGGATCAGATTGTATAATGTTTGTTTCTTCGGAATTTGATTCTTTCAGTCCAAAAGCAGCAATCAGTTTAAAAAGTTCTTCCTCTTTTATAGGTTTTGAAATGTATTCGTTCATTCCACGGCTCAAACATCTTTCTCTTTCGCCAGGCAGGGCATGTGCTGTCATGGCAATTATGGGAATATCCAGTTTTAAGATTTCTCTAATTTGCTGCACAGCCGTATATCCATCCATTTGAGGCATCTGTAAATCCATTAATACAAGATCACAATCTTTTTTGCTTAAATATTCTACTGCTTCGAAACCGTTAGAAGCCATTTCAAAATCAACATTCCATTGAGAAAGCAAATGTTTCATTAAACTTTGATTGATCGCGTTGTCATCTACAACTAAAACTCTCAAAGCGGTATTTGAGATATCTTTAAAGTGGTTAATATTGGCAATAGGTTTAGAATTGAGCTGTTCTTTAGCAATATCATACGGAATATAAAAGCTAAAGGTTGTTCCTTTTCCTTGTTCACTTTTTACTTGAATATCACCGTTTTGCAATAAAATCAGTTTTTTTACTATTGATAATCCCAGACCAGTCCCACCGTAATTTCGAGTGGTAGAGTCTTCACCTTGATTGAATCTTTCAAAGACTTCATTTAGTTTTTCTTTATCAATTCCAATTCCCGTGTCCGTAATTTTAAAGCCTACAATGACCTTGTCTTCATGTTGTAGTTTGTTATAGACCTCAATGCTTACAGATCCCTGATGGGTAAATTTTATGGCATTTCCAATGAGGTTTACCAATATTTGAGTTAATCTCGTGGCATCACCAATTAAAGTATCAGGGATCGAAGTATCGACTTTACTGGAGATGGTTAATTTTTTTTCTTTTACACGTTCTGAAAAAAGCGTTTCAACCGAATCCAATAATCCGTTGATGCTGAATATTCCGGGCGTAATACGCATCATTCCAGCCTCAATTTTAGATAAATCGAGTATGTCATTAATAATGGTCATTAAATTTTCGCCCGAACGCTGAATAGAATTCACAAATTCTGCGGAAGTTTCATCCAAAGGCCTTTTTTGTAATAAATTGGTGAAACCTAAAATACCACTAAGCGGCGTTCTGATTTCATGACTCATATTAGCCAGAAAATTTTCTTTAGTCTGAGCAGCGATCGATGCTTTTTTTTCTGCAATATCCAATTCTTTGATCAGAAAATGTTGTCTTCTAAATTGGCGCATAATATGATATCCTATAACGGCACCACTCAAAACTAGTAAAACTAATAAGGAGATGTCGTAAAGTTTTGCTCTTCGACCCATTTCCAGACTTAGATTTCGCAACTCTACCATGCGCAATTGACGCTTATGGTAAATCTTTGCTGTAATATCGGTAATCTCATTAGAAATTATTCTGGCTCTAGGATTAGCAATCGAGCTATCATCATCCATATTTCCTAAAGAATCAAAACGATGCAGGAGTTTTCCTTTTGTGACCATTTTATCCTGAGCCAAAACTCCGAGTCTTTGTATTAACTTTTCCTCTTCAGGATCGGCATTATCCACAGAAAGGGAATCGAGAAAATTTCTAATCTGCCTGATCTTTTGATCGATTCCTTCTAAATGTGTAGTGTCATTAGTAGCGATCGAAGCTCGAATTCTGCTTTCGACACCCAAAATATCGCGGTCAATTTCTCTTAAATGATTGCTGGAACGCAATTCGTTTAAAAGGGTATTATTATTTCGTATGAGTTCTTTAGTATTTTGAGCCGAATTAATTTGTACAGCAATCAATAATATACTGCATAAAATAAAACTGCTAATTATAAAATAACTAAAGCGTTTGTTACCCATTACGGTAGACGTATTTATCATATAAATAAGTGTAAATGAAATTGTATGATCTTAATTCAATAAGATAGCATTCTAGATTACGCAGCAGAAAAAATAAAATGACATTTAGAAAACATTCATCCTAGTGTTAAGTGCTTTTCTGTAGGCATCTGCAACAGGAATAAATTTTTTGTTAATCATAATACCTCCGTCTTGTAAAGTGTCAATTTTACCAATAGAAACAATATAAGAACGATGTACTCTAATGAAATCATCTTTTGGCAGACGTTCTTCGGCAGTTTTCATTTTGCCGTGAATGGCAAACATTTTTTCTTTGGTGTAAAACTTTACATAATCTCCCATTGCTTCAGCATAAAAAATATCATCTAGTTTTAGTCGTCTGGTAATATTAGAATCTCTAACGAATAAAAATTCTTCTTTACCAAATTGTATATTCTCTTTTCTGCTCTCAATGATAGACTGTGCTTTACTCACTGCCTGTAAAAATCGGGTAGGAGTAACAGGTTTTAGAATATAATCTGCAATATTCAATTCAAATGCCTCAAGCGCGTATTCCTTTTTAGAAGAGGTAAAAATGATGATGATATCTTTCCCTGCGAGATTTTTTGTCAGCTCAATTCCTGTCATCTCAGGCATTTCAATATCCAAAAAAATTAGATCTACCTCATTTGCCTGTAAATGATGGTACGCTTCAATTGCGTTAGAATATTCATTTACAACAGTAAGATTCGGAATTTGTTTTGCCAAATGAGATAAAGTAGTTCTTGCAATATCATTGTCATCAACAATTAACGCTTTCATGGTATTTGGTTTTTGGTTTAGACAAATATACTTATTCCTTGTTATTTTATCTAAAGTAAGAGCGTATCATCCATGCCATTTCTTCATGAATTTCTATTAAACCAGTAATAAAATCGCTTGAACCATAATCTTTGTAATCATCGGCAAAAGGAGTAATGTTGCCACGAATAAATTCAATGATGCTTTCATGGTCTTGCAATAGATCTTTCATAAATCCTAAACCATCGTTTGTTCTTTCACTGTATTCTGTAAGATGCGTCAATTCAAGATAAGATTTTAAGGTTGCGGGTGCGTAGTGGCCAATTTTGCGCATACGTTCAGCAACGCTGTCAATGATTTCATCTAGTTGTTTGTACTGATTTTCAAAGAAGATGTGATTCGCATGAAAATTATCGCCTGTAACATTCCAGTGTGCATTTCTGGTTTTGGTGTAAAGTACAAATTCATCTGCTAACAGTTTTGCTAATTCATTAGAAACAGCGTTTGTGTTTTTTTCTGTAAGGCCAATGGTTGCTTTCATAATTTCAAGTTTTTAAGTTATAAGCAGTAATGCTTTGTTTTATTATGTAAAGGTCTTTAGAAAACTTCCTTGAAAGGTATGATTTTAGGTAAATAGGCAAAATCAATCGTTGAAATGAAGAAGGTGTCCTTTTAAGTAGTTTTTAGGTTAAAAAACTCCAGTATTTTTTAATGACAAATTGGAAACATAAATTAATATTAGTGTATTGGATAAGAACAGAATTTATTAAAAAAATAAATTTGTAATAGAATTTACTACTACTTTTAATTGAAGATTCACAAATTTTATAAACCATGAATTTAGAACAAGAAAAAGAGTTTGCGGCAAAAGAAGCAGTTAAATTACTAACTGATAATATGATTGTGGGATTAGGTACAGGTTCAAGCTCTGTTTATGCAATAAGAGAAATTGCAAAACTTGTCAGCAATGGCCTAAAAATAAAAGCGGTACCAACTTCTAATAAAACTAAAGAACTTGCTGAGGCTTTAAATATTCCTTTGATTGATATTAATTTGATAAATTCAATAGATATTACAATTGATGGAGCAGATGAATTTACCTCTGACTTAATTTTAATCAAAGGCGGTGGGGGTGCATTGCTTAGAGAAAAAATTGTAGCCTCATTAACAAAACAAGAAATTATAATAGCGGATTCATCAAAAGAAGTAAAACAAATAGGAAAATTCAAAGTCCCAATTGAAGTAATTCCATTTGCTTCAAATTATATTTTAAGTCAAATTAAAATATTAAATGGTATTGGAAAAATTAGGATGGAAGGAGATAGACCATTTAAAACAGATCAGGCAAACAATATTATAGATGCTGATTTTGGCATCATTTCTGATCCTGCTTCTTTATCTAAAAAGTTAAATGATATTAATGGAATTGTTGGACATGGAATATTTATCGGTCTGACAAGTAAAGTTATCATGGGAAAAGGAGATTCAACCATAATTTTTGATTAAAGCGGAATTATTCAATTTAATAGTTTTTTATGTGAGCTTCTTTTTTACAAAACCGCCTTAAGTTTCTGTGGCAAAAAAGGTATCCACTCCACCATGATTCTGCCACAAAACTTAAATTGGTAGACTAACTTTAAATTATTTAAAGTCTTATATTTGATTCTGACAGATGTGATAGAACCTTAATTTGCCTAATTGATTTTTCTTTACTTGATATGTTTATTATCTATGACAGATTTTAATATTTCAATTCCTTTAGACAAATCCTCTATAGAAGAAGAAGCAAAGCCAAGTCTGGTGCTGTTTTCGTTATAACCTGCATATTGATGTGCTTTTCCATCAGAGAAATATAACCCTTTTTTATAAGCCTCTTGAGCCAATTTTTGAAGATTAATGCATTTATCAAACTTAGTCCAAACCGTCATCCCGCCATTGGGAATAGAAAAGTCAACAGTATTACCTAGTTTATTTTCTAACAAATTACAGAAAAAATTTCTCTTATCCTTATATATACTTAACGATTTTCGCAAATAGCGCTGTACTGTGCCGTCATTTATAATTTCACCCATTGCATTGTCTAAAATATGATCGCCCTGACGGTCTAAAAGTACCCGGACATTTGTAAGATGCTCGATTACATTTTCAGAAGCTGCCAGATAGCCCATCCGGAAAGCAGGCGAAAAACTTTTACTGAACGATCCGCAATAAATAACCATTCCGTTTTCATCAGCACTTGCTAGTGGAAGCAAAGGACGATTGTTGTAATGGAAATCAAAGTCGTAATCATCCTCGAAAATTATAAAACCATATTCGCTGGCGAGTTGTAATAATTCCAATCTGCGGTCAATTCGAAGAGAAACCGTTGTAGGGTAATGATGATGAGGCGTAATATAGACCATTCTTACCTTATTATGCTGGCAGATTTTTTTCAAGTTTTCTACAACCAAACCATGCTCATCAATTGGAATTTCAATATGTCTGGCTTTTGCATGCAGAAAGTTATTTTCGGCACGACGCCATCCGGGAACTCCAGAAACAATAATATCGCCGGGTTGTATAAGTGAGTTGCAAACCAAATTAAGCCCCATAACTGTTCCTCTTACAGATAATATGTTTTTTAAGGTCGTTTTTAAGCCTCGAGTTTCATTTAAATATTGTGATATAGCATTTCTATAATATTCTGGTCCGTCTGGATTACCGTAACTTCCAAATTTTTCGTAGAGCCCGCTGCGGGTTAATTGATTTCGGTATGCTCTGTAAAGCTCTTTTAATGGTGCCAGTTTTGGATCTGGAAAACCATCATCTAAATGAAAATTTGCATTAGGAACAAAATATGAATTTTCTAAATATTTTGGTTTATTGATTGTAAAACCCGCATTTTTATGAATTTTGACAGATACATTTTTAAGTTTTTCAGGATTAAATTCTGGTATATGAGAAGAAACAAATGTACCTTTTCCGGTAAAACTTTCAAGCCAGCCTTGATTTTGTAATTCTTCAAAAGATTTAGAAACGGTAATTCGGTTAATGCCCAGAAAAACTGCAAAATCTCTGGAAGAAGGTAGTTTTTGGCCTTTTTTTAGATTTCCATTTTTAATTGAAAATAATATAATTTCTGCCAGTTGAATATAAACTGGTTTATCTATTGTATTATCAGGCTGCTCATTTCTAAATATTATTTCAAAAATAGGACTATTCATTTTTATTATATTGGACTACAAATATAGTCCAATATCTTCTTAATTTTGATTTATAAAACAAATACTTATGAATGAAAATGCTGTGGTTATTAGAAAAGCAGTTGAAGCAGACAGTGAAAAAATTTGGGTTTTAATGAGAGATCTGGCTGTATTCGAACAATATATAGATGTTTTTGCTGTTACTCCGGAAGTTGTACGAGAGAGTGGCTTCAGAAAAGAGCCGCCTGATTTTTATTGTATTTTAGCAGATAACGCTGGAGAAATTGCGGGAATCCTAGTGTATTATTTCTTGCCATATACGGCTATGAATAAACCAGCTGTTTTTTTAAAAGAACTGTATGTTGATCAAAAGCATAGAGGAAAAAAGGTTGGCGAAAAATTAATGAATGCTTTGCATACAGAAGCTAAGGTGCACAACTGCTGTCAAATTAAGTGGACAGTAGCACCTTGGAATGAAGCAGGCAAAAAGTTTTATGAAAGGCTCGGAGCAAATGAAAATAAAGAATGGCTAAACTATGAATGGATACTTTAATTCAGTATGTATATTAATTTAAAATAAAAAGATCAGGTAATGACTTTAAACTTGCAGCCCATTTTAGAAAATAATCTCTGTATTTTATATCCTTTAGAGCAAAATGATTTTGATGCTTTATATCAAGCGGCTTCAGATCCTGAAATCTGGCTGCAGCATCCCAATAAAGACAGATGGAAAAAAGAAGTCTTCGAAATTTTTTTTGAAGGCGCCATCAAAAGTAAAGGAGCTTTTAAAATTACTGAGAAGCAAAATGGAAAAATTATTGGCAGTACAAGATTTTATGACTTCAATAAAGAAGACCATAGTATTTTTATTGGATATACTTTCTATACTGTATCGTCCTGGGGAAAAGGCTTTAATCATAGCGTGAAAATGACAATGCTGGATTACCTTTTTCAATATGTTTCAAAAGTAAAATTCCATATCGGGGCAGAGAATATTCGTTCACAAATAGCAATATCAAGATTAGGAGCTGAGAAAATCGCAGAAGAGGAAGTGGCATATTTTGGTGAAAAATCGAAATTGAATTTTGTCTATGAGATTAAAAAATAAGCAATAAATAAAAATAGAGGAAAATCTTCAAATAAAAAAAGCAGCTAGTGCAGGACAGCTGTCATATGACTACTCCATACAAATAACGCAAATATATAATATAGGACTTCCTTTGACTTAAAGTCTGGGAGAACAATCCTTGAGCTTTTAGTTTAACTCAAAAATGATTTTTTACAATCGATCAACATATCTTCAAATTAGCAGATGATCTGCAGACCTGCAGTATGATGAGAAAAAATCTCAAAATCTAAATAGACATTTAACAAGTTTCTTTTTCGTTGTGGCAAGATAAGCTCTTAATTGTTTTTTTAAGCGATTTCAAGTATTGCTTTTGAGAAAAGATTTATACCTAAGTACAAAGATGAAGAAGAGAAATGGGTCAATGGACAGCATGAGCCAATTATCAGTGAGGGATTGTTTTATCGGGTACAGGATGTTCTTGACAGTAAAGCACGGACATATAGGCCTAAAATTAAGACTATTGAGAATTTTCCTTTGAGAGGTTTTTTTCTTTGTCCAAAGTGCGGTCAGAAGTTAACAGGAAGTAAATGTAAAGGAAGAAATAAATATTACTATTATTATCACTGTGATAAAGTTTGTAAATGGAGAGTGAATTCCGAAATAGCTAACAAGGTTTTTAAAGACCATTTAAATAAATTCAAACCTTTAGAAGAAGTTAAGAAATTATATACCGCAGTTCTGCTTGAAGGTTACAGGGAACATACTGGAGTAATAGCTGGCGAAAAAAAGAAGTCCCTTGAGCAGATTGCAGTTTATGAAAAGAAATTATCAGTAGCCAGAAATTTATTAGTTGCCGAGAAAATCGATGCTGAAGATTACAATCTTATGAAAATTGAGTACAATGCACTTATCAGTAAGCTGGAAAAAGATATTGGAAATGTAGAAGACGACAGGGTCAGTATAGAGCACCTAACCACGACTGGATTGGAAAACCTTTTAAAGCTTGGTGAAGCCTTTGATGGTGGTACTTTAGCTGATTCCAGGGAGATAATTGGTTTAATTTTTCCGGAAAATTTTACATTTTCAGAAAACAAAATCCGCACCGCCCGAGTCAATGAAATGGTTAATTGTATCTATCTGGTAAACAATAGATTACGGGCAAAAAAAAACGGGACAAAAGATGATATTTTTCTTTTGTCCCGAGTAGTGACCTCGACTGGATTCAAACCAGTAACCTTCTGAGCCGTAATCAGATGCGCTATTCAGTTGCGCCACGAGGCCTTTTTGTTATCAATTAGCTAATTTTTTGTAGCTTTGTTGATTGCTTATTGCGGGTGCAAAGATAGACATAAATGTGACATAAACAAGCATAAAATAACATAAAAATAAAAAAAAATGAAGATTGAAAATTATGTGCGTGATATTCAAGACTTTCCAAAAGAAGGAATTTTGTTTAAAGATATCACTCCGCTGCTAAATGACGTCCAAGCGAGACAAGAATGCCTATCGATTTTGGTAAATTCTTTAAAAGGACAAAAAATTGATAAAGTAGTAGGAGCAGAAAGTCGGGGCTTTTTCTTTGGGATGTTGTTAGCACAGGAACTAAATGCAGGTTTTGTTCCGGTTAGAAAACCTAAAAAGCTTCCTTACGAAACCATTTCGGCTTCATACGAGCTTGAATACGGAACCGACAGCCTTGAAATGCATACCGATGCTATCAAAAAAGGAGATCGCATTTTAATTCACGACGATGTTCTGGCAACTGGCGGAACTGCAAAAGCTGTTTGCGAGCTGGTAGAGAAACTAGGAGGCGAAATTGTACAATGTAATTTCTTAATGGAATTAAGTTTTCTGAACGGAAGAGAAAAAATCAAAGAGTTTCCAATCTTTGCAGCGCTGACTTATTAATTAAACAAACACAATTTTGTGTTTAACCGCGTATAAGACCAAACCTATTCTGGTTTTTATCTCTAATTTATCAAATAAACATTCTCTGTATCCGTCGATGGTTTTAGGGCTCAGGCACATTTGCGATGCGATTTCCTTGTAAGTCATCTCGGTACAGGCATGTTTTATAAAAACCAGTTCTTTTTCTTTTAAACTGACTTTTTTATTGTCGCTGTTGACTTTATTAACCAGCATTCCCGAAACTAATTCGGTAAAGTAAAAACCTTTTTCAATTACACATTCTATGGCTTCTTTGAAGATCTCCGGCGAAGTATCTTTTAGCAGATAACCTTTTGCTCCGTTGGTAATCATTTTTATGATAATTTCTTCGTCGTCATTTACAGAAAGTGCAATTACTCTTAAGTCAGGTCTGTTTTCTTTAATCCATTTCATGGTGCTTAAACCATCTAAAACAGGCATATTTACATCTAATAATACTAAGTCAATATCGGTATCGAGGTTTTCCTGAAGATAGGATATAAATACTTTTCCGTTTTCAAATCGGTCGATTACGTCATAGTCGCCAAAACTTTTAATTAAAAGTTCTAAGGATTGAGAAAAAAGCTGATGATCGTCAACAATAATAATTTTACTTTTAGTGTTCGGTTTCATTGGTGGTAGTTAATGGATATTCTAAAGTTACGGTTGTTCCTGATGCATTCGATTCCATGATTAATTGAGCGCCAATCAATTTGGCCCGCAGTTTCATGTTGGTTAATCCTTGTCCAGAATTTGCTTTATTGGTATCGTAGCCAATCCCGAAATCCTTTAATTTTAACTGAAAAAGTGTTTCAGTTGTTACAATATTTACTTCGTATAAATCGCTGTGAGAGTGTTTTAAGCTATTGTGAAGTGCTTCCTGAAAAATTCGGTAAATAAACAAATCATGTTCTTCGCTTATTTTCGGAATTTCTCCGGTTAAATTATAGCGATAATGAATTTTTTTAAGTTTTTTTACGCGTTCCAGATCTTGCTTTATAGCTTCTATGAAGTTGCTTTGCAGTAAATTATCTTTATTGATAATGCGCGATAAAATCCTGAGTTCGTCCAGTGCTTTTGCCAGCACTTCTTTAAGGTCTTTTAGTTCTTTTACCTGAATACTTTTGCTGCTTATAGACATATTAAGCTGCATAATTCCAACAGAAATAATCTGTCCTATGTTGTCATGAAGTTCTTTGCTGATTTCTGAAAGGGTCTGATCTTTAATTTCGATTCTGGTTTTGACCAATTCCGATTGAAAGTACAATTCAGCTTCCATTTTTTCGACCAGATAATTGTTTTTCTTCTTTAGAAAATAAAAGAAAAGAACCAATACTATGACGAGTAAAGTTAAAAAAACAATACCTAATGAAATGACTAATAATTGTATTTCTTTTCGCTCCATAAAAATCCGATTATAAAACAACTGTGGGCCAGAAAATTTAATATGAATAATACCAGGCTGAAAACGGAATCGTCTTGTTTAATAAGAAACCAATTGATAGCCAGCATAAAGGGCGTAAAAGGAACATGGAAAACCAATATTCCCATAATGTACCAGAAAAAAACAGATCGTTTAAAATTTAAAATTTTGTCTGAATTAAAAATCTCTACCAAATATAAGCACGATAATATTAATACCAGAAGTACTCCAATAGCAAAACTGTATGTAAAGGAACGATTTGCATCTTCTTTAAAATACATAATATTTAAAAAGAAAGAAACAACAAATAGAATCAAAAAATAAACAGCGGTCATTCTGTAATTTATTTTTAACAGAAGACTGCGCAGAAGTAGTATATAGGCTGAAAAGCTAACGAACATATAAAAATTATATACATAATAATTTAATAAGCCCGTCCAATAGGTAAAATAGTATCCTACTAATTCTATTGCTACAGAAAACCAGATTAAAATTACTAAAAATTTAGCTTTCTTACCAGGCAGTTTATGCATCGAAATTAATCCGATGCAGCCTGATAATAAAGCTAAATAAATGATATAAGATCTTAAAAATTCAAACATAATTTAAATTAATATATTAAACTTGGCGGTCTACCGATGTTTCCGTAATTCATTGGTTCAAGACTTTGAATGTCTGATGACTGTGCCTCCTGAAGCATAGTAAAACCTTGAATTTTTGCGGTATTATTTTCGATTTTTTTTCCGGTAGGAACCAAGAATAGGGTTGTTAATCCGGCTTTTTCGCCGTGTTTTTCATCGTCTGGATATACACCAAAATAAAAACGTATTCCGTCTACATTATATCCGTCTTTTGCACCATTAGTTTTAATGTAATAGATATAACTTTCTAATGCTTCAAGCGAATACCATATTGCATTTGCATCTTCCTTTTTAGCGGCCTTTCCTGTTGTTAAGGATGCTGCTTTTTTACTGTTGTAATTAACATTTAACTGCTTTGCAAATTCTTTAGTTATTAACTGACTAGGTTTTGCGGGTGGATTTTTCATAATTATTTAGAATTTAATTGGTTTACTGGTTAGTTCATAGCATTTTTTAATTGTTGCCTGGACAAAATTATTTCAAACCTAAAAACACCACAAGGGGAAATATACCCTTTTTTAGTTGGGTAAAATTATTTAAAAAAATGGGTTAAAGTGCTGTTTCATAATATTTTATAATGAAACAATTTTACATCGTCGATTTTATGCATTAAAAGCGGCGCTCAAAATGAGTAACCATTAATAAGTAATAACTAAATTTTTTAAATTATGTCACAACCAACACCCCTAGGTTATCCTCACGCAGGAGCCGGAACAGTAGAAATTCTTTTAGAGAAAGAAGATGGAGCAGATTATGCAGTACTTTTTTCGCCAGATCCTAACAATATGTTGTTAAGAGATGCCGGATTACCAATGCAGTTTTACTACTATCCAAAAGCCCCAAGACTGGCAAAACATCCTGACGGAAGATTCAAATTTGCAATGCAGGTATTTAAATCAGAAGGAGATTCGTCTACCGTAATTGGAGCAGAAGGCTTGGAAGAAGAAGCCGGAGCTTATACTACCTTAACTAGTACGATCGATTTGCCGGAAGCTTTATTGAAAAAAGCGATTGATAAATTAAAAACGACGCTGCACACTAATTACAACAATCAGAGACAATCAAAATTGTTTGGTTTGTTCTCTTTTTTAAAAGGAGTCGATAGAGATTTTAATGAAACAAACGTGCGTCCAATTCAATTGACAGAAAACAAAATTGCCATGCATGTTGTGGGCGAAAAATCACCAAATAATCCGTTTGGAGGTGCCAATCCGTGGACTTTCAACATTCAGGGAGAAGGCGCAGGAACTACATTTGGCCTTGGCGATAATGCACTTTCTGTACTTATGGGGCGCAACAGTGCTTCGTTGGTAAAAAATGCACTCGAAAGCGGCGCCAATAATTTGGTAGTCGAAAACAACATTAAGTACAAAGGCTATATGCCCACAACTACAATTAAAACTACTGTCGATGTAAAAAAAGTACACACTTATTTTTCGGCGAAAGCCAATGTAAGCTGGTCTTTTGTTGATGTTAACTGGGAAAGCGAATACGAGAAAATCCTGACTCAGGGAGGTATTGTAAGCGAAATTATCACTGACAATCAATTCTCTAACGAAGAAAGAAAAAAAGTAGAAGAAGCGCTTTTTACCAAACAAAGAGATTTTGCTTTTCAAATGGTGCAAAAACAAATTTTTGACGCGCCCGAAAAACAATTTACACCAGCATCGACTCCAGAAAAACCAGGAGGATTTTTTAGAATCCTTTTCGGAATTGGAAGCGTTGGCGTAAGCTTAAAATCAGGAACGCAGATTAGAGAAGTAAAATTTACAGATGAAATTAAATTCTCTGCCATCGAAGTTTTAGATTCTAAAATCAGCGGGAACTTAACTCCTTTGACTTTAAAATCTGGGCCGGAAGCAAAAACCGAATTGAAAAAATACATCACTGAAATTCAGTTAGACGAAGATTTTTCAAAAGTTCAGGTAATTGCTTCTTTAAACGGAGGTTTAATTAAATTGGACAAAGACAGTGATATTGTGAATGATAGCCCGGTAAGCCAGGTTTCTATTGAAGTAGGGTATCCGGATTCTAAGGGCAAATTAATCTGGAAAAGTTCTGGAAGAATGATCGCTCCAGAGGGAACTCCTTATGTGAAAAATACCAGCAAATCTGGTAAAGAAATCGATGCTATTTTTCCTGCAACATGGAACGATAAATCGAAAGAAAAAAATGCTTTTGTATTTGATTTCGTAAAAAACAACGGTTCTACTAAAATTAAAGTAAGACAAGAGGTAATGTACGAAAAAGATAAGAGAATCAAGTTGAAAGACACAACAAGAGAGTTTGAATTTGAAGGAACTAAAATATTCGTGCCGCTTCCAATTCAAAACATGATCAATTACACCTTATCTACAGAAGAACTTTACGATTGCGATACGTTGGAGGTAACTTTAAAAGTCGACAAAATGTCGTCTAAAAAATTCAAGTTTACCGTTGATAATTTCGAAGATGCGATTCCGTACAGAGCCTGGTATGAATTAGATTATGCCATTAAACCAACAGAGTATAAAGTAAAATATACTTGCAGCGGTAAAATTGGTAAGAAAGCTAAAAAAGTTTCAATCTCAACAGATTACATAAAAATCGATTATTTGGAAGGCGATGTTTTATTCGAAATTCCAACAGGAACTGCAGCTCAAAATGCTGATATTGAAAAGATCAGAGCTCCATTTATGGAATAATTTTTCTGAGACATTTTGCAAAAGGGACTTCATGTCCCTTTTGTTTTCTCAAAAGTCACTAATCATTAAACCTAAACATCATGCCAGATTTAAATACCTTTAAGCTCGAAGGAACAAAATTGGTTCCTGTAAACAGGTTCAATCTTGAGCCTGCAAAACCCAGTACTTCGTTTTCAGCGGCAGCTGCGGTTAAAAAAGAAACTGATTTTAGAGTTATAGAGCATCCTATAATTCATTCGATAGAAATAAAACCAACTCCTATAATTATAGGTTTTCCAATATTTGAAAGCTATTTTCCTTTAATAGAAGATGATAACGCCATTACAGAGAACGCTTCCTTTAAGGATTATTTTAAAAATGAAATCACGTTATTCTTTCCTCAAGTTGATATAGAACCCAATAACGGAACTGTTTTTTATTATGAAAATGTAACAGATAAACTAGGGAATAAAAGTGGTTTGCTGGGAAAAGTAACCCTTAAATACAGCGTAAAAAGTAAGCCGTTGCAAACAAACCAAAAAAGTATTGCATTAAACCTAAGAGAAGCAATTTTGAATTTAAAAGTAAATCGCGATATCATAAAAATCAACGGAGTTATAAATACAATTACACAAGAAATTCAGTTTGATTTAATCGATGAAGCTGTGAAAATTGCCTTTCTGAATCTTATTTCAAATTTTAATGAAATGAAATGCAATATCGATTTATTTTTTGATTTTAAAGGATATTCGAAACTAAAACGCAATTTTCTATTTGCGAGAGATATTTCTATCCTAAGAAGCCAGAATCTCACGAAAAAGGATTTGACTACTAAATCGACGTTGCAGCCAAAAGCAATGCTTATAAGCAGTCCTTTGATGGTTAAATCGACAATGGAAGCCAGAGTTGCACCAAAAGCCGTGATATCCGAAATTCAGCGTGATAATAATATTAAGGCTGATGATCAGGAGGAATACGTAAAAAGCACTTTTCTCTTAAAAGTAAATAAAACACTGGGATATGGAGCTCCAACAAACCTTGCAACGAGTTTGTATCGGGATGTTAATGGTCCGTTTATAACCAATCCTTTCAATTTAAATGAAGATTTTTCGCAGTTCAAGCAAATATTCGTTTCCGGTTATAATTTTAATAAACTTTCGATTTATAAGTCGATGGTACAGCCCAATACCTTTTTACTGATTTCTAAAGTGTACAATTTATCAAAAGATTTAAATACGATGAAGCCTTGTGTTACCACAATTTTTCATGCGTATGAAGAAGGAGCCGGGACATCTGAAGAAATTTCTAAAATCAGTTTTCAGTTTGTCATTGGCCCAAATCTTTCAGATTATGATCTGGCGAAATTGAAAATTGCTTTACTGCAAAACAATTTTGTAGACGGAGACACGAGCGATTATTTTGATAAAGTTCAATTTCTGTTTCCTAATGATATTGAAGCAGAGTATGATATAAACGGGAATTATTTCCTGCAGCAAGCCAGTGTTACATCAGATGGGAAGCACTTTATATTTAATTTGTCAACAGAAAATTTGTCTGAAGCCAGCATTATGATAAATGCTTTTAACAACACGATTACGCAATACGCCAACATCAATTTTAAACACAAAGAAATTAAAGATACCAGTGTAATCGAATTGAATATCGAAGAAACCGTTGGTGAAATCGTCGAAGCTTTAATTGACAATCAGGCCAAACAAATCAAAATCAGCAACCAGTCTATTTCTAATTGCAAACTCAATTCTATTTTATTGGTTTACAATCAAAACGCAACGTATTTAAACAGTATTTTTTTTAAAAATTATCCGCAGTTAGTAAGCAGTGATACGAAACTTTTAGATTTTAACGCTCTTAATCCAACAGCATCGGGCGAACTGAAAAATGTATTTTTTGATTTTGAAAACATAGAAAATATAAGCTCAGAATTTAGTCAGGTAGTGTCGCAATCTACGGCATACAACAGATACATTCAGGTTGAAATTAAAAGCCAAAGCGCTGCAACGGCAAAAATCACAATCGAATTAACGGTTCAGGAAACCGGAAGTAAATTTTTATTTGAACGATTAAAAGCTGAATTTTCGACTCCTGTTCTGTTCAATTTTATTGTTAAAAACACCTTGAACAGTAATACTTTGATTTCGTATAAAGTCAATTATTATGATAAAAATGATAACCTGACAAGTACCAGAAATGAAGTTTTTGATTTCCTGTCATCAGCAAAAATAATCATAAACAAAAAGTCATGAGAACTATAAAATTAGGCACAAAATCAAGCGAAGTTTATTATTTAAACGAGCTTTTAGCAAAATCAGGTTATCCGGTTATAGTTTCGGATAATTTTGGTGTGGCGACAGATAAAGCGATTAGGGATTTTCAGCTAAAAAATAACCTGGTCGTAGATGGAGTGGTGGGGTTAAAAACCTGGTCGGCACTTTTGGAGAAAAACCGAACTTCATTTTCATCCAATTCAAAATTACTTTCAGAGCAAAATCTGATCGATTTCTCGCATCAGTTTAATCTGGAATTAGCCGTTGTAAAAGCGGTCAATGAAGTGGAAAGCAACGGAAAAGGTTTTTTGGTTGACGGAAGGCCAAAGATTCTGTTCGAAGGTCATATTTTTTGGAAACAACTCGAAAAAAGAAATATAAATCCAAGAAACTATGTTAACGCTTCTACCCAAAATATTTTATTTGAAAGTTTTAATAGAAGATATTATGTTGGCGGCGCCGAAGAATACAATCGTTTAGAAAAAGCGGCCAATTTAGGCGCAGATAAAAGTTTTAGAGATGCCGCGAATTGCTCTGCTTCGTGGGGACTTTTTCAAATTATGGGATTCAATGCTGTGCCCATTGGTTTTGGAAGTATAGGCGAATATGTAGCTAAAATGAACGAAAATGAAGGCGAACATCTAAAAGCTTTTGGAATGTTTTTAGAAAAGAATAACCTGCTGGAAACACTGCGAAGTAAAAACTGGGCCGCTTTTGCCTTGCGATACAACGGCCCAATTTACAAAACCAATAAATACGACGAAAAGTTAATGCGTGCGTATTTGAAATATTCTAAATGAAGTTGTTTGTTTCAAGTTTCAAGTTTGTTGTAATGGTAATTAAACGCGAAGTTCGCAAAGATTTCGCGCTGGGAACACAAAGCTTATAAAAAACTTTGCGAATCTTTGCGTGGACTCTTTGCGAACTTTGCGGTAAAATTATGTTCAAAGGAACCTGAAATAAGAATAAAAACGTATAACAAAACAAAACCCGACAGGCTTTAAAAATCTGTCGGGTTTGAATATGTATATAAATAACCGTTATCTTAAGCTTGCGCCCAATTCAGTTTCAAAAGTCTGCTGTAATTTCGACATGATTTTATCGATTTGAGCATCTGTAAGCGTTTTTGTATTATCCTGAATGGTAAAGCTTAAAGCATACGATTTCTTTCCTTCCGGAAGTTTGCTTCCCTGATAAACATCAAATAAATTAACGTCTTTTAAAAGCGCTTTTTCAGTTTGTCTTGCCAAATTGAAGATACTTTCGTAAGTTACTTTATCGTCGATTAATAACGCTAAATCTCTACGAACTTCTGGATATTTAGGAATCTCAGTATATTTAATTTTTCCGGTAATGATTTTTAAAACCAAATCCCAGTTAAAATCAGCATAATAAACATCTTGTTTAATTCCGAAATGCTTTAAGATCGATTTTTTAACCACACCCATTTCAACTAATGTATCATTGTTGTAGCAAATAGAAGTTCCTTCTGAGAAAATATCAGACTGAACCGGAGCATTCGAAATTTTTTCAATTCCCAAACGGGCTAAAACACCTTTTACATATCCTTTTAATAAAAAGAAATCAGTTCCTTTTTGCGGATTTGTCCAGCTTTCTTTGTTTCTGTTTCCAGAAATAGAAAGAGTCAAATGTTTGTGTTCTTCGTAACCGTTAAGGTATTTATGATAGGATTTTCCGAATTCAAATAATTTTAAATCTGAATTTCTTCTGTTGATATTATATGAAATTGCTTCTAAAGCAGAAAACAATAAAGATTGACGCATAGTCGATAAATCACTGCTTAAAGGATTTAACATCGTAACGTTGTGCTCTTCTTTTAACGCAGTAGATAATTTAGCGTAAGCGGCTGTTGTTAAAGAATTTGCCATCATTTCATGAAACCCTTGCGAGTTCAATTGAGAAGCGATAACATTTTGTACTTTATAATCTTCTGTTCTAGGAGAATTGGCGACTGTTGCATTGAATTTTTTAGAAAACTCAATATTGTTGTAACCATAAACTCTTAGAATTTCTTCGATAACATCAATTTCGCGCTGTACATCTACACGGTAAGCAGGAATTGTTAATCCTAAACCAGTATCTGAAACGCTGTTTACTTTAATATCTAAAGAAACCAATATTTTTTTGATCGTATCTTTCGGGATTTCCTGTCCGATGATTTTAGAAACATGGCTGAAATTCAATAAAACAGAGAAATCTTCTACTTTTTTAGGATATACTTCAACTACATCAGAAGTAATTTTTCCGCCCGCCACTTCCTGAATCAAAAGCGCTGCACGTTTTAAAGCATATTCTGTAATCGTTGGATCAATTCCTCTTTCAAATCTAAAAGAAGCATCCGTATTCAATTGATGTCTTTTAGCCGTTTTACGAACGCTTACAGCATCAAAATAAGCACTTTCTAAGAAAATAGTCGTTGTTCCTTCAGAAACTCCAGATTTTTTTCCACCAAAAACACCCGCAATACAAAGTGGTCCTTTTTCGTCGCAAATCATTAAATCTTCGGCATGTAACGTTCTCTCAACATCGTCTAATGTTGTAAATTTAGTTCCTGCAGGTAATGTTTTAACAATTACTTTTCCGTTGATTTTTGCGGCATCAAAAGCATGAAGCGGCTGTCCTAATTCATGTAAAACATAATTAGTAACGTCAACAATATTATTTTTTGGAGTTAAACCAATTGCTTTTAAACGATCTTGTAACCAGGCAGGAGATTCCTGAACAGAAATTCCGGAAATGGTTACACCGCAATATCTTGGTGCTAAAGTTGGTTCTTCAACATTAACATCAATTTTAAGCGTACGCATGTCTACTCTAAAATTACTTACAGATGGTGTAATCAATTCAATATTTACACCGCGTTGCAGCATTCCGGCTCTTAAATCACGTGCAGTTCCAAAATGGCTCATTGCATCGGCACGGTTAGGTGTCAATCCAATTTCGAAAACTTCATCATTTGTGATTTGAAAAACTTCGGCAGCCGGAGTTCCCGGAACCAGATTTTCATCCAGAACCATAATTCCGTCGTGGCCTGTTCCAAGACCTAATTCATCCTCGGCACAGATCATACCATGGCTTTCCTGTCCGCGGATTTTACCTTTTTTAATAGTAAATTCAGCACCATCTTTATCATATAAAACAGTTCCAATAGTGGCAACCGGAACCTTTTGTCCCGCAGCAACGTTTGCAGCACCGCATACAATTTGTATAGGAGCTTCTAAACCAATATTTACGGTAGTAACATTTAATCTGTCGGCATCAGGGTGTTTTTCGCAAGTAAGTACATGTCCTACAACAACCCCTTCTAATCCGCCTTTAATAGATTGATATTTCTCGACAACTTCAACTTCAAGACCTAAATCTGTCAATAATTCTGAGGTTTGTTCGGATGTCCAATCGGTTTTAATGAATTGTTTTAACCAGTTGTAAGATATTTTCATTTTAGTTTTATTCTTTTTATGAGGATACAAATATAAGGATTGAGAATTGTAGTAAGAAAGAAATTATTTGGTTTTTTCTCATTGTATTTAATTGCTGAAAAAGCTTACAAGAATAACTTTTTTCTATTTTTAATACTAATATTTTAATAAAAAAGCATTAAAATAAACTTATAAAAGCAATTGTGTAAATTTTGTGCTATTAGATGAACGAAAAGTGCTATTCTGTTTCAGATTATGAAGGTAAATTTGGATGAATCCAAAAATTTACTAATTATGAGCACGACCACACAAAGACCAGATTTCAAGGCAAAATACGACAATTATATTAACGGAAAGTTTACGGCACCAGTAAGCGGGGAGTATTTTGATGTACTTTCTCCAATAGATGGAAAAGTATTTACAAAAGCAGCTCATTCCAGAAAAGAAGACCTTGAAAAAGCTGTTGATGCAGCCCATGAAGCCTTTAAAACATGGGGAAAAACATCAGTAACAGAAAGAAGTATTATACTGAATAAGATTGCCCAGAAAATGGAAGACAATCTGGAGTATATCGCAACCGTAGAAACGATCGATAACGGAAAACCAATACGCGAAACATTGGCAGCCGATATTCCGCTTGCCATTGATCATTTCAGATATTTTGCAGGTGTAATTCGTGCCGAAGAAAGTTCTATTGCCGAGCTTGATTCGCAAACGGTTACAATTGCATTAAGCGAACCATTAGGTGTTGTAGCGCAGATTATTCCGTGGAATTTTCCAATTCTGATGGCAGTTTGGAAAATCGCTCCGGCTCTTGCAGCAGGAAACACCATCGTTTTAAAACCGGCCGAAAGTACGCCAATTTCGATAATGGTTTTAATGGAATTAATAGGAGATATTCTTCCTCCGGGAGTTTTAAACATTGTAAACGGCTTTGGTGCTGAACTTGGGCGTCCGTTGGTTACAAACAAGAAAGTGGCTAAAGCCGCGTTTACAGGTTCGACTACAACAGGACGTTTGGTCATGCAGTATGCGACTGAGAATATTATTCCGGTAACATTAGAATTAGGCGGAAAATCACCGAATATTTTCTTCCCGTCTGTGGCAGATCACGACGATGATTTCTTCGATAAAGCAATTGAAGGCGCTGTATTATTTGCTTTAAATCAAGGCGAAATTTGTACTTGTCCGTCAAGATTATTGATTCATGAAGATATTTACGACAAGTTTATCGCTAAAGTAATCGAAAGAACAGAAGCCATTATTGCCGGAAATCCGTTAGACAAATCGACTATGATTGGCGCGCAGACTTCGCTGGTTCAAAAAGAAAAAATCATGTCCTATATTAAATTAGGAAAAGAAGAAGGTGCAGAATTGCTGACCGGAGGAGATGAAAATCATCTGGGCGGAGATCTTGAAGGCGGTTATTATATTAAACCGACTTTGTTTAAGGGGCACAACAAAATGAGAATTTTTCAAGAGGAAATCTTCGGGCCTGTTTTGGCTGTTACGACTTTTAAAACCACCGAAGAAGCTATTGAAATTGCCAACGATACCATGTATGGTTTAGGTGCCGGAGTCTGGACGCGTGATGCACACGAAATTTATCAGGTTCCAAGAGCAATTCAATCCGGTCGTGTCTGGATAAACCAATACCATTCTTATCCTGCAGGTGCGCCATTTGGAGGTTATAAACAATCCGGAATTGGGCGTGAAAACCACAAAATGATGTTAGGACAATACCGCCAGACCAAAAACATGTTGATTTCTTACGATAAAAAGAAACTGGGTTTCTTCTAGAAAAGTAATATCCCTATTAAATATAAACCTGGGCATAATGAGTTTTAGTAAGCTTATTATGCTCGCTAAATCATTCTTTGTTATGTTACCAAAAACGATGAAAGCTGCTGTTATTAGAGAATTTGGTTCTCTTTTAAAAATTGAAGAAGTTGAAGTAAAAAGGCCAGGCAGAAATGAAATTCTTGTAAAAGTAATTGCAAGTGGTGTTTGCCATACTGATTTACATGCTGTTGAAGGCGATTGGCCGGTAAAACCTAAAATGCCATTGATTCCGGGACACGAAGCGGTAGGTTATGTGGCCGCCGTGGGACAGGATGTTAAAAATGTAAAAGAAGGTGATGCCGTTGGTGTGCCTTGGCTTTACAGTGCATGCGGAGGCTGTGATCAATGTATTACAGGCTGGGAAACGTTATGCGACAGTCAGCAAAATGGCGGTTATAGTGTTGATGGTGGTTTTGCCGAATTTGTAATTGCAGATGCACGTTATGTTGGAATTTTACCTTCGAATGTGAATTTCATGGAAATGGCTCCAATTCTTTGTGCAGGTGTTACCGTTTACAAAGGGCTTAAAGAGACAGAAGTGAAACCGGGAGAATGGGTTGCAATTTCCGGTATTGGAGGTTTAGGACACGTTGCCGTGCAATATGCAAAAGCAATGGGAATGCATGTCGCAGCTATTGATGTTGCCGATGAAAAATTGAATTTAGCGAAAAAACTAGGCGCCGATTTAGTGGTGAATGCAAAAAATCAAAATCCTGGAGAATTCTTAAAGAAAGAAGTTGGTGGAATGCATGGGGCATTGGTAACCGCAGTTTCTCCTATAGCCTTCAAACAGGGTCTTGAAACATTAAGGAGAAAAGGTACAATGGCATTAAACGGACTTCCTCCAGGTAATTTTGATTTATCAATTTTTGATACTGTTTTAAACCGAATTACAATTCGCGGTTCGATTGTAGGAACGCGTAAAGACATGAAAGAAGCCATCGAGTTTGCTACCGAAGGAAAAGTAAAAGCCACGGTTAATCCGGCAAAACTAGAAAACATAAATGAGGTTTTTGATCAGATGAAAAAAGGGCAGATCGAAGGACGAGTCGTTCTTGATATTGCAAATGCTTAATTATAAACTAAAAAGCAGTAAATTTATGAGAATGAATTTACTGCTTTTTTAAATTAACAGCGTCATGGTAAAAAGATTAGATGCAACAAAGGAGGCTATTGAATTAATCCATGTTCTAAAAGAAAAACATGGCGATTTGATGTTTTATCAAGCTGGCGGATGCTGCGAAGGAACACAGCCGCAGTGTTTTGAAAAAGGCGGTTATTACCAGAGAATGGGTGACGTTTGTATTGGAACGATTGAAGATACCGAATTTTGGGTCGATAAAGATTTATTCGAATATTGGAAACATGCTCATTTTACGCTCAAAGTTATTGATGCTTTTGGCGTAGGTGGTTTTTCTCTAGAAACACCTTTAAAAAAGACTTTCCAAATTGAATACCGAATTTTTACTGAAGATGAGGAAAAGGATTTGGAGGAGGTGAAGGTTTTTCTTTAAGCTTCTAAGTTTCTAAGATACTAAGGGGCTGAGTTTTTTAGGTTCAGAGGGGCAGAGCGACAAAGAGACAGAGGTTTTTCTGCAGCGTTTGTCATTTCGAGGAACGAGAAATCGCACACGAAACTCCGCATAGTATGTCGATAATCTTTGTCGAGCTTCTAATGTGATTTCTCCCTTCGGTCGAAATGACAAATCCTGCGGAAAAGCCTTAAAAAAAGCCTTAGAATCTTAGCTCCTCAGTACCTTAGAACCTCACTAATTAACATATAAAAGCTGATACTGTTTCGGAGTAATTCCCTCGTGTTTCTTAAACAATCGGATGAAATAATTGGCATCTTCAAAACCAGATAGGTAACAGACTTCATTTATCTGGATTCCTGGGTTTTTAAGCAGTTTTTTGGCGTGTTTTATTTTTTCGCTTAAAACATACTCAATCGGACTCATGCCTAATTCTCTTTTAAAGAAGCGATAGAATGAAGTAGTGCTCATGCAGGCTTTTTCGCTGAGACTTTTTAGGTTTATGTTTTCTTTTAAATTGTGTTTGATGAATTCTGTTACTTCAAAAATGGGATTATTGGACTGAATAGATATGCCTTCATCAATAGATTTTGCGGTTTGAGTCTGTATAATTCTAATTAATAATTCTTGTAAAGTTAAATCGGCTAAAGCATCTTTTGTAATAGAAGTGCTCATGCATTCTTTTATCAATTTATTGATTGTGGCAGCAAGATCTACATTATTGTAAAAGAAATAATTATGATAATTTAACTGCCAGTTTATGTCGCCTTCTTTTGGATAACGTTCGTTTAAGAAGTTTAAGGTTTCGTTGATTTTAGAATTATCAATTGCTAAAGCCAGACATTGAGTAGGATTTAGTTTAGAAGCTTCCGGAAAATCAATTTTCATTTCGATATTCGACGGAATTACAACCGTTTCACCCGGAAGATAATCAAAACCGGGTTCGTCAAAAAGATGCATTATTTTTTTACCACGAAGCATGCTTGTTACCACAAAATCATTGAATTTTAACGGCACAAGATTAGAAGACTCGTAGGTTTCAAATAGATTTAATTCGCATTGATTAAGCGTATACACGCTCCTGTTTTCAACGAGAGTTTTAAGCGATTTTTCATTGGATAAATGAGGCGGATTTATTAAAACACGTTGATTTTGCATTGCCATTAAATTTTTGAGTGGAAACTCTAAATTTAATAAAAATATGTTTAGCAATTTGTGATTTAACGTTTTATTAAATCAGTTCTTCGACATGTTTCTTGATATTTTCCGAAATTTTTTTAGTTGGAAGATCGTTTTCATCGTCTCCAAACGGATCTTCAATTTCTTCGGCAATAAGCTCTAAACTTGCCAAAACATAAAAGATGAAAACCACAACAGGCGCAACCAAATATCCTAAACTTACAGAATATCCAAACGGAAGTGTCATCGTATAAAAAAAGATGAACTTTTTGATAAAAGCGCTGTAAGAGTAGGGAATAGGCGTGTTTTTAATTCGCTCGCAGGCACCGCAAATATCTGTAAAAGCGACTAATTCGTCATTTAAAGTAATAAGCTGTTCTCCTGTAATTTTTTTTGCATCATACAAATCATTGATTTTATGATACATGATTCTTTTTAGCTGATTAGGCTTGTGTTTATGATGATCAAGTTCTAAATCGACATCTTCAAAAAGTTGTTTGCTGGTTTCTTCATCTTTTAAATGTTTGTGCAGAATATCAGCATATAACGGGATAAATTTTCTAAAGAAATTTCGATCGTTTTCGTCTTTTAAAATAGCCGAAAGTTTAATAGCAAGATTACGGCTGTTGTTTACCAAACCGCCCCAAAGTTTACGGCCTTCCCACCAGCGGTCATAAGCCGTATTGGTTCTAAAAACAAGCAATAACGAAATTACAAACCCAAGCATTCCGTGCATGATAGGAATGTTGTGTATGTAATCGTTTTTGTTGACTTTAAAATAATGAAGTTCCAGATATCCAACCAAAGCAGAATAAATTCCGATAGCAATCATTACAGGAAATAATTTTCTAACGGTATCTGATTTATGAAAATGGAATATAAAAGTAAACCAATCTTTGGTATTATACGTGATCATTTAAATTTGTTTTACAACAAATTTAGTTTAAAAATTAATATTTCCTGCTAATTCTTTAAGTGCAATTTCAGATAATTTTGCCTCATATTGTGCGTTGCTGTAACGTACTTTTGCATTGACATAATTGAGCTGAGCCGTTCTAAAATCAAGCGTTGTAATGGTTCCAATTCTAAATTTATCCAGCGTTATATCAAGATTTTGTTTGGCGATAGCTTCATTATCTTCTTCTAAATCAATTAATTCTAAATTGGTTAAATAGGTTTGAAATGCGGTGCTTAACTGCGTATTCAAAATCATGTTTTGCTGCTCGATTGCGATTTGAGAATTTTCAATTTGAAGTTTCGCTACCTTTTCATTTCGATGCTGATTAAATCCATCAAAAATATTCATAGAAGCATTAAAACCGTATGTAAAACCCTTTGAAGAGTTTTCGCTTGTAAATCCTAAACTTGACTGGCTTTCAGAGAAATTATAGCCTGAAGTTAAATTTACTGTTGGGTATCGGCTTGCTTTTACTTGTTTCAGCTGTAATTCCGCAATACGTTTATTGATAATCTGCGATTCTAAAGCCGGATTTTGCTTTTGCGCCAAGTCCATTAAATCGGCTAAAATCAATTTATTATCAACTGTAACCAGATCAGTTACCGTGAAGTTAATTTTAGGATCACGGGCTAAATATTGGTTTAATACTATTTTAGCATTGGCATACGATTCTTTTTGTCTTAATAAAGTAACCTGATCTGTATTTAGATCAACCTGCGCATTTAAAACTTCTAATTTTGAAGCTTTACCAATAGTGAAACGGTTTTGTGCTAATTGAACCCTTTGTTTAGAAATGACAATTGTAGTATCTAAAGCCGCTAATTGATGCTGTTGCTGCACTAAATCATAATAAGCCGAATTTACCTGACCAATTTTAACCAAAATGGTTCTTTTCAGCTCAGCATCGCCTAATTTTTGAAGCTCTTTTAACTGATCGTATCTGGCAAACATTCTCATTCCGTCAAAAACAGTCCAGCCTAAGCTGACTCCGTACGTTAAACTGTTGTTTTTGGCATTATTTAATGTAGTCGATGTTCCGTCCTGACGTACCTGCGTCGAGTTGGTAACGCTGTTGTTATCTACAATATTAGCTGTTGCAGTTGGCAGAATACCAGCATTTCCTACGGTAACGTTTGTTTCGCTTATTGTCGAATTATTTTTGGCAATTTTAATTTCGAAATTATTCTCTAAAGCAATTTTCATCGCTTCTTCAATAGTCAAAACTTCTTGCGCATTTGCTTTGAAAATGCAGAAGAAAAGAAGTATTAGAGTGCGGAATAAAATTTTATTATTCATGTTATTTTTCTTTTGCCTTGAATTCACCAATTATTTGATAAAATTCGTGAATTCAGGGCTAATAATTTTTATTTACTTTCTTTTTCGTATTCGTCGATATGATCAAATTCCGGATAATGTTTTCGGGCTCTTGACCACATAAAATAAATGGCCGGAATAACAAAAAGAGTCAGTGCAAGAGAGAAAATAGTTCCTCCCACAATTACAACCCCCATACCAATTCTACTTGTAGATGCAGCACCAAGCGACATTGCAATTGGCAATGCACCTAAAGCAATGGCTAAACTCGTCATCAAAATTGGACGCAAACGTGCCTCTGAAGCTTCGAGAATAGCTTCCATTTTGGATTTACCCTGTTCTCGTAACTGATTGGCAAATTCAACAATCAAAATACCATTTTTAGTTACCAGACCAATAAGCATTACGGTTCCAATCTGGCTGAAAATGTTCCAGGTCTGATTGAATAACCAAAGCGAGAATAAAGCTCCTGCAACGGCCATTGGTACGGTTAAAATGATAATAAACGGATCGATAAAACTCTCGAATTGTGCCGCAAGAATCAGGAAGATTAATAATAAAGCCAGTCCAAAAGCGAAAGAAGTATTCGAAGAACTTTCCACAAAATCTCGGGATTCTCCACTTAAATCGGTTGTAAAACTTTCGTCCAGCACTTTAGCTTTAATTCTGTCCATTTCCTGAATACCGTCGCTGATACTTTTTCCCGGTGCTAAACCTGCAGAAACTGTAGCCGACATATAACGGTTGTTGTGGTACAATTGCGGCGGATTACTCTGCTCAGCCACGTTTACAACGTTGTCCATCTGGATTAATTGACCTTGTTTATTTTTTACAAACATCGAAGTCAAATCTAAAGGTTTCGATCTGTCTTTTTGATCGAACTGACCAATAACCTGATATTGTTTTCCGTTTTTAATGAAATAACCAAAACGCTGTCCGCTTAAAGAAAGCTGTAAAGTCTGTGCAATATCAATAATAGAAATTCCTAAACTTTCGGCTTTCGCACGGTCAATGCTGACGTTAATTTCCGGTTTATTGAATTTTAAATTCACATCGGTAGTCGAAAACACATCACTTTTACCAACTTCGTTCATGAAAACAGGGATTTTTTCTCTTAATTTATCAAAATTAGGAGCCTGAATAATGTATTGAATCGGTAAACCGCCACGTCTGTTTACTGCAATTGTAGGCTGTTGTGTTACCGAAGTTTTGGCGTTAGGATATTGCTTCGTCCATTTGGTTAATTTATCTGCAATTTCTTTTTGAGATTTTTTTCTTTCGTCAACATCTTTTAAAGTAAGTCTCACCAAGCCGCTGTTCACTGAATTTGAGCTGAATCCTGGAGAGGTAATAACCAAACTTACTTTTTTCTCCGGAATAGAATCATCAATTAACTTTGAGATTTCCTGCATAAAACGATCTGTATATTCGTATGATGATCCTTCTGGAGTTGTCATACGCATGGTTACAGAACTTCTGTCATCATAAGGAGCAGTTTCTTTTGGAAGAATGGTAAAAAACAAATAAATCAATCCAAAACAAGCAATTAAAATAGGGAAACTAATCCATTTTCTATCCATGAATTTAGTCAGCGCTTCGGCATAACTGCTGTTCATTTTTTCAAAAAATGGCTCTGTTTTAATGTAGAATTTAGATTTTTTCTGCTCGCCGCCTTTCATTAAATAAGCATTTAACATTGGTGTTAATGTCAAGGATACAAAAGCCGAAATTAATACGGCAGCTCCAATTACGACTCCAAATTCCCTAAATAGCCGGCCAACGAAACCTTCCAGGAAGATTACAGGTAAGAATACCGCTGCCAAGGTTACTGAAATCGAAATTACGGCATAGAAAATCTCATTTGAACCTTTAATTGCAGCTTCAATTGGCGACATTCCTTCTTCAACCTTTTTAAAGATATTTTCGGTTACCACAATTCCATCATCTACAACCAATCCGGTTGCCAAAACAATTGCTAATAAGGTTAATACATTAATAGAAAACCCAAAAAGCCACATGATAAAGAAAGTAGCAATTAACGAAACCGGAATATCAATTAAAGGTCTGAAAGCAATGGCCCAGTCTCTAAAGAATAAATAAATAATAATGATTACCAGAACAATAGAAATCCCTAAAGTTTCGGCAACCTCAAGTACTGATTTTTTTACGAATATGGTATTATCAAGCGCGATATTCAGTTTAATATCTTTTGGAAGATCCTTTTTTAAGGCTTCGTATTTTTTGTAGAATTCTTTCGAAATATCTAAGTAATTGGCACCAGGCATCGGCACAATAGCCAAACCAATTAAAGGAAGTCCGGACTGACTTAATTTTGTTTCCAGATTTTCCGGTCCTAATTCGGCGCCTCCAACATCGCTTAAACGAACGATTTTGTCACCATCGGTACGAATGATAATATTGTTGAATTCTTCTGGTTTAGAAAGGTTTCCAACTGTTTTTACCGTTAATTCAGTATTGTTTCCAGTTAGTTTTCCTGACGGAAGTTCCACATTTTGCGCATTTAAAGCAGCACGGACTTCGGCCACTGTACAGCCGTAAGCGGTAAGTTTTACGGGATCGATCCATAGACGCATGGCATAACGTTTTTGTCCCCAAATTTGAACTGCACTTACTCCCGGAATTGTTTCCAATCGCTGCGAAATAACATTCTCGGCATAATCACTTAATTCTAAAGAGTTTCGGGTATCACTTTGAACGGTCATCGAAATAATTGCGTCACTATCGGCATCTGCTTTAGAAACAACCGGCGGTGCGTCAATGTCCTGCGGTAAACTCCTGATGGCTTGCGAAACTTTGTCACGAACGTCGTTTGCTGCTTCTTCTAAATCTTTATCCAGATTAAACTCGATAGTAATATTACTGCTTCCCTGATTACTCGAAGAAGTGATGTTTCTAATTCCGTCAATTGCATTTACGGCTTTTTCCAGAGGTTCTGTAATCTGCGATTCGATAATATCAGAATTGGCTCCGGTATAGTTTGTTCGAATAGAAACCTGTGCAGGATCGATCGAAGGAAATTCTCGCACGCCCAAAAAAGTATAACCAATAAAACCGAATAATATGATTAATAAATTCAGTACAATGGTTAAAACAGGTCTTTTTATACTTGTAGTTGATAAACTCATGTGTGATTTTAAATTTTAGATTGTTGATTTTAGATTTCAGATTTATCGCTAAATCTTACTGCTATCTTCAAATCTATATTCAAGTCTTTAAGACTTTTGACTTTACGACTATTTTACCTTAACTTTAATTGGTGCTTCGTTTTTTAATGACATGACACCGCTTGTAATTAAAGTATCTCCGGCTTTTAATCCTGATAAAATCAAAATAGAAGAGTCGGTTCTTGTTGTAGCATCAACCATAACTTCTTTTGCTTTTCCCATATCGGCAATAAAAACTTTTTTACCGTCTTGTATCGGTATGATAGCCTGAGAAGGAACCACTATAGCGTCTTTAATAATATTTAATGGCAATTTGACGTCGGCAAAAGTTCCAGGGAAAAGTTTACCATCGGTATTATCGGCAATGGCGCGAATTTGCAGTGTACGGGTTGCAACTGCTATTTCTGGCTCAATGGCGTATATTTTTGCTGAATAAGTTTTTGTTGAACCGGAAACGGTAAAATCGATCACAGATCCTGATTGTACCTGTGAAGCATATTTCTCCGGAATTGAGAATGTAATTTTTAATTTTCCTGTATTAACCAGTTTTGCTACTAAAACAGTTGGCGTGATGTAAGTTCCCGGAGAAATAGAACGTAATCCTATTTTTCCTGAAAAAGGAGCTTTTACGGATGTTTTAGAAATTTGCGCTCTAATTAATTGAGTTTGGGCTTGCGCCGAAGCGTGATCTGCTCTTGCAACATCTGCTTCTTCCTGACTGATAGCCTCTTTTTGAAGTAATAATTTGGCTCTTCTTTCGTTTTCTGCAGCTAAACCTTCTCTGGTTACGGCTTGTCTCAATTGTGCTTTAAGTTCGATGTCGTTTACTTTAAAAAGCACCTGACCTTTATTCACATAAGTTCCTTCATTAAAATAAATCCCTTCTACAATGCCCGAAACTTCACTGTGAATTTCAATTTGTTCATTGGCTTCGATAGAACCTGATAACGACAAATTATTATCAAATGTCGAAGTTTTTACGACAATTCCGGATACAGTTGTTGGTGCGTCTTTGTCGCCAAATTTTTTAGATTCGTCGTTTTTACCTTTATTAGATATTATCCTATAAGTGATAAATCCTCCTAAAATGATGATTATTAAGGCGTAGATTAGATGTTTTAATTTCATAAAATGTAGGTGAATGTGTATTTTGGTGTATGTTTTTAGCAGCTAGCAAATTTAACTTTTTGTGCCGAAACCGAAAGACGTTAGCTTTTATTTAACATTTGGATCACAATAATTTCAACATGTATTTAGCAGTGCATAGTCGTAAAAAGTTTGCTGTTAGATTATACTTTCGATAAAAGGTTTAAAAATAAAACTGTTTTTTTTTGATTATTTTCTTTTGGTGAAAGGTATTTGGTTTTAAATCAGGTAGATACTGGTTTTTACTTTATTAAAATTATTTCATTTTTTAGAATAAATCCATACGAAAGCTTGTGGTTACTAAACTTTAGTAAAATTTTTTGTTTTTGTCCGATTTTCTTTGCAGTTTATCGATTTAATTTGTATTATTGATATGTTAAACAAAATGATGGTTTAGCTAGTATTTATTGAAGAATACTCTTAAAATAATTGTTAAAATAGTAGGCTTGGTGTAGTTTTTTGCGTTTTTTAAAGAATTTGATTGATAATTGTGTTAACAAGTGTTTATAATTTCTGTTCTTAATTAATAAAAATGTTATATGAAGAAAAAAATACTCCTATGTTTATGGTTTACCTTATTATTGGCTTCAATAAGCTTTCTTTTTTGGCAGAACGAATTTAAATACAGTCTGCCAACCCCCATTCCTAAAAACTATCATAGTATAGCCATGGGAACAAAAATAGACTTGTCTCAATGCTGTGCTTTTGATAATAAGCCAGTTTTCTTCCATTTCTTCAATCCGGATTGTCCATGTTCGCGATTCAATGTACCGCATGTAAGCGAATTAATTAGAAAGTACGGAGATCAAATAAATTTTAAAATTGTAGTCTTAAACAAACACAAGACATTTTCTATAGCAGAAATCCAAAAGAAATTTGGCGCCGAAATTCCTGTTTATTTTGATGAAGGAATTGCCAAAAAATGCGGTGTAATTTCGACGCCGCAGGCCGTTCTTTTAGATCCTTCGCATAATTTATATTACCGTGGTAATTACAACAAAACAAGATATTGTACAGATGCTGATAGTAATTACGCCCAAATGGCGATTGACTCGCTGTTAAAACAAAATAATTCGCCCTCATTTAATGCTTTAGCTCTAAGAGCTTACGGATGTTCGTTACCAAATTGCACTAAATAAATCTATCATTAACTTAATTTTTTTACCTATGAAAACAAAAGCCAGTTTAAATGAGCAAGATTATCTGCACAGTTTTATGTCTACTATGACACAAAAATCAGATACGATTATTAATTATGTTCTAGCCGTTTATTTTCTTCTCGGGATCGGATTGTCGTTTAAATACGATACCTTCGAAATTGGAGTAGGAGTAGGAACGCTGAACCTGTTGGCGTATTATTCGGCAAAGTTTTTTGTGAAGAATTCTAAATTCTATCAGTATGTTTTGTCGGTTGTACTGGCGATTTTTATGGCGCAGTACATTTATCAAATGCATGGTTTGTTCGAAATGCATTTTACGGTTTTCATTGCCAGCACTATTTTAATTATCTATCAAAACTGGAAACTGCAGATTCCTTTAACAATTTTAGTCGTGCTTCATCACGCTGGTCTGGCTTATTTGCAAAATTTCGTTTATAATGATGCAAATGGTCTTCAGGTTTATTTTTCTCAGGTAAATTTTGATTTAGAAACACTTATTATTCATACGGTTCTGGCGGCAGTTGTATTTTTTATGAATGGCTATTGGGCATATTATTTTAAAGAGCACAGCCACAATCATATTTCTAAAATTTCGGATGAATATGAACTAGAAAACATGAAACTGGCTTCGGCTAAATTCAGCTCAATGTCGGCTACAAAAGAGTATAATGACTTCATTCACAGAACGACTTTAGATTTAAAACTTCCGGTAAATTCAGTTTTAAAATTAATAGATGTTTCTAAGGGGCATACGGACAACGACAAGCTTCTGACTTATCTGGATATGATGAGAGAAAGCGCAAAGAAAATAGATGATTTAGTGAATGATATTCACGTAAAATCGACTAATACAAGAAATTAAACAGTAAAAATCCAACTTCCAAAAAAAACATTTTTACACGCAGCCTTACCATTATTTATTAATTTTTAATAGAAAATTTATGGATACCAGATTTACCCGCCCAACTCCCTCAGACCGAGAAGTAGACTGGAATAAAAATAAAGTATTACTTAGTAAAACAGACAAAAACGGAACAATTCTGTATGCCAATGAAGATTTTATAGATGTTTCCGGATACGATGAATTTGAACTTATTGGACAGCCTCACAATATTGTGAGGCATCCTGATATGCCAAAAGTGATTTTCAAGTTTTTGTGGGACAGTATCAAATCCAGCGAGAATATTCATGTCATTATAAAAAACATGGCCAAAACCGGACGTTATTACTGGGTTGTAACCGATTTTAAAATTATAGCCGATACGAGCGGAGATGGCGACATAGTTGGGTATTTCGGAACCAGAAAATCAGTTCCGGAACCTATTATCACAAAGTTTATTGAGCCTTTATACAAAAAACTGCTGCAAATAGAAGAAGCAAGCGGCATTATAGCTTCTGAAGAATATCTGGTTGGTTTTTTAGAAGAACGCAAGAAAACGTATATGGAATATATCGATCATTTGATCGCAACCGGAAAAGATGACAAAAACAAAATAAGCAAAGGCTTATTCAGCGGTATATTTGATAAAAAAAGTCCGCCTAAGAAATAATAAAAACTAAGTATGCTTCATTGTATCACTCAAATATTCACTAAAAAATTTGCCCCCAACAAATCTAATCACCTGAATATGACAACTTATAATTTAAGCTGGATGCAGTGGAGTGTATTTTTTTTCTTTAAGCTGCTAAGGTTCTGAGGTACTAAGGAGCTAAGGTTTTTTTAGTTTTAAAGCTGGCGCTTTAAAGTGTTGTCATCCTTCGAAGCCGAAGGCTTATACGCCCACAAAAAAGAAAACTCAGAAGCTTAGCATCTCAGCAACTTAGCCTCTCAAAAAAATTGTCATCCTGAGCAAAGCCGAAGGCTTATACACCCACAAAAAAGAAAACTTAGCATCTTAGTACCTCAGTACCTCAGCCCCTCTAAGAAATATAATTCCAAATATTCTTTTTCTTCGTTAATTCTAAAAACACCATTTTTAGAACGGCATGTTCTGGTTTTTGCAAAGGAGGATCTTCTTTTAAGATTTTCATGGCGTAGTTTCTGGCTAAAGACAAAATTTCTCTGTCTTTTACGATATCAGCGATTTGAAGGTTTAAAACACCGCTTTGCTGTGTTCCCATTAAATCTCCCGGACCGCGAAGTTTAAGATCGACTTCGGCGATTTCGAAACCGTCGTTGGTTTGAACCATCGTCTCCATTCTCGTTTTACTGTCGGTGCTGAGTTTGTGGCTTGTCATTAAAATACAATAACTCTGTTCAGCGCCACGGCCAACACGTCCGCGTAACTGATGCAATTGCGATAAACCAAAACGTTCCGCACTTTCGATAATCATAACGCTGGCGTTGGGTACATTTACACCCACTTCAATTACGGTTGTAGCCACCATGATATTGGTTTTTCCTTCAGAGAAACGTTTCATTTCGGCATCTTTATCGGCCGGTTTCATTTTTCCGTGCAGAATAGAAATCGAATATTGAGGCAGCGGAAAATCTCTGGAAATACTCTCGTAACCGTCCATTAAATCTTTATAATCCATTTTTTCAGATTCCTGAATTAACGGATATACAATATAAATCTGTCTTCCTTTCGCAATTTCATCACGCAGGAATTTCCAGACTTTCAATCGGTTCGAATCAAAGCGATGCGCCGTTTCGATAGGTTTTCTTCCCGGCGGTAATTCATCGATTACAGAAATATCCAAATCGCCGTATAAACTCATGGCTAAAGTCCTCGGAATTGGCGTTGCCGTCATCACCAAAACGTGCGGCGGAATCTCATTTTTCTTCCACAATTTTGACCTTTGCTCTACACCAAAACGGTGCTGTTCGTCGATTACGGCCAAACCAAGATTTTTAAACTTTACCTTATCTTCTAATAAAGCGTGTGTTCCTATTAAGATCTGCAGACTTCCGTTTTCTAAATCTTCATGAATAATTTTTCTTTCCGAAGTTTTCGTAGAGCCGGTAAGTATTTTAATATTGATATTTAATGTATTGGCAAATTCAGATAATCCAATAAAATGCTGATTGGCCAGAATTTCTGTCGGCGCCATCAAACAAGCCTGAAAACCATTATCTATAGCCAAAAGCATACTCATAAAAGCCACAATTGTTTTTCCTGAACCTACGTCTCCCTGTAGTAATCGGTTCATTTGGGCGTTGCTTCCCATATCAGTACGGATTTCTTTTATTACCCTTTTTTGGGCATTGGTCAGTGCAAATGGAAGATGATTTTGATAAAAATCATTAAAAAGTTCACCCACTTTTGTAAACGGATGTCCTTTAATTTTATGTTTTCTGATTAAATTTTTAGTGATTAACTGCAATTGAATAAAAAACAATTCTTCAAATTTTAATCGGAATTGGGCTTTCGCCAGAGCATCGGCACTCTTAGGAAAATGTATGTTGAATATGGCGGCTCTTTTCGGAATCAGCTTTAATTCTTCAATTAAATAAGGCGGAAAAGTTTCGGTAAACAAAGCCTGGGTTTCAATAAACAATTGTTCCATTAGTTTATTAATGGTTCTGTTTGAAATGCCGCGGTTTGTCAGTGTTTCTGTTGAAGGATAAACGGGCTGCATAGCCGATCTAAGACTTTTTTCGTGTTCGCTCAACAACTCAATTTCAGGATGTGCCATACTGAATTGACTTCCGTACAAAGAGCATTTTCCAAAAATTACAATCTGTTCGTTCAGCTTTAAACTTTCTCTAATCCATTTATGTCCCTGAAACCAATTTAAATCAATCTGCCCCGTTTCATCCACGAAAGCGGCCACCAAACGTTTTTTATTTTTAGCAAATTCAACGGTTTTTATGTTGATGATTTTTCCAATAATCTGAACTTCACTTCCTGTATTCTGAAGTTCATTAATCTTATAATATCGCGTTCTGTCAATGTAACGATTGGGATAAAAGTTCACTAAATCTCCGTATTTATGAATCCCTAATTCCTTACGAAGCAGCTGACCACGACTTGGGCCAACACCTTTTAAGTATTCGATAGGAGTTTCAAGGAGATTATTAGACATGAAGGGAATTTTAGATTTTAGATTTTAGAGTTTAGATTGTTGATTGTTGATTTGGAATTTGGATTTTACAATTTGGATTTTAGATTTTAGATTGTTGATTTGGAATTTGAGTTTTGGAATTTTCAAACTTTACAGACAGCGAATATAATTCTTAATTAGGAAATTTGAAAGCATGAAATAATTGGATAAGTATTTTAACAAATAAAGATAATTCTTAGATTTGTTAAAAATGATATAAGCCCCTAATTATGATTAACGAAGAAAAAGTACCTTTTGAAACTTTAGAATTTGCCGGCATTACATTTAAAGTGATTAACCGACACGCAGCTCACGATATTATTGGAAATCTTACTGATTTTAACAACCAGAAAATCTACAATGTTTTTGAAGATACCTGGCGTTTTCCTGATTACGAAGAAAATCCAATTTTTCTTTTAGCAGAAGACGATGTAGAAATGGATTCGTTTGAAATGGATTTTAGTACAGAAGAACATCAGGATATTTTCATACTAGGATTTATTTTTAAAGGAAGCCTGTCGGTTACGAAACTCATAAGTTCTTTTGATACAGATAATTCACCAGCTTTAATTGTATTGGGAGAAACAACAAGTGTAAATATTACTTTGTTTGGAAGTGTTCATTATTTGGGAGGCGGTGTAAAATGCGATGCGCTTTTAGGCGAATACAATCATGGTGAACTTTTTGTAAAAGGCGATGTTACAGCCTGGTTAATTTACAGCGATGATATGCTCATGCATTTTGAACGTTTTACAGATGTTCAGGCTGTAATTAGTGTAAACCGACCTGATGTATTAATCTGCAGTAATGTTACGGACCAGGATGGAGCAGTAATTACGATTGAAAACTACTTTCCTTCGACCCATAAATTATCGGATATTGTACACGATTCTTTTATCGAATTATCAGATTATGGTACCGAGATTTTAGGAAACAATTACTATGAAGACGCCTTTAAACAAGGACTTTCGATTTTGGATTACGACAAAACGGAAAAGTATATGTATGCTGATTTCCGCAATAAGTTTATAGAAATGGTCAAAGTTTTGTCTGAACTCGAATATATAGGCAGATTTAGCAAAGAAAGTGAAGGAAGCGAATATTCGTTTATTCCGTTTGAGTATGAAGGAAAGAAATACAGTCAGATTTCTGAAGATATTCAAAATGATTTTAATATTAGATTACGCGCTTTATGGTGTCATGATGATGAAGAAATCACGCTTATACTGGAATATTTATACGAAGATGGAAATCCAAAATACCAATGGGCTAACAATGAAACAGCTCCCGGAATTGAAATGTTTTGTGTAAAATGTGCTGTAATTAAAGCTTTTGAAGTACTTACTACAGAAACTTCTGAAGAAGAAGATGATGAATATGAGGATGAAACAGAATATGCGGAGTATGACAGCAGTTTTTCATTAGAAGATTTTTCAGTTCAATTTGGTAGTTATGCCTTACCGGAAGATTTATTAAAGCTATATGAATTTGAGCAGGAATTTAGTGCAGAAACGTATTCTGAATGTTTTGGACTTACCATTACAAATGAAAAAACGGGAATAAAAACATGGTCAGAAAAAGAAGAATTTTATAATAGTTTTATTGAATTTGCTGGAGCAAACGGTTCTGGAAGTTCTTATGCATACTGGTTAATAGACAATGATTTAAATAACTGTCCTATAGTTGTTTTTGGTGATGAAGGCGGTATTCATGTCGTGGCTGAAAATACACGTCAATTGATTCATCTTTTGACTTTAGATACAGAAATTTCAGTTGATTTTGATAATGCTTATTTTTATAAAGACGAGGAATATTACTCAGAAAATGAAAATAAAGAAGAATTTCAGCAATGGGTTAAAACAGAATTTAACCTTCATCCGATAGAAACTAACGAAGAAACAGACGAGATTGTAAATCAAGCCAAAGCAAAATATAAAAAACGATTAAATGATTTCCTTATCAAGTTTGATATAGAAATTGGCGAAGATGAAGAATAGTTGTTCTATAATCATCAAATGAATTTTTATCTTTGAACAAAACTTAAGCAATGACAACACATTTAGCTCTTTTACGCGGCATTAACGTTTCTGGTCACAATATGATGAAGATGGAAGCTTTGAAAACAATGTTAGAAAATATTGGTTTTCAGAATGTTCGCACCTATCTGCAATCCGGAAATGTTTTTGTAGACAGCGAAGAAGATGCTGCAAAAGTGGGTTTCATGATCAAACAGGAAATTTTTAAAGTTTTTGGACACGAAGTACCAACAATTGTAATTACAAAAGAAGATTTAGAATTGTGTTTTAAAAACAGTCCTTTTTTAAAAGAAAAAGATCTAGATACCAAGAAATTGTACGTTGCGTTTGTTTCGATTCCTTTGAAAAAAGAAAATATAAACGACTTAAAAATCAGTCAGTTTAAACCAGACGAAGCCAGTATTGACGGTAACCGAATTTTTATTAAATACGCCGTTGGTGCAGGAAAAACTAGATTTGATCAAAAATACATAGAGAAAAAACTAAATGTAGTATCTACTATTCGAAACTGGAATACGGTTACGAATTTACTCAAGATGTACGAAGAATAGCTTAATCACGCAGCCATTTCTGCATTGCAGGAAAGGATGCTTTTTGTTCTTTTTCTGCACGTTCCTTTCCAAAAGATAAACCAATCCATTCCAGAAAAGGAAGTCCAATATATGTACCGCTTGTAAAATTTGAAATAAGCCAATCAGACTGGCCTTTATAACCATTTGGATGAAACACAAACTCTAATGGTAATTTTAAATGATTCAAGGCTGCATAAGACCATAAAATTGCCGCTATTTCTTCGCCTTGTGTCGGCCATTCGGCAGAAATTTCAGCTGTACCAACTAATTCTCTTTCTTCAGAAGCGGTAACTGCCAAATGCCCGGCTTCGTGCAGTATATCTCCCGGGTATAATAATTTATCATAGTCTATATAAATACAGTTTGATCCTAATTCTAGTCCGGGTAAAAAACTTGTTTCGACTTCTTTTTCCATAACATTAATGCCAATTTCATCAAGAAATCCTAAAACCTTTTTTAATTCTTCACTTTGTTTTAAATACATACAAATTAGTTTTTAATTAAATCACAATACCAAAATCCATAATCAAAAGCATCAGACGAATTTGTATCACAGGCCGTATTTGACGAATCTTGATTTTTTGGATTTTCATATTTTCGATACACTATTTCGCCTACTTCAAAATTTACGGGTTCAGAAAATATCGGACCATCAAAAGTAAAGGTATGAAATTCGCCGTTTTCTCCGCAAACATCTACATTATCAGGTAAATCATTTATAAAGTCCTGATCTATAATTCTTCCAACAAAACTTTTATCTAAGTAACGTTCGTTTACACAAACCACAATAGTTTTAAATCCGAGCGATAAAAATTCCTGAATTAAATCGTGAGTTGGGATTTTCCAAATAGGGAAAACACCTTCAAAACCTATTTTAGCCAATTGTTCCTCTCGGTATTTTCGTAAATCTTCGAGAAAAATATCCCCAAAAACAGAATGAGTAATTCCTTGGTTTTTTAATTCGGTTAAGGTTTCTGTCATTACATTTTCATAAACTTCCATGGTAGGCATTTCCGGAATTTCCATAATTTTTAACGGAATTCCGATGTTCTTAGCTTGTTCTTGTAATAATTCAACACGAACGCCATGCATTGAAATCCGCTGATATTGCTGATTTATACTCGTAAGCAGATATTCAATTTTGAAATCAGAATTTTGGAGAATTTTATATAATGTCAGAGCAGAATCTTTTCCGCTGCTCCAGTTAAATAAGGCTTTTTTGGGTGTAGACACGTTTGATTATTTTTCTATTGTAAACTTACAAATTTCATTCGATTTGTATATGAAACCTTTGTAACTTTGGGTTTTTACATGCCTAAATATGACATTATATAAAGATAAATTTAAAATTGATTCAAATAGACTGAAGGATTGGGATTATTCTAGCGAGGCAGTTTATTTTATTACATTGGTTACAAGAAATAGAGAATGTATTTTTGGCTCTATTGAAGACGGAAAAATGATTTTAAATGAGAATGGAAAAATTGTGGAGACGGAACTTTTAAAATCAATAAAGATTCGTAAAAATTGGTTTTTTCATAATTGGATTGTTATGCCAAATCATGTTCATTTATTGATTGAAATTAAAGAGAATAAAAACACACAAATAGAAAACCAGATTCCCCACGCGCAAATTGTAGAGACGCACAGCAGTGCGTCTACGTCCAGTATATCCACAAAGGAAAATCCACATGTGCAAAACATGTCGATATACGTTGCGGAGACGCACAGCAGTGCGCCTCTACAATGCCAATCTGACCTGAATTTTGAAAATAATTCTAAAATAGACACCCAAATTTCCCACACGCAGATCGTAGAGACGCACAGCAGTGCGTCTACGTCTGGCATATCCACAAAGGAAAATCCACATGTTCAAAACATGCCGATATACGTTGCGGAGACGCACTGCAGTGCGCCTCTACAGAACCAAACGATGTCGAAATTCTCGAACGAATCAAAATTATCTCGTAAAACCAATTCTATTTCATCTTTTGTTGCTATTTTTAAATCGATTACCACTAAACAGATAAATGGTTTTGAATCAATTTGGCAGCAAAACTATCACGATCATGTTGTTAGGAATTATAAAAGATTTGAAACGATTTACAATTACATTAAAAACAATCCAGGGTCTTGGGAGACGGATTCCATAAATTCCAATTTTCAATGAAATACATTTTTCTTTTTATAACCTCCTTCGTTTTTGCGCAGCAAACCCAATATGTTGATTTTAAATCGGTTTCAGGGCAATTAACCATAAACGATTCACATAAAACGATTTCCGGACATGTCGATTACGATTTTGAGGTATTACAGCCAATTGATACCATTAGAATCGACGGAAAAAATATGGAATTTACTAATGTTCAGATTGATGGTAAAGATGTTAATTTTTTAAACACTGGCAAGGAATTACAGATTTTGAATAAATTTCAAATAGGAAATAATCACCTCACATTTAATTATAATGTAAAACCCAAGCAAGCCTTGTATTTTGTAGATATCGAGAATAATGATGTGCAAATTTGGACTCAAGGCCAGGGGAGATATACCAGTAATTGGTTTCCGAGTTTTGATGATGTCAACGAAAAAGTCATTTTCAGTCTCGGGGTTTCGTTTAAAAAAGGATATCAGGTCGTTTCAAACGGAATTTTAAAAAGCAAAACCGAAAATAACGATCAGATTCATTGGCAGTACCAAATGGAAAACCCAATGAGTTCTTATTTGTTAGTACTTTCTGTTGGAAAATACGATAAAAAAGAATTTAAGTCTAAATCGAAAATTCCATTAGAATATTATTTAGAGAATAAAGATACAGCGCGTTTTGAGCCTACGTATCGTCATTCTAAACGCATTTTTGATTTTCTGGAGAAAGAAATCGGGGTAAAATATCCTTGGAAAATTTTCAGACAGATTCCAGTTCGCGATTTTTTATATGCCGGAATGGAAAATACAACTACGACACTTTTTACAACCCGTTATGTTGTTGATGATGTCGCTTTTATTGATAGAAATTATACCAATGTTGATGCACATGAACTGGCGCATCACTGGTTTGGAGATTTAATCACAGCTGAAAGCAGTACGCATCACTGGCTTCAGGAAGGTTTTGCGACTTATTATGCGTTACTGGCAGAACGGGATATTTTTGGCGATGATTATTTTTACGCTAAATTATACGATACAGCCCAGCAGATAAAATTTGCATCCAGAACCGATGCCATTCCGGTATTGAATGCAAAGGCGAGTTCGCTTACTTTTTACGAAAAAGGAGCCTGGACACTTTTTGTACTGCATCAATCTATTGGAGATAAAGCCTTTAAAAAAGCCGTAAAAAATTATCTGAATAAATATGCTTTTAAAAATGTAAACACGCAGAATTTCTTCGAGGAAGTTAAAAAAGTTTCTGATTTTGATTTAGTTCAGTTTCAAAAAACATGGCTGGAATCGACTGCTTTTGATACACCAACGGCTAACGCTTTATTAAGTAAAAACAACGCGATTAAAGTTCGTTTAGAAGTAGATAAATTAAAGAAAACACCTTTAAGCGAAAAGATTGATTTCTTAAAACAGACTTTAGATTCAGATATTCATTATTCAGTAAAACAAGCTGTTATTTCTCAGTTACAAACAGAAAAATACGAAAGTAAAAAAGAGTTATTACTAAATGCGCTTCATCAAAATAATGTGCAGCTTCGTCAAACGGTTGCAGGAACATTGTCTGTTATTCCAGAAGATTTTAGAACAGAATACGAAACTTTGCTGGATGATAAATCTTATGAAACCCAGGAAATCGCTTTGTTTTATTTGTGGAAAAACTTCCCGAATCACAGAACAGAATATTTAGATAAATCGAAAAACTGGATAGGTTTTAACGATTATAATCTGCGTACATTATGGCTTTCTCTTGCTTTGTCTACACCGAATTACGGCGACAATCCGGAAGAATTAATTAAGGAATTAGTTGCTTTTTCGACTACAAAATATGAAGCTACAACGCGTCAGAATGCTTTAGAAAAACTGATTGCTTTTAAGTTTATAAACGACGATGTTTTAACTAATTTGGTTAACGCTACAACACATCATATGTGGCAGTTTTCTAAGTTTGGAAGAGACACAATTAGACTTTTATTGAAAAATCCAGAAATGCGTGCTGCATTTAATGGAATTTTACCTAATTTGAACCCCGATGAACAGTTTCAATTGAATCGTTTGCTGAAAGAGTAGAGTAAAGAGAATAGAAGCAAGAGAATAGAAGCAAGAGAATAGAAGAAAGAGAATAGAAGAAAGATATTAGAAGAAAGATTTAAAAATAAACAGAGTCTATACTCTTTATTCTTTATTCTATTTTCTTAAAAAATATCCAAAAACAAAATAATACCACATTACAATTTATGAGAGCATTAGTTATTTCTGGTGGAGGAAGTAAAGGCGCATTTGCCGGTGGAGTTGCACAATATTTAATAGAAGAGAAAAAACACGAGTACGATTTGTTTATAGGAACATCTACGGGAAGTCTGCTTATTCCGCATTTGGCTCTTGGTCATATTAAAAAAATTCATTCGGTTTATACCAACGTCACGATGGCAAGTATTTTTAATATTTGTCCGTTTGTGGTAAAAGTAAAAGAAGGAATTGATATTGTAACCATCAATCACTTTAATGTACTGCGTCAGTTTTTTAAGGGAAAGCGAACTTTTGGCGAAAGCAAAGGTTTGAAAAAGTATATTATGAATAACTTTTCCATTTCAGACTTTAATAAACTTAAAAAGCTTGATAATGATGTGGTTATTACCGTAACCAATTTTACTAAAAACGAATCAGAATATAAATCGGTTAAAGATTGTACTTATGAAGAGTTCTGCGAATGGTCGTGGATTTCCAGTAATTATGTTCCGTTTATGAGTTTGGTTACCAAAAATAATTCGGAATACGGCGATGGCGGATTTTCGAGTTTAGTTCCAATTCGTGAAGCTATTAACCGAGGCGCAACCGAAATCGACGTAATTATTCTGGAAACCGAAGTAAATACCAGCAAAATGGTTATTGGTAAAAATCCATTTTCACTGATGATTGATTTGTTTAGAATTGCTTTAGATCAGGTTGAAAAACATGATATTGCTATAGGAAAACTTATGGCAAACAGCAAAGATGTAAAGCTTAATTTATATTATACACCAACAAAACTAACCGATAATGCGCTTATTTTTAATAAAGAGGTAATGAAGGTCTGGTGGGAACAGGGGTATGAATACGCTCAGAATAAATCTGAGGTTATGAGTGACAATAAAGTAAGTTAAGATTTTAGATTGAAGAATTTAGAGTTTGAGAATCAATCTAAAATCTGCAATCTAAAATCTAAAATATTTTTCTACCAAAGTTCAGCAACTTCGTTTTTAATATATCCCAAAGCAGCATTACTTGGAGACTGCTTTTCTAATAAATCGTTTAAAATAACTTCACGAAGTTTATCAGCACTGTCAACACGATCGCTCATGGCTGCTTTACGAATTATTTGAATGGTTGAGTTTTTAGCAGTTGTGATAATAGTCCAGCATTCGTCAGACATATAAATTTGCTGCGTTAAATTGTGTTCGAATTCTTGTTCGATTTGGTCAATTACAAAGTTTTCGTAATCGTGTTTATCTGGAGAAATTGGACTAATTCTGATCAATAATTTAGTCAAATTAATACGTTCTAAAAATAAAGTCATACGCTCATAGGCTTGCAAACGTATTGGAAGAGATTGTTTTTGATATTCTCTATTTAATAAAAAAGCACGTTTCTTATCGTTGTTTTTAATATGAAGTTCAAAAAAACGGTAAGCTACAAATCCAGTAACAATTGCAGGTAATGTATAACTGGCTAATTCTATAATTTTTGTAAAATCCATTGGGTTAAATTTTTTAGCAAAAATATACTTTTTGACGAGAAATCCACTTTAAATTTACCGCAATAAACAAAATGGAAGCTGTACTTTTGCAACTTGTTTTTTAATTTTATTGAAATACACTTTTAATGGATTCATACATTATACTTTTTCTTTGTCTGGCTGCTTTTGCTGCAGGATTTATTGATGCTATTGTGGGCGGAGGCGGATTGATACAAACTCCAATGGGATTAATTTTACTGCCTAATCTTCCGGTTTCTACAGTCGTGGGAACTTTAAAAATTCCGGCTTTTAGCGGCACTGCTTTTGCAGCTTTTCAGTATCTCAAAAAAGTGGTTATTCAATGGAAATTGCTTTTGATTATGATGTGTTTAGCAGTTCCGTCGGCATTTTTGGGTTCTACTATTTTGACTCTTGTGAGCAATGATTTTATGAAACCGCTTTTGCTTGTGGTTTTATCTTTATTGTTTATTTATACTTATGCAAAAAAGAATTTCGGACAGCATGTAGCCAAAGATCATTCGCAGACAACCCAAATAATTTATGCCGTTGTTATTAGTGTAATTGTTGGTTTTTATGACGGTTTTATAGGCCCAGGAACTGGTAGTTTTTTCGTTGTGGCTTTTATTGCTCTTTTAGGTTTTGACTTTTTACACGCTTCCGCGAATGCCAAAATGGTAAATCTGGCCACGAATTTCGGTTCGATCTGCTTGTTTATGATAAAGGGAAAAATAATCTGGACAATCGCAATTCCGATGGCAATAAGCAACGGACTCGGCGGCTGGCTTGGTGCAAAACTCGCTATTAATAAAGGAAATGGTTTTATCAGGATTTTCTTTTTGGTTGTGGTTGTTGGAACGTTGATTCGCTTCGCTTACGATGTGTTTTATAAATAAGGTTCTAAGGGACTGAGATTCTAAGATGCTAAGTTTCTAAGATGTTGAGATTTTGAATTGCCGTTGGTTTTTTCTTTCCAATTTCTCAAAAGAAACCAATTGTTTGTTTCCTAGCCCCGATAGAGGCGGTATCCTCGTATCCCGATGGCTATCGGGAGGAGAGATAAAGCCGAAAGCGGGAACTATGTTTGATAAAAAGCCAATTGTTCTGCTCCAAAAAAAACTTAGTATCTGAGCATCTCAGCATCTTAGGAACTTTCTTTTTTAATTCTTATTTTTGCATCATATGGAGAAAAATTTCATGCAAAAGTACATTGATCAACTCAATGAAGCGCAACGACAACCCGTTCTGAAAAAAGACGGGCCAATGATTATTATTGCTGGTGCAGGTTCTGGAAAAACCCGTGTTTTAACTATTAGAATTGCTTATTTGATGGCTCAGGGCGTTGACGCCTTTAATATTTTATCGCTGACTTTTACCAATAAAGCGGCGCGTGAAATGAAGCACAGGATCTCGGATATTGTGGGAGCATCTGAAGCAAAGAATCTTTGGATGGGAACTTTTCACTCGATTTTTGCGCGTATTCTGCGTTCAGAATCGGATCATTTGGGATATCCTTCTAATTTTACTATTTATGATTCTCAGGATTCGGCGAGGTTGATTTCTTCTATTATTAAAGAAATGCAACTGGATCGTGATGTTTACAAACCAAAACAGATTTTAGGACGTATATCTAATTATAAAAACAGTTTAATTACGGTAAAGGCGTATTTCAATAATCCGGAATTGGTTGAAGCCGATGCTATGGCAAAGCGACCAAGAATGGGTGAGATTTATCAGCAGTATGTAGAGCGCTGTTTTAAAGCCGGTGCAATGGATTTTGATGATTTGTTGTTGAAGACCAATGAATTATTAACTCGTTTTCCTGAGGTTTTAGCTAAATATCAGGATCGTTTCCGCTATATTCTGGTTGATGAGTACCAAGATACAAATCACTCTCAGTATTTGATTGTTAGAGCTTTATCTGATAGATTTCAGAATATTTGTGTGGTTGGCGATGATGCACAGAGTATTTATGCTTTCCGTGGAGCGAATATCAACAATATTTTGAATTTCCAGAAGGATTATGAAGGTGTAATAATGTTTCGTTTAGAGCAAAATTACCGTTCGACCCGAAATATTGTGGAAGCAGCAAATACGGTAATGGAGCATAATAAGACCAAACTGGATAAAGTGGTTTGGACTGCGAATGATTTTGGACCTAGAATTAAGGTGCACAGAAGTTTGACAGATGCCGAAGAAGGCCGTTTTGTAGCGAGCACGATTTTTGAACAGAAAATGCAGCATCAGCTTCATAACGGATCTTTCGCTATTTTATATCGTACGAATGCGCAATCGCGTGCAATGGAGGATGCGTTAAGAAAACGTGATATTCCGTATAGAATTTATGGGGGATTGTCATTCTATCAACGTAAGGAAATTAAAGACGTTTTGTGTTATTTGCGTTTAGTAATTAATCCAAAAGACGAAGAAGCATTGATTCGTGTAATCAATTATCCGGCACGTGGAATTGGAGATACAACGGTTGAAAAGCTGACAATTGCTGCTAATCATTACAAACGCTCGATTTGGGAAGTAATGGTGAATATTGATAAAATTGACTTGAAACTGAATACTGGAACGAAGAATAAACTGAAGGATTTTGTAACCATGATTCAGAGTTTTCAGGTTATTGATCAAAATCAGGATGCTTTTTATATAACGGATCATGTTGCTAAAAAAACGGGTCTGGTTCAGGAATTGAAAAAAGATGCAACTCCTGAGGGAATGGCAAAAATTCAGAATATTGAAGAGCTTTTAAACGGTATTAAAGATTTTACCGAAGGGCAGAAAGAAATTGATGGTGCGAGAGGTGCTTTGGCTGAATTTATGGAAGATGTTGCGCTGGCGACTGATTTAGATAAAGATACTACTGACGAAGATCGTGTTGCATTGATGACGATTCACTTAGCAAAAGGATTGGAGTTTCCTCATGTTTTTGTTGTGGGTATGGAGGAAGATTTGTTTCCGAGTGCGATGAGTATGAGTACCAGAAGTGAATTAGAAGAAGAACGTCGTTTATTTTACGTAGCTTTAACTCGTGCAGAGCATCAGGCTTATTTAACTTATGCGCAGTCTCGTTACCGCTGGGGAAAATTGACTGATAGTGAACCGTCTCGTTTTATTGAAGAAATTGACGGACAGTTTTTGGAATATCTAACTCCTGCAGAAACCAATTATCGTTATAAATCGCCAATTGATGGTGATATTTTTGGGGATGTTGATAAATCGAAACTTCGATTGGCAAAACCAGTAGGAGGAACGCCTCCAAAACATATTACAGATAATAATCCGAAACCGGATTTGAATATTCGTAAATTAAAACCTGTAGCAGGAACTAATCCAAACAGTGCCGCGCCCAATTTATTTGATAATAAATTAACAATTGGAAATGTGGTGATGCATGAACGTTTCGGAAAAGGTGAAGTGATTAATTTAGAAGGAGTTGGAGCTGATAAAAAAGCCGAAATTAAATTTGAAGTAGGCGGAATCAAGAAATTGTTGTTAAGATTTGCTAAATTAGATGTTGTGGGCTAGTATGAAGGTCTTATTATTTGGTTTTGTCTTTTTGATTTCCTTGCATGTTTTTGGACAATCAGAGACATTGAAGGCAAATAATGATAAAAAGTTAGTCGGATATTGGAAGGGAGCTGATTTTGATAGTATAACACTAATTCGTAAAAAATACTGGACTATTAATAGAGAAGAAAATGGGAAGTATTTTATTGTATTTACCTCAGTGAAAGATTGTGAAGTAAAAGTTTGGAATGAAAGAGGAACTTGGTGGACTCACAATGGTAAATATTATAAATTAAATTTCAGGACTCATATTGTAACTGAAATCAATTATCTATTTACTAACGTAAATGAGGTGTTTTTTTCTGAAAAACCTTCAAATGCAAAAGTTAAAAATAATGATGTTTTCTATTTTGAAGGTTTGATAGATTATTAAATATTTCAAATAAATTAAGTTTTGAAATAATTGTCACTCTGAGCGATCCCGAGGCTTCGGGAGAAGAGCTTTTCAATTAGATAGGGCTTCGACTCCGCTCAGCCTGACAAACTTGAACCTGAAACAATTTTAAACTTGAAACAAAAAACAAAAAATGGCTGAGTTCATAAAAATATACCCGGATAAACCTAGTGAAGCTGCAATTGCAAAGGTTGTAAAAGTGCTTCAGAATGGTGGTTTGGTAATTTATCCAACAGATACCGTTTATGGTTTAGGCTGTGATATTACCAATTCAAGAGCTTTAGAGAAAATTGCTAAAATAAAAGGAGTAAAATTAGAGAAGGCAAACTTCTCCTTTATCTGTCACGATTTAAGTAATTTATCAGATTATGTGCGCCAGATCGATACTTCGACTTTTAAAATATTAAAGAGAGCCTTACCAGGACCTTATACTTTTATTTTACCAGGAAATAATAATTTACCAAAAGAGTTTAAAAAGAAAACGACTGTTGGTATTCGTGTTCCTGATAATAATATAATATTAGAAATTGTTCGTCAATTAGGAAATCCGGTGGTTTCTACTTCTATTCGCGACGAAGATGATGTAATTGAGTATACTACGGATCCAGAATTAATTTTCGAGAAATGGCAGAATTTGGTCGATTTGGTAATTGATGGAGGTTATGGTGACAATGTAGGTTCTACAATTATTGATCTTTCAGAACATGAACCTGTTATTGTAAGAGAAGGAAAAGGCGATATTGATATTTTGTAAATAAAGACATCGATTTTACTGTAAATTGAATAATATATTGTTAATTAGTATTAAATATTAACAGTTTAATTATGAAAAATTTGTTTTTCTTTCTTGTTTTGCTTTTTTCTATATCTTGTTTCAGTCAAAGGATTGCAGGTAAAGTGTTTAGTAATGATAAAGTACCGTTGCCCGGAGCAAATGTTTTTTTAGATGGAACTACAATTTCTACTAGTACCGATGAAAATGGAAATTTTGTTATAGAATACGACCCTGATGCAAAGAATATCTTAGTGTTTAGTTATATGGGATTTGAGAATCAATATGTTACAGATCTTGATTTTAAAAAAGATATTGTTGTATATATGGAAATTGCCAAAAATACACTTAAAGAAATAGTTGTAAGAAATGAAAAAGATATATTTACTAGGGAGCAAAGACTAAAAATATTTAGAGAGTATTTTATTGGAGAAACCAGAAATAATGCTAAAATTACTATTGAAAATGAAGATGATATTCATTTTAAATATGATAAACAAAACCATGTTTTACAAGCTTATTCGGATAAACCATTAGTGATTATTAATTCTTACTTAGGTTATCAGATAATCTATGACTTGCACAAATTTGAAGTTACATTCGGTAGTTTAAGCATATACTCCAGAGATGTAATTAAAAGTTATTATGCAGGTTTCAGTCATTTTAAAGAAATCAATAATTCAGACTTAATTTTAAAACGAAGGGAAGAAGCTTATAAAGGTTCACAAATTAATTTTTTTAGAAATTTAGCCAATGGTACTTGGGGACAAGATCAGTTTTTTATATCTAAAAATAACAGCGACGTTATTCCTGAGAATTGTTTTAAAGTTTCTAAACAAGGTAATTTTACAAAAGTTGAAGTGATAAGTCAAAGAAAAGAAAACGGCGACAAAAAATTTGTTGCTTCATATGATATTTTATTTGGTAATGGAGAAGAATCAAGGGTTATTTTTGATGTGAAAACTTTCTACATATATAAGTATGGAAACAATTCTAATATTGAAGATATTATTTTTACAGGAAAAATTGCAGAAGAAAAAATAGGAGAAATGGTACCTTTAAATTATGGTATAAATTGAAAAAGTATTTATAGATCAACAAACAGATTTGATTTCAAACTAATAGTACGTCTCGTCAGAACATAGTGTAATGTTGACATCTTGTAAATAAATACTGAAATGGTATAAAAGTTTAAAAAATATACCTAACTTTAGTATAGTTAAAATTTAGTTAGTTAATTAAAAATAATGCTATTCTTGATTTATATTTAATTGGTTATTAAAAAAATTAAGGATACATAAAAGCAGGTCAATTGACCTGCTTTTTCTGTATAATTATAGTATGTAACTACAAATTATTTAGCCTGTTTTTTCATTTCTTTCTCGATCATATCGTAGAATTGATCAATTTTAGGCATAACAACGATACGAGTTCTTCTGTTACGAGCTTTGTTCTCTGGAGTATCATTAGCTACTAATGGTACGTAAGAGCTTCTACCAGCAGCAATTAATTTAGCTGGGTTAACACCAAGATCGTTTGTTAAAACACGTACGATAGAAGTAGAACGTTTAACACTTAAATCCCAGTTGTCTAAGATAAATCCGTTGCTTTTGTAAGGAACGTCATCTGTATGACCTTCAACCATACATTCGAAATCTGGTTTGTCGTTTACAACTTTAGCAACTTTCGCTAAAACAGATTTAGCTTTGTCACTTACGTCGTAGCTTCCGCTTTTAAACAATAATTTATCAGCGATAGAGATAAATACAACTCCTTTTTCAACATTGATTTCGATGTCTGGATCGTTGATTCCAACTGCTCCTTTTAAACTTGTAACTAAAGCTAAAGTTACACTGTCTTTTTTAGTAAGGGCATCTTGAAGTCTAGAGATTTTTAAATCTTTCTCTTTCAAGCTTTCTAGAGATTTTTCTAGGTTTTCAGCACCTTTTGTAGTTAAAACCGTTAAATCTTTAGAGCTGTTAATTAAGTCTTGATTGTGTTGTTTATAGCTTTCAGCTGTTGCTGCTAATCCTGCTTTTTCTTCTAAACAAGAATTTAATTTAACTGTGCAAGAGTTTAATAAATCTTGTGTCTCTTTTTGCTTAGCTTCCAGCGCCGCATATTCCTTTTTCGATACACACGAAGTTAGGGCCATTAATACTGATAGTGCGATAACTATTTTTCTCATAGGTATTATATTTAATTAAACGTTGATTACAAATTTAGTTCTTAATATTTTGATTACTGTTAAAGATTTCTTTAAAAACCCGTAATTTCTTTATGTAATACAAGAAAACGATACTTTTTACAGTATAGTATTGCTGTATCTGAAAATCTTTTCTTTCTTTTAGGTACTTTAAAGATATGCAATAAAAAGAAAAGTGTGCCTTTAAAATGGCAAAAGTATGTTGCAATTTACCCTGGGTAAGAAAACGAATACCCGCAATTCCGTCTAAAACCATACGGAAGAAAATCACAAAAAACAATCCTTTTTTAGGCAGGTTTTTAACCAGCATTAATAAAGAGTTTCTAAAGTTTAAAAAGGTCTTTTTGGGATTTCCCTGCTGCAATGTTGCCCCGCCAACATGATAAACCACAGATTGTGAATTGTATTTTATAATATGCCCTTCGTTTGCGGCACGCCAGCATAAATCGATCTCTTCCTGATGTGCAAAAAAGGTTTCATCAAATCCGCCTAGTTCGTCGTAAACTTCTTTTCTAATAAAGAAACAAGCACCCGAAGCCCAGAATAATTCGCAATTGTCATCGTATTGACCATTGTCTTTTTCAACGGTTTCAAAAATTCGGCCTCTGCAGTATGGGAAACCATATTTATCAATAAAACCGCCGGCGGCTCCGGCATATTCAAAGTATTCCTTATTTTTAAAATCAAGAATTTTAGGCTGAATAATAGCCGTTTGTTTTTCTGTATTAAAAGTATCAAGAATAGGTTTAAGCCAATTTTCGGTTACTTCAATATCAGAATTAACTAATGCGTAAATTTCGGCATCAATATGTTTTAAGGCATCATTATAGCCTTTTGCAAAACCATGATTTCCGGAATTTTTTACGATCTTAACGGTAGGGAAATTTTCTTTTACGAATTCAACAGAATTATCTGTAGAATCGTTGTCGGCAACATAAATCGCTGCACCTTCTGAAAACTGAATAACAGAGGGTAAAAACTGCTCGAGCAGTTTTACTCCGTTCCAATTTAAAATTACAACTGCTATTTTATCCAAAAGTACTTAATTATTTATTTTTAATGGTTTTCTTTATAGTCGGGCAGGTTTCTTAAAAACTCATATTTTTCGTTTTCAAAATCCATCTGACAATAAAAATGGCTTAGTCCGTTGGTCACATTCAAAAACCGTGCCTGCATTGTCATATTATAACGGGCAATTTGATCAAAAGTTGCCTGCGATATTTTAACTTCAGGTGCTTTGCACTCTACTAATATATGTATAGAGCCATCAGGATTAAAGACTACAACATCGTATCTTTTTCTTAATCCGTTGACTGTTAAAACTTTCTCTACGTTGATAAGAGATTTGGGGTATTTTTTTTCATTCATTAAATAATGAACAACATGCTGACGAACCCATTCTTCTGGGGTAAGAATGATAAATTTTTTCCTGATTTCATCAAAAATAGACACTTTATTTTCGCTATTTTTGAATCGGAAAGTATAAGTAGGGAAATTAAGCTTTAACATAAAGCAAATATAATTTGAAAATTAGTCAATTTGAAAATTACTTAATTATTTATTTCGGCTAAACTGTAAAACTTATACTGAATACTGAAAACTAAATTGAATGGACGAAGTTGTAAAAATTGTTAACGATATCAAGGCGGGAAATATAATGCCTATTTATTTTTTAATGGGCGAAGAACCTTATTATATAGATAAGCTGTCTGAATATATCGAACAAAATGTGCTGGCAGAAGAAGAAAAAGGATTCAACCAAACTGTTTTATACGGAAGAGATGTTTCTGTTGAAGATATAGTTTCAACGGCTAAACGTTATCCTATGATGGCTGATCGTCAAGTTGTTATAGTAAAAGAAGCGCAGGATTTGTCCAGAACGATTGATAAAATCGAATCGTATGTGAATAACCCAATGGAAACCACGGTTTTGGTTTTCTGTTATAAATATAAAACCCTTGATAAACGTAAAAAAGTAACTAAACTTTTGGCTCAAAAAGGAGTAGTTTACGAAAGTAAAAAACTATACGAAAATCAGGTAGGAGACTGGATTAAACGTGTTTTAGCCGGAAAAAAATACACGATAGATCCAAAAGCAAATGCTATGCTGGTGGAGTTTTTGGGAACAGATTTGAGCAAAATTAACAATGAATTAGAAAAACTTCAAATTATTCTGCCTCAAGGAACGATGATTACGCCTCAGCATATTGAGGAAAATATAGGTTTTAGTAAAGATTATAATGTATTCGAACTTCGAAAAGCAATTGGAGAACGTAATCAGCTTAAGGCGTATAAAATTGCCGAAAACTTTGCTCATAACCCAAAAGAATACCCTCTTGTAATGACAACAGGATTAGTGTTTGGATTTTTTATACAGCTTTTAAAGTACCACGGACTGAAAGATAAAAATCCCAAAAACGTGGCGGCTGCAATTGGCGTAAATCCTTATTTTTTAAAAGAATATGATTTGGCTGTAAAGAATTATCCAATGCGAAAAGTCAGTCAGATTGTGGGAGCTTTGCGCGATATTGATGTTAAAAGTAAAGGAGTTGGAGCCAATGCTTTACCGCAAGGAGATTTACTTAAAGAAATGCTTTATAAAATATTTAATTAAGCCGTGAAAATTCACGATATTTGCCTCTCTAAAAAAATTACTACTTAAAAATAATAATTACACAATTATGGGAATGAATAAAAATACCGTTTTAGGATGGGCTACTTTTATAATGGTACTTATGGGATTGTTGCTTATAGGTCTTGGTGCTTTTAGATACAGAGATGTTTCGGGCTGGGGATTTGCGGCGACCGGTGTTGGTTTTTTTGCTAATGCCTGGGTTTTTAATGCTTTAAAAGGCAGGGTTTAAGTTTTCGTAGTTTGTTGTTTAGGGTTTGTTGTTATGGCTAAAATAAATAAATTTGAAGATTTAGAAATTTGGCAAAAAGCTAGAGAATTATGTCAATATGTTGAGTTATTAATCCAGACAACAACTTTAAAAACAAATTATTCACTCAAAGATCAAATAGATAGGAGTTCAGGGTCGATAATGGATAATATTGCTGAAGGTTTTGAAAGAAATGGGAATAGAGAATTTATACAATTCTTGAGTATTGCAAAAGGTTCAGCTGGAGAAGTAAAATCACAATCTTACAGAGCTTTTGACAAAAAACTGATTTCAGAAGAGCAACATTTGAAATTAAATGAAATGACTGAAATAGAAAAAAATAAAATAGGAGCAATGATGAATTATTTAAGAAACTGTGAGTTCAAAGGACTTAAATTTAAGTAATTCAACAATAAACAATAAACTAAAAATAATTAACATAATATGTCAGACGATAAGAAAGTAATTTTCTCAATGCAAAAATTGAGTAAAACCTATCAAGGAGCAGACAAACCGGTACTTAAAAATATTTATTTAAGTTTCTTTTACGGAGCTAAAATTGGTATTTTGGGTCTTAATGGTTCTGGAAAATCTTCACTTTTAAAAATTATTGCAGGAGTTGATAAAAACTATCAGGGAGATGTTGTTTTTCAGCCAGGTTATACAGTAGGTTACTTAGAGCAGGAACCAATTTTGGATGATTCTAAAACTGTAATCGAAATTGTTCGTGAAGGAGCTGCAGAAACTATGGCTGTTCTGGAAGAATACAACCAAATTAATGATTTATTTGGTCTTGAAGAAAATTACTCAGATCCAGATAAAATGGATAAATTGATGGACCGTCAAGCGGCTTTACAAGACAAAATTGATGCTCTTGGCGCTTGGGAAATCGATACAAAATTAGAAATCGCAATGGATGCTTTACGTACTCCAGAAGGTGATACGCCTATTAAAAACCTTTCTGGGGGTGAGCGTCGTCGTGTAGCTTTATGTCGTTTGTTGTTACAGCAACCAGATGTATTACTTCTGGATGAGCCTACCAACCACCTTGATGCTGAGTCAGTTCTTTGGTTAGAGCAGCACTTAGCACAATATTCTGGAACTGTAATTGCGGTAACGCACGATAGATATTTTCTTGATAACGTAGCAGGTTGGATTCTTGAGTTAGATAGAGGAGAAGGTATTCCGTGGAAAGGAAACTATTCTTCTTGGTTAGATCAAAAATCAAACCGTATGGCTCAGGAAGAAAAAGTAGCTTCTAAACGTAGAAAAACTTTAGAGCGTGAGTTAGAATGGGTTCGTCAGGGAGCAAAAGGTCGTCAGACAAAACAAAAAGCGCGTTTACAGAATTACGACAAATTATTAAATGAAGACCAAAAACAATTGGACGAAAACTTGGAAATCTACATTCCGAATGGTCCGCGTTTAGGTACAAATGTTATTGAAGCTAAAAATGTTGCCAAAGCTTTTGGTGATAAATTATTATACGATAATTTGAATTTTACTTTACCACAAGCGGGTATTGTTGGAATTATCGGGCCAAACGGTGCTGGTAAATCTACCATTTTCAAAATGATCATGGGAGAACAAGCTACAGACAGCGGTGAATTTTCGGTTGGTGAAACAGTGAAAATCGCTTATGTAGATCAGTCGCACTCTAATATTGATCCAAATAAATCTATTTGGGAAAATTTTGCCGATGGTCAGGAATTGATTATGATGGGTGGAAAGCAGGTTAATTCAAGAGCTTACTTATCACGTTTCAATTTTGGCGGCGGCGAGCAGAACAAAAAAGTTTCGATGTTGTCTGGTGGAGAACGTAACCGTTTGCACTTAGCGATGACATTGAAAGAAGAAGGAAACGTACTTTTACTGGATGAGCCTACGAATGACCTTGACGTAAATACACTTCGAGCTCTTGAAGAAGGTTTAGAGAATTTTGCTGGTTGTGCTGTAATTATTTCTCACGACAGATGGTTCTTAGATAGAATTTGTACTCACATCTTAGCTTTTGAAGGTGACTCTGAAGTATATTTCTTCGAAGGAAGTTTCTCTGATTATGAAGAAAACAAAAAGAAACGTCTTGGTGGTGATTTAACTCCAAAACGATTGAAATACAGAAAATTGATCAGATAATTTTTGGATCAATTTCAAATATAAAAATCCCAAATTACAATTGTTGTGAATTTGGGATTTTTTGTTATTTGGAATTTTTCAAAGAAACTTCTCTTTTAATTCCGGAGTTGGAATCATGCAGCTTTCTTTTTTGCCGTACCAATTGTACCTGTTTTTGGCAACATAATCGTAGATTCGGTCGCTGATGAAAATTGGAACAATTCTAAAAATTGGGGTTAACTTCCATAAACCGCCAAAATTTTTAGCGATTTCGATTATTGCCGACGATTTGTAAAAATAAGCCGTTTCAGGATTATATAAAATAATACTATCCATTTTAGAAAAACTAATTCCTAAATGTTTACATATCGAAATCCCTAATTCTGACTGCAATGCGACAAATCTAAAAACATCTTTTTTGTCGTGTTTTATAATGAATTGAACTGCACTGTTGCATAAATTGCAGACTCCATCAAAGAGGATAATTTTTTTATCAGTTGCAGTCATTGCGAGGGACGAAGCAATCTCATTTTGGGTTTTCATATTTTGTAATTGCTTATTTTAGTGTGGTTGCTTCGTCCCTCGCAATGGCTCTGCCTGTATGTCTTTGCGAGGGACGAAGCAATCTCACTATGTTTTTCTGTATGGTATTATGCAGTCATTATGTCTTCAATTTCTTCAAACAAATCTTTCCAAGTTGGATTTATTGAATGAATCAAATTATTTTTTGCTTCTCTTGATCCTGCCTTAATTTGTTTTTCTCTTGCTATTGCATCTTCAATCCATTGAAATTGTTCATAGTAAACTAAAATATTTACATTATAACGAGCTGAGAATGATTTTGGATGTTTTTTGTTTTTATGTTCTAAAATCCTTTGTGGAAGATTTGAAGTTACACCCGTATAAACAACGGTTTGATATTTATTGGTTATAATATAAACAAAACCAGGTTTCATAATTTTCTATTGTTAAGTCATTATGAGGAACGAAGTAATCCCATTCTGTAATTATACTCAGCGCTTGTGCTAGTGTGGTTGCTTCGTTCCTCGCAATGACAAAACTATAAATAAATATATAACGTAAGAATTTTATTGCTATTTATTTTTATTATCAGTGTTTGAAATTTAATAAATTTTATAGATCAAAAACAACTTCAATAAATCATTTTTTAGCTGTTTTTGAAAAACTTCCATCTTCTTGATTCTCTTTTTAAAGATCGTGCTTTAAATCGCTTTATTTTAATTTTGATCTTTTTTTGCCTATTTTAAAGACTGAAAACTGCCACTACGACTAAAAAAATTATTTCTTAACAGCTTCAACCAATTCCAATTCTTCCAGACTTACTTTCGAAGTAAAAATCCCGTAATTTACTGTTGCCTTGTTTTTTTCGATTGAGTCGATACTTCCAACAGATCTTCCGTCGAGCATTCTTACTCTGTCGCCAACTTTTAAAATTGGCTTCGGTTTTTCGATAACTGGTTTGAGTTTCTTTTCTTTTTTCTCTTTTCGGATTTCTTCAACTTTTACTTGTACTTCGGCAATAACTTCTTTTTTCTTTTCGGTTATCGCTTTAGTTTCCTTCGGAGTAGCTTTTTTACGTTTTGAATTTTCAATTTCAACTATTTTCAAAAATTCGCCAATAAGCTCTTTCTTGTTTTTATTGTTGAAATATTTCTCAGCAATATCATCAATTTTTTGTCCTATATATATAATCTTCTGATTGCTGTCGTATAACTCCTGATAGCTTTCTAATTTTTGCTGGATTCTGGTATTGATGTTTTCCATCTTTTTACTTTCCTCACGAGCGCGGGTTTCTTCTTCTTTTAAATTTAAAGAAGTTTTTTCCAGTTTCGATCTTTCTTTTTGAAGCGTTGCAATAGTTTTATCAAAACGAACTTTCCCAACTTCTATTTTCTTTTTTGCACGATTAATCAATCCAAACGGAATTCCATTTTTTTGAGCGACTTCAAATGTAAACGAACTTCCCGCTTGTCCTAAAGCCAATTTGTACATTGGTTCTAAAGATTTTTCATCGAACATCATATTGGCATTTGTTGCAAAAGGCAATTCGTTGGCCAGAATTTTTAAATTTGAATAATGCGTTGTAATAATTCCGAATGCTTCACGGTGATAAAATTCTTCCAGGAAAATTTCGGCCAATGCGCCTCCTAATTCAGGATCTGAACCTGTACCAAATTCATCAATTAAAAACATCGTTTTCTTGTTGCATTTCTTCAAGAAATAATTCATGTTTTTTAATCGGTAACTATAAGTACTTAAATGATTTTCAATAGATTGATTGTCTCCAATATCTGTTAAGATTCTGTCGAACAAGAAAGTTTCACTTCGTTCATGAACTGGAATCAGCATACCAGATTGTAACATCAATTGCAATAAACCAACTGTTTTTAAGGAAATCGTTTTACCTCCGGCATTTGGTCCGGAAATTACAATAATTCTATTTTCCTGTTTTAATTCAATGGTCTGCGGATGCGTAACTTCGTTTTTTTGTTTATTGTTCAAATACAAAATCGGGTGATATGCTTCTCTAAAGAATAATCTTCTTTCTTCTGTAATGGTTGGAAGGATTCCGTTGATTCGGTTGGCATATTTCGCTTTCCCGGCAACTACATCAATATCACTTAAAAAATCCTGATATTCAATCAACAAAGACAAAAATGGTCGGATTGCATTTGACAATTGTTTTAAAATTCTCGTGATTTCTTCTTTTTCTTCATACTCAAGATTGGCTAATTCTCTTGAATATTTTAAAGTAGCTTCGGGTTCAATATAAGCAATGCTTCCGGTTTTGGAACTTCCTAAAATAGAGCCTTTTACCTTACGACGATACATAGCAAGAACGGCCAAAACACGTCGGTTTTGAACAAAGCTTTCTTTAATATCATCCAAATACCCTAATCCGTTATATTGAGTAAGCGCCACACCAAAACTTTGGTTTACCTTGCCGCGAACCAAATTCATATTCTGGCGAATGCTCAAAAGAGCAGGAGAGGCGTTGTCTTTTATCTCGCCATATTTGTCTACAATCGCATCGATTAGGGTAATAATCTCTTTTGTCAATTCTACTCTTGATGCTCTTGCGTTTAAGTTTGGATAATAATCATCAAACTTTTTTAAGAATGTAAGCAGTACATTTGTTGTAGAAGAAAGCGTTGCTATTTTTCTAAAACTTCCCACTTCAAGAAAGCTGTCTTCGATTGCTAAAAACTTAATTTCATGCGAAATAGCATCAAATCCGTGATTAGGAATTGCGTTGTTATTTTGAAAAGACGACACATATTCTGATGTCTGCATCAAGGCCTGCATCAATGTTTCTTTGTCTCTGAATGGTGTTATTTGTAAAGCTTTTTCTTTTCCAATATCTGTATTACAGCCAGCTGAAATAGTTTCGAGCACTGTTGGAAATTGTAAGTCTTGTAATGTTTTTTCGGTAATACTAATCATTTAATTTCTTTAAGAAAGTACAGGCAAAAATACAAAAATAGTATCATTGAATGCTGTAAAGTTATAGTGTTATTTTATTGTTTGTTAAAGTATGATTTTACTTAAAAATTTCTGAAATTCGCAAAAAAAAAGTTATGGACGTAAAAATGCATTCTTCCTGGAAGCCCGTTTTGAACGAAGAATTTGAAAAACCATATTTCAACGAATTAATTGATTTTGTAAAATCTGAATATGCGACAAAAGTTTGTTACCCAAAAGGAAATCAAATTTTTTCAGCTTTTGATCATTGTCATTTCGATCAGGTAAAAGTGGTTATTATTGGACAAGATCCTTATCACGGTCCTAATCAGGCAAATGGTTTGTGTTTTTCTGTAAATGACGGAATACCGTTTCCTCCTTCTCTATATAATATTTTTAAAGAAATCGAAACGGATCTAGGTAAACCGATCCCAAAAACCGGAAATTTAGAACGCTGGGCAGATCAGGGTGTTTTTCTTTTAAATGCTACCTTAACGGTTAGACAATCTGAGGCAGGAAGTCATCAGGGTAAAGGGTGGGAAAAATTTACTGATGCTGTTATTAAACAAATTTCTGCTGAGTCTGAAAATGTTGTGTTTTTACTTTGGGGCGGTTTCGCTCAAAAGAAAGCAACATTGATAGATGCATCTAAACATCATATTTTAAAATCCGGACATCCTTCACCTTTAAGTGCTAACAGAGGATTTTGGTTTGGAAACAAACATTTCAGCCAGACAAATGATTTTTTGAAATCAAAAGGATTAAAAGAAATTGAGTGGTAATTTTTTAAATTACAAAGATTCAGAGTTACAAAGAGGCAAAGGAAAAACTTTGCGTCTTTGTAGCTTTATGTGAAATGTTTTTACTTTTTAATAATCTCTTCTAAAACAGCTTTCTTTTCGTAGTTTACTACTTTTAAGATAATCTCTTGATTTTTGGCTGTTTTTCCTTCAATGATATATAATTTTCCTTTGTTGAACGGAACATTACTTTGATCAAAATCAACATCGCCGTACGTTAAAGTACTTTTGATATCAGCAGTATCTATCCATTTTTCGTTTAAAGTCTGAATTGCTTTATCTGAATATTGAAATGGTTTTGTTCTTAGATTGTTTAAAACTCTGGCATTTGGAAAATAGTTGCAACGCGTGTCTTTACCACTAAATACAAGGGCTACAAAAAAGCATCCCATAACTAATCCAATTAAATAATATGCAAAACGGTGTACGAACTTCATGAAATAAAATTTTTGCAAAGGTACATTAAAGTTCCTTTAAAATACAAGTAAATTAATATCGTTGTCTGGCAGGTCGAACCAGTCGCCAATAGCTTTATTTGTTAGTATTCCATGGTATAAATAAATCCCGTTTTTAAGGCCTTTATTGCATCTAATAGCACTTTCAATACCACCATCTTCGGCTATCTGATGAAGGTAAGGTGTTAAGATGTTACTAATTGATAATGAGGCAGTTTTAGAGTAACGAGAAGGGATATTTGGTACGCAATAATGCAAAACATTATTTTTAATGAAAGTCGGTTTTTCGTGAGTTGTTACTTCAGAACTTTCAAAACAGCCTCCTGTGTCGATGCTTACATCTACAATTACGGCTCCTTTTTTCATGTGTTCTACCATTGTTTCGGTAACCACAATAGGACAGCGTTCTTTACCGCGCATGGCGCCAATTGCAACATCACAACGTCTTAAAGCTTTTAATAATGCTTTTTGCTGAATGGTAGAAGTAAAAATTCTTTGGTTCAAATTATTTTGTAAACGACGTAATTTAGTAATAGAATTATCAAAAACTTTTACGTTTGCGCCTAGTCCAATAGCGGTTTTTGCTGCGAATTCTCCAACTGTTCCGGCACCAAGAATAACCACTTCGGTAGGGGGTACTCCGGTAATATTACCAAATAAGAGTCCTTTTCCAAATTCAGTGGTAATCATTAATTCGGCAGCAATAAGGATAGAGGCAGTTCCGGCAATTTCGCTTAGTGATTTCACTGCAGGATAAGAACCGTCTTCATCCTTAATATATTCGAAAGCTAAAGCTGTAATCTTTTTTTGTGCCAAAGCTTCAAAGTAAGCTTTCTTTTTAGTTTTTAACTGAATGGCAGAAATAATAACCGTTTCGGGATTTATCATTTCGATTTCGGCTAAAGTAGGCGGTTCTACTTTTAATAAGAACGGACAGCCAAAAACTCTTTTGGGATCTTTTGTAATTTCTGCACCTGCATCTGCATATTCTTTGTCAGTATAACTCGAACTTTCTCCGGCTCCAGACTCGATCATAACGCGATGACCTTCATAGGTTAATGAATTTACAGCATCAGGAGTTAAACAGATACGGCGTTCCTGGTAGCTTGTTTCCTTAGGGATCCCTATGAAAAGTTCTCTTTTAAAACGACCAACCTCCAGTTTTTCTTCTTGAGGAATTAACTGTTGTTTTGTAAATGGAGTTAAAGTAATTGACATGGATTGTGCAAAAAATTAAGAGTACAAATTACGTAAAAAGTTTTAAAATTAGTGCAAAAATTCTGCTAATAGTGAGGATCGATGTTAAGCTAATTTTAATTCCCTTTTTCCATCTGCTAATAACTCAATTGTTATTGTTGAAGTGTCTTCAGGAAGCAGACTGGCAATTTTTTCAGACCACTCGATAAAGCACCAATTTCCGGAATATAGATAATCATCTACACCCATATCAAGTGCTTCGGTTTCTTTGTTTAATCTGTAAAAATCAAAATGATAAACAATTTGATTGTCAGAAGTATAATATTCGTTAACCAAAGAAAAAGTAGGACTGCTGGTAGCATCTTTTACGCCTAAACTTTTGCATAACTGTTTGATTAAAGTAGTTTTTCCAACGCCCATTTCTCCGTTAAAAAGAATGATTTTTTTAGGATTTGAATCTAAAATCTGCTGGGCAACTTCTTGAATTTGATCTAATGAAAAAACGATGTTCATTTTTTTTAAAGTTACAAAGGTTCAAAGAGGCAAAGGTTCAGAGGTTTTTTCTCTTTGAGGCTTTGGTTTATACTATTTTTTATATGTTTTGCCACGAATTTCGCTAATTAAAAAATATTTTAAAAATAAATTCGTGCTAATTAGTGAAATTCGAGGCAACTTTTTTACTGAAAACTGAGACTGAAAATTTTATTTCGGGTTAAATACCAAAAACGGAATAATCATTTCTTCTAACGAAATACCGCCGTGCTGGTAGGTGTTTTTGTAATAACTTACATAATGATTGTAGTTGTTTACATAAGCCAAAAAGTAATCGTTTTTAGCAAAAATAAACGAACTACTCATGTTTATGGCAGGTAAACCAATTGTTTTAGGTTCTTTTACAACATAAACATCTTTTTGTTCGTAAGTTAAACTACGTCCTGTTTTATAACGCAAATTTAGACTTGTATTTTTATCTCCCACAACTTTCGACGGATTTTTTACATTAATTGTTCCGTGGTCTGTGGTTAAAATTAATTTGAAGCCTAAAAGCTGTGCCTGCTGAATGATTTCTAATAATGGAGAATTTTTAAACCAGCTTAATGTTAATGAGCGATATGCTTTATCATCGGACGCTAATTCTTTTACCACTTCCATTTCGGTTTTAGCGTGCGAAAGCATATCAACAAAATTGTAAACAACAGTTACTAAGTCGTTTCCTTTTAAGGCTTTAAAGTTTTCTGCTAGTTTTTTACCGCCGGCATAATTGGTAATTTTAAAATAATCTTCCTTTATATTTAAACCTAAACGTTTTATTTGTGCCGAAAGAAATTCGGCTTCGTAAAGATTTTTTCCGCCGTCTTCAACGTCATTTTTCCAATATTGCGGAAATTGTTTTTCCATGTCTACAGGCAGTAAACCTGAGAAAATAGCATTTCGGGCATATTGTGTAGCGGTTGGAAGAATAGAGAAATACGGAACTTCTTTTTCTAATTTGTAATAATTAGAAACTACAGTTTCAAATGATTTCCATTGATCGTATCGAAGATTATCAATTACAACAAACAAAATAGGTTTGTCTTTCTTTTTAATTTCCGGAACGACTAGTTCTTTAAATAAATTGTGCGATTGAATTGGTTTATCTGCTTTTGGAGCAAACCAGTCTTCGTAATTTCTTTCAATATATTTACCAAATTGCGAATTGGCTTCGACTTTTTGAGATTCCAGAATTTCGATCATAGCCTGGTCATTGATATTTTCCAGTTTCAATTCCCAAAAAAGAAGCTTTTTGTACAACTCAACCCAGTCTTCATAAGAGTTTACCATAGCTAATTCCATCGCAATTTTACGGAATTCTTTCTGATAATCTAAAGTTGTTTTCTCAGAAATCAATCTCGAGTCGTCCAGATTTTTCTTCAAACTCAATAAAATCTGATTCGGATTTACCGGTTTTATCAAATAATCGGCGATTTTAGAACCAATGGCTTCTTCCATTATATATTCTTCTTCGCTCTTGGTAATCATAATCATCGGGATGGCCGATTTTTTTTCTTTCATTTCAGAAAGCGTTTCTAAACCGCTCATTCCCGGCATGTTTTCATCTAAAAAAACAATATCAAAATTGTCTTCTTCAAACAAGGCAATTGCGTCAAGTCCGTTATTGCAGGTTGTAACTTCGTAATTCTTTTTTTCGAGAAATAATATATGTGGCTTTAAAAGATCGATTTCATCATCGACCCAAAGTATTTTGATCTTATCCATAAGAGAGTTTTAATTTTTAATGCAATTTAAAAGTATAGAACTTAAAAAGTATTAAAAATAGTATAAAATTAGGAGTGAAGAACTGAAATTTATTTTCGTATATTTTTTCGGTCTAAACAATGTTTAAGAAATTACTTATATTAAATAGCAGCATTTTAAGTTAAAAACTGAAATAGTTTTCTACTTATTTACTTATATTTGTTGACCAAAAAAATAGCCAGCTAGTGACTCAAATTAACAAGTTAAAAATATTCAACGACCCAATTTACGGGTTTATATCTATCCCAAATGAACTTATTTACGACTTAATCCAGCATCCGTATTTTCAGCGTTTACGCCGTATTTCGCAAATGGGATTATCGTATTTGGTTTACCCGGGAGCAAATCATACGCGTTTTCATCATGCTTTAGGATGTATGCATTTAATGCAGAAAGCCATAGAAACACTTCGTTTTAAGGGGGTTGTCATTTCAAATGATGAAGAATGTGCTTTGTTAATTGCCATTTTGCTTCATGATATTGGTCACGGACCGTTTTCGCATGCTATGGAAAAAAGTATTGTTGAAGATGTAAATCACGAAGCCATATCCTTATTATTCATGAATAGGCTGAATGAGGAATTTGATGGCAGATTAACATTGGCTATTCAGGTTTTTAAAGGTGAATATCACAGAAAATTCATGCTGCAATTGATTTCAAGTCAATTAGATATGGATAGAATGGATTATTTAAAAAGAGACAGCTTTTATACGGGAGTTGCCGAAGGAAATGTAAATTCTGAGCGTCTAATCCAGATGATGAATGTAGAGGATGACGTTTTGGTTATAGAAGAAAAAGGAATTTATTCTGTAGAAAAATTTCTGCTTTCAAGAAGGTTAATGTACTGGCAGGCTTATTTGCATAAAACAAGTCTTGTGGCCGAATTAATTTTAATGAAAGTATTAAAAAGAGCAAAAGAGCTTACTTTAAAAGGAATAAAGCTACCTTGCAGTGAACCTCTTATGTATTTCATGCAAAACAAAATTACACTTGAGGATTTTGACGCCCAAAAACTGGATTTGTTTTCTCAACTAGACGATTTTGATATTATCAGCGCATTAAAGGCATGGCAGAGAAATAACGATTTTATTCTTTCTACATTAAGTAAAATGATCATTAACAGAGATTTATTGAAAATTAAGCTTAGTGCAGATAAAATTCCGATGGAAGAATCGCAATCGTTAAAAGAAGAATTCGCAGAAGCGCACCAAATTTCGGCTGTAGATGCGGGTTATTTTATTTTTAGAGGTAAAATTAAGAATCAGGCATACAGTAAAGAAGCCGAACCGATACGAATTTTGAAAAAAGATAAAACAATTGAAGATGTTGTTGAAGCTTCTGATCAGTTGAATTTGAAATCGTTATCTAAATTGGTGACAAAATATTATATCTGTTTTCCAAAACAACTTATCTAAAATTAACATTTAAAATCTATTTTTTATATTTTTGTCGCGATGAAATTTACAGCAGAACAAATAGCAGGAATTTTAGAAGGAGAAGTTGTTGGGAATCCCAATGCCGAAGTTTCTCGACTTTCTAAGATAGAAGAAGGAGAGGAAGGATCTCTCACTTTTTTGGCTAATCCGAAATATATCAATTACATATATACTACAAAAGCGTCAGTTACAATTGTTAATGACAGCTTTACGCCTGAACAGGAAATCACTACTACATTAATAAAAGTCGAAGATGCTTATGCTTCTTTTTCGAAACTATTGCATTTTTACAATCAGGTAAAATTGAATAAAAACGGAATCGAACCACAGTCTTTTATGACAGAAGGCACTAAATATGGAGAAAATCTATATTTAGGAAGCTTTAGTTATATAGGACAGAATGTAGTTTTAGGTAATAATGTAAAAATTTATCCAAACAGTTTTATTGGCGATAATGTTGTTATTGGCGATAATGTGTTTATTTTTGCCGGCGCGAAAATTTATTCAGAAACTGTAATTGGAAATAATTGTACGATTCATTCAGGAACGATAATAGGTGCAGACGGTTTTGGTTTTGTACCAAATGAAGAAGGAGTTTATAGTAAAGTACCGCAAATTGGTAACGTTATTATAGAAGATAATGTAGATATTGGTGCTAATACTACAATTGACAGAGCCACTCTGGGATCTACAATTATTAGACAAGGAGTTAAATTAGACAATCAAATTCAGATTGCTCATAATGTTGAAATTGGTAAAAACACTGTAATTGCTGCACAAAGCGGTGTTGCGGGTTCTACCAAAATTGGAGAGAACTGTATGATTGGCGGGCAGGTAGGTATCGCAGGCCACTTAACGATAGGAAATAATGTGAGACTTCAGGCGCAGTCTGGAGTGGCAAGAAACATTAAAGATGATGAAATTCTGCAGGGAACACCATCACTTGGATATACAGATTTTAATAAATCGTACGTTCATTTTAAAAATCTTCCTAAGATTGTTGCCGAAGTTGAAGAAATAAAAAAACAAATAATAAACCCAAAAAATGGAAATAATGGTTAAACAGAAGACCATCAAAAATGAAATTTCACTAACAGGAGTTGGACTACACACTGGTAAAGAAGTTACAATGACTTTTAAACCTGCTCCAATTAATAATGGTTTCACTTTTGTAAGAGTAGATTTGCAAGGTCAGCCAGTCATTGAGGCTGACGCTAATTATGTTGTTAATACGCAAAGAGGAACTAATTTAGAAAAATTAGGTGTTAAAATACAAACTCCAGAGCATGTATTAGCTGCAGTAGTTGGATGCGATTTGGATAATATTATTATTGAATTGAATGCCTCTGAACTACCTATTATGGATGGTTCGTCAAAATATTTTGTTGAAGCAATTGAAAAAGCAGGAATCGAAGAACAAGACGCAAGCCGTAATGTTTATGTAGTAAAAGAAGTTATTTCGTTTACTGATGAAGCTACAGGAAGCGAAATCCTTGTTATGCCAAGCGATGAGTATCAGGTAACTACTATGGTAGATTTTGGTACAAAAGTTTTAGGTACACAAAATGCTACACTTAAAAGTCTTTCAGATTTTAAACAAGAAATTGCTAGCTCTAGAACTTTTAGCTTTTTGCATGAATTAGAATCATTATTAGAGCATGGCTTGATTAAAGGTGGTGATTTAAATAATGCCATTGTATATGTAGATAAAGAAATATCTGAATCTACAATGGAAAACTTAAAAAAGGCTTTTGGTAAAGATGAAATTTCAGTGAAACCAAACGGCGTTTTAGATAACCTTACATTACATTATCCAAACGAAGCAGCAAGACATAAATTGCTTGATGTTATTGGAGATTTATCTCTTATTGGAGTTCGTATTCAAGGAAAAATTATTGCAAATAAACCAGGGCACTTTGTAAATACTCAATTTGCTAAAAAACTGGCAAAAATCATTAAAATAGAACAAAGAAATCATGTTCCTGTTTATGATTTAAACCAAGAGCCATTGATGGATATTCATAAGATCATGGCAATGCTTCCTCACAGACCTCCATTTTTGTTGATTGATAGAATTATCGAAATGTCTGATCGTCATGTGGTTGGTTTGAAGAATGTTACAATGAATGAAAATTTCTTCGTAGGACATTTTCCTGAAGCTCCAGTTATGCCGGGAGTTTTAATTGTAGAAGCAATGGCACAAACAGGAGGAATTTTAGTTTTAAGCACTGTTCCGGATCCTGAAAATTATTTGACATATTTCATGAAAATTGATAATGTTAAATTCAAACACAAAGTATTGCCGGGTGATACCTTAATTTTCAAATGCGAATTGATTTCTCCTATTAGAAGAGGAATCTGCCACATGCAGGCAAATGCATACGCAAACGGAAAATTAGTTACCGAAGCAGAATTAATGGCGCAAATTGCAAGGAAACAATAATAAATTAATGAAATTTATTGTTTAGGTTTGTTGCCCTCAAATTAGATTATTTTAATTTAAAATATAAAACATAGATGAATCAACCATTAGCATATGTTCATCCTGGCGCTAAAATCGCTAAAAACGTTGTAATTGAGCCTTTTACAACAATTCACAATAATGTTGTTATTGGTGATGGTACTTGGATTGGTTCAAATGTGACCATTATGGAAGGCGCTCGAATTGGTAAAAATTGCAATATTTTTCCAGGAGCTGTTATTTCTGCTGTACCTCAGGATTTAAAATTTGGTGGCGAAGATTCTCTTGCTATCATTGGAGATAATTGTACCATTAGAGAATGTGTTACTATAAATAGAGGTACTGTTGCTTCAGGACAAACAATTTTAGGAAACAATTGTTTAGTAATGGCTTATGCGCACATCGCGCACGATTGCGAGATTGGTAATAATGCTATTATCGTAAACGGAGTGGCATTAGCGGGTCACGTAGTTGTTGGTAATCATGCTGTAATTGGTGGTTTAGCAGCAATTCACCAGTTTATTCATATTGGAGATCACGCTATGATTTCTGGCGGATCATTGGTAAGAAAAGATGTTCCTCCTTTTACAAAAGCAGCTAAAGAACCATTGTCTTATGTTGGAATTAATTCAGTTGGATTAAGAAGAAGAGGATTTAGTACTGAAAAAATTAGAGAAATTCAGGAAATTTACAGAATTTTATACCAAAAGAATTACAATACAACACAAGCTTTAAGTATAATCGAAGCAGAAATGGAAGCTACTCCTGAGAGAGATGAAATTCTTGATTTTATTAGAAATTCATCACGAGGAATTATGAAAGGCTATTCAGGAAACTATTAAAATAAGTTTAATTGTTTATTTGTTTAATCGTTCAACCGAATAAACAGTTAAACGATTTAACGATTCAACAATAAATAAAACAAAAACAAATGGCGTCTACATCAGATATTAGAAACGGATTGTGTATTAAATTTAATCACGATATCTATAAAATCGTTGAATTTCTTCACGTAAAACCTGGAAAAGGTCCTGCTTTCGTAAGAACAAAATTAAGAAGTTTAACTTCAGGAAGAGTATTAGATAATACATTTTCGGCAGGTCATAAAATCGACGTTATTCGTGTAGAAACACATAATTATCAGTTTTTATATGCAGAAGGTGATGAGTTTCATTTTATGAACACAGAATCTTTTGAGCAAATTTCTTTGAATAAAAATATCTTAGATGCTCCGGGATTATTAAAAGAGGGAACAAGTGTAATGGTTCAGGTAAATACTGAAACTGATTTGCCTTTATCAGTAGACATGCCATCGTCAGTAATTCTTGAAGTTACATACGCTGAGCCGGGAGTAAAAGGAAATACAGCTACAAACGCTACAAAAAATGCAACAGTAGAAACTGGAGCATCTGTAAACGTTCCGTTGTTCATCAACGAAGGTGATAAAATTAAAATCGATACAGCTTCAGGTTCTTACATGGAGCGTGTAAAAGAGTAGTTTTTATAAGTTTTCAGTTTTCAGTCACAGTTTTTCAGTTTGTTGATTGAAAACTGAGACTGAAAACTGAGACTAAAAACGAAATAAAATATATGAAATTTCCAAAAGTTCACTCTTTAGAAGAAATTGCAAATTTGCTTAACTGCGAATTTATTGGTGACAAAAACTTTGAGGTTTTAGGCATGAACGAAATTCATGTTGTAGAACCTGGAGATATAGTTTTTGTAGATCATCCAAAATATTATGACAAAGCTTTACAATCTGCAGCAACTATTGTTTTAATTAATAAAAAAGTTGAATGCCCGGAAGGTAAAGCTCTTTTAATTTCTGACGATCCCTTCAGAGATTTTAATACTTTAACGAAACATTTCAAACCTTTTCAATTTGCAAATGTTGCGATCTCATCTTCGGCTAATATTGGAGAAGGAACTGTAATTCAGCCTAATAGTTTTATTGGTAATTACGTAAAAATTGGAAAGAATTGTTTGATTCATTCAAACGTTTCCATTTACGATCATACCGTAATTGGTGATAATGTTATTATTCACGCCGGATCTATTTTAGGAGCAGATGCTTTTTATTATAAAAAACGTCCTGAAGGATTCGATCAGTTAATTTCTGGCGGAAGAGTCGTAATTGAAGATAATGTGGGTATTGGAGCTCTTTGTACTATTGATAAAGGAGTTACAGGCGACACAACAATTGGAGAAGGAACAAAGCTTGATAATCAGGTTCATGTAGGGCATGATACGGTTATTGGGAAGAAATGTTTAATAGCATCGCAAACTGGTATTGCCGGATGTGTTGTTATTGAAGATGAAGTTACAATTTGGGGACAAGTAGGTACAACCAGCGGTATTACAATAGGAGCGAAGGCTGTTATTATGGGACAGACTGGAGTTACTAAATCGGTTGAAGGAGGAAAATCTTATTTTGGAACTCCAATCGAAGAATCAAGAGAAAAGTTAAAACAATTAGCCAATATCAAAAAGATTCCTGAAATTCTAACTAAATTGAAGTAATATGTCTATAAAAGAATTTGTTCAAAAATTTTATAAGTCGGATGCCTTAATTGACAGCGAAGTTCTAAAAACCTATCTGCATCCGGATGTAATCATCGAGTGGAACAGCAGTAAAGGATTTATCGAAATGAATCACGATTCTATAGTAGAAATGGCCAATGAACTCAGCAGAGCTTATGTGCGTTCTAAAGTAAGAATCAGTCATATTATTGCCGAAGACGACTTAGTTTCAGTGCGTTATTCTCATTATGTAAAAACAATCGAGAATCCGCGTGAGGAAATGTTATTGGCACATTTTGCAACGATTTGGCAAATAAAAGATGATAAACTTTATAGAGGTTATCAAATGAGTCAATTTTCTTAATATTTTTTTGACAATAAAAGAGGCAAAATACATTACAAAACCTTATTTTTGCAACACAAATTTAAAAACTACATAAAATATATATCATGAGTGTTTTAGTTAATAAAGATTCCAAAATAATTGTTCAGGGATTTACAGGAAGCGAAGGTACTTTCCACGCTTCTCAAATGATTGAGTACGGTACTAATGTTGTTGGTGGTGTTACTCCAGGAAAAGGAGGGACTAGCCATTTAGACCGCCCGGTTTTTAATACAGTAAAAGACGCTGTAGATCAAGCTGGAGCTGATACTTCTATCATTTTTGTTCCGCCAGCTTTTGCTGCTGATGCAATTATGGAAGCTGCTGATGCCGGAATTAAAGTAATTATTGCTATTACAGAAGGAATTCCTGTAGCAGATATGATTAAAGCAAATAATTATGTTAAAGAAAGAAATTCTAGATTAATTGGACCAAACTGTCCAGGTGTTATTACTCCGGGAGAAGCTAAAGTTGGAATTATGCCAGGTTTCGTTTTCAAAAAAGGAACTGTTGGTATCGTTTCTAAATCTGGAACTTTAACTTACGAAGCTGCTGACCAAGTTGTAAAACAAGGTTTAGGAATTACTACAGCTATTGGTATTGGTGGAGATCCAATTATTGGAACTACAACTAAAGAAGCTGTTGAATTGTTAATGAACGATCCAGAAACTGAAGTAATCATTATGATTGGTGAAATTGGTGGTCAACTTGAAGCTGATGCTGCAAGATGGGTAAAAGCTGATGGTAACCGTAAACCAGTTATTGGTTTTATCGCTGGAGAAACTGCTCCTGCTGGTAGAACAATGGGTCACGCAGGTGCTATTGTTGGTGGTTCTGATGATACAGCTGCTGCTAAAAAACAAATTATGAGAGACAACGGAATTCACGTTGTTGATTCACCAGCTGAAATTGGTAAAAAAGTAAAAGAAGTAATTGGATAATCTCCAATTTTTGAAATAAAAATTTCCAAAAAAGTCTCAATATTTTGTTGAGACTTTTTTACATTTTAAAATACTGAGGTATAAAACGAAAAAACTTAGCATCTTAGAACCTCAGTATCTTAGAGGCTAAAAAAAAGAAATATGTACAAAGAATTAGAAAAGTTTAAAGCAAGTAATAGTTTTACTTTTAGTGTAAATGATAGTTTAGAAGAAGTTTGTAACGCTCCGGAAGGAAGCGCTGGAATTTTTGTAGTTTATGAAATTGACGGAGATGCAAAAGAATTAATCATGGTGGGTTCTACAGGAACAGTTCAAAATGATGGAACTCTTAAAAGTAAAAACGGCGGTTTGTATGATAAAATCGTAAACGGACATCAATTTGCAAAAACAGGAAGAAAATATTCTTGGCCGGCACAAATGAAACTAGAGAATATTTCTGTTCTTGAAGTAGTTTGGTACGAAACTTTTAATGCAGATGTAAAAGCAATTCCAACTGCAGTTGAAGGACAAGTTTTGCAAAACTTTTTAGATGAAAATGCGAAATTACCAAGATGGAATGTAGCTTTCTAAAAGCAATTTTTCAATAAAAATAAATCAAAAGCCTTGCTAGAATTAGTAAGGCTTTTTTTGTGAATTTAGGGCTATGAATGTTTATTTTTACTGCTTTATCAGCGCCCTAAATTTAATTCTTTCATCAAGTAGTTTTATAGAATTAAAGCAAATAAAGTACCTTTTGTTACTGCCATTATTAAAAAGTAAAAACAAAATTAATTGTGTAAAATCCTATAATTTTAGAATATATTCTAATTCAAAATAATTTTAACATTTCATTAAGAACCCAGTCGTATCAAAAGAAACAGACAATTTGTGTTATTAGGATAGTATCACTTTTGTGTAAAATAATTGGTTTTAAATATTTGCTTTTATATATTTATCGAACAAAACCAAATGATAATGTTAAAATAGTGTATTCTTTATATTAAGAAATGCTGCTATTTTTAGAGCAATAACCCGCAATTATGAAGACCCGAATTTTACAAGCCAATTTAGTTGACGACAATACGCTTTGGAATGATTTAATATTAGGCGATGAGAAATCATTTTCGCTTTTATTTGAACGTCATTACAGCGATCTAGTCAGTTATGGAAACTCGCTTTCTCCTTTTGCCGAAAAAGTGCAGGATTGTGTACAGGATGTCTTTACTGATGTTTGGGTTTATCGCAGCTCTTTGCAGAGTGCAGTTGTTGTAAAAGCATATCTATTGTCTAGTGTAAGAAAAAGAATTGCGCGCTTGTATGAACGCGACCATATTTTTAGAAAAACGGCTAGTACAGATGATATTGCCTTTCTTTTGGAGTTTTCTGTAGAAAACGATCTTTTAGATGATGATTATGCTACAAAAGAAAAAGTTACTCATCTTAACAAATTATTAAACGAATTACCGGCCAGACAAAAAGAAGCGTTGTATTTACGTTATCATCAGGCACTTTCTGTAGAACAAATTGCAGAAATGTTAGATGTTAATTATCAGTCGGCCAGTAACTTGTTACATCGCGGTTTACTTACCCTGCGCAAAGAATGGAAGGGTGCTTTATCCTTAATTACCTTAGTATTTTCAAGCTCTCTTTAAAAAAAGTTAAAAAAGTTTAAAAAAAATCATAATTTGGTGAGTATATAATAAGAAAAGTGTCCTCTATGTTTTTGTAACCTTATTTTTAGATGCAAAAACGTAATAAATATACCGAAATAGAAGATTTTTTATCTGATGAATCATTCCAGTCCTGGATACTGACTAATGTTGATCAAGATGGTTGGGAAGAATGGACTTTAGAAAGCCGTCAGCGTGCAAAATTAGTTGAAGATGCAAGATTAATGCTTCTTGCAATGAAAGTTCCTGATACCGAATTAACCAAATCTGATATTCACAGAGCGTTACAAAGTACATGGTTAAAAATCCGTGAAAAAGAAAACAAAAAAACCGTTCAAGGTCTAAATCTAAACGTATTTAGAAAAAGATTCTTAACAGCGATTGCAGCCACATTAGTTATTGGTTTGGCAGCAAGCTGGTATTACAATAGTTATTCTAAAACCGAGAATAACATTGTAACCTACAAAGAACTTATTGATAAAAACAGCGAAGGACTAGTTGAACAAACCAATAATTCTAATAAACCGCAAATTATTACACTATCAGACGGCAGTTCTGTTTTATTACAGCCTGATAGTAAATTGAGTTACCCTAAAATCTTTACCGGAAACGAAAGAAAGGTGTATTTATCCGGCGAAGGTTTCTTTGAAATTAGTAAAAATCCTAAAAAGCCTTTTTTCGTTTACGCGAACGAGATCGTTACAAAAGTTGTTGGGACTAGTTTTAGAGTTAAAGCTTATTCTGATCAGCCAGATGTAGAAATCCTTGTACGTACCGGTAAAGTTAAGGTGAAATCAAACGAATTGAGTTCTAAATCGAATGATGAAGAAATCGTATTACTGCCCAATCAAGCATTACGATTTTTACGGAATGATATGAAATTCAATAAAATCACAAATATTACACAAGATCCTGTATTAGTTCAAAGTGTTGGAAATATTGAACAGCTAAGTTTTGAATTTAACGATATACCAGTATCACAGATTTTAGAAACTATCGAACAGGCTTATCTTGTAGATATTGATTATCCAAAAAATAAATTAAGTGATTGTCATTTAACAACATCATTAAGTGATCAGCCTCTAACAGAGAAATTAAAAATAGTCTGTAAAAGCATTGGCGGTAACACTAGTTTCGAAATGAACGGAAACCAAATTATTATCACTTCAGAAGGCTGTAATTAATTTTTTTGTGTAACTGTAATTGCACATCTCTATTTTTTAATAACTCCTTTTTTAAAGTATAATCTTATTTTCATAAAAGAAAATGAAGCTGATTTCTATTATTTTTTATTAAAATATTAACCAAAAACTAAACTCAACCAGAAATAAACTATGCCTATGTAAAAAAGTACAATGCAAAAAAAAGTGCCGAAATGCTGTAACATTATCGACACTTATAAAATGGAATTGCTTTCTGTAAAAAGTAATTCTAATGTTTCTTAAAATACACTCGAATCAGTATTAATCAAAACAATTCAAAATTATGAAAAAACCAGTTGTTAAACAACGATTACTCCATAGAATCATGAAAATAACACTATTTCAGTTTGTCTTAGCACTTGTGTTTTCAAGCTTCGCTGTGGCAAATAATGTAAATGGGCAAAAAAAATTAGATACAAAAGTTACTATTCTAGTTGAAAACTTGACTCTGGATAGTGCTTTGTCGAAAATTGAAAAGTCGGCTCATGTAAAATTTTCTTATAATTCAAGACTTCCTCAACTAAGTCGTAAAGTAACTATAGAAGCAAATCAGGAAACGCTTTCTAGCATTTTAAGCCGAATTTTGGTACCGTTTAATATTACATTTTCGGAAGTAAGTAATCAAATTATTTTGCAAAAAACTGCAGCAGGAGATCCTTTTGCAAGCGCAGATAATCACGATACACTTTTTGAAGTATTAACTGCAGGACCAATCATTAAAGGTAAAGTAACAGACCAGAGCGGAAGCCCGCTTCCTGGTGCTACTATTTTAGCTAAAGGAACAAAAGTGGCAGTTTTAACAGATTTTGATGGAAATTTCTCTATCGAAATGCCTGCAAACTCAGACAGACTTGTAATTTCTTACGTAGGTATGGAAACGAAAGAAATTGGAATCTCTAATGTTACTCCAACAATTGTTCTTAGTGAACTAGGACAAAACTTAAAAGAAGTTGTCGTTACTACAGGTTACGAAAAAACATCAAAAAGAACCTTTACAGGTGCGATCAGTAAAATTTCTGGAGCAGAGCTAAAAGTTGATGGTGTGGTTGACGTAAGCCGTATGATTGAAGGTAAAGCGGCAGGGGTTACAGTACAAAACGTTACAGGGTCTTTTGGTGCTACTCCTAAAATTACAGTTCGTGGATCTTCTTCAATCTTTGGAGATACAAAACCATTATGGGTTATTGACGGTATCGTTCAGGAAGATATCATCAACGTTTCATTTGCAGATTTAGCTTCTGGAAACTCAGCTACATTATTAAGTTCTGCTGTTGCAGGTTTAAATGCTAATGATATTCAAAGTATTGAAATTCTTAAAGATGCATCGGCTACATCTATTTACGGTTCAAGATCGTTAAATGGAGTTGTAGTTGTTACAACTAAACAAGGTCGTAGAGATTCTCCATTAAAAGTTAATTATTCTGTAGAGAATACAGTAAGAACAGTTCCTAGCTATACACAATATGATATCTTAAATTCTCAGGAATCTATGAGTGTTTTTCAGGAAATGAGAACAAAAGGATACTTAGATCAAAGTTCATCTTTAACAGCTAGATTTAGCGGTGTTTATGGTATTTTGGCAAAACAAATTAACCTTTTCCAAGAGTCAAATGGTTTATATGGTGTTAAAAATGAGCAGCCTTATGTTAATGAATTCTTGAAAAAATATGAGTTAGGAAATACAGACTGGTTCAAAGTTTTATTTAGACCGTCTATTACTCAAAATCACTCATTAAGTTTTTCTGGTGGTGGAAAAAACAATACATTCTACGCTTCGTTAGGATACTATACAGATCCGGGATGGACTTTGGCTGATAACGTAAAACAATTGTCATCAAACATTAAAGGTACATTCTTTATCAACGACAGATTAACAATTACATTATCTACATTAGGATCTATTCGTGATCAGGAAGCTCCTGGTACTTACGAAAGTAAAAATGACGTAGTATTTGGTAAAATTACCAGAGATTTTGATATCAACCCATTCAACTATGTATTAAGTACAAGTAGAACATTGAGACCTTATGATGAGAAAGGTAATTTAGAGTACTATCAAAATAACTGGGCTCCAATGAACATTCTTAATGAATTGAAAAATAATACGCTTGGAATTAAAGTACAAGACGTTCGTTTTCAAGGTGATTTAGATTATAAAATCAACAAGAACTTAACGTATAATTTTACAGGTTCTGCTCGTTATGCTAATACATCAAGAGAGCACAAAATTTACGAAGATTCTAACGTTGTTGGAGCTTACAATGCAGGTGTTGGAGAAAACTTAAATACTCAAATTCAAAAAGATAACGTATTTTTATATCAAAATCCAAACGATTTAACAGCACCAAAAATTTCGGTATTACCAAATGGAGGATTCTTAAGAAAATACACTAACGATATGACTTCATATAATGTTAGAAATAGTATTACTTACAGAAATACATTTAATGACAAACATGAAGTTGAAGGATTCTTTGGAACAGAGTTTAGATCTGTAGACAGAAATAACGACAACTTTACTGCTGCTGGTATTCAATTTGGAAAAGGTCTTAGCGCTTTTACTGATCCTAAGTTAATTGAAAAATTAATCAATGATGGAAACTCTTATTATGACTTTGGAGCAGAAAGAGAGCGTACAGTTGGTTTCTTCGGTAAAGTAGGATATACATACGATCGTCGTTATACAGCTTCTTTCACAGGACGTTATGACGGATCTAACAGACAAGGAGATAGTGGTTCTTCTAGATGGTTACCTACTTACACAGTGAGTGGTAAATGGAATGTTAAAGAAGAAAGTTTTATGAAAGATGTAGAATCTGTAAATACTTTAGCGCTTAGAGCTTCTTATGGTTTAACAGCTACTGCTGGACCAGCTACAAACTCATTGGCTATTTACAAAAGTTACATCACAGACCGTTTCAACACTGGTGATAGAGAAAATGCAATCCGTATTGAAGATTTACAAAACAAAGATTTAACTTGGGAAAAACAATATGAAACAAATATTGGTTTAGACTTAGGATTGTTCAGAAACAGAGTACAGCTTACTACAGATGTTTACCGTCGTAAAGCATTTGATTTGATAGATTACGTAATTACATCAGGAGTAGGTGGACAAGAGGTTAAGCAAGGAAACAATGCAGATATGGAAACAAAAGGTCTTGAGGTAGGTATTACGACTCAAAACATTGCTTCTCAAGATTTTAAATGGTCTACTACATTAAACTTTTCTGTGTATGATCAAAAAATTACAAAATTAGCTAACAAACCAGCTGTATTTGATTTAATTGCTACAAATGGTGGTAACACAGTAGGACATCCTAGAAACTCTTTATACTCTTACCAATTTACAGGGTTAAACAATCAAGGTTTACCAACTTTTAAATTACAAGATGGTGCTGAAAGCAATATTACAGATGCTAACTTCCAAGATACTAATAATGTAACAAATTATTTGAAATACGAAGGATCTGTAGAGCCTAATAAATCAATTGGTTTAGCTAATACATTTACTTACAAAAACGTAACATTATATGTATTTATCGTAGGATCTGGAGGAAACAAAGTAAGATTAAACCCAGTGTACAGTAATACTTATACTGATCAAACAGTTTTCACAAAAGATTTTGCTAACAGATGGATTAATCCTGGTGACGAAAATTACACAAATGTTCCAGTTATTGCAGATAAATTATTGAACAGAAATTACGGTGCTAACGATTTACAAATTGCATATAACACTTATAATTTTTCTGATGTTAGAATTGCAAGCGGTGATTTCGTAAGATTGAAAAACATCTCTCTTGCATGGGAGTTTCCAAATGATTTCAAGAAAAAATTAGGATTAGGTACTTTCAATTTAAAAGGATCAGCAGTTAACCCATGGTTGATTTATTCTGATAAAAAATTAAACGGACAAGATCCTGAATTCCGTAACACAGGAGGGGTAGCTTTCCCTATTACGGCACAATATACATTTGCAATAAATCTTTCATTTTAACAATAAAATTGATTATGAAAAATATAAAAATAACACTGTCATTATTATTAATGATTGGACTTAGCAGCTGTGATGATTTTCTTTCAGAAATACCAGATAACAGAACACAAATAGATACGCCTGAAAAAGTATCAGAATTACTGGTTACGGCTTATCCAAACAGATCTTATCTTCCAATTGCAGAGGTAATGTCAGATAACGTTTTTGATACTGAATCACAAGTTGTTACAAGTATTATTAATGAGGAAAGCTTTAACTGGGAAATGCAGACGCAGATTGGAAATGATAGTGAAAGCCAATTCTGGTCAGCATCATACGAAGCAATTGCTGCAGCAAACCAAGCTTTAGAAGCTATTGAGAAATTAGGTTCTCCGGCGTCTTTAAATCCGCAAAAAGGAGAAGCATTAATGGCAAGAGCTTACAATCATTTTATGCTGGTTCAGTTATGGTCAAACCGTTATAACCCTGCAACTGCAGCTACAGATTTAGGTATACCTTATATCACAAAACCAGAAACAGAATTGTTAGCGAAATACAAACGTATTCCGGTTAAAGAAGTATTTGATTTAATTGAGCAGGATATCAACGAAGGTTTAAAATATGTTACAAATGAATATAAAGAGCCTAAGTTTCACTTTAACATTGATGCTTCTAAAGCTTTTGCGGCTCGTTTTTATTTAATAAAAGGAGATTGGGATAAAGTGCTTCAATTTTCTGAGTCACTTGGTTCTAAACCAACAAAAATTAGAAACTGGACTGCTTTTAACGCTGTACCTTTTGCTTCAATGGCTATTGAATATTCTAGAGCAGAACAAGAAACTAATTTATTGATCAGCTATCCAAATTCAATTGCAAACAGAGTTGCAACTTACAGATTCAGTCTTCCTGGAAATAAATCAGATGAATTATTAGGAACTCAGACAAACATGTGGGGTAAAGCTAATTTAATTAGAGCGAATGGCCAGTATTTTGGAGGTACAAATGTTTTTACACCTAAGCTTTATGAGTATTTTAAATTTACGAACTTAACATCAGGTACAGGTATTCCTTATACAGCGACTGTATTATTTAGTAATGATGAATTGTATTTGAATCGTATCGAAGCATTAGTAATGAAAAACAGAATGGCAGAAGCGAATACTGAGTTAGGGTACTTTTTAGGAACAAGAACTACTGGATACAATCCTGCAACAGATTTATTAAATGAAACAGTGGTAACAACAAAATACCCTGTAATTCCAAATGAATATACTCCGTTCTATACATTAACTCCAGTTCAGGCTTCTTATATTAAAGCAATTGCCGAAGCAAGAAGAAAAGATTTTCTTCGTGAAGGTACTAGATGGTTTGATGTTAAGCGTTTTAACCTTGTTGTAACGCATAATACACTTCAATTTGGTAAAGTAACTAGAGCTAACGTTTTAGTGAAAGACGATAAAAGAAGAGCGTTACAAATTCCGCTTAGAGCTTCAGACAACGGTATTGAAAAAAATCCTAGATAAATTTTTAATTAGAAAGTATTATGAAAATATTCAAAACATATAAAACAGCTGTAATTGCTGGAGTTTTACTTCTTGCATCTTGTGCTCAGGAGGATCAGCCAAAAGAAAGTCAATTAGATTTTTCAGTACCGGTAAAAACAGATTTAGATAAATGGATTGGGACTAATTTCTTAGATCCATATAATATTGCTGTATACTACGAATGGAACCAAAATTTAGTAGACTTTAATAAATATCTATATCCACCTTTAGTATCAAAAGTACAGCCGGCAATGGAAGTAGTTAAGAAAATCTGGATCGATAGTTATACGACTATTGGAGGAGTAAATTTTGTTAAAAAAGTGGCTCCAAGAGAATTTGTACTTGTTGGAGGTGTAAACTTAAATACAAACGGTACAGTTACATTAGGTCTTGCAGAAGCAGGTCAGAGAGTTTCTCTTTTTCAAATTGATAACCTAAACAAAAAAAGCAGAGCAAGTGTAACACAGTTTATTCATACTATTCAGCACGAATATGTACATATTTTAAACCAGACTAGACCTTTTGACGAGCAGGCTTGGGCGAAACTTACACCATCAGGATATACTTCAACATGGTATAATGAACCAATTGCTACTTCAAGATCATTAGGGTTTGTAACAAGTTATGCGAGATTAAACATTTATGAGGATTTTGCCGAAACTGCAGCTACAATTTTAACAAGTTCAAAAGCAGAATATGATGCAATATTAGCTGGTGTTACAGATGCAACAGCTAAAGCTAATATTAAAGCAAAAGAGGCAATTGTTGTTAAATATTATAAAGATGCTTATAACGTAGATTTCTATGCTTTAAGAGATGAAGCTCAGAAAAATACAGATGCTGTAATAAATAACTAAGACATTAAATTTTTATAAAAATCAATATTATGAAAGCAAAATATATATATAAGTGCTTAATGATCTCTTTCGCAGCCTTGCTGTTGGGGTCATGTTCAAGCCCTGAGGTGGACTCAAATTTTGATCAAAATGCGACTGAAAGACTAAGCAGTCGTCAAAAAGAACTAAACGATGTACTTCTTTCATCAGCAGATGGATGGAAAGCTGTTTACTACACAGATAGTACACAGTTAGGAGGATGGACACATTTATTCAAATTCCTTCCAGCAGGAAAAGTGGATATGGCATCAGATTTTGACAGCGACACAGGAATCTATCAAAGTCAGTATGATATTCAGGTAGGAAGTACAGTGAGTTTGGTTTTTACAACAGAAAACAGAATTCACCTTTTGTCTAACGCCGCAGATTATCCTACAGCAGGACTTCTTGCAAAAGGATATTTAGGAGATTTTCAGTTTTATTACTACGGGCAAAAAAATGGAGATATCATTTTTAGAACCAATAGAAACGGACATTTTCTGCGTTTTGTAAAAGCGACGCCAAAAGACTGGGCAGATTTGCCAAAAAACACACCAATGATAAACAACATTACGGGTGATATGTTTAGTCCGCTGTTTAGATTATTAGAAATTAATGACGGAACAACAACAAAGAGCTACGATTTCGATTATAATACAGATGCTCGTTTTGGTACAGGATATTCTATAGAACCAGGTGTTAATGTTAGTTACGATCTTGCTTTTTCATTTAATCCTACAGGAGCTTTTTCAAAACTTCCATTAGATGTTAAAGGTCAAAAGCTTTCAAATTTTGTCTACAATGGTACCAATAATACTTTTGTGGCTACTGGAACAAATGGAGTGAGTGCAACAGTTAAATATACAAATGCACCGCCAATTGTAACAGATGATTATAAGATTTTATTAAACGGAAAAGGAAATCCTCAAATGGTTGTAGCATATATCGCGGCTAACTTATATACAGCTCCATCTACTTCAGACTATTTTAGATTTTTAATTAATAAAGTAAATGCTACATTACCTGCAGCTCAATCTATTGCCAGAGTACAATTAGTATTTAACAACGCATCTAATCAAACTTTCATTCAATATCAATTTAATGGAGGAAAAGCGGCTATCAGCCACTTAGTTACAACTGTTGAAGATGCTGCAAATAAAACTATTATCTTAAAAGATGCAGGTTGGACTGTAGCACCGGCAGCATACGCTTTCTTAAAAGATATAGACAATGAATTAACAAATCCAAAAGGATTATATATTAAAAAAGAAAGTTTTAGAATTACGTTCAGTAACGTTATTTGGACGCTTACAAGTGCTTCAAGCAGTTTTAGAATGACATCTTACCAATTGTAATAATTAATATAAAAAAGCAGCTCATTTTTTGAGTTGCTTTTTTTTAACTAAAAGAAACAAAAAATGAAAAAACTTATTACACCAACGAATTTCATTATCTTTTTATGGGGGCCATTATATGTAGCGATGTCATTATTGTATCCTGATTATACAAGGTATTATTTGTATCTGTCACTTCCAATATTTATTCCGCTAATGATAGCTAACCTAATAAAACAAAGAAAAGAGGATAAAGTAAATGATACAAATAAGTTTCAATCATCAATTTATAGAATGTTGTTTGTGGGTGTTGTATTAGTTTTTTTCTTTTTTGTAACGAAACAAAATCACTTGTAATAATTTTAGTTTTAATTTTTATTTTAAAGGAAGCAGCTCATCTTTTTGAGTTGCTTTTTTTGTTATAAAAAGTAAGATTCCAGACCATTTTTTATATTACAAATTTTATTAAACGCCCAAATAATCTATATTTGTATTTCGAAAAATAAAAACGAATACCTTAATATGAAATTACTAGAAGGAAAAGTTGCAATTATTACCGGTGCAAGCCGCGGAATTGGAAAAGGAATTGCTGAAGTTTTTGCTAAACATGGAGCAAACGTAGCTTTTACATACAGCTCATCTGCAGCTTCTGCAGAAGCTTTAGAAGCAGAATTAAATAGTTTAGGAGTTAAAGCTAAAGGATACCAATCTAATGCAGCCGATTTTAACGAAGCACAAACTTTTGTTGATGCTGTTTTAGCTGATTTTGGAACTGTAGATATTTTAATCAACAATGCCGGAATTACAAAAGACAATTTACTTATGCGTATGTCTGAAGCAGATTTCGATCAGGTTATCGATGTTAACTTGAAATCTGTTTTTAATATGACAAAAGCAATTCAAAAAACTTTCTTAAAGCAGCGTGCAGGTTCAATAATCAATATTAGTTCTGTAGTTGGAGTTTCTGGAAATGCAGGTCAGACTAACTATGCCGCTTCAAAAGCAGGAGCAATTGGATTTACAAAATCTGTAGCTTTAGAATTAGGATCTCGTAATATTCGTTGCAACGCAATCGCGCCAGGTTTCATCGAAACTGAAATGACTGCAAAATTATCTGAAGATGTAGTAAAAGGATGGAGAGAAGGAATTCCGTTGAAACGCGGCGGAACTACCGAAGACGTAGCGAATGCTTGTCTTTTCTTAGCTTCAGACATGAGCGCTTATATTACAGGACAAGTTCTTAATGTTTGTGGAGGAATGTTAACCTAAGGTACTGATCCCGATAGCTATCGGGACTAAGTTACAAGGGTTCAAAGGTTTTAGTAATCAGTTTTTATCTGAGTCTAGAATAAAAGCTGAACACTATAGTCATAATTAATTGACTTTTTTATCTGATTACTGTAAACTGACACTGAATACTAAAAAATTATGACTACAAACACGATTTTATTATTATTGCTTTCTTTAGTAATAGCGGGTGGTTTGTCGTACTTTCAATATTTTTATAAAGCCAAAAACAAATCAAATCTGATTTGGTTTTTGGCTTTTTTACGTTTTCTGGCCATCTTTGGGTTATTGGTTTTACTTATAAATCCAATAATTTCTAAAAGTTCGCTCGAAATTACCAAAACGCCTTTGGCAATTGCAGTCGATAATTCGAGTTCGATTACGGCTTTAAAATCTGATAAGAAAACCGTTGAGTTATATCAAAAACTAGTTTCAAATCCGGCTTTAAAAGAAAAATTTGAAATTCAGTCTTATCAGTTTGATGCCGATTTTAAAACTTCAGATAAATTTGATTTCAAAGGAAAACAAACCAATTTAGACGAAGTTGCTAAAAACCTAAAAAGCATCAATAAAAACCTGACTTTCCCAACGGTTATTATTACCGACGGAAATCAGACTACAGGAAACGATTATGTATATCGATTTGATCCTGTCAATAAAGTTTATCCTTTGGTTGTGGGAGATACAACCACTTTCCTTGATTTTAAAATCAATCAATTAAACGTAAACAAATACGCTTTTCATAAAAATAAATTTCCTGTTGAAGTTTTTCTGCAATACGCAGGAGATAAACCAACATCAGCCGATTTTACAATTTCGCAGGGAAATTCAGTTGTAGCAAAAGAGAAAGTTTCCTTTTCGGCTTCTAAAAAAACGGCCACTTTAAATTTGCTTTTGCCTGCGGATAAAGTAGGATTACAAATTTTTAAAGCAACTATTACTTCAGGAGCAAAAGAAAAAAACAGTTACAATAATATCAAGAATTTTGCCGTAGAAATAATCGATCAAAAATCGACTATTGCTATTGTTTCTTCAATTAATCATCCGGATATCGCTGCTTTAAAACGTGCAATAGAAGTTAATGCACAGCGTAAAGTAATTTTGGTTAAACCAAATGATATTAGTCAGTTACAAGAAGCTTCGGTTTTGGTTTTATACCAGCCAAATACAGCTTTTAAATCAATTTTTGAAAACAATAAAGCAGCAGGAAGAAACACATTTATCATTACTGGAAACAGCACTGATTTTAATTTTCTAAACCAGCAGCAAAACAACTTGAACTTTAAAATGAGCGGCCAAATCGAAGATTATTTGTCTGAATTTCAACCGCAGTTTAATTTGTTTGCAATAGACAATATTGGTTTTGAAAATTTCCCGCCATTACAAAATGTATTTGGAACAATTACAGTAAACGGAAATGTATCTGTTTTACTTTCGTCAAAAATTAGAAATGTCTCTACAAATGCTCCTTTATTGGCTTTCGCCGAAAATCAAGGAAAACGAACTGCTTTTCTTTTAGGAGAAAACAGCTGGAAATGGCGTTTACAAAGCCATATCGACAATCAGTCATTTGAAAAATACGACGTATTTATAGATAAGATAATTCAGTTTTTGGCAACATCGGCTTCAAAAAAATCATTGGTTGTAACACACGAAAGTTTTTATAATTCGGGAGAAGAAATTGTCATTAATGCACAATACTTCAATAAAAACTACGAGTTCGACGAAAAAGCAAGATTAACCATTACCGTTACAAATGCCGAAACCAAGCAGGCTAAAAACTACGATTTATTAAAAGGAAATAATTCGTTTTCTGTAAACTTAGAAGGATTAACAGCCGGAAAATATAATTTTACAGTAAAAGAATTAAATTCGAACACTTCTTATTCAAGTCATTTTGAAATTTTAGATTTCGATATCGAAAAACAATTTGTGAACCCAGATGTTTTAAAATTGAAACAATTGGCCTTACAAACTAACGGAAAAGCTTTCTTCGAAAATCAAGCTGACGATTTGATAAACACACTTTTAGAAAACAAAGAATACAAATCGATCGAGAAAAATGTCTCAACCAAAACTCCAATAATCGACTGGGTTTGGTTATTGATTTTAATTGCTGCTTTATTGACAACAGAATGGTTTGTGAGAAAGTATAATGGGTTGCTTTAGGTAGTTGCAAAGGTTCATAGGAGCAAAGGTTCAAACGTTCAAAGGTTTTCTGATAAAACCTGAAACCTGAAACTTGACACGAGGCTAAAAGCCGAATTGGCGAAGCAAACAAAAAAACAAATAACATGGATTTTAGGCTAAAAGTTTTCTACACTGTTGCGCTCCGCCTTAATTTTACTAAAGCGGCAACCGAATTGTATATTACCCAGCCTGCGGTTTCTAAACATATTCAGGAACTTGAGGAAACCTATAAAACCAAACTTTTTGAACGAAATGGTTCTAAAATCGCTTTAACTCCAGCTGGGGAAATTCTGCTAAAACATACAAAAGAAATTTTCGAAATTTATCGAGAAATAGATTTCGAAATGAGTTCTTTCATCAGCGAACGTCAGGGATTATTGAGGCTGGGAGCGAGCACAACGATTTCTCAATATATCATTTCTCCCGTTTTGGCGCGTTTTCATCAAAAGGAAAAAGACATAAAAGTCAATTTGCTGAACGGAAATACAGAACAAATCGAAAATGCTTTAATCAATAAAGAAATCGAAATTGGAATTGTCGAAGGTCAGTCCAAAAATCAATCTATAAAGTATATTCCGTTTTTAAAAGACGAATTGGTTTTAGTCTGCAATAGTAAAAATCCATTTGTTCAGCAAAATGAAATTTCGGTAAACGATTTAAAATCAATGAAATTCATAACCCGAGAACGCGGATCAGGAACACTTGAAGTTATAGAATTTGCCCTTAAAAATGCAGGATTAAAATTTTCCGATTTACAAATCGAAATGCAGTTAGGAAGTACAGAAAGCATAAAATCATATTTGTTAAACTCAGATTGTTTTGCCTTTATGTCTATTCATGCGGTAAATAAAGAATTGAAAAACAACGAATTAATTGTTTTAGATATCGCAAACCTTTCTGTAGAAAGATACTTTTATATTATAACTCTATTAGGAAAATCAGACCCGCTATCAGAATTGTTTATTAAGAACATGTCTTTTTATTATAACTTAAAGTTATAGTCGATTGTATTTTACGATTGGTGATTTCAATTTAAACGGCAGAACTTTGCAGTATTAAATTATTAGAATATTTTGAAAACAAAACAACAATCATCGTCGCAACTCTTCGAAATTAGTCATTTCTTACAGCAAGCTATTTTTATCGGCATAGTTTTTCTATGTCTATTTTCTATCATATCACCGCCAGTTGCTTTATTACTTGGAGTTATAATTGTCAATGTTTTCGGAAATCCGTTCGTTACGTTTAATCATAAAGCCATTACTTTTTTATTGCAGTTTTCAGTCGTTGGTTTAGGTTTCGGAATGAATGCTTCAAGTGCTGTTTCAGCAGGAAAAGAAGGATTTCTTTTAACCATTTTATCTATTTTCAGCACACTTGTTTTTGGACTCCTTTTAGGAAAATGGCTTAAAACCGAGAGAAAAACATCTCATTTAATATCATGCGGAACAGCAATTTGCGGCGGAAGCGCTATTGCTGCCATTTCTCCCATTATAAAATCCAATGAAAATCAGACTTCTATCGCATTGGGAGTTATATTTATATTAAACTCAATTGCTTTATTCGCTTTTCCGTTTATTGGACATCAGCTGGATTTATCTCAAAAAGATTTTGGTTTATGGTGTGCCATCGCCATTCATGATACAAGTTCGGTAGTTGGAGCAGCAAACAAATACGGAGCCGAAGCTTTGCAGGTTGCCACAACGGTAAAATTAGCCAGAGCATTATGGATTATTCCAATTTCTCTTATCACTGCTGTAGTTTTTAAAAGCGAGTCTAAAAAAATAAAAATTCCTTATTTTATTGGTTTGTTTATTCTTGCTATGCTCTTAAACTCTTATGTACCAAAGGTATCTGATTTTGCTCCTTATGTTGTAAATATTGCCAAAATTGGATTAACCATAACTTTATTCTTAATTGGAGCAACATTAAACGTAAATACTTTAAAATCAGTAGGAGTGAAGCCTTTATTGCAAGGAATCTTTCTTTGGATCTTTATTGCCGCTTTAGGCTTGGTCTCAATACTTTACTTTAATTAAAACAATCTGTTAGTGTAATTTAACACATAGAAACATAGGTTGCATGTTTATAAAAGGATATAAAAAAGAAACAAGTTTCTAACACATAGTTTACTTTATGTTTGTTTTAAATAAGTAAAACGCCTTTTTTGAAAGTACTAAATCTATATTTCTATGTGTTTAAATTAATTACATCCAACGGATAAAACAGTTTATTTTATGTTTGAAAACTTCACGATAGGTTTATCAATCATTTTATAAAATTTTCCTTTAAATGAAAAACGTCTTTCAATTTCAAAATTAAATGATTTTTTAGTTTTCGCCATTGCTGCAATTTCTTCCGGAGGACTTACTTCAAAATCATCTTCCGCTTTTCCAGCCTTATCAAATGATCCTTTCGTTTTAATAATAATATCTCTAAAATGTTTCTTTATTCCATCTTCAACAACAGTATAAGAGCCTGACCATTTTAAACTTGCAGAATTGGTCAGCTGATAAGCAGGTACCTCCATTATGGGCTGATATTTTCCATCAAAACCGGCAACCAGATATAAGTAACCTTCATAAGCGCCGCCGGCACCTCCATTTACATGCAGTAAAGTAAAAGCAAACTGGTCTTCTCCAATTTGTAAAAGTTTAGGTTTAGGACATTGTGCAAATGCGCCAAAAGCAGTTACAGCGGGTTGAAAAGACCTCATTTCCCAAGTATTCCCATTTTTAGCAAATTTAGTGATACCTAGTAATCCTCCGGAAAAGCGACCCGTTTGTAAACCATCTTCATCATAAACAGAATGGTTAAATGCCAGTATTTTATACTGATTTCCTTTAGAATCAGTATAATCAATATTAGCAAGAAGTCTAGTTGCAACGCCTTGTTCGTAAGGAAATAACTGATCTCCTTCGACACCATTTACATCTGTAAAAGCGGCAGGTTTACACGATTTACAATTCCAGCTTATAAAAGTATTATGATCTGAAAGGTTGTAAAGTTTACCCGGAAACAATTTTTGCATTGTTTTTACAGCATCAAGCGGATCAGCTGTTTTCAGGGTTCTTTTCGGGTTTAAAATAGTATCGTTTACATTTTTCAGCACGACATCTTGTGCATTGCAAACTGATATAAATAGAAATGTAAATAGTAAATATTTAGTAAAGTTCATTTTGAAGATAGCATATTATTAAAGCCAAATTTACATTCTTTTCCTTGAACTTTTTTACTTATTAATGTACAAGTTTTTCAAAAAGAGAGTTGCGGCGCGATTATTATTACTGAATATTTTTAACAATACTATTGAAGTAATTTTATTTTAAATGGTTCATAATGAATTATTCGTATTATTATTTGATAAAATAGCATCGGTTTTATCTTACTTAAAACTAAATATTTGCAAGGAAGTTTTTTCAAGGCCTTAAAATCTTCATTAACAATAAATAACTATCTTATGAAAAAACCACATTTTATTAAACAGAGTTTAAAAACAGCAAATGTTTTATTTTTGGCTTTAAGTGTTTCATTGTTTTTTAGCTGTGAACAATCTCAGTCAGATCAAAACAATTCTTCGGCAAAAACAGTAATCGCAGAAACTACAGCAGTTTCAAAATCGAATTTAACTTCGAAAACGCCTTCCAGTTTTGGAGATATTGGAAATGGCGTAAATCTGCAGCCTTCTTATTATAATGGAGGCAATTGCGATTTGGGATGGAATTTAATGAAACAAAATACTAAGATTAAAACAGTTAGAATAGAAGTAGAGCCGGGTCAGGAAACAAATGCCAAAAGATGGATTTCTGAAGCAAAAGCAAACGGATTTACCGTAATAGTTTCCTATCATAAATCGACCGTGTTAGGTTCTGACAGTACAGCCGAGCTAAACGCAGCCGCAACTTGGTGGAAAAATAATTACAGTTTTCTAGGAGGTAATTTTATCATTAATCTTACCAACGAGTGGGGAAGCCATAATATTACGCCGTCAGCATTTGCAGCAGCTTACAACGCAGCCATAACCGAAGTTAGAAAAGTGTACAGTGGCACTATAATTATTGATATTCCGGGTTGGGGACAGGAAACGGCAATGGCTGCTTGTGCTGTAAAAGGCTGTTCTACTGGACAGACAAAAATTAACGATACCAAAATCATTCTATCTGCACATATTTATCCGGGCGCTTATAATCAGGCAAAAGGAAGATATGTAAATACTTCTGATATTGATGATCTGGCTTCGTCTGGAAGACCTTGCATGATTGGAGAATTCGGAAACAGCGGTGGTTCAGGTGCTGATTGGTCCGGAATTGTAGATTATGCCAAAAACAAAGGCTGGACCATTTTAGGCTGGGCTTGGAACGGCGACGGCGGTTCAATGAATATGATTACACCACAATTTCAATCGTATGTCAGCGGAAGTCCAAAGACTTATAACACAAGTTCTTATTTTAATGTTGTGTACAATAAATTGTAATTAAATGCTTTTATACCACAGATTTTACTTCTAATCTTAGGAGATATAAAATCTGTGGTTGTAAAATTGATAGAATAACCCCAATTTTTCTACTGTTAATTAAATTAAGATAATCTTGACAGGTATTCTTTTAAATTATCCGTAAATAAGGTAAGTTTGCATTTCAAATACAAAAACAAAATGAAAAATTTCAAAATGAGACCAAAATTAATCGCTTTCTGCGCATTAATTATTGGTTTTTTTACCTTATCATGGGGAATTGTGGGACACGAACGAATTAATAAAGCAGCCGTTATGGCTTTGCCTAAATCGCTTCAGGTTTTCTTTTACAATCATATCGATTTTATTACACAGGAAGCTTCTGTACCGGACATTCGTAAATATGCCTTAAATTATAAAGACGAAAATCCAAGACATTATTTTGATATGGAAAATTTTGGTTCTGCTGACAGTCTGCCAAAAACCATGGAAGAAGCAAAGAAAAAATACGATGATAAATTCCTAAACAATAATGGAATTTTGCCTTGGTACATTGAAGACATGATGGCTAAGTTAACCAAAGCGTTTAAAGATAAAAACAGAGCTGAAATTTTATTTCTTGCTGCAGACTTAGGTCATTATGTTGGTGATGCACACATGCCTTTGCATACTTCTGCAAATCACGACGGGCAATTAAGCGATCAAAAAGGGATTCACTCTCTTTGGGAAAGCAGACTTCCTGAGTTATTTGCTAAAAATTATAAACTAAACGTTCCTGAAGCGCAATATTATCCTGATGTTCATAAAGCAACCTGGGATATGATTAATGATACACACAGTTTAGTAAAACCGTTATTAGATATCGACAAAAAACTTAGAACTTCGACTCCTGAAAATCAAGTTTTTAAAATGGATGCTGATGGTAAAGTATTGAAAAGCAAATACAATACAGCTGTTTTTACTGATGAATATGCTAAAAAACTACACCAGGATTTAAACGGAATGGTCGAAAGTCAAATGAGAAAAGCTATTACTGCTACAGCAAGTTTTTGGTATACTGCTTGGGTTAACGCCGGAAAACCAGATTTAAGCGATCTAGATTCACCAGCAGTTACACAAAGAAACAATCAAGCTTTAAGAGATGATTTAAAATTATTTCAAAGCGGTGATTTATTCGGAATGAAAAATCAAAACGACTAATTTTTTAGTGTTCAGTCTCAGTTTTTAGTTTTCAGATTTGAAAATTAAATTTTAATCAAAAGCCTCAAATTCAGATGAATTTGAGGCTTTTGATTTTATATTAAATGGAGATTTAGATTGTAGATTTAGATTGTGTAGACGCACTGCGGTGCGTCTCTACGATTAATTGGGGCGAAATATTGCAGGACTATATGAAATAACAATCAAATCAGTTTAATCTGTCCAATCTGCGTGCCATTAACCACGTTTTAAATTTTAAATTTGGAATTTGGTTTTTAAAATTTGGAATTTAAAACCATTATTTCTGATATTTCTTTTCCTTCAATAAAAACGAAGCAGACTGATAATAAGAAATCGTTTCATTAACCAGATTCATTTTTTGCTTCTTTAAAGGCGTTTGGTCGTAATCAATTTGAAAATCAGAAGAAACGCTGTCCTTTGGATCTAATTTTAAAGCAAATTGTCTAACCTCTTGTTTAGGAGATAAAACCGTTAAAACATTATCTTTTATCAAACCTAAATCCTGATACGTTGCAATAAAAGCTCTTGGTTTATAAGAAGGTTTTAAAACATCCTGTCCAAAAAACTTACTGTGATAATCAAAATGCAATAATCCAAAAAGAGTAGGCATAAGATCAATCTGCGACATTAATTTATTGCATTTTTCAGGTTTCTCATTCGGCATATAAATAAAAGCCGGAATTCTGTATTTATCCAGTGGAAGTTCTGTTTTTCCGGCACTTGACGCACAATGATCCGCCACAATTACAAAAACAGTATTGTTAAACCAAGGCTGTTTACGAGCCATATCAAAGAATTTTCTCAGCGCATAATCCGTATATTTTACACCGCCGTCACGTGATTTAATATCACCCGGAATATCAATTTTATTATTCGGATATGTAAACGGCCTGTGATTACTCACCGTCATAATATGATTAAAGAAAGGTTTATTTTCTTTGCCTTCCGCATTCATTATTTTGATAGCCTTGTTGTACATGTCTTCATCGCAGACACCCCAAACGTTAGAAAATGTGATTTCTTCCGGAGAAAAACTCGATTTATCTACAATTTGATAACCGTTTCCAGAATAAAAATCCTGCATATTATCAAAAAAAGCATCACCGCCATACATGAATTTTACATTGTACCCTTTTTGTTTAAAGATAGATCCGGTTGAAAATTTGTTTTTATTATCCTCACGTTTTACCACACTTTCGCCAGCCGTTGGAGGCAGACATAAAGTAACCGCTTCAAGTCCGCGAACAGTACGATTTCCGGCAGCATATAAATTGGTAAACAATAAACTTTTTTGCGCTAAACTATCCAAAAACGGAGTGATATTACCTTGATTTCCGTATGTTTTCATGAAATCGGCACTAAGGCTTTCAATAGTAATTAAAACAACATTTTTTCGGGTTTCAAGAGAATCACTTGTAATTTTTTGAGAAGTGCTTTCACCGGAAATATTCGGAAATTGATTTTTCAAAATCGTAAAAGCTTCCTGATTTGGCAATGTTTTGTAGAACTTAAAGTAGTCTAATTTGTTATTCTGAAAAGCCAGATAGAACTTGTATATACCGTTAGACTGTAATTCGTTTACAAATAAATTTTTAGAATTCTCGGTTTTAGCCAAAGTTGGAACCGCAAAAAGCGAAACCAAAAACAAAGCACCGTAAGCAGCCGAAATTTTTATTTTTTCTTTAAAAGACGGAATATCATTAATATAATCCTTCGATTTTTGAACAATAAAATAAGTCACAATACCGCTAACCAGAAACAAAGCCGAAAAGATAGGAATAACAGGATAAGACTGCATGATATTTCCAATCACTTCGTTAGTGTAAATTAAATAGTTAACTGCGATAAAGTTATATTTCACTCCAAATTCATTCCAAAAGAAATATTCGCTTAATCCGTTTTGAAGAATTAATAAAACGTAAAGGAAAATCACAAAGCTAAAAAGCCAGAATCTAAGTTTTGTTCTCCATTTTGGAAGTAAAAGAAAAAGAGCAAAAAGAGCCGTTTTTAAACCTAAGAATATTAAAACAATTCGAGGTAAAGCGCCTCCGTATTCGTCAAAAATACTTTTTCCGGAAGCAACATAAAGGCATAATACAATCAAAATACCTAAAATAATATAACCTGAGGGCTTACTATACTTAGATTCTGATAGAAAAATAAGGTACAGCCAAAGAAAAACTCCAGCCATTACAAAAACAAAAAAATCTGAAATTAATCCTAAGCTGAAAATCTTCAAACTTTCCAGAACTGTAAAAGAACTCTGTGTGATAGGATGAAAAAACAGTACAATTCTCAATATAAAACTAACCGTAAAATAGAAAATTGCAAGATTATAAAATGGAGAAAGCTTTTTGTAAAAAGTCATGATATCTTTATTTTAAATAAAATTGGGTCTTCAATGTTTTAGAAATTAAGGACCTATGTTTTATACTTTGCAAAATTAAATCCGATTCATTAATTCCAGATTAAGTTCTGCTTTAACCTTAGTTAACGTTTGCTTAATGTTTACTTAAGATGATATGTTTTTATTTATTCGGATGGTTTTGAGCGATTTCCAAGTTTGAAAATATTTATCTTTGACAAACTAAAAATAGAAACACATGCATATTTTAATAGTTGAAGATGAATTAGGTATTGTTCAGTTCTTGCAGCAAGGCCTGCAGGAAGAAGGATATTTGGTTACAACTGCTAATGATGGTTCAAAAGGTTTTGAATTAACACAAAACCAAAAATTTGACTTGATTTTATTAGATTGGATGCTGCCCAAAATTAATGGTTTGGATTTGTGTAAAGCCATAAGAATCAAAGACCAAACTACACCAATTATTTTTTTAACAGCAAAAGATACCGTTCAGGAAACAATAGAAGGTTTAAAAGCGGGAGCAAATGATTATATCAAAAAACCTTTTAGTTTTGAGGAATTAGTAGAGCGCATTAAAATTCATTTCAGAAACAAAAATGGAGATGAAAATCTGCTGCTTGGCACCATTAAAATTGATTTGTCTAAACATATTGTTTACAAAAATGAAGAAGAAGTAGCGCTTACGCAAAGAGAGTTCGAGCTTCTGGCTTATTTAATTAAAAATAAAGGAAAAGTCTGTACCCGAAACCAGATTTTAAAAGACGTTTGGGATATTAATTTTGAATATGATACCGGAGTTATAGACGTGTTTATGAACGCAATAAGAAAAAAGCTGAAACTAAAAATAGAAGAAGATTATATAAAAACAATCCGCGGTATTGGTTATATCGCCAACGACTTGTAAGTGATGCAGTTATCTTTTAAAAACAAAATTGCCTTAAACTACATTATTACAACCGGATTGTTGATTTTAGTAGTTTTTTCAGTCATTTATTCTATCGTAAAACATACCGTTTACAGTCACATTGATGAAAAAATCAATGTTGAAATTCAGAATCATTTATCAGAAATTAAAGTCGAAAAAGGCAAAGTAATCCTGATAGATGCAGAAGAATGGAACGAGCGCGAACACAATACGGTGGATGTAAATCCTGTTTTTGTGGAGTTTTTAGATATGAATAAAAAAGTTATTGAAAAAGCGCCAAACCTTAAAACAGAAACCCTTGAATTTAAAGACTCAGTCGAAGATTATGAGTTATTTGATACCAAAATGGGAAACCACGCCATCAGACAAATTCAGGTGCCGCTTCATGTTCAAAACAAACAAATTGGTTATATCATTGTAGCCATGTCACTGGCCGATTCTACATTGGTTTTGAATAATTTATTTGAGATCATGTCTCTGTCATTTTTGGCTATTTTGGTGCTGTTGTTTTTTATTGCCCGTTTCTTTGCAGGACGAAGCATAAAACCAATAAATGCTATTATCAACACATCAAAAATTATTACAAAAGACAATCTAAAAACACGAATACCTTTGCCCAAATCGCGGGACGAATTATATACACTTTCTAAAACCATAAACAATTTATTAAACCGAATTGAAGATGCAATAGAACGCGAAAAACAGTTTACCTCAGATGCTTCTCACGAACTTAGAACGCCGCTTACCGTAATTAAAGGAACACTTGAAGTGTTGATTCGTAAACCTCGTGACAGCAAGGAGTACGAACAGAAAATAAATTATTGTATTAACGAAGTAGACCATTTAAATTCGCTCGTAGATCAGCTTTTGATAATGGCTCGTTTTGAAAATCAAAAACAAAACATAGCAACGGAATCGGTTTATTTAAATGCTCTTATTTTAGATGTTCTGACGCTAAATTCAGAGAAAATAAACAATAGAAAAATCAACATTAAATTTAATCCCGAAACAGATTATGATATTGAATCGGATAATTTTTTGGTCATTACAATTTTGAGGAATATTATTTCTAATGCAATTAAATATACCAATAATGAAGGTACAGTTTCGATTTTGCTTTCAAAACAAAATGAAAAAACAATCTGTAAAATTTCTGATAACGGAATCGGAATTGCAAAAGGAGATTTAGAAATGATCCTTAATCCATTTTTCAGATCCAATTACACAGAGCATCCAGAAATTAAAGGAGTTGGTTTAGGCTTGTCGATCGTGAAAAGAATTACAGAATTACTGGATATAAAATTTAAAATTGAAAGCGAATTAGAAGTAGGCACAACGGTTACCTTAACTTTTAATGACAACATGAAAACGTTTTCGTGAATTTAATAAATTCAATAAAAACGGGGCTTGATCTTTTTTTTAACAATAAACTATCGTTAAGTTATATTAAAAATTGCTTTTTTATGAAATTAACTAGTATATTTGCAACCGAATCAAAGAATTATAAAACAAACCAAACAATGATTTCAAATCAATTACATCATCATTATTTTCATTATTGCTCTCAGGCGATGTGTTAATGGTATGTGTGTAAATCATCATATTTTAAAACCCGTTTGAGTACATCAAACGGGTTTTTTTATACCAATTCTTTGTACTCAAACTATTAATCAGCAAACAACTAAAAAATGAGTACTTTAAAAATTGCAATTCAAAAATCTGGTCGTTTAAACGAAGACAGCATTCAAATTCTAAAAGACTGCGGTATTTCTATCAACAACGGAATCGATCAGTTAAAAGCCGAAGCTTCTAATTTTCCTCTTGAAGTTTTGTATTTACGAAATTCAGATATTCCGCAGTATTTAATTGATGGAGTAGTAGATTTAGCCATTGTAGGCGACAATCTTTTGGTAGAAAAAGGAAAAGAAATTGAAGTCGTACAGCGATTAGGCTTTTCTAAATGCAAAGTTTCTGTAGCAGTTCCTAAAACATTCGAGTACAATTCGGTACAAGACTTAGCGGGATTAAGAATTGCGACTTCGTATCCTAACACAGTAAACGAATATTTCAATTCTTTTGGATTAAGTGTAGATATTCACCAAATCTCTGGTTCTGTAGAAATCGCACCAAATATTGGCCTTGCCGATGCGATTGTAGATATCGTTTCAAGCGGCAGCACTTTATTCAAAAACAACTTAAAAGAAGTTGAAGTTATTTTGAAAAGTGAAGCAGTACTGGCTGTTTCTCCAAAAGTTTCTCCAGAAATTCAAAAACACATTGATACTTTAAAATTCAGAATACAATCTGTTCTAAGAGCAAGAAATTCAAAATATATTTTGATGAATATTCCAAATGACAAAATTGAAGCAGTTGGAAAAATTCTTCCGGTTTTAAGAAGTTTAACCGTTCTGCCATTAGCTCAGGAAGGCTGGAGCAGTGTTCACTCGGTAATTGACAAAGACACTTTCTGGGACGTAATCGATAAATTAAAAGAAGCCGGAGCCGAAGGAATTTTAGTTTGTCCAATTGAGAAAATGGTACTTTAGGGCTTTGCCCGCATTAGGCTTTAAGCTTTTTGCAAAGATAATATAGACAAAGTTAATAAAGCCTAATGCCTACAGCCTATAGCCTAAAGCAAAAAAAGCTTAAAGCAAAAAAAATGAATAAAATAGACAGCCCAAAACCAGATACATGGTCAGAAATATTAAAAAGACCAACCCAAACGATTGATGATATTGAGGTAACGGTAAAAGAAATCTTTAGAGAAGTACAGAAAAAAGGAGATGAAGCCGTAGCAAAATACACTTCAATTTTTGATGGTATTACTTTAGATAACTATGAGGTTTCTGTACAAGAAATAAACGAAGCAATTGCATTGATTCCAAATGAATTAAAAGAAGCGATTCAATTAGCAAAAGACAATATCTATAAATTTCACAGCGCTCAAAAAACAGAAAGAATTGAAGTTGAAACCATCGAAGGTGTAAACTGCTGGCAGGAAAAACGACCAATTCAAAAAATTGGTTTGTACATTCCGGGAGGAACAGCACCATTGTTTTCAACTGTTTTAATGCTTGCTGTTCCTGCTGAAATTGCAGGCTGCAAAGAAATTGTTTTGTGTTCGCCTCCGGATAAAACCGGAAAAATTAATCCGGCTATTTTATATGCTGCTAATTTATGCGGTGTAACGAAAATTTTAAAAGTTGGCGGAATTCAGGCAATTGCAGGAATGACTTTCGGGACAAAATCAATCCCAAAAGTGTACAAAATTTTCGGACCTGGAAATCAATTTGTGACCGTAGCAAAACAATTAGCGACTCAGTTTGGTGTTGCGATTGATATGCCGGCCGGCCCTTCAGAATTATTAATTGTTGCCGATGATACAGCGGTTCCTGCTTTTGTAGCTTCAGATTTGTTGTCGCAGGCAGAACACGGAACAGACAGCCAGGTTATTTTGGTTTCGACCTCTAAAAGACTTATCGACGAAGTTGAAAAAGAAATTCAGTCACAGGTTGAAGTACTGCCAAGAAAAGCAATTGCCATAAAAGCAATCGAAAATTCGAAATTAATTTATGTCGAAAACGATCAGATTGCCTTGGATTTAATTAACGAATATGGCCCGGAACACTTTATTATTTGTTCACAATATGATGATTTTTATTGTAACGGAATCGTAAATGCAGGTTCGGTTTTTATTGGAAATTATACTCCCGAAAGTGCTGGAGATTACGCTTCGGGAACCAATCATACATTACCGACAAATGGTTATGCGAAGAATTACAGCGGTGTAAATCTGGATAGTTTCATGAAATCAATGACGTTTCAAAAAATTTCAAAAGAGGGAATTCAAAATATTGGCAAAGCGATTGAAGTTATGGCTGAAGCCGAAGGATTACAGGCGCATAAAAATGCAGTGACCTTAAGATTGAAGAGTTTAGAGTAAGATAGAGAATAGATATAGAGTAAAAAGTAAAGAAGCAAGAAGCAAGATGAAAGAGTTGGAGGATTAGATTGAGTCTATATTCTTGCTTCTTGATTCTTTCATCTCCTCAAAAAATAAAGACAATGAATACTTTCGATATAAATACAATTACACGTGAAAATGTAAAATCTTTAAAGCCTTATTCGTCTGCCAGAGATGAATTTGAAGATTTTGATACCGCCGAAATGATTTTTTTGGATGCCAATGAAAATCCGTTTCAAAATGGCGTAAATCGTTATCCGGATCCGCAGCAAAACTCCGTTAAAGCGATTTTGGCTAAAAATAACAATACAAAACAAAGTCAGATTTTGCTAGGAAACGGAAGCGACGAAGTTTTAGATTTGATTTTCAGGGCTTTCTGCGAGCCAAAAACAGATAATATTATCACTTTGCCACCCACTTATGGTATGTACAGCGTTTTGGCTAATATTAATGCGGTCGAAAACAGAGAGATATTACTTTCAAATGATTTTCAGCCACAAGTAGAGAAGATTTTAGATGCCGTTGATGCCAACACAAAAATCATCTTTTTATGTTCGCCAAATAATCCAACCGGAAATTCTTTTTCGGATGAAAGCGTGGTAAAACTGCTTCAGAATTTTAAAGGATTAGTAGTAATTGATGAAGCTTATATTGATTTCTCAGACAAAGAAAGCTGGCTGACAGAAATCGACGAATATCCCAATTTAGTCATTACGCAAACACTTTCAAAAGCGTATGGTCTGGCTGGAATTCGATTGGGAATTTGTTACGGTTCTGAGGCTGTAATTTCAGTTTTAAATAAAATCAAACCGCCATATAATGTAAACGAATTGACGCAGCAAAGAGCAAAAGAACGCTTAAAAGATTCAGAAAAAATTAAACAGGAAATAGCTTCTATTGTTGAGCAGAGGAAAGAATTGCTTAAAGTTTTACTTGAAGTAAGTTTTGTAGAAAAAGTGTACCCAACCGAAGCCAATTTTATCTTAGCAAAAGTAGATGATGCTAATAAAAGATACGATCAGTTAATTGAAAAAGGAATTGTAATTCGTAACAGAACTACGCAGCCGTTATGCGAAAATTGTCTTCGTTTTACAATTGGAACAAAAGAAGAAAACGCTGTTTTGATTAAAGAATTGAAATTAATATAATACGCAGATATAGGCCACAGATTACACAGATTAAAATGATTTTTTCACGCAGATTTGCAGATTAAAGCAGATTTAGTTTTGATTTTTAAATCTAAAATAATAAGCGTGCATCTGCTTAAATCTTTTTAAAATCTGCGTGAAAAAAAATTTAGTGTTAATTAGTGCAATTCGTGGCAAAGAATAAACACAAACAAAAAATCATTTTTAATCTGTGCAATCTGTGGCAGAAAAAATAAAATATATGAAAAAAGTACTTTTTATCGATCGTGACGGAACGATTGTTTTAGAACCTGAAAATTATCAATTAGACAGCTTAGATAAACTCGAGTTTTATCCGAAAGCTTTTCAATATCTGGCGAAAATTGCCAATGAACTAGATTACGAATTGGCAATGGTTACGAATCAGGACGGATTGGGAACGGATAGCTTTCCGGAAAATACGTTTTGGCCAACGCAGAATTTCATTTTAAAAGCCTTTGAAAATGAGGGTGTTTTGTTTGATGAGATTTTCATAGACAGAACTTTTCCGGAAGAAAATGCACCGACACGTAAACCAAGAACGGGATTATTGACTAAATATTTAAATAATCCAGAATATGATTTAGCTAATTCTTTTGTTTTAGGAGATCGTTTAACGGATGTGGAACTGGCTAAAAATCTGGGAGCAAAAGCGATTTTCATTAATGATAATGACGGAATTGGAAGCAGCGAAATCTCATCAAAACGTGAAGAGTTAGACGAAACCATTATTCTTCAAACAATGAGTTGGAAGACTATTTATGAGTTTTTGAAACTGGAAGCGCGTTCGGCTTCGATTACTCGTAAAACCAATGAAACTGATATTTATATCAATTTAAACTTAGACGGAACCGGAAAGAGTAAAATTGAAACCGGAATTGCTTTTTTTGATCACATGTTAGATCAAATTTCGCGTCACGGACAAATGGATTTGGAAATTCTGGTAAAAGGCGATCTAGAAGTCGATGAACATCATACGATCGAAGATACTGCAATTGCTTTGGGAGAAGTTTTTGCAAAAGCACTCGGAAATAAATTAGGAATCGAGCGTTATGGTTTTTGTCTGCCAATGGACGATTGTTTAGCGCAGGTTGCGATTGATTTTGGAGGTAGAAACTGGCTGGTTTGGGAAACTGAATTTAAACGCGAAATGGTAGGTAAAATGCCGACAGAAATGTTTTATCATTTCTTTAAATCCTTTTCTGACGGTGCAAAAGCCAATTTAAACATCAAAGCAGAAGGCATCAATGAACATCATAAAATCGAAGCCATTTTTAAAGCTTTCGCAAAAGCCATAAAAGTAGCCGTAAAAAGAGATACCGAGAAAATGATTTTGCCTTCGACGAAAGGAATGTTGTAAACGCAATAAGCTATAGGCAATAGGCAATAAGCCTAAAGCGTACGGCTTAAAGCTTAAAGCTTTTTTTAATGAAAATAGTAATTATAAATTACGGAGCAGGAAATATTCAGAGCATTATGTTTGCTATTGAAAGATTGGGCTTTAAGGCCGTTTTGAGTAATAATCCAGCCGAAATTCTCGCAGCAGATAAAGTTATTTTTCCTGGTGTGGGCGAGGCAAGTTCGGCTATGTTTAAGCTTCGCGAAAGCGGATTAGACAGTTTGATTCCGAATTTGAAACAGCCTGTTCTGGGTATTTGCCTTGGAATGCAGTTGATGTGCAATTCATCTGAAGAGGGAAATACAAAAGGTTTGGGAATTTTTGATGTTGATGTCGTAAAATTTTCAAATCAGGTAAAAGTACCGCAAATGGGCTGGAATCAGATTTACGATTTAAAATCGGATTTGTTTAAAGGAATTTCAGAAAATGAATTCATGTATTTGGTACATAGTTTTTACGCTCCAAAATGCGCTGAAAGTATTGCTGTAACGAATTATGAATTGGAATATGCATCGGCTTTGCAGAAAGATAATTTTTACGGAACCCAGTTTCATCCGGAAAAAAGCGGTGTTGTTGGAGAAAAGATTTTAGATAATTTCTTAAAAATGTAAATTTTTTAAATTCCAATCTCTTAAAATCCAAATTCCAATTTTTAAAATCAATATCAATTTTAGAGAATCTAAAGTCTGAACTCTAAAATCTAAAATATCAAAAACATGAGAATAATACCAGCCATAGATATCATTGAAGGGAAATGTGTTCGTTTATCCAAAGGCGATTATGATACTAAAATAATTTACAATGAAAATCCGCTTGAAGTGGCAAAATCCTTTGAAGCACACGGAATTGAATACCTGCATTTAGTCGACTTAGATGGTGCAAAATCAAGTAAAATTGTCAATTATAAAATTTTGGAACAAATTGCGACGCAAACCGGTTTAAAAATTGATTTTGGCGGAGGCTTAAAATCAGATGACGATTTGCGAATTGCTTTCGAAAGTGGTGCAAACCAAATAACCGGTGGCAGCATTGCGGTAAAAAACAGGATGATTTTCGAAAAATGGATTTCAGAATACGGTTCAGATAAAATTATTCTGGGCGCTGACGCCAAAGATGAAAAAGTTTCTATTTCAGGTTGGTTAGAAGATTCAAATGAAGATTTGATTCCGTTTATTCAGGATTACCAAACCAAAGGAATTCAATATGTTATTTGTACCGATATTGCAAAAGACGGAATGCTGGAAGGTCCAAGTTTTGACCTTTACGGTAAAATTCTAGCCGAAGCAAATGGCGTAAAACTAATTGCTTCCGGCGGAATTTCAACTTTTGATGAACTTCCTAAATTAGCGGAATTAGGCTGTGAAGGAACGATTATAGGAAAAGCAATTTACGAAGGGAGAATTACTTTAAAACAGTTAGAAAATTATATAATTGGTTTATAGTTTTTTGTTAATGGTTTGTAGTTAGAAGAAGAACCAAAAACAATGAACAACCAACAATAAACATTAAAAATGTTAGCAAAAAGAATCATACCTTGTTTGGATATAAAAAACGGAAGAACCGTAAAAGGGGTTAATTTCGTTGATTTAAGGGATGCAGGAGATCCTGTGGAACTGGCAGAAATATACTCGGCGGAAGGAGCAGACGAATTGGTTTTTCTGGATATTTCGGCAACCGAAGAACGTCGTAAAACGTTGGTCAATATGGTGCGAAGTGTAGCGGAGAAAATAAACATTCCGTTTACGGTTGGCGGCGGGATTTCATCTGTAGAAGATGTAGAAATTCTGCTTAATAACGGAGCCGATAAAGTTTCAATTAATTCATCGGCAGTAAAAAATCCTCAGTTAATCAATGATTTGGCACAGAAATTCGGAAGCCAGTGTGTTGTCGTTGCTATTGATGCCAAACAAATTGACGGACAATGGATTGTACATTTGGTTGGAGGAAAAGTTCCAACAGAATTAAATTTATTCGATTGGGCGGTTGAAGTGGCAGAACGCGGTGCCGGAGAAATATTATTTACTTCGATGGATAATGACGGAACTAAAAATGGCTTTGCAAACGAAGCTTTGGCTAAATTGTCTACGCTGATTAATATTCCGATAATTGCTTCGGGAGGTGCTGGAAATATGCAGCATTTTTTAGATTCTTTTACAAAAGGAAAAGCTGATGCGGCTTTGGCAGCCAGCGTTTTTCACTTTAAAGAAATCGAAATTAAGGCTTTGAAAGAAGAATTGAGAAAGAATGATATTGAAGTTAGGCTTTAAAAGAAGTAAGAAACAAGAACAAAGAGATTAAGTCTATAATAATAAGATTTCAGAGAATCAAAATCTAAAATCTAAAATCTAAAATCTAAAATGGAAATCGATATAAAAAGCGCACACGGATTGATTCCGGCGATAATTCAGGATTCAGAAACAAAAAATGTTTTAATGCTGGGTTATATGAACGAAGAATCGCTTCAAAAAACAATAGAAACTCAAAAAGTAACTTTCTTCAGCCGATCCAAACAAAGACTTTGGACGAAAGGCGAGGAGAGTGGTAACTTTTTGAACTTGGTAAGTATTAAAAACGACTGCGACGGCGATACGCTTTTAATTCAGGCAAAACCTGTTGGTCCAACATGCCACACCGGAGCCGATACTTGCTGGCAGGAAGAAAACAAAGAAAATTACGGTTTTATTTCTCAGTTAGAAAACACCATCAAAACCCGTAGAGAAAATGCCGATTCTGAAAAGAGTTACGTAGCTTCTTTGTTTGAGAAGGGAATCAATAAAATTGCCCAAAAAGTAGGCGAGGAAGCTGTAGAAGTGGTTATTGAAGCCAAAGATGATAACGACGATTTATTCCTCAGCGAAAGCGCCGATTTACTTTTTCACTACCTGATTCTATTACAGGCAAAAGGTTTTGAGTTAAACGATGTTGTTGATGTTTTGAAGAAACGTCAGAAGTAGCATTAAAGATTGTTTTGATATAATGCTGTCAGACTGAGCGAAGTTGGAGTCTAGTCTGCTGAATCACTTTGCGGGACTTTGACTTCGCTCAGTCTGACAAAAAAGTATTACTTTAGCTAAAAGCATAAGTCTATGAAACTATTTGCGTGTCTGTTTTTATTTTTGCTTCCAACTTTAAACTATGGATTCAAAAAACATGAATTGCCCTATTCAATTGTTATCGCAAAAGCAGATTTAATTGTTGACGGAACCATTTCTAAAGTTTCAAAAAATGAATATGAATTTACTATAAGTCAGTTTGTAAAAGGAAAATCGAGCTCAAAGATTAAGGTTTCAATTTGGAAAGAATGGTTATGCGACCCAAGGATTAAAGAATTAAAAGCTGGTCAGAGACTAATTTTGTTTTTAGAAAAAACAGCTAATGGTAATTTTGCTCCAATTAATGACAGTACTGGAGAAATATACATTGATAATAATGCTTTTATAAATATATTTCTTCCTAAAGAATTTTCTAATCCTACAGTTTTAAAAAAGGGAATATCAATGTTTATTGAAACCTTTAAGATTTACGGGGATTTAAATGATAGGTTTTTGCAGAATGTTTATTTTGTGTCTAATAAATCTGTTTTTGAAATTTATAGAATGGCGGAGAATAATCAGGCTTTTAAGTTTTTAGTTGATAACAGAATTGGAGATTTTATAGTAAACGAAGTGCCAGCGATATTTCAAATAAACAATTAACCAGATAAACGATTAAACGCTACTCCACAAACTCCAAAACAGCAAATTCCTTTGGCTGATGAAATCCAAAATTTTTGCTTTTATAAGCTTGTAAAGCAAGGTATTCGGTTGTGTTACCGTAATCGATTCTAAAAGTGTTTGCTTTCCATTTTGTGCCTATTTTTGGTTTAGAAAAATTGCCATTTTCGATCTTTTCCAAACTTGAAAAAGGGATTTTTATTTCGGTAGAAAAACCATCGGCTGTTATTTTGCTTACCGTTTCTAATCCGATAATGTCAAAATTTAATGCGGTTTTCCAACCTCCGCAATCGGGTGAAATGCATTTTATCAGCATATCATAATTGCTGGAGAATGCGTTAACTCCAATTTCAAGATAGTTTTTTCCGTCGCCATCCGGATCAATAAAAATTTCTACTAAATCATCGGTATTAAAAATTGGCGAATCCTTTTTCTGATTAGATCCCACTATTTTAGAATCGACAACTTTGTAAGCTATATATAAGTTTTCGTCATTCCACGAAAGTGAAACCATTGTATTTTGAGTAGCTTTTCCGCCTGAATTATGAACCACAAAGGGACCTAAAAAAGGTGTTTTCCAATCGGATAAATCACCGTCTATCATAGGTTTCTCTGTAATTTTATGAACCGGAATTGTCTGTGAATTCCCAATAGAGGTATATAATAAAAGAGCTAAAAGTAAGGACTGATATAATTTCATATAAAAGAAAAATATTTTGGAATGCTAAAATAGGTAACAATACTGGATTCTGACTTGCATTTTGATTTAAAAAGAATTTATTGTTTCAAATTTGACTGCAGTTTGTCTTGTTTTATAATTGAGAATTCATAAAAATTTTAGAAAACTTAATTTGAATGTTTACATTTGTTGTAGACAAGCTGGTTCATACCTTATTTTACAAATTTCTAAATAATGAAAAAATACTTCGGCGGCGTTTTTATCGCCTTTTTAGTTGGTTTTACTGCCAATGCGCAGGGGCTTCTTAGTAAGTCAGAAACCGTTTTTACGCATCAGGATACTTTACGCGGGAGCGTTACAAAAGAAAGAGCCTGGTGGGATTTAAAATACTATCATCTGGATATAAAAGTGAATCCTAAAGAAAAAACGATTTCTGGTTCTAATACGGTTCGTTATACTGTTTTATCTGAAAGCAAAAGAATGCAGATTGATTTGCAGCAGCCTATGCAGATTACGAAAGTAACGCAAAACGGAAAGGAATTAAAATTTGAAAGAGACGGAAATGCTTTCTTCATTACTTTAATTGAAAATCAAAAAATTGGTGATACAAAAGAAATCGTAGTTTCGTTTGGAGGAAAACCAAGAGAAGCGGTTAATGCTCCGTGGGATGGCGGTATCAGCTGGAAAAAAGATAAAAACGGAAAAGATTTTATTGCTTCTTCTTGTCAGGGATTAGGTGCCAGCGTTTGGTGGCCAAACAAAGACCACATGTATGACGAGGTCGAAAATATGCTGATAAGCGTGAATGTTCCGGGAGATTTAACGGATGTTTCTAACGGACGTTTAAAAAGCGTTAAAAAAGAAAAAGACGGAACGAAAACCTTTAATTGGTATGTTTCGAACCCAATTAATAATTATGGTGTAAACATTAATATTGGCGATTATGTTAATTTCTCTGAGAAATTTAAAGGAGAAAAAGGCGATTTAGATTGCAACTATTATGTTTTAAGAGATAATTTAGCTTTAGCAAAAGAACATTTTAAAGATGCTCCAAAAATGCTGAAAGCTTTCGAGAACTGGTTTGGACCTTATCCGTTTTACGAAGACAGTTACAAACTGGTAGAAGTTCCGTATTTAGGAATGGAACACCAAAGTTCTGTAACCTACGGAAACCAATACAAACAAGGGTATTTAGGGCGTGATTTAAGTGGAACAGGCTGGGGATTAAAATTTGATTTTATCATCATTCACGAATCGGGCCACGAATGGTTCGCTAACAATATTACCTATAAAGATATTGCTGATATGTGGGTTCACGAAAGTTTTACCAACTATTCTGAAAGTCTTTTTATTGAGTATTATTACGGAAAAGATGCAGCGGCAGAATATGTTATTGGATGTAGAAAAAACATTAAAAATGATACGCCGATTATTGGTCATTATGATGTAAATAACGAAGGATCAGGTGATATGTACCCGAAAGGAGCAAACATGCTTCATATGATGCGTCAGATTATTAACGACGATGCAAAATGGAAATCGATCCTTAGAGGTATGAATAAAACGTTTTATCATCAAACGGTTACGGGTAAACAAATTCAGGATTATATGAATGAGCAGTCAGGAATTAATTTTAACCGAGTTTATGCCCAATATTTAAGCACAACACAAATTCCTATTTTTGAATATATGTTTAAAAATGGTACTTTTGGGTATCATTGGACAAATTGTGTTGCTAAATTTGATATGCCGGTTAGGGTAAAATTAAACGGCGTTGAAACATGGCTCAAACCAACTACAGAATGGCAATCGGTTAAAACAATAAATGAAGACAGAAAACTGGAAGTAGATAAAGATTTCTATGTAACGACTTCTAATATTATAGAATAAAGGTTTTTAAAATTCCAAAAATTTAAAATCCCAAATTCCATCCCGATAGCTATTGGGAGGAATTTGGGATTTTTTATGTTTACAAACCCCAGAGGTTTTTAAAACCTGCCGGGTTTGATACATAGTAATTTTGCATGTAAACCTTTGTCAAAGTTTAAAACTTTGACAAAGGTTGTTTCGTAAGCTATTTGGAATTTGGATTTTTTTTATTGGGATTTTAAAAAATTATCGGTTATTCAATTTCGCCTTTTCCTTAATAATATCCGCAATTTTTCGGTTTTCGATTTTGCTTTCCAGCCACGAGATAATATCCAGATATAAAAAGGCTCTTTTCTCGTAGGTATTCTTTTCTAACTCGACAAAACGAGCGTGCATCTTTTTAAATTCTTTCTTAATATCGGCTGGATAAAAGTTATTTAAGTTTCTTAAGAATTTGATAATTTCTTTTTGAACTTCGTGTAAGTCGTTCATTTTCAAAAGAAACTTATAAGTGTTTTTCAGATGATTTTCTAAATAATAATCTTTTCCTAGCTCATAATGCGCAATAAGAGATAGAAGCCTTGCAAAGCACATTAAATCCTCACGCATGCTTAAGTTCTTGTTGTTGATTATTTTATCCAGATAAAGAATACATTCGTTATACTTTTCATTTCCAAAATAAATAGAAGCAATCTTATAAAAAAACAACATTTCGTGATGTTCATCAAGATGTTCGCTGTGTATTTTTAATTTATCTAAAATTTCGGGAATTAAATATTCACTTTCGGGAAAAGTACCTTCCAGTATATGCAGGTTTAATTTATTGTTATAAACGTATAGAAAGGATAGTGATGCAATATTATCGTTTACCGGAAATTTTTCATCCTGAATCGTTTCTTCTAAAAGCGAAAGGTATCTTTTAAAATTAGAGGTATACTTTAGCATATACAATGATTCCAGAAAATAATGGTTTCCTTTTAAAAAGAAAACAGGATTCTGGTAAATCATATTGGGATTATCATAAAATAAGGTAACCCATTTATAGGCAAATTTATAACTCGCTAAAAAATCCTGAACAAGGAAACTACGCCATAAGTTGGCATTGTAAAACCAATATTTCTCACGAAAACCAAATTTACTTTCGTCTAGTTTTGCAATATGCTTATTAAAATAATCGTCTATATATTTATATTCTTCGTCGTTTTTTACGTAACCTGTTTTCAGCATGATTCCGTAAAGCTGCAGCGATAAATTCGATAATTTGCTTGAAATGGTATTTCGATAATTTAGTTCTTTGGCCTGAATAACCAGTTCATCGGCGCGTCCTTGAATACTTCGGGTAATATATTGCGATTCGATTAGTTTTTCGAACTCAACAATTTCATACGCCATATATTTTTCATCATTTTCAAGCGCAATCATTTTTGTTTTATCCAGAATCTTTAAACTCTGTTTGTACAAACCTTTATTATATAGTATACCGGCAAAATCTATTTGTTCGCGCAATTGGTATCGGATATTCTGACTCGGAATATTCAAGCGAATACTAACCAGAATTTGTTTGTATAAGTATGATTTTAAGTTAGATAGCTGTATTTTTTTTATAATACCGCTCTTCAGAATAAGCTTTTCATCATAGGTTTCAGATTTATCTAAAATATTAAATAACTCGATGAATTTAGTATTCGAACTCGTCTCTAATCGGCTTGCGAAAATTTTAAACTGCCTTTTTTCAGATTTTGAAAGTGATTTAATCAGAACAAATAAGAAATCTTTTTGATGGTTAGCCATTGTAAAAAATAATAATATAACTTATTGGTTATTAAACATTTAACTCGTTATAAATTGTGTTATGAACAGTATAATTTCATTAAAATGAATTTCGTACTGAAGAAGTACAATATATATTTGTTATCAAGATGTGAAATTACATTAAATAAATGAATATGAATAGAGAGAAAGTTCAAATTTTTGACACCACACTACGCGACGGTGAACAAGTTCCAGGATGTAAGTTAGATACTAAACAAAAATTAGTTATCGCAGAACGACTAGACAAAATGGGAGTTGATATTATCGAAGCTGGTTTTCCTGTGTCAAGTCCAGGCGATTTTTTATCGGTCTCTGAGATTTGTAAAATTGTAGAAAATGCAACGGTCTGCGGACTTACAAGAGCCGTAAAAAACGACATTGATGTTGCTGCAGCAGCTTTAAAGCACGCTAAGAAACCTAGAATCCATACTGGAATCGGAACCTCACAATCTCATATACTCCATAAATTACAAACAACTCCGGAAGATATTATTGCAAGAGCAAAATTTGCTGTAGCACATGCAAAATCGTATGTAGAGGATGTTGAGTTCTATGCAGAAGATGCTGGTAGAACAGACAATGCTTTCTTGGCAAAAGTTTGTGAAGAAGTAATTAAATCTGGTGCAACGGTATTAAATATTCCTGATACAACAGGATATTGTCTTCCTGAAGAATACGGAGCAAAAATTAAATATTTAAAAGAAAACGTAAAAGGAATCGAAAACGTAATCCTTTCATGTCACTGTCATAACGATTTAGGAATGGCAACTGCAAACTCAATTGCAGGAGCAATAAATGGTGCAAGACAAATAGAATGTACTATTAACGGTATTGGAGAAAGAGCAGGAAACACAGCACTTGAAGAAGTGGTAATGATTTTCAAACAACATCCATACTTAAATCTTGATACCAACATTAATACAAGAGAATTGAACGAAATGAGCCGTTTGGTTTCTGAAAGTATGGGAATGATTGTGCAGCCAAACAAAGCAATTGTTGGAGCAAATGCATTTGCACACAGTTCTGGAATTCACCAAGACGGTGTAATTAAAAACAGAGCAACTTACGAAATCATGGATCCGCTTGATGTGGGTGTAAACGAATCTTCTATCATTTTAACAGCAAGAAGCGGAAGAGCTGCATTAGCTTACCGTGCTAAAAAAGTAGGTTACGAATTAACAAAAGTACAATTAGATATTGTATATGTTGAGTTTTTGAAATTCGCAGATATTAAGAAAGAAGTCGTTGATGCTGATATTCATCAAATCATTGAAGCTTCTAAAATTGAAGGGGAATTAATCAGAAGCTAGTTAAATAGACTATAGAAGAAAGAGAATAGATAATAGAACAAAGAGAATAGAAACTAGAGATAAATCAAGATTTAAATACATAAAGAACGAGACGTTATGAATTTGAAAATAGCTGTATTACCAGGAGACGGAATTGGACCGGAAGTAATTTCCCAAGCCAAAAAGGCATTATATGCAATAGGTGAGGTGTATAATCATGAATTTGTTTTTGAAGAAGCACTCATGGGTGCGATTGCTATTGACAAAACAGGAAGCCCACTCCCGGAGCAGACTTTAAATCTTTGTTTGAATACTGATGCTGTTTTATTTGGAGCAATTGGAGATCCCAAATACGATAATAACCCAAATGCAAAAGTTCGTCCGGAGCAGGGATTATTGAAACTTCGCAAAGAACTGGGTTTGTTTGCAAACATTCGTCCAATTAAACCTTATAAATCATTAGTTGAAGCTTCTCCTTTAAAGAGAGAAATTATTGAAGGAGCAGATTTTACTATTTTCAGAGAACTAACTGGCGGTGCTTATTTTGGAGCAAAAACATTAAATGAAGAAGGAACACATGCTTCGGATTTATGTGAATATTCAGAAGAAGAAATCACCAGAATTGCACATTTGGCTTTTAAATCGGCACAAAACCGACGCAAAAAGCTGACTATGGTTGACAAAGCAAATGTTTTGGAAACTTCAAGATTGTGGAGAAGAGTGGTTCAAAAAGTAGGCGAAAGCTATCCGGATGTGATCTTAGACTTTTTATTTGTAGACAACGCGGCAATGCAGTTGATTTTAAACCCAAAACAATTTGATGTGATTTTGACAGAAAATTTATTTGGAGATATATTATCAGATGAAGCCAGCGTAATTACAGGTTCAATTGGTTTATTGGCATCGGCATCTTTAGGAGAAAAAAATGCGCTTTTCGAGCCAATTCATGGATCTTATCCTCAGGCAAAAGGAAAAAATATTGCCAATCCAATTGCTTCTATTTTATCAGCAGCGATGTTGTTAGAGCATTTCGGATTGTTTACAGAAGCAAATGTGATTTACAAAGCAGTTGAAAAAGCAATTGAATATAAAGTAGTTACGGTTGATTTAAAACCAGATTCAAAATTTGGCACAAATGAAGTAGGGGAGTTTGTTTCTAATTTCATTTTTAGCAAAGATGACCTATTATATTTCAATAATGACAATGTTTACATTGGTCAGTCGACAATAGTTTAGATTTTTTATTAAAATGATGAATTAAATAACAAGAAGTATTGAAAATGTTGAGATTTTATTTTTTTAGTTCTTAAAGTTTTTATACTTTTGTCACACTAAAAAAATAAAAGATGCAAATCTCAATTATTATTACTTCTGTCGTTGTTGTCAATGTGATTCACACATCTGCATCGGGAATGGTATAAATATAATTGAAAAACTATATTACAAACCTTCCAAATACTGGAAGGTTTTTTTTTGAATAAAAATTAAAAAAAATAATACAATAATGGAATTAAATAAGTACAGCAAAACCATCACTCAAGATCAAACACAACCTGCGGCGCAAGCGATGTTGTACGGTATTGGTTTAACTGAAGAAGATTTGAAAAAAGCACAGGTGGGTATTGTGAGCATGGGTTACGATGGTAACACTTGCAACATGCACTTAAATGATTTAGCAAAAGATGTTAAAAAAGGTGTTTGGGATGCTGGTCTGGTCGGACTTATTTTTAATACCATTGGCGTAAGTGACGGAATTTCTAACGGTACCGAAGGAATGCGTTATTCATTAGTTTCTCGTGATGTAATTGCAGATTCTATCGAAACTGTAGCTGGCGCACAATGGTACGATAGTATTATTGCAATTCCTGGCTGCGATAAAAATATGCCTGGAGCATTAATCGCAATGGGAAGATTAAACCGTCCTTCAATGATGGTTTACGGAGGTTCTATTCACTCAGGAAAATGGAAAGGAGAATCTTTAAACATCGTTTCTGCTTTTGAAGCTTTAGGAAAAAAAGTAAAAGGCGAAATTACTCCGGAAGATTTTAAAGGAGTTATTCAAAATGCATGTCCTGGAGCTGGTGCCTGCGGAGGTATGTATACGGCAAACACTATGTCTTCTGCAATTGAAGCATTAGGTATGAGTATGCCTTACAGTTCGTCTAATCCTGCTTTGAGTCAGGAAAAAAGAGACGAATGTATTGCTGCCGGAGAAGCTATTAAAGTTTTATTAGAAAAAGATATTAAGCCAAGAGATATTATGACTCGTAAAGCTTTCGAAAACGCTATTACAATTGTAGCAGTTTTAGGAGGTTCTACAAACGCAGTTATGCATTTAATTGCAATGGCACACTCTGTTGGTATTACCATTACTCTTGATGATTTTCAAGCTATTAACGATAGAACTCCTGTTCTTGCTGATATGAAACCAAGCGGAAAATACATGATGGAAGATATTCACGAAGTGGGAGGTATTCCTGGTGTAATGAAATATTTATTGAAAGTGGGACTTATTCACGGAGATTGTTTAACCGTAACAGGAAAAACAGTTGCTGAAAACTTAGCTTCGACACCGGATTTACAAGACGGACAAGAAGTAATTCATGAAATTCAAAAAGCATTAAAACCAACAGGAAATATTCAGGTTTTATACGGAAACCTTGCTTCTGAAGGTGCTGTAGCAAAAATCAGCGGAAAAGAAGGAGAATATTTCGAAGGACCTGCTGTAGTTTTTGAAGGGGAATTTGAAGTAATTCCTGGTCTGCAAGCCGGAAAAATTAAACCAGGTAATGTCGTCGTCATTAGAGGTTGTGGACCAAAAGGTGGTCCGGGAATGCCTGAAATGCTAAAACCGACATCTGCTATTATTGGTGCAGGATTAGGAAGCAGCTGTGCACTTATTACAGACGGCAGATTCTCCGGAGGTTCACACGGATTCGTGGTAGGACACGTAACACCAGAGGCTTATGACGGAGGTGGTATTGCACTAGTAAAAGATGGAGATTTAATTGCTATCGATGCGGTGAAAAATACAATCGACCTGAAAATATCTGACGAAGAATTTGCAGCTCGTAAAGCGGCTTGGGTTCAACCAGCGCTAAAAGTTGACAGAGGGGTTTTACTTAAATATGCAAGATCGGTTTCCAGTGCTTCAACAGGTTGTGTTACCGATAATTAATCGACAAAAAAAATGAATTTTGAGAATAAAATTTTCTGAATTCTAAACAATAAAATTACCAAATGGGAACAATTAGAATATCAGGCGCCGAAGCCGTTATTAGATGCTTATTAGAAGAAGGAGTAGACTTAATTTATGGTTATCCGGGAGGAGCAATCATGCCTGTTTACGACGAATTATATAAATTTCAGGATCAGCTGCATCATGTTTTAGTACGCCACGAACAAGGCGCGACACATGCTGCACAAGGATATGCAAGAGCAACAGGAAAAGTTGGTGTGGCTATCGCAACTTCTGGACCGGGAGCAACAAACCTCGTTACCGGAATTGCTGATGCTCAAATCGACTCAACTCCAATGGTTTGTATTACAGGCCAAGTAGGAAGACATTTATTAGGATCTGATGCCTTTCAGGAAACCGATATTATCGGAATTTCAACTCCTGTTACGAAATGGAATTTTCAGGTTACTGAGGCTTCTCAAATTCCTGAAATTATAGCAAAAGCATTTTATATCGCTCGTTCTGGACGTCCAGGCCCTGTATTAATTGATATTACTAAAAACGCTCAGTTTGATGAGTTCGATTTTAGTTACGAAAAATGTACCGGAATTAGAAGTTATGTTCCGGTTCCAAAATTAAAACTAGACAAAGTTGCCGAAGCTGCAGCTTTAATTAATAGTGCTAAAAAACCTTTTATTGTTTTTGGTCAGGGAATCATTTTAGGTCAGGCTGAAGCCGAATTTAAAGCTTTACTTGAAAAATCAGGAATTCCGGCTGCATGGACTATTTTAGGACTTTCGGCTTTACCAACAGATCATCCGTTAAATGTTGGGATGTTAGGAATGCACGGAAATTATGCGCCAAATTTACTAACAAACGAATGCGATGTTTTAATTGCTTTCGGAATGCGTTTTGATGATCGTGTTACAGGTAAATTAAGCACTTATGCGAAACAGGCAAAAGTGATTCACTTTGAAATTGATCCTGCCGAAGTTGATAAAAATGTTAAAACTGAAATCGCTGTTTTAGGTGATGTAAAAGAGTCTCTGGCAGCTTTATTACCATTAATTGAGGCAAAATCGCACGATTCATGGCTTAATGAATTTAGAGAACTTCATAAAATAGAAATAGAATCTGTTATTAATGAAGAACTTAATCCAAGTAATGGCAAAGGAATTTCTATGGGTGAAACCATCGAAATGATCAATAAACACTCAAATGGAGATGCTATTATAGTTTCAGATGTTGGGCAGCATCAAATGTTTGCTTGTCGTTATGCCAAATTTAATTCAACCAAAAGTAATATTACTTCCGGCGGATTAGGTACAATGGGATTTGCACTTCCGGCTGCAATTGGAGCCAAAATGGGAAAACCAGAACGCGAAGTTGTCGCTATTATTGGTGATGGCGGATTCCAAATGACGATTCAGGAATTGGGTACTATTTTCCAGACTCAGGTTCCGGTAAAAATTGTAATTCTAAACAATGAGTTTTTAGGAATGGTACGTCAATGGCAGGAATTATTTTTTGACAATCGATATGCATCTACCAAAATGATTAATCCAAATTTCACCGCAATTGCCGAAGGATATCATATTAAATCTAAAAAAGTGACACAACGCGAAGATTTAGATGCAGCTGTTGCTGAAATGCTGGCTTCAAAAGATTCTTATTTCTTAGAGGTCATGGTAGAAAAGGAAAATAATGTTTTCCCAATGATTCCAACAGGAGCTTGTGTTTCAGAAATTAGATTAAGCTAAAAAAAGTTTCATGTTTCAATCCCGATAGCTATCGGGACTGAAACAAATAAAACTAAAAACAACATGGAAGATAAAACATTTACCATATCGGTATACTCAGAAAATAACGTGGGTTTGTTAAATAGAATATCCGGGATATTCTTAAAGCGTCACATTAATATATTAAGTTTAAACGTTTCAGAATCAGAAATTGAGAATGTTTCAAGATTTATCATTGTAGTAAACACTACTGAGAAATGGGTTCAGAATATCGTGGGACAAATTGAAAAACAAATTGAAGTTATAAAAGCATTTTATCATACAGATGAAGAAACAATTTTTCTTGAAAATGCACTTTTTAAAATTGCTTCAAATTTGTTATTTGATGAGAAACAAATTCAAAATATCATCAAAGACAGCCAGTCTACGATTGTAACGGTTTCAAGAGATTTCTTTGTGATTTCAAAATCAGGAAGACGTTCTGAAATTGAAGAATTATACCAAAAGTTCAAACCATACGGAATTATGCAGTTTGTACGCTCTGGAAGAATTTCGGTTTCTAAACAAAAAATGGAGATTTCCTCTTTATTAGAATCATTATCATAATACAATTAAAAGCGATTTTTAGAATCGTAATTATTTATAATATAATCAATTATTAAATTTCATTTCATTAAATATTTTAAAACAAAATGGCAAATTATTTCAACACACTACCACTTAGATTACAATTAGAGCAACTAGGAGTTTGCGAATTTATGGAGCAATCAGAATTTGCAGACGGAATTTCAGCATTAGCAGGAAAAAAAGTTGTTATTGTTGGATGTGGTGCACAAGGTTTGAATCAAGGTTTAAACATGAGAGATTCAGGTTTAGACATTTCTTATGCATTGCGTGCAGATGCAATTGCAGAAAAGAGAGCTTCATATAAAAATGCAACTGAAAATGGGTTTAAAGTAGGTACTTATGAAGAATTAATTCCAACTGCTGATTTAGTTTGTAATCTTACTCCAGACAAACAACATACTGCTGTAGTTACTGCTATTATGCCATTAATGAAACAAGGATCGACTTTAGCTTATTCTCACGGTTTTAATATTGTTGAAGAAGGAATGCAGATTCGTAAAGATATTACTGTAATTATGTGTGCTCCTAAATGTCCTGGTTCTGAGGTTCGTGAAGAGTACAAAAGAGGTTTTGGTGTACCAACACTTATCGCAGTTCACCCAGAAAACGATCCAAACGGTTTTGGTTTAGATCAGGCAAAAGCTTATGCTGTAGCAACTGGAGGACACAAAGCAGGAGTTTTAAAATCATCTTTCGTAGCTGAAGTAAAATCAGATTTAATGGGTGAGCAGACGATTCTTTGTGGATTGCTTCAAACTGGATCTATTTTATGTTTTGATAAAATGGTTGAAAAAGGAATTGATCCTGCATACGCTTCAAAATTAATTCAATACGGATGGGAAACTATCACGGAGGCTTTGAAACATGGAGGTATCACAAACATGATGGACCGTTTATCAAACCCTGCAAAAATTGAAGCTTACGAATTAGCTGAAGAATTAAAAGACATTATGCGTCCTTTATTCCAAAAACACCAAGACGATATCATTTCTGGAGAATTCTCAAGAACGATGATGATTGACTGGGCTAATGACGATGTGAACTTATTGAAATGGAGAGCTGCAACAGGAGAAACTAACTTCGAAAAAACAGCACCGCAAGAAGCTCCAATCTCAGAGCAGGAATATTTTGACAATGGAGTTTTAATGATTGCAATGGTAAAGGCGGGTGTTGAGCTGGCTTTTGAAACAATGACTGAAGCTGGAATTATCGAAGAATCAGCTTATTATGAGTCTTTACACGAATTGCCATTAATTGCAAACACTATTGCAAGAAAGAAATTATTCGAAATGAACCGTGTAATTTCTGATACAGCAGAATATGGTTGTTATTTATTCGACCACGCTTGTAAACCATTATTGACTGAATTTATGAAAACTGTTGATACTAATATCATCGGAAAACCGTTTTCTACTTCAAATGGTGTAGATAATGCTGTACTTATTGCAGTAAACAAAGAAATTCGTCAGCATCCTATCGAAGAAGTAGGAGCTTGGTTAAGAGAGTCTATGACGGCAATGAAAAAAATTGGATAATAAATTTGGGAATTTCCACGCATTCCAATGAAGTGGAATTTGCTCTGTATCAATGTTTTGAATTAATATTTTGAATTAGTAAGCACTTATTAAAAAAATAGATATAGATGCATATTGCATTCACTTAACTTCGTGAGGTTAGCAGGTTAAGTGAGGCTGATCCCTAAATAAGGGGTGTACTTTTTAGTTTAAAAAAGTATACTTGTTAAAATTTCTGTTTTAATTAATAAAGATGCTGCTATTTTCAAAATAGATAAGTATTGTAATGCAGAATTACAAAATTAATTGTTATTGAAATTTGTTAAATAAAAAGGTGTGATAATTTGTTTGTCATGCCTTTTTTGTGATTTACCTTTTTCTTTAAAACAGGTTTTTTTAGAATAACTTTAAAAAAAACGTATATTTTATTTATTATATGTTTTTTTTTGACAAAATTTATGAATTAAATAATTTTAAGAATAGAAGCAGATTTAATACATTTATAAAAAAAAATTCCACAAAACTATGAGTTATTATAAAATTGAAAATTTAGAACAATATTTTAAACATTACAATAAGTCAATAAGAGAGCCGAGAAAATTTTGGGGAAAAATTGCCGAAGAAAATTTTACTTGGTATCAACAGTGGGAGAAAGTTGTTGATTTTAATATGGCCGATGCTGAAGTAAAATGGTTTACTGATGCAAAAGTTAACATTACCAAAAATTGTATCGACAGACACTTAAGCAAAAGAGGAGATAAAACGGCTATTATTTTTGAACCGAATGATCCTTCTGAAAGTGCATTACATATAACTTACAACGAATTATACGAAAGAGTTTCTAAAATGGCGAATGTGCTGCGTGAGCAGGGAGTTCGCAAAGGAGACCGTGTTTGTATTTATTTACCAATGATTCCGGAATTGGCAGTTGCTGTACTAGCTTGTGCCAGAATTGGAGCCATTCACTCTGTAATTTTTGCCGGATTTTCTGCTTCTGCAGTTTCTGCAAGAATTAACGACTGCGAATGTAAAATGGTGATTACATCTGATGGTGGTTACAGAGGAAACAAAACAATCGATTTAAAAGGAATCGTTGACGAAGCTTTAGATACCTGCCCGTCTGTAACAAAAGTTTTAGTTGTAAAAAGAACAAAAACAGAAGTTGCAATGAAAGAAGGACGTGACATTTGGTTACAGCCTTTATTAGATGCAGCTCTAGATAACAGCGTTGCTGAAATCATGGACGCCGAAGATCCTTTGTTTATTTTATATACTTCAGGATCAACAGGAAAACCAAAAGGAATGGTACATACAACAGCTGGATACATGGTTTATACAGCGTATACATTCAAAAATGTTTTCAGCCACGAAGAAAACGATATTTTCTGGTGTACTGCTGATATTGGATGGATTACAGGACACTCTTATATTCTATACGGACCATTATTAAATGGCGGTACAACTGTAATTTTTGAAGGAGTTCCTTCTTATCCGGATTTCAGTCGTTTTTGGGATATCATCGAAAAACATAAAATTACACAATTCTATACTGCGCCAACTGCAATACGTTCATTAGCAAAAGAAAGTTTAGATTATATTCAAAAATATCCTCTAAAATCTCTAAAAGTGATTGGATCTGTTGGAGAACCAATCAACGAAGAAGCTTGGCACTGGTTTAATGACCACGTAGGAGATAAAAGATGTCCGGTGGTTGATACTTGGTGGCAGACAGAAACGGGAGGAATCATGATTTCGCCTATTGCTTTTGTTACACCTACAAAACCAACTTATGCAACTTTACCATTACCGGGAATTCAGCCTGTTTTAATGGATGAAAAACGCAATGAGATTGAAGGAAACCAAGTTGTGGGCAGTTTATGTATTAAATTTCCATGGCCTGGAATCGCCAGAACTATCTGGGGAGACCACGATCGTTATAAAGAAACGTATTTCTCTGCTTTCCCTGGAAAATACTTTACAGGTGACGGTGCATTGAGAGATGAAGTTGGATATTACAGAATTACAGGTAGAGTAGATGATGTTGTAATTGTTTCTGGACACAATCTAGGAACTGCGCCTATCGAAGATGCAATCAACGAACATCCGGCAGTAGCTGAATCTGCAATTGTTGGATTCCCTCATGATATTAAAGGAAATGCTTTATACGGTTATGTAATCTTAAAAGAAACTGGAGAAGTTAGAGATAGAACGAACTTAAGTAAAGAGATCAATCAATATATCGCAGACCATATTGGGCCAATCGCAAAATTAGATAAAATTCAATTCGTTTCTGGTTTACCAAAAACACGTTCTGGAAAAATTATGCGTAGAATTTTACGTAAAATTGCCGAAGGAGACTTCTCTAATTTTGGAGATACATCAACTTTATTGAATCCGGAAATCGTAGAAGAGATTATGAAAGAAAGAATTTCATAATTGAAGATAAATAGAAATAAAAAATGCCTCTTAAATTATTAAGAGGCATTTTTTTATGGTTTGTTTTGTAAAGATTTCTATTGTCAGGCTGAGCGAAGTCGAAGCTTCACAAAGTATTAGCTCATAGTTTGTCATTCCGAGGAATGACAATATCGCGTATAGTTCTTTTTTGTAGATTGTTATGTTTATTTAATCCCTAATCTCGATTTCAATTTCAAAAACAAGAGTCCAATTTTATAAGCATCTTCTGCAGATGAGTTTCTGTCGCTTTTTGGAATTTTGTAAATTTCGCATAAATCGTTTAAAGAGAATTGTTTGTCATTAATATCTGTTAATTTACGGTACATGACATCAATATCCAAAGCTTCATTTTTTAATCGTCCGCAGTCTAATCTTTCTAAAGCGGCGTTTAACATTTCGATATCAAAATTGATATGATGTCCCACTAAAACCGAATTACCAAGGAAATTAATAAAAGCTTCCAAAGCCTCAGCTTCCGGCATTTTGGTCATTTTACTTTCGATGATAAACTCATTAGAAATACCGTTTTCCTCTAAAAATTTATACTGAAGTAAAACAGCTTCAAAATTTTCCTTAATTACAATACTGTCGTCAATAACCGAAAAAGCTCCCAGAGACAAAATCACATCTTTATTAGGGTTCAATCCCGAAGTTTCGGTTGATAAAACCACAAATTTATTGGGTTTTGCTTCTAATTTAGTTAAGTAATCTTTCCAGAATTCCGGATATTCTTTATTGATATTTTTAAGCCAGTCTAGCATATTTTATGAGAATTGTGTCAGTTGAAATTTACTCTTAATAAGTTCCTCAAGGTCTTTCATCGGGGTCAAAGCATTTTTTAACTTCTCTTTGTCTGTTTTAGACATTTCTCTTAAATTGATGTATTGCCCCGAATCGTCATTCTTTAAACCTTCAACAGTTCTGAATTTTGAAAGCGTTAAGAAAGCTTCGGCACAACTTAAATATATTTCGGCGTTTTTAGAATCGGTAATCGCTAATTGTTTGAATCTTAAGTAGGTGTTTTTAATTCCTTTAATATTAGCACTTAAAATTAACAAACGCGCGCTGTCAATTAACGGCATTAAGGCACGGGTTTTAATATCAAATTTTCCTTTTTCCGGACCTTCTTCTTCAACAATGAATTTCTTGAAAAAACTCAAAGGAGAATTTCTCTTTAAAGCATCGTTTCCTAAAAAGTCAAAGAATAAAGTATTGTTTACAGCATTCTTAAAAATAACATTTTCGATCACTTCTTCAATTTTTGGTTCACCAAAAACGATCTCATAATCAAAGAAAATACTGCTTAGGTCATTGCTGTTTTCACCTGGAGTATTCATCCAGCTGTTGTATTGTTTTGTCCAGTCACTCAATGATTTACACCAAAGCATATTGCTTCCCATGTGACCATTTGGACAATATTCATAACCCACTTTTTCCAGAATGGCCGTAGTACGTTTTGCAAGTCTTAAAAAGTAATCTTTTACCTCTCTGTATTTTTCCGGAGCAACATCTTCAAAAATTAAAATACTGTCCTGATCCGTTAATAAAAGCTGTTCTTTTCGGCCTTGACTTCCAATGCTCAACCAGGCAAATCTGGCAGGAGGGGAGCCTAAATCTAAAATAGACAATTCTACCGCACGTTTTATAATAGCCAGATTAATTTCGCTTGCAATATTGCTTACATGAGAAATTGGTATGTTTTTCTGAATCGAATTCTGAATCAAATCAGATAATCGATCACGAATTTGTTTTAAATCTTTTGGAAGCTGAGAACGTTTAATTTCCTTAATTAAAACGCCAGGGTTACTGGCTTGAGCTACAATTAAATCGTGCTCAGAAATAATTCCTTTTACTACAGATTTACTTGTACCGTCTTTGGTTACGCATAAGTGAGAAACGTTGTGTTTTAGCATCAAAAGCTGTGCTTCGGCTAAAGAAACATTTTCAATTACAGTAACAACAGGCGATGACATGATTTTATCAATCGTTTCAGTAATAGGATAACGGCCGGTTGCAATTTTAGACGATAAATCGGCATTGGTAACAATACCAATAGGATGATTTTTTTCGCAAACCACGATATTATCCACCATAGATTCTGTCATTAAAATTGCGACATCTTTTACAATATGATGAGATTCAGTAGTTAACGGAGAGTTATTATAAGCCAGAGACTGTATATATTGAATTTCCGACTGCTGATCGATAAAATTATTATCAGTATCTAATTTTCCGTTAGAGCGAACATTATCTTTTGTATGTCTTGAATTTATGGCAAAACTCTCCAGTAAAAAGTTTAAAACATCCGAATTATTAGCTACAAAAGGTCTGAAAACCGCAATAGGAATAGCATAAACTATACTTTCTTCACGCGCTTTTGCTGTCATCATATAGTTATTTTTGGCAAAAAACGGGCGTAAACCAAAAACATCACCTTCATGACACTTATTAATAATAGTTTCCTCGGCATCAGCAATTGTGGTTAAATTAATAACACCAGAAGCCACGACATAAAAGCTGTCGTGCAAAACATCATTAATTTGAAACAATACTGCATGTTTTTCTAAATTGATAACACGAATATTTGTAGCAATATCTGATAATTCCTGAAAAGTTAAATTATCAAACGGCGGGTATTCTTTTAAAAAATCTGCAATATGCTCAGCAATTGTATTCATATAATTGATAATTTATTTTAAAATATCGAATGTAAAAATAATAAAATAAACTCTTACAATGAAACCAACTTGACGAGAATCTAATTATTTTAAAGAAATGTTAAGATTTACTGAATTCAAGGCTTTAAAATGTTTTTTTTACATTTTAATGTAAGGTTTATTTCTGTTTGATATAGAAAATCAGAAGGAGTATAAGTCTAAATAATTCATTTTGAAGTAGTTTTGTTTATTGCACATCGAAAAGAAGATATAAGAATTTGAAAAAGAATGATTTAGTAGAATCTTTTTCAATAATTTCTATTTTACATAATATAAATTATAGGTCAAAAGTATCTGTATTAAATTAACAGGTTGCCAGGCTTCAATTTTTGTATTTTCTTCACATCTATAGCAATTACTTAGGTTTATCTCTTGTTGAGAAATCGCGTATTTCAAAAAATAATTTATTTTATTTCAAATATGAGATTTACAGTGATTCAAATTTGTATCATTTTATAGCGTTAAATTTTCTCATATTTGAAAAATAAAATTTTCAAATTTCAAATAACGGATTTATACGCATTCAAATAAAAAAGCATCACATAATATGTGATGCTTCAAATTTCTCATATTTGAAAAATTATTTTATTTTTTTCAAATAAACGGATTTTCCGTTAAGCGAAACTTCAATCTGATTTGTTTTCTCCGAGAATGTTGTTCTTAAAACATTTCCTTTAAATATAGAAACATCGCCATAAACTTTTCCGGTTTCGTCTGATACGTATTCAAATATCAATTTTTTATTATCAGGCTCAATTCCTAATTTGTACTTCGAAAATTTAGAAGTTGATAAATCAAATTCTTGCTGCGAGTCGATAATAGTTCCATCAGCATAAAAATTGGTAATTGTTTTGTTTAAAGTTATATCCGGATAAAACTGATTAACTTTTTGTAATAATTCATACTGCGCCGGACTTACGTCTTCTTTTTTTGAGGAAATAGTTTGTGCAAATGATACTGTTGTGAAAATAAGTGCTAATAGTAAAGTGAATTTTTTCATAAAATTTAATTTTTAAGTTAGTGTTTCAAAACATTTTCGAAACGTTATAAAAACCACTTTTGTATAAAAAGTAATTAATACTCCTAACAAGATACTAAATATTTATCTTTGCACGAAATTATAAGCAGTTTTTTAAGAAAATGACAACAAAAAAATACATCAAACTCATCCTTATTTTAGGTTCTCTAACAGCACTTGGTCCTTTTTCAATCGACATGTATTTGCCTGGATTTTCTGGGATTGCCAAAGATTTAAATACTTCTGTGGCTAAAGTTTCGATGAGTTTATCAAGTTATTTTATTGGAATTTCTGCCGGACAATTACTCTACGGACCGTTATTAGACCGTTTTGGACGCAAAAAACCACTATTTATTGGTTTAATGGTCTACATTTTAGCTTCTCTAGGATGTGTTTATGTGGCTGATATTGATCAGTTTATATTATTACGTTTTGTTCAGGCTATCGGAAGTTGTGCTGCTACAGTAGCTTCTGTGGCAATGGTTCGTGATTTGTTTCCTGTAAAAGATATTCCAAAAGTATTTTCTTTGCTGATGTTGGTTTTAGGGCTTTCGCCGATGCTGGCGCCTACAATTGGCGGTTATGTTACCGAAGATTATGGCTGGCACACGGTATTTTTGATCTTAATGTTTATGGGAATTGCTATTCTAATCGCAGCTCAAATTGGTTTGCCAAATAGTTACAAACCAGATACTTCGATATCATTAAAACCAAAACCAATTATTTCGAATTTCTTAAAAGTATTGAAAGAAGCTCAGTTTTATACTTATGCGTTTACGGGAGCAATCGCTTTTTCGGGATTATTTACGTATGTAGCAGCCTCCCCTATCATTTTTATGGATATTTATCATGTCGATGCTAAAACTTACGGATGGATTTTCGCCTTTATGTCGGTTAGTTTTATTGGTTCGAGTCAGTTAAACTCGCTTTTATTGAAGAAATTTTCAAGTGAACAGATGATTTTTGGAGCTTTAATTCTGCAGTCTGTTGTCAGCATTGTTTTTCTTGTACTTTCAATAAACAACTTATTGGGATTGTATGAAACGATAGCGCTTTTGTTCTTGTTTTTAGGCTGCTTGGGAATTTCTAATCCTAATACTGCCGGACTTACAATGGCTCCATTTGCTAAAAATGCAGGAAGTGCTTCGGCTTTAATGGGAGCGATTCAATTAGGTTTAGGATCTTTAGCCTCTTTTGCCGTTGGAATTTTTGTAAAAGATTCTGTAGCGCCAATGGTTCTTATTATGACGGTTACGACCATTATTGCTTTTATAGTTTTAAATATCGGAAAGAAATTTATCAAAAATAAAGTAGAAGTTGCTGTAGATGATGATATTGTGGTTGGGCACTAAGGATTTAATTTTTAAATTCCAAATTCCAAATCTCAAATTCCAAATCTCAAATTCCAAATCTCAAATTCCAAATACCAAATGATGTAAAAATATAACACACAGATTACAAGGATTTGCTTTGCAAAAACACGGATTAAAACAGATTTTCTCATTTTACCTTATCATGACAAACTGTTATAAAAACAAAGGCCAGAATTTATAAATTCTGGCCTTTTTATTGGAATTTGGAATTTGAGAGATTCAAAATTAATTCCCGTTATTCCATTTGTTGTTTTTTATCTGGTCTGATGATCATTCTCAGAGATTGGTCTCTTGCGAAGTAGGCTACCATCCAGTTCCAGAATGTATTTAATCTGTTTCTATACGTGATTAAGGAAATTAAGTGGATAAACAACCAGATTACCCAGGCAAAGAAACCTTTAAAATGCCATTTTGGACTTGGTAAGTCAACCACGGCTTTATTTTTTCCTATGATTGCCATAGAACCTTTGTCATTGTATGCAAATGCCTTTAGCGGTTTATTTTGAGTCATTGCTTTAAAGTTTTTGGCTAAATTTAATCCTTGCTGAATGGCTACCTGCGCCACTTGCGGATGTCCGTCTGGGAAGTTTTTATCTCCGGCAGTAATGGCAGTATCACCAATTGCATAGATATTTTCTAAACCATTTACTTTATTGTATTGATCTGTTGCCATTCTTCGGCCGCGACCGTAACTTTCTTTTGGAATTCCGTCGAAAAGTTTTGCAGAAACTCCGGCCGCCCAAATTAAATTTTTGGTTTTGATGGTATCTCCGTTTTCAAAATATACGGTATCGTCTACATAATCAGTAACGCGGGTATGAAGTTTAACTACAACACCAAGTTTTGTTAATGCTTCGAGTGTATCTTGCTGCGAAGCTTTACTCATTGGAGCCAATAAAGCATCGCCGCCATCGACTAAATAAACGTTGCTGGCAGAAGTTTCTAATTCCGGATATTCTTTTAAAAGAATGTTTTTTCTCATTTCGGCAAACATACCAGAAACTTCCACTCCGGTTGGTCCTCCTCCGGCAACAACGATAGTTAATAATTTACGACGTTTGCGGATATCTTTTGTAATGGCAGCTTTTTCAAGGTTTTTAAGCAATGCATTTCGCATTTCGATGGCATCATTTAAGGTTTTCATCGGAATGGCGTTTTTCATTACGTTTTCCATGCCAAAATAACTAGTTTCGGCACCCGTAGCAAAAACCAGATGATCGTATGTTAATTCGCCGTTATTAAGGATGATTTTATTTTCGGCAGGAACTACAGAAAGTAATTCGCCTAAACGAAACTGCAGGTTCTTTTTGCCGGCAAAAAATTTTCTAAAAGGATAACTAATACTTGAAGGCTCTAAAAAAGCGGTTGCAACCTGATATATAAGAGGCGGAAAAAAGTTATAATTGTTTTTGTCTACAAGCGTTACTTGTATATCTGGATGGTTTACGAGTTCTTTTGCGAGATTAATTCCCGCAAAACCACCTCCTATTATGACTATGTTCATATATGTTGTTTATTAAGTAGGATTATAAAATAATTCCTTATAAATATACAACTTTAATATGCAATGACAATTGTCATATTTACTACTTTTTGAATTTTTTAACAGGTTTTTCTGTGACCTCAATCTTGTTTTGTAAGACGTAATTAGCTAACAATTTTTCTATCAATTCTTCTTTTGTAAGATGATGAAAAACGGTTTTAACTTTTGTTTTTAAGTCGTTCGAAATATCATGGTTTGGTTTTGTTTTGAAGATTTGTTTGGCCCATAAAAGCGTATTATTTTCTTCGATACTCAATGCTGAAGGTTTTTGGAATTTAGTAAATTTAAGTCCCAATTCTCTTTCAAAATCTGCAATTTCAGCCACTTCTTCTTCCTGTAAAACAGTTAACGAAAGTCCTTTTGCTCCAGCTCTGGCTGTTCTTCCGCTTCGGTGAACGTAAGTTTCATAAGCATCTGGTAAATGGTAGTTTACTACATACGAAATTTCTTTTACATCAATTCCTCTTGCAGCTAAATCGGTGGCAACCAAAATATTAATGTGTCCTTCGCGGAATTGCTCCATAATTCTGTCACGAATTCCCTGAGATAAACTTCCGTGAATTGCTCCCGAAGAAAAACGGTTTATAGCCAGATTTTTTGCCAGTTTATTAACCGCAGCTTTGGTTTTACAGAAAATAATTCCGCGTTCTCCGTCTTTTGAATTTAGAAAATGCATCAAAACATCTAACTTTTCAATAGGATCTACTACAATATATTCGTGATCAATTCCTTGGTTTCCAACTGTTTCCATATTGGCGCTTACCTGAACTACATTTTTGTTTAAGTAATTCTGAATCAGCTGTTTTATTGTTCCTGGTAAAGTAGCAGAGAACAATAAAGTGCGGTGTTTTTTAGGAAGTTCGGCAACGATTTCATCCAGGCTTTCTTTTAGAATAGAAACCATTTCATCGGCTTCATCTAAAACCAAATATTGAGTTTGTTTTAAATCAACGGCTTTTCTCTGAATCAAGTCGATTAAACGTCCCGGAGTCGCTACAATAATATGCGTTGGTGATGTAAGACGTTCAATTTGAGGTTTGATTGGAATTCCACCACAAGTTGCAGCAATCGAAATATTTGGAATGTGTTTAGAAAAATCTTCTAAATTTCTGAAAATCTGATGGCCAAGTTCTCTGGTTGGAACTAAAATAACGGCTTGTACAACAGGAGATTCTGTATCGATTAATTGCAGTAAAGGCAGTCCAAAAGCAGCAGTTTTTCCTGTTCCCGTTTTGGCTAAACCAACAACATCGTGGTTTTCAGACAATAAAAGCGGAATTGTTTTTTGTTGAATTTCAGTTGGTTCAACGATGTTTAATTCGCCCAAAGCTTTTAAAATTGGCGCTGAAAGTCCTAATGTTGAGAATTGTTTAGACATGATTTAATTTTAGATTTTTGACTTTAGATTTTAGATTTTGCTAAAATCTGTAAGCGATTTATTTCCCTTTAAAATTATTTAACCATTAAGATATTTGGAATAAATCAAAACATCTTAATGGTTTACTTTATTTAAGATTCCTTAATAAGGAACTTTATGACTTTTAAAACTTTAGACTTTCCTCTAAATTTATCAATCCGGTTCGTTCATGATTTTTTCACGATATTTTTTACCTACTAATAAGGTTAATCTTTGCTTGTAATCGTCAAGAAGCCATTCGCGGTAGTTTTTACTGCATTGGCTTAAACATTTTGCATAACGTTTAATTCGGCATTCGATATCGTCGTCTAATTCTTTAGATAACGCTTTTGCTTCCTGAAGCGTTTCGGTATTATCCACACACATTGCAGCATGTTGTTCCAGCGATTTATCTAAAACAATTTTCGAACGTAAATTTTGTTTGATCGCCAGTTTATGTTCTTCATCAACATCAAAAGTAACATCGGCCGTTTTACTGAATTTTGCTCTTAACTCTGCCGGCATGCTGTATTTAAAGAACATTTCAATTTCGGTATCATCTCTAAGATTCTCCAAATAAAACTCTGGAGATTTAAAAATGTGCTGCCAGTTTACCGGTTCGCTCCATAACCCGAAACGAGCGGCATTGTTTCCTAAATCAATAACTGTAAATTCGTCTTTACCAGGTAATTTACGAGATCCGCGGCCAATCATTTGGTAATATAAAGTAAGTGATTTTGTTGCTCTGTTTAGAATAATAGTTTCTACAGTAGGCTCATCAAATCCAGTTGTTAAAATTCCAACCGAAGTCAAAATAGCATCCGGAGTTTTCTTAAACCATTGTAAAATGTCTTTACGTTCTTCAGAACTGCTTGTATTGTCAAGGTGTCTGATATCGTAACCGGCTTCTCTAAAAGTTTCATATACATATAAGGAAGTATGAATACCGTTATTGAAAATCAAGGTCTTTTTACCCAAAGAACGTTCTGTATAAGCATGAAGCAGTTTTTCCTGCATCATAGAATTGGTATACAAATCATCAGAAGATTTTACCGTATAATCTCCATTGATACCTACTTTTAACGACGTTAATCCAACATCGTAGCTATAAGTAGTTGCTCTGGCCAGGAATCCTTTATCAATCAATGAACCAATAGTATCACCCACAATAAGTTCATCATAACTTTGGTGCATTGGCAGTTTAATATTAGAACTTAACGGTGTTGCCGTAACTCCTAAAATAAAAGCATTTTTGAACGAGTTTAATAATTTTCTAAATGAATTATAATGCGCCTCATCAATAATCACCAAACCAATATTGTCAAGATGCAGTTTCTCGTCATTGATACGGTTTTTTAACGTTTCAACCATTGCCACAAAACAAGAAAACTCATTTTGGTCCGGCAATTCTTTCACCTTACTGTTGATTATTTTGTTGCTTACGCCAAAGCCTTTCAGCATTTTTGATGTTTGCTTACAAAGTTCGATACGGTGTGTTAAAACAACCACTTTTTTGTCATTATTAGATAAATAACGACGCACAATTTCTGAGAAAATTACTGTTTTTCCGCCTCCTGTTGGCAGCTGATACAATAAATGATGTTTTTGAGGAGCATTGTCTAAACGGTCAAAAATGGCGTCAATATCGCCTTTTTGGTATGCATAAAGTTCTTTTTTCTCTTCTCTTTCTATTTCTAAAGTGTTTTGAGACATTGTTTGTTTTTGGATTTTTGCAAAAATACACCGAAAAAACAGTTATTCATCCTATTTTAACCTAAAATAAATGTTTTTTTTAAATAAGATTTTTTATAGGAAGTGCTTTTATAAGTCGATTTTGTCCAGAATTGCTTCAAAATCATGCCTGTTTTTCCATTTTTGCTGCAAAGTTTCTTGATAAACGGATTGAACTCTTGCATTAAATTCAGTCAAAATTCCGTTAGAAATTACAAAATTTACTGCTTGTTCAAACGAATTAAAAATACTTTTGTAAAATAATTCCTGCTTTATGAAATTATTTGACGAATACGTTTGCGCAATTTCGATATTATAAAACATCAAATCGGCAATAATAAACGGATCGACGCCTAACATTATAAAATGTTTGATGATTTTTTGAGCCACAGACCTGCGCATTTTGGCTTTTGGACGCCATCTTGCATTTGGTTTCTTTACAGGGAAGTATTCATGAGAGATTTTTACTTTGCTTTCCTGCAAAAGTTTATCTTCTTTTGGGTTAAAAACAAAATCGTAATAAACTTTTACGGGGCTGAATTTTTCATACAATTCGATAAGCTGTTCTTCGAGCTGTTCTTTGGTTAATTCAGCTAAATATTTTTTTAAATCGCGTTTGCTCATTATCAAAGTTTAAGAATACAAAAGTAAATTACTTTCCTGAGACATAACTTAAAAACCAACCATAATACTTAATTTTGCTTCTATAATTTCAAAAAACATATACATGCTCAAGATTTTTAAAGTTACCGCTATCTTAGAAGGAATCTCATATTTAGTTTTATTTGCCAATATGCTTATTATTAAAACTAACAATCCTGAACTATACCATACCTTATTAAGACCGCTAGGAATGACACACGGAGTGTTATTTATTGGTTATATTATTCTTGCTTTTTTATTGAAAAAATCTCAAAACTGGGATTTAAAAACTTTTGCCATTATACTAATCGCTTCTCTTATTCCGTTTGGAACTTTTTACATCGAGAAAAAATATTTAGAAAATAAAGCAAATGCTTAAACTTTTGGATAAAATATTTAACTTTTTATATCCGCTTTTTAGAGATTGGGGAATGAGCCGCAACTTTGCGTCTTATATCAGTCTTGTCTTTAATATTGCCATTATGGTGGCTCTGGCATTTGGAATTTATTATATTGCAAAATTTGTTTTGGTGACGCTTACGGCCATTTTCGCCCAGCGAACCAAAACGAAGTTTGATGATTATTTAATTCACAATAAAACCACCAAATACACCGCTTATTTAATTCCGTTTTTCTTTATTTACAAAGCTGTTCCCATTATTTTAGATAAATATGAGTACTGGGAATCGCTTTTTGGAAAAATCGTAGGTATTTATATCGTTTTAATCAGTTTATGGATTATTAGAACGATTTTTAATGCTTTACGTGATTACTTAAAACAAAAACCGGAATACAGCGATAAACCTATCGATAGTTTCGTTCAGGTTATTATGATTGTGCTTTGGATTTTTGGAGTTGCGATGATTATTTCAACTTTATTCGGAATCAAAAAAGGCGAATTATTAACCATTTTAGGAACACTTTCGGCTATTATTATCTTGATTTTCAGAGATACCATTTTAGGATTTGTTTCAAGTGTTCAGGTTGCCATAAACGACATGGTTCGTATTGGTGACTGGATTACTATGGATAAATTTGGTGCCGATGGTGATGTAATCGAAATTAATTTGACAACTGTAAAAGTTCGAAATTTCGATAATACGATTACCACGATTCCAACCTATGCTTTGAGTTCAGATTCTTTTCAGAACTGGCGAGGCATGCAGAAATCTGACGGAAGACGTATTAAAAGACACGTTTTAATTAAAAGCAGCAGTATTCGTTTTCTTAATAATGATGATTTAAATCACATGAAAGGAATACAGCTTATTACTTCTTATATCGAAACCCGACAAGCCGAAATTGAAAAATACAATGACCTTCGCGGTATCGATAAATCACTTTTGCTTAACGGCCGTAATATGACCAATTTAGGAATGTTCAGAAAGTATATTATGCAGTATTTACTAGATCATCCAGGGTTGAATAAAAACATGCATATTATGTGCCGTCAGCTGCAATCGACTGCCCATGGAGTTCCGCTGGAAATTTATGTTTTTTCGAGTGATAAGCGCTGGGCGAACTATGAATATATAATGTCGGATATTTTCGATCACGTTATGGCTTCTGTAATCTATTTCGATCTTGAAATATTCGAACTCCCATCACAGATTGGACGTTTGGATAGATAATTTTTTAGTATTCAGTATTCAGTCGCAGTCTCAGTATTCAGTGTACAGTATTCAGTCGCAGTTTACAGTCTCAGTTAAAAACTGAATACTGAGACTGAACACTGAACACTACTTGATAATTTCTTCAAAAACAAACTTTGGATCATTGTAATTCAAAGTTCCCTGAATATAGCAGGGAAGATTCATGTAAGTTCCCACTACTCCATTTCCCAGAATCAGTTTGTTTTCTTTTTTAAGCAAAGCCAAGGGCAGTCTTTTCCAGCTTCCTCCATTCGAAATGAAATGAAAATCGCCTCTCAGTGTATTTCCTTTTATATCGCCTCTTACGTCTCCGGAATCTTTCCCGGTTTTATAATACGAGATTTCATAACGTCCGTAAAAACGTTTATCGCTTATGTTTAAAGCTAAAACAGCCGTGTCTTTATTGTTTACCGCCTGATAGAAAACTTCTTTATAACCATTTTTCTCTTCTTTAGAATTACAAGAAAGGATGGTGATTAAAACTAAAACAAGAAATAGTAAAGATTTTAAATTCATGAATGTGTGTTTTTTAGCCATGTAAGTTATATAAGTTCATTTAAATAAAATTCTTTTTTTGCGTTACTTAGGAATTTTTATTAAAAATACAATCAATTTTAGTGCGTTAAGAGTAAATCTTAAATTATCTTATACAACTTAAATGGTTAAATGGTTTTTGTATTAGATTTTTTTCTAAATTTAAATAAAAAACATGGCAGATAGAGACACTTTTTTAAGAGAATTCAGAGGCGAAACTTTAGGAACCGTAAGTGCTCAATCTTCATCAGATGAGATCTTTCAAAATCAGACTATTAGACCTATTTTGAAGCTTCAGAATGATTTGTTTGTGGCTGTTTTTATGAACTACATAAATAAAAACAAAGCCGATTTTTATTCTTATTCAGTAGAGAAAAAACTACAGACTATTGAAAACTCCATTCAAAAAGATATTAAGTTCCGAAATTCCCTTAAAGGCATCGTAATGGCGCTTTTTACAATTGAAGAATATGAAACCTATATTCAGAATTCATCGAGTTTAAACAAAAGAATGATGAATTTATTAATTGACCGATTGAAAAGTCAGGTGCAATTGTTTGAGGTTGAATCGGATTCGAAGTAGAATTTTTAAATTAAAAGACTTAATGAATAAAATTTTATGTATTTTTTTTCTAATTATTCTCAACTCATGTGATATACATGATAAGGAAAAATGGGATGATGAAAAAGAATACTGGTCTCCACTAATGCATGCTATTTATGATAATGATACTAAGGAATTTATTACTTTAATAAATCAAAATGCAGATGTAAATTTTATTGCCAATGGTAAAAATACTCGTTGGGCCTTAAATGCATTAGATGTTGCTTTGTTTATGAATAATGATATTGCAGTTGAAAATCTGTTAGCAACGGGCAAAATAAACAATCTGAATGATTATATGATTCAAGCTGCAAGTGAAAGCAATGCAAGAAATATTCAAATATTAATTAATCATGGAGCAGATCCAAATACATCTTTAGAAAATGGATATAATGCTTTAATGAGTGCTTCTAGTTTTGGTTCAATTGAAGTCTTAGAATGTTTATTGAAAAATAATGCAAATCCAAATTTGAATAGAGCAATTGATGAAGGGACAGCCTTAAAGTATGCAAAAATGAGTGGTAATTCAGCAAAAGTCAAATTGTTATTAAAATACGGAGCTAAAAAATAGATAATTAATGTTCAGTCAATTCCGAAATAAATTCCCTATAACCGATGAAAAGTGGAATGAATATACGAGTTATTTTAACCGTATTGAAGTCCCGTCGAAAACTGTCCTTATAGAAGAAGGCGAAGTTTCTAAAAAGCTTTTTATAATCGAAAAAGGCTGTATCAGGGTTTGGTTTAATAATAACGGAAAAGATTTGACTTCTCAATTCTTTTTTGAAAATCAAAGCGTGGCTTCTATCGAAAGTTTCATGAAAAAGTTTCCAAGTCCGGTTGTGGTCGAAACAATTGAACCTTCTGTTTTATGGTGGATTCATAAAAAAGATCTGGATATAATTATAGAAGAAATTAAAGAAATTCCAGAGCTTCGGGACAAATTAATCGATATGCTTTTTCAAAGAACATTCGATTATATGAAACACTTTTTTTCTTTCATAAAAGACTCCCCTGCTCAGCGTTATCTTAGTTTAATTGAAGAAAAACCTCAAATTGTACAGCGTGTTCCGCAGCATTATATTGCTTCTTATCTTGGTGTAAGCACAGTTCATTTAAGCCGAATCAAAAGTAAATTAGCACACAAAAATGATTAAAATTCACCTTGTAAGTTATATAAGTTAATTTAAGTTTGGCTCATAATTTCTTATATAACTTATATGGTAAAAAAAAATAAGAACTTAATAATTGCTTTTGTTTCATTTGATAACAAATGTTATCGTCTGCCCTTAAACGGCTGTCTAATTTTGCTTCATAAAATTTAATAATTATGAAAGCAGCAGTAGTTTATACAAAAGGCGAATTGCCAAAATACGCAGAATTTCCAGAACCAATCGCAGCAAATGAAAACGAAGTTTTAATTTCGGTTACAGCCGTTGCGATTACCAACTTAGACAAAGGAATTGCAAGCGGCCAACATTATTCTTCTGAAAACGAGAATCAAAACGGAACTGTAATTGGAAGCGACGGAATTGGTTTACTTGAAAACGGAACAAAAGTCTATGCCCGAGGAATTTCGGGAACAATCGCAGAAAAAGCTTTAGTTGAGAAAAACCGATTGGTTGTATTGCCTGATGGAATCGATGATGCAACGGCAGCGGCAATGCCAAATGCGGTTGCAGGTTCTGCGATGGCACTTCGTTTTAGAGCCGGAATAAAACCCGGAGAAACGGTTTTAATTAATGGGGCAACTGGTTTTACAGGTCAAATGGCCATTCAGATTGCGAAACATTATGGTGCAAAGAAAATAATCGTAACCGGAAGAAACGAAAAAACGCTTGAAAGTCTTTTAGAATTAGGCGCCGATGAAATTGTTTCTTTAAAACAGGATGATGAAAGTTTCGTTTCAAAACTTAAAGAAATCCATCAAAATACACCCATCGATATTGTTTTGGATTATTTATGGGGACATTCGGCAGAGCTTATTCTTTCTGTTTTAAAAGGAAACGGAAATTTCACACCCAAAACGAGATACGTTTCTGTAGGTTCTATGTCGGGCGATATTATTCAATTATCAGCTCAAATTCTGCGAAGCGTTGATCTTCAATTATCCGGATCTGGTTTAGGAAGCTGGACGAAAGAAGAAGTGAAATTATTGTTTTCAGAAATTCTTCCTGAAATGTTTCTTTTGGCTTCTCAAAACAAACTACAAGTAAATATCGAAAAAGTCAATTTAATCGATATTGAAAAAATGTGGAACGCCGAAGTTCCGGATGGGAAAAGACTAGTGGTTGTTGTTTAAAGTCGCTAAGGTTCTAAGGCACTAAGATGCTAAGTTTTTTTTGCTTAGTCATTTTCTTAGTGCCATAGAACCTCAGTATCTTAGTATCTCAGTGCCTTAATAACTTAGCAGCTCAAGCAAAACTTCTTCAAAACGATCTTTTGGCAAAAATTGATCTTCAAGTGCTTTCGTAAACGGAATTGGCGAATCTAAACTTGCCACGCGTTTTACAGGAGCATCTAAATATTGGAAACATTCTTCCATAATTAAAGCCGAAATATCGCTTGCAATACCGCCAAACAAGGTATCTTCTTGGTAAATAATTGCTTTTCCTGTCTTTTTTACCGAAGCAAAAATAGTTTCGGTATCAAGTGGCTGCAGGGTTCTTAAGTCGATTAAATCAGCTTGGATTTCTGGATGTTTTTCTAAAGTTTCTAAAGCCCAGTGAACCGGAGCTCCAAAAGCGATGATTGTAACAGCGGTTCCTTCTTTTAGCAATGCTGCTTTTCCAAACGGAATGGTATAATAATCTGTTGGAACATCTTGGTAAACGCTTCGGTATAATTGTTTATGTTCAAAAAACAAAACCGGATTTGGATCGTTAATCGCTGTATTCAATAAACCTTTTGCGTCATACGGAAATGCCGGATAAACTACTTTTAAACCTGGAGTTTTAGTAAACCAGGCTTCGTTTGTCTGCGAATGAAACGGCCCTGCCTGCGTTCCGCCGCCACAAGGCATACGAACTACTACATCGGCTTTTTCGCCCCAGCGATAATGTGATTTTGCTAATAAATTTACAATTGGGTTAAAACCAGTCGAAACAAAATCAGCAAACTGCATTTCTACAATTGCTTTGTAATTGTTAATCGATAATCCCATTGCAGCCGAAACTACGGCGCTTTCGCAAATTGGCGTATTGCGCACTCGTTCTTTCCCAAAAGCATCAACAAATCCTTCTGTAATTTTAAAAGCTCCGCCATATTCAGCAATGTCCTGCCCCATAATGACTAAGTTTTTATTGCGCCACATCGATTGTTCTAAACCATTTCGGATAGCATCTATAAAACGAATATTTTTTACTTCTTCTCCATGAGTATATTCTTCATATTCAAAGTCTTTATAAACGTCATCTAATTCTCCGCTGTAAGTTGGTTCTATTTCAGGTTCGGCATTTGCCATAGCCCAATTCTCGTCAATTTCCTGCTTAATTTCAGTATGAAGCTGCTCGTCAAGTTCAGCCGTCAGAACTCCAATTTCAGTTAGATATTTTCTATAATTTGCAACCGGATCTTTTGCCTGCCATTCGTCCATTAATTCCTGTGGCACATATTTGGTGCCGCTCGCCTCTTCGTGACCTCGCATTCTAAACGTTTTAAATTCTAATAAAACCGGATGCGGGTTTTTGATCATTTCTTGTTTCAACTGCGATAATTTGTTGTAAACTTCCAAGATATTATTTCCATCAATAATCCAGCTTTCCATGCCGTAACCAATTCCTTTATCGGCTAAATTTTCGCATAAATACTGCTCATTTGTTGGCGTAGAAAGTCCGTAGCCATTGTTCTCAATCACAAACATAACCGGAAGTTTCCAAACCGCAGCAATGTTTAAGGCTTCGTGAAAATCGCCCTCGCTGGTTGCTCCTTCTCCGGTAAAAACGGCTGTAATTTTTTTATTGTTCTGTAGTTTATTGGCTAAGGCAATTCCGTCAGCAATTCCAAGCTGCGGACCCAAATGCGAAATCATCCCAATAATATTGTATTCCTGAGTTCCAAAGTGAAAACTTCTGTCACGGCCTTTAGTAAAACCGTTTGCTTTTCCCTGCCATTGCGAAAAAAGTCGGTGGAGCGGAATATTTCGGGTCGTAAAAACACCCAGATTTCGGTGCATTGGCAATACATATTCAGAGTCGTCTAAAACAGCTGTAACTCCCACAGCAATAGCTTCCTGTCCAATTCCGGAAAACCATTTTGAAACTTTTCCCTGTCGAATCAAAATGAGCATTTTTTCTTCGATCAAACGAGGTTTCAGGATTTTTTTATATAAATCTAGTAATTTTTCATCTGTAAGGTTTTGTCTGTAAAAGATCATTGAGTTAGATAGTTTAGTTTGTATCAAAGATAAAAAAATCAAACAATTTCGATTGTTTTAGTTGTATTTTTTCAATTTTATTAAAAGATTTAAAATTCAAATATAAAATATTATTTACCTTTGTTATGGAAAGGTTTAATACCTTTTTTCTTAAATAAAAATGTAAAGTATGCAAAACATTCCTAGTGTAGACTTACGTGATTTCCTTTCGGACGACCCGAAACGTAAACAAAAATTTGTAAATGAAATCGGCAGTGCATTTGAAAACATTGGCTTCGTAGCCCTAAAAGGTCATTTCTTAGATGACAAATTGGTAGACGAACTGTATGGTGAAATTAGAAAATTTTTCGCCTTGCCAGTAGAAACTAAGCATAATTATGAAATTCCCGGAATTGGCGGACAAAGAGGTTATGTTTCTTTTGGAAAAGAACATGCTAAAGGACGTAAAGAAGGTGATTTAAAGGAATTCTGGCATTTTGGCCAGTATGTTGACAAGGATTCTAAATGGGCTTCAGAATATCCTGAAAACGTAGAAGTTAAAGAATTACCTCGTTTTAATGAAGTGGGTAAAGATGCTTATCAAATGCTTGAAAAAACAGGAATTTATGTTTTAAGAGCTTTGGCTTTACACCTTGGTTTAGATGAGTTTTATTTTGATGAATATGCAAAAGAAGGAAACTCAATTTTAAGACCAATTCATTATCCACCAATTACTTCTGAACCGGAAAATGCAATTCGTGCAGCGGCGCACGGTGACATTAACCTGATTACGTTGTTAATGGGAGCTCAAGGTAAAGGACTTCAGGTTCAAAACCATGACGGAGAATGGATTGACGCTATCGCAGCAGATGACGAATTGGTTATTAATGTTGGAGATATGTTGTCAAGACATACTAATAATAAACTAAAATCAACGATTCACCAAGTGGTAAATCCACCAAGAGAATTATGGGGAACTTCTCGTTATTCTGTTCCGTTTTTCATGCACCCTGTAAGCGATATGCGCTTAGATTGTCTTGAAAAATGTATAGACGACGAAAATCCTAAGAAATTTGAAGATATTTCAGCTGGAGAGTTTTTACACGAACGTTTGGTAGAGTTAGGTTTAATTAAAAAATAAAACTTAAATAAATTCCACAATTAAAATTCCAAATTCCAAGCTTTATTGGAGTTTGGAATTTAATTTTTAAATACTTTTATAGTTGGAATTTTTATTAGCATAAAAACACTATGGACTTTAAAGATCAATTAAAAAACTTATTTCCTGATCACGTAGAATCAAACGAACCAGAAGAAGTTCAGGAGCAGGATCATGTTCTTTATATTCAGAAAGAACCGATGATTTGCAAATTCGAAAAACGAAAAGGAAAAGCCACCACAATAATCGAAGGTTACGAAGGAAGCGATGAAGACTTTAAATTACTGGCCAAAGAAATTAAAACAAAATTAAGCGTTGGCGGTACTTTTAAAGATGATTCGATCATTATTCAAGGCGATTATCGCGACAAAATCATGGCCATCCTAAAAGAAAAAGGATTTAAAACAAAACGTGTAGGTGGGTAATGATTTTAGATTTCTGATTTTAGATTTCTGATTTTAGAATTTAGATTGCTTTAAAGATTACACCTATTTAACCGCAGAGTACGCTAAGAATCATAATTTGGAAGCTTTATTAAAAACGCAAAGATCGCAAAGCTGTGGGCATAAAAAAGACGCATTGTTGTACGCCTCTACATAAAACCTTTATGCCTTTGTAACTTTGCCACTTAGAACCTTAAAATAAAAATCTGTGACAATCAGTTCAATCCGTTAGATCTGTGGCCAAAAAAAGACGCACTCCTGTACGCCTCTACAAAAAACCTCAGAACCTTAGCCACTCAGTCACTTAGAACCTTAAAAAAAAAATGATACAAAACTCAGAATTAATACTTAATCCAGACGGAAGCGTTTATCACTTAAACTTACTTCCAGAACATATTGCCAACGATATTATTTTTGTTGGAGACCAGAATAGAGTAGAAAAAATCACTCAGTTTTTTGATACTATAGAATTTTCTACTCAAAAAAGAGAATTTAAAACCCAAACTGGAATTTACAAAGGCAAAAGAATCTCTGTAATGTCAACCGGAATTGGTCCTGATAATATTGATATTGTAGTAAACGAATTAGATGCGCTGGTAAACATCGATCTAAAAACGCGTAAGCCAAAAGAAAAATTAACTTCTTTAAATATCATCAGAATTGGAACTTCGGGATCTTTGCAGGCTGATATTCCTGTAGACAGCTTTGTAATGTCAAAATTCGGACTTGGATTAGATAATATGCTCCGCTCCTATTTAATTGATGAAGTTTCAAATCCTGCATTGGAAGATGCTTTTATAGATCACACGAATTGGGATAGCAGAAAAGGGAGACCTTACGTAATTCCGTGTTCAGAGAAACTGGAAAAAATCATCGAATCTGATAAAATTTTTAAAGGAATAACTGCAACAGCCGGAGGGTTTTACGGTCCGCAGGGACGTGTTTTACGTTTAAATATTCAAGACGAAGGATTAAACAGTAAAATGGATAACTTTACTTATAATGGCAGCCGAATTACCAATTTAGAAATGGAAACTGCCGCAATTTATGGGCTTTCTTCGCTTTTAGGACATAATGCCTTATCTTTAAATGCTATTATTGCCAACCGTGCTTCGGGAACTTTTAGTGAAGATCCGTATAAAGCTGTTGATGAATTAATTACTTATACGCTTAATAAATTGGCTGGTAATTAATTAGATAATTAGTCAATTTGAAAACATCTTTAAAAGCCAAAATAAACGAAATAGAATAATGCAGGAAACACATAAAAAAATATTATTTAAATATTATAGTGATCTGTTAGAAGATACCGTTGTAGAAACAATGTGGGCAGAAATCATAGATTTAGAAAAAGGACTTTTTAAATTAGATAATATCCCATTTTTTGGGCCACTAATTGCCACCGACGATATTTTCTTTGCAGAGTATGATGAAGATGAAAAACGTCTCGTTTATAGAAAAACGATCGAAAGTTTTGGAAATTCGATTATTCAGGTCATCATTTTAGAAAAAGAATTTGATAAGGAAATTATCAGAGAAAAACTAAAAGCAATAAACTGTTTATCAGAAGGTTTAAATGAAACGTTGTTTGCAGTAGAAGTATTAAGAGACGTGGATTATTCATTGGTAAGAAGCATTCTCAGCGAATACGAATCTAAAGAAGTGATCGAATACGCAGAGCCTTGCCTTTCGGACAAACACAGGGCAGATTTATTGAAAAACTAAAAAAAACAAACTTAAGAATACGCATACCAAACTTAACTTAAACTCAACTAGAATGAAAACTGTAAAAATTGTAGGTGTTCCCGAACACTTCAATTTGCCATGGCATCTATGCATTGAAAATGGCGAATTTGAAGCGGAAAATATTGATTTACAATGGAAAAATGTTCCCGAAGGTACCGGAAAAATGTGTCAGATGCTGCGCGACGGCGAAACTGATATTGCGGTAATTTTAACCGAAGGAATTGTAAAAGATATTGTAGCAGGAAATCCAAGTAAAATTGTTCAGATTTATGTACAGTCTCCTTTAATTTGGGGGATTCACGTGGCAGCAAAATCAGATTTTCAGACTATTAAAGATTTAGAAAACAAAAAAGCCGCTATTTCTAGAATTGGTTCCGGTTCGCAGCTAATGGCGTATGTAAATGCAAATGAACAAGGCTGGAACAGCGACAACCTGCAGTTTGAAATTATAAATACCATTGATGGCGCTGTTGAAGCGTTAACAAAAGGAACGGCAGATTATTTTATGTGGGAACGTTTTATGACTAAACCGCTTGTAGATCAGGGAATTTTCCGCCGTGTTGGCGACTGCCCTACTCCATGGCCGTCTTTTGTTATAACAGTTCGCGATGAGTTCTTGAAAAAGAATCCAAAAGTGGTCGAAAAAGTATTGGAAATCATCAATAAAACAACGCATGATTTTGCGCAGATTCCTGATATTGACAAGACTTTGGCCGAGTTATTTAATCAAAAAGCTGAAGATATCCAGGAGTGGCTTAAACTGACACAATGGTCACAAAAAAGTTTAACTGAAAAAGCATTTATCAAAATTCAAAATCAATTATTTGATCTCGGAATTATTGATAAAAAAAGTACTTTTGTTGAAACGGTAAAAGCGCTGTAAAAACTGCTTTTGATTCTTATGATAAATTTTCCCAAAATTGACCTTCCGCAGTTAAAATCCAAATTACAGGTGAAATCGCCTTGGGATAGGATTATTATCTCTGTGTTGAGTCTTTTTATTACCATCCCGATATTTATCATCCTGCATCAAAACCTTATCGATTTAGAGTGGGCATTCAATCTCGATCGTGTTTTTATTTTCATTTTTGTTTTTGCTGCTATTTTCTTTATGTTAATGTACCTGCGAACCATTATTATTTTATGTGTCGCGGTATATTTACTGATTTTATTTTACGGATCGGTTATTGGAAATTATGGTTTCAGTGAGATTTCCGAAGATTATAATTCGATGATTTATACCATGTCTGATAACCCGTATCCGCAGGATATAATTGTGGCAAAACTGCTTCCGTTTCCTAATAGATCAAAAATTTTAAACGCCATAGAATATCAAAACCCAAAAGTGCGAAATTTTGCTATTATGGCAACATCAAAACATTTTAAAGGCATAAAAGGCTATTCTGACTATCGAACTATTATACAATGTTTTGCAGTTTTTAAAGAAATTAACGGACGCTGGAATTATGTAAACGACCCAAAAGACGGCGATTATATTGCAACTGCCAGCGAATCATTAGAATATTTCTCAGGAGACTGCGACGATCATTCTATATTAATGGCAGCAGCAATTCGTTCTATTGGCGGTACACCGCGTTTAATTCATACCAAAGGTCATATCTATCCGGAAATACTAATTGGTTCCTCAATTGATCTTGAAAAAGTAAATTATCTCATTAAAAATGTACTTTTTCAAAAAGAAAGCTATGGTAAAAAACTGCATTATCATATCGATGAACGCGGCCAGGTCTGGATGAATCTGGATTATACCGCAAAATATCCAGGCGGGCCTTTTATGTACGAAGAAATTCTGGGAGCTTTGACTCTTAATTAATTTCTCGGAATAAAACTTCTGGAGCCATAAATTTAATAAAATATTAGAAATCAGATGTTTTAATTCATTTTTGTGTTAATAAAATGTTAGGAGTAATACTTTTTTTTGTAACTTTTCCTATCTAATTTTTAATCACAAAATCATGAAAAAATCTAAATTATTTATCTTCGGAATTGCAATGGCTGCAGTATTATTGATTTCATGCGCTAAGGGTAGAAATAAATTGGTAAACTCTTGGAAAGTTACTTCAGTAGAAGCTAAAATGCCTCTCTCAGATTCTTTAAAAGCCGTAATTTTAAGTGACGGAACCCTGACATTTACAGAAGACGGACATGTTACCGGGTTTTTAATGAGCGAGATCACAAACGGTACTTATGCATTGACTAAAGGTGGAAAAAGTTTAGTAATTAAAGATGAAGTTGGTACACCATACCCATGCGAAAGTACTATTACAAGTGATGAACTTATTTTAGACACGAAAGAAATGAAGCTTAAACTCAAAAAAATATAACCTGAAAATATTTAAAAGCCACTTAATCAAGTGGCTTTTTTTAACTGTAATTTCCTTAGCAGTTTCTAGAATTTAATTCTAGTAAATATTATTTAAATGAATAAGAATCAATTTTTAATTTAAAAACTATGAACTTTAAAAAGAGATTAACCGCACTATTTGCTTTGATAAGTATATTGATGTTTACTGAAAAAACTTTTTCATGTACCAGAATCGTTTATGAAGGTTTAAACGGAACTATTTTAACGGCCCGCTCAATGGACTGGAAAGGTGAAATTCCGGCTAATTTGTGGCTTTTCCCCAGAGGAATTGAACGATTTGGAGAAGTTGGAAGCAGTTCAATTAAATGGAAATCCAAATACGGAAGCGTTATCACCAGCTCTTGGGATATTGCCTCATCTGACGGAATGAATGAAAAAGGTTTAGCAGGTAATTTGCTTTGGCTGGTAGAATCTACCTATCCTCCATTTGAAAAAAACGGAAAAACAAAAGGGCTTGCCGTTTCGTTATGGCTGCAATATGTTTTGGATAATTTTTCGACGGTTTCTGAAGCTGTAACGGCATTAGAAAAGAAAGATTTTGTCATAACTTCTTCTCATATCCCTGGTACAAATATTTTTGCAACAGTACACTTATCAATTTCTGATGCATCTGGAGATAATGCAATCTTTGAATATATAAACGGAAACTTAGTTATTCATCACGACAGGAAATATGTTGCGATGACCAACTCCCCTATTTTTGAAGAACAGTTGGCCATTAATGCCTATTGGAAAGGAATTCCGGGAACAATTATGCTGCCCGGAACTAATCGCGCCGCTGATCGATTTGTAAGAGCTTCCTATTATATCGATGCCATTCCTAAAACGGATGATATTAGAGCAGCGCTTGCGAGTGTTTTTGGCGTAATTAGAAATTGTTCTGTACCGCTTGGAATTTCTTCAGAAACGGAACCTAATATATCCTCTACCAGATGGAGAACTGTTGCAGATCATAAAAATCTAGTTTATTATTTTGATAATGTACTTAATCCAAATGTGGTTTGGGTAGAATTCAGTAAACTTGATTTTAGTGAAAAAGGAAAAATTAAGAAACTAAGTCTGGCCAATAATGAAAATTATTCAGGCGAATCATCGATGAATTTCAAGCAGACACCGTCGTTTAAATTTGCCGGATTAGATTAAATATAAATTTAAAAACCCTCTAACAGAAATTCTTTAGAGGGTTTGTTTTTATTCGCGTAATATCTTTTCCATTTTTTTTCCTTTAGCCAATTCATCAACCAGTTTGTCCATATAACGTATTTTTCGCATAAGCGGATCTTCAATTTCTTCTATTCTGTATCCGCAGATCATTCCCGTAATTTTGGAAGCATTTGGATTTAAATTTGGAGCTTCAGCAAAAAAAGTTTCCAGGTCAGCCTTCTTTTCAATCTGATCTCTAAATTGCTTTTCATCATAACCCGTCAGCCACAGAATAACCGTATCTACTTCTGCTGCAGTTCTTCCTTTTTTTTCTGCTTTCTGAATGTATAATGGATATACGCTTGAAAAAAGGATTTTATATACTCGATCGTTTTTCATGTTTGTCTCTTTTATTTTGAATATAATATTAAAATTATAAAAATTTAGAATAAAATGGAGCGAAATTGATATGTTTCGTTCCTACGGAACTTTTTGTTCGCACGTATAAAATCATCAACGGATTTTAATCCGTTGCTACAATATTTATGACATTCCTACGGAATTATTCTTTGCGAAAAATAAAACCGTAGGATTGATCAATATTGTAATGCCGGATTAAAATCCGTTGATGCAATATATTATTCCTACGGAATTATTCTTTACGAAAAATAGAACCGTAGGTTCGATCAATATTGTAAGCCTCCCGATAGTTATCGGGATTAATCCGGTTTATGTTAATCACCTTAAGGATTGAGAGCCGTAGGCTCGGTTCATATTTTATTCAAAAACTTGATTTTAATAGAGAATTTTATTGAAATACTATTTTCAAATAATTTTAACCTTCATTTTCTGCTTATCGCAGTCCCTTATTTTACTGCAATTTTCAATTTAAAATAAAAATAATTCAAAAAAAATATTGCGCAGTCAAATAACTGCATTATATTCGCAGTCAAATAACTGCACAATGGAAATACGTAGAGATGTTTTTCAGGCAATTGCCGACCCAACCCGCAGAGCGATTTTAAGCTTAGTGGCAATACAGGCTATGACACCAGGTACTATAGCCGAGAACTTTGAGTCATCAAGACAAACCATTTCAAAACACATTAAGATATTAACGGAATGTGAATTATTGGAACAGCAGCAAAATGGCAGAGAAATCTATTACCATATTAATGCTAAGAAAATTAAAGAAGTTGCTGATTTTATTGAACCTTTTCGCAAAATGTGGGACGATCGTTTCAATAAATTAGAAGATATCATGAAAAACTATAAACCCAAAAATGACTGAGTTATGGAAAAGAAAACAAAAATTAGTGCCGAAAACGGCCAGCAGGAAATCCTGATTACAAGAGAATTTGATCTTCCGCTGGATTTACTTTTTAAGGCTTACGCCGAACCTGAAATTGTAGAACAATGGATGGGAACAAAAGTGCTTAAATTAGAAAACAAACAACACGGCGGCTGGCAGTTTGAAACTACTGATCCTCACGGAAACGTAGTATTTAGAGCCAATGGCGTAGTACATGATTTTGTTCCGAATGAAAGAATTACGAGAACTTTTGAAATGGAAAACACAAACTTTGCCCCGCAATTAGAGTTTTTAAACTTCGAAAAACTAACTGATAATACCAGTAAATTGACTATTCAAATCATTTATAAATCGGTAGAACTTAGAGATCAGCAGTTAAAACTGCCTTTTGCCCAAGGAATTAATATGGCGCACAATCGCTTAGAAGAAATCGTAAACCAACTAAAATAAATCATCATGAGTAAAAGAAACAAAATTATTTATTGGATTGCTACGCTTTGGCTGGCATTAGGAATGACTGCAACCGGAATTGTTCAATTATTAAAAGTAAAAGAAGAAGCCATAATGATGGCGCATTTAGGTTATCCACTTTATTTTTTAACCATTCTTGGAGTTTGGAAAATCCTAGGTGTAATCGCCATTTTAATTCCGAAATTTCCTTTGCTGAAAGAATGGACTTATGCCGGTTTCTTTTTTGCTATGAGCGGTGCTATTTTTTCTCATTTTGCAAGTGGAGATTCTGGCGTAGAATATTTTGGTCCAACTTTATTATTAGTTTTAACCGTATTATCTTGGTATTACAGACCAGCTGAGAGGAGATTAAGTATTTAGTTTACAGTCGCAGTCTCAGTCGCAGTGTTCCGTTTTTTAGTATTCAGTCGCAGTCACAGTATTCAGTTTTAATGCTGCCAACTGCGACTAAACACTGAAACTAAACACTGAGACTGAATACTGAGACTGAATACTGAGACTGAATACTGAGACTGAATACTGAGACTGACTACTTAAGAAATCGCTTTGCTAAAGAAATCTGTTAGAAACTGTAAATTAGTATCAGTATGCATCGCATCCGTCATCATTAGAGTGTCTTTTGTTATTTCCTCCATACGAATTCGCATTTTGTTTTCATAAGCTGCTACGGCATCTTCTGTATTTTCAAATGAGCCAAAACAAAAAGTTTCGTAAAAATCTAAAGCATCTGCCAAGGCCTGATTTGCCCCTTCTCCTGCGTAAGGCGGAATACGATGTGCAGCATCGCCAATCATGGTAAGGTTTGAAAGTGGTTTCCAATATTGATCTATCGGGAAATGATACATTGGGCGTGGAATAATAGAAAGTTCATCCGTTTTTAAAATTTCCTGCCAATCCTCATTCCACGTAGCAAATTCACTTTTAAACCACGCTTCAACTGATTTTTTATTTTTAAAATCAATTCCTGAATTTTCAAGCCAGTTCTTTTCGGTTTTTATTCCAATTAAAATCGTAAGCGTTCCATCGGCTTTAGAGCTGCAAAAGAATGTTTTTCCTTCTTCCAGAGCAAAAAGTTTCCCGTCGTTGACAAGATTCCACAAATTTGGAGCATTCTTTTCGGCGTTATAAACATTAAATTCTATAGCCGTTACACCAGAAAATACAGGCTGAATGTTGGTAAGATATTTTCTAATACGTGAATTTGCACCGTCTGACGCAATTACAAAATCAGCATAAGCGGTGGTTCCGTTTTCAAAAGATATTTCCCAGCCATTTCCTGACGGTTTCATTTCGGTAAATTTAGAATTCCAAACGATATTTTCCTTTTTAAGAGAAGCAATCAATAGATCACGTAACGGACCGCGATCAATCTCCGGACGAAAATGTTCGTGCCCAAAATTTTCCTCTACTCTGTTTTCATGATCATCGTATACAATCTCCATGTTTTTGTTCGCAATTCGCATTTTATCGGCTCCTGGACGATAGAATTTTTTAAACTCATCCAGCAATCCTGCTGTAATCATGGCCTTTAAACCTGTATCTTCATGTAAATCAAGCGTAGATCCCTGTTGGCGAACTTCTTGGTTTTCATCTCTTTCATACACTTTTACATCTACTCCTTTTTCCTGTAATAATCTGGCAAGAGTTAAACCGCCTGGACCTCCGCCAATAATGGCTACTTTTTTATTATCTAATAACATAACTGTCTTTTTTATTTTGTTTAAATTTTCATTACAAAATTATCCGTATCTTTAGAGATAAAATATCCATTTTTGATATTAAAATAGTCCTAAATGAAAATTGAAGTTGTAGATAAAGATGGTTCTGGAATTCTCCACAAGTTTGCAGATGCTATTGGCGCTTCGGTTCGGGGACGTTTTATCGATATTCCCGAAAAACTGGGAGAAGGCTTTATGACCGGATTTAATTGGGGAAATGACCTCAGAATGATGATTCGGAATTATTATCTTAAAGAAGAAATTGTTCTGGAACGTAAAAACGAATTTGCTGAAGGACAAGAGAATGTGATTTTTTTTCTCAGCGGTATTTTTGATTCTACTATACAGCACCAAAAGCAGTTATTGCCTGAGCAGGCCAATGTTTTTATTGGTATGCAATCCGTATCTTCGGTAATGGCGATGCCTCAGAATACATTTTTTAGAAGCATAACTATCGCTGCTTCCAGAGAATATCTGCAGGAACGATTTAGCGAATTAAAACATCCTATAGTGACTACGGTTCTGGAAGCAAAAGAAAATTTTGCTTTTGAAGTGGGCATTTCGCCCGCCATGATTACAACTGCGAGTGAAATATTGTACCAATCTGTTCCTGAGAGCTTAGAAAACCATTACAATAAACTCAAATGCGAAGAACTCTTGTGTCACATTTTTGCTTTGCTGCTGCAACGCGAAGAGACGCCTGCAAGCGGTATTCATATTAAAGATATTAAAGCGATTTATGCCATTAAATATCACCTGCAGGCTAATTTAGACAAAGCGCCGGATATTGCTTCATTGGCCAAAGAAGCCGGGATGAGCGAACCCAAACTGCGTAAATTATTCAAACAGACCTTTGGTAAAGGTGTCTTTGAATATTATCAGTTTATGCGAATGCAGGAAGCAGCCCGATTATTAAAAGAAAATCATTTATCAGTTTCAGAAGTTGGGTATCAATTAGGATTTACAAATCTCAGTCATTTTTCGAGGGTTTTTGAACAGCATATTGGTTTAAAACCCAAGAAGTATTCAGCATTATAGTTTTAATTAAATTTGCATTACTTACTCTGTTAGCAGAAATAAAAAAAATATACTTTAACACATAGAGACATAGATTTTTATGTCTAAAAAAGATAGCAAAAGAAACAAGTTTCCACACATAGATAAACTATGTGCATTTAATTTAGTGAAACGCCTTTTCTAAATCTTCAATCCCGATGCATCGGGACTATGTGTTAAATTAATCCAACGGTTAATCTATTATTCAAAATGAACTTAAATATTCAATCCGCTTTACCGGATTCTTCGATTTCGCATTTTGTGCACAGCTTTTGGATGCTCGAAAACAATACCGGAAAAGACATTCCGTCGACTATTTTGCCTAACGGAATGGTCGATTTTGCTGTGGTAAATATGCACGCAGATCATTGGGAAATATCGATTAGAGGTTTAGATACGGTTCCGAGTCAGATTAGTATTCCTGCCGATGCCAAAATGTTTTCAGTAGGTTTTAAATTGCTTGCTGTAGAATATTTATTTGGCGATTCGGTTAAAGATGTTTTAAATGGAGAAAAAAATATTTCAGATAAAATATGGCAGTTTGAAGAAAGCGATTTAAATACTTTTGAGAATTTTTGCAGCAAAGTAACCCAAATCATAAAAGGTATTTTAATAGATGAAATGGACAACCGAAAAAAGAAACTTTTTGAACTGATTTATGCTTCTAAAGGATCTATTACTGTAAAGGAACTTTCTGAAAATGTGTTTTGGAGCAGCCGTCAGATCAATCGTTACTTTAATCAACAATTTGGGATTTCGCTTAAAGCGTATTGCAATATTCTTCGTTTCGGATCTTCGTTTGCAGCGATAAGTGAAGGCAATCTTTTCCCGGAACAAAACTTCACAGACCAGAATCATTTCATTAAAGAAATCAAGAAATATTCTGGCGTAACCCCAAAAGAATTAAGCAAAAACACCGATAATCGCTTTATGGATATCGTGGCAATTAAAAAATCAAATTCAAAAAACGGCTGATTTTTACTATTTCATCCAACGCTTCTTTTTCAATTTTGTAACCTAATTAAATAAGACAAATTATGTTACTACAGAATAAAAAAATAGCCATTATTGGCGCAGGCCCAGTTGGTTTAACTATGGCAAGATTACTACAGCAAAACGGAGTTGATATAACCGTTTACGAAAGGGACAAAGACTCCAAAGCGAGAATTTGGGGCGGTACGTTAGATTTGCATAAAGGTTCCGGACAAGATGCCATGCAAAAAGCAGGATTACTGGAAACCTATTATAAAATGGCGATTCCGATGGGAAGAACGGTTGCAGACAAACAGGGAAATGTTGTGGTTACAAAACAGATTACTTCAGAAGAACAATTTGATAATCCCGAAATAAACCGAAACGATTTAAGAACCTTATTAATCAATAGTTTAAAAGACAACACTGTTATTTGGGACAGTAAATTAACTCAACTCGAACAGCAAAACGGGAAATGGATTTTGCATTTTAAAGATAACAAAACCGAGACTGCTGATGTTGTTATTGGAGCCAATGGCGGTATGACTAAAGTGAGAAAATATATTACCAATGCCGAAGTTGAACTTACTGGAACCTATATCATTCAGGGAGAAGTTTTGGAACCTGAGATTAAATGTCCTGATTTTTATCAGCTTTGCGATGGGAATATTTTAATGACAGCAGAAAATGGTAACTTATTGGTTGCGAACCCAAAAAACAACCATGCTTTAAGTTATAATGTAATGTTTAAAATGCCGGAAAAAATCGAATTAGATTTTAAAAATACAGAAAGTGTTGCCGCATTTCTTTCAGAAAAACTCTCGGATTGGGGCGAAGTTTACCAGCAGTTATTCCGTGCGACTTCCTTTTTTGCAGGATTGCCAACAAAGAAAATTCCGCTCGATCAGCCGTGGAAAAGCAGTCGTCCCTTACCTATTACACTCATTGGCGATGCGGCGCATTTAATGCCTCCGTTTGCCGGCCAAGGAGCCAATATTGGATTACTGGACGCTTTGATTTTATCTGAAAATCTTATAAACGGAGATTTTGAAACCATTGAAGCAGCAATCGAAGATTATGAAAATAAAATGTTTGTGTATGCAAAAGAGGCTCAATTTGAAACTCAGAAAAATGAAACCGCAATGTTTAAAACTGATTTTTCTTTTCTAAGCTTTGTTGATTGAAAATTTTTAATTTATGATGAAAATAGTTTTAACTTAGTAACAGAAATGGAACTATTATAACCTTATAATTTAAAAACTAAAATCATGGAAGAATCTAAAAATCAACCCGATACCACTACTCCAAAAGTTACGGGAATTGGAGGTGTTTTCTTTTTCCTAGAAAATCCGAAGGAAACGAAAGATTGGTATGCCAGAAATTTAGGATTAGAAATCAACGATTGGGGTTCGTCAAGTTTTGAATCCAGAAATATTGATAAACCGGAACAGATAGAATCAACACAATGGTGTCCTTTTAAGAAAGGGGATGAATATTTTTCTCCATCCAAAAAAGAGTTCATGATTAATTACCGTGTTCAGAACATTGAAGGCCTTTTAGAAAAACTAAAAGAAAACGGCGTGACAATTCTGGACGATATTGAAACGTACAGCTACGGAAAGTTTGTACACATCATGGATACCGAAGGCAATAAAATTGAGCTTTGGGAACCTGTTTACTAATATAAAATTGAACAGCATTATTATAAATACAAAAAGCTCCATTAGAAATAATGGAGCTTTTTGTTAAGAATTAAGATTTTAAATCAACTGTAACTTTATCAATTTTGCCTTGGAAAGTAAAAGGAGCGTCATAAGTTCGATTTACAGGAGTTCCAAAATCTTCACCGACATCCAGAGTTTCATCGGCAGAAAATCTGCTTGGAACCGTTTTAGGAATATCACCGGTTGCGGCTTGTTTGCCATCAACAAGCAATGTAGCTTTGGCAGCCTTTCCTACTCCTCCGCCCGCATAATCAAATTTTACTACGATAGTGTGTTTACCTGCCGTTAAAGCCGTTGGCGATTGTATGCTCCATTTATGGTTAGGATAATGAGAAAAAGCATAAGCAAAGGTTGGTTTTCCTTTTTGCAGCATCAAGGCCAAACCTGCAAAATAACCACCTTGTGTAATAATCATTCCTTCCTGACCTGCTTTTACTTCGACTTCTGCCGTTATCGTAAAAGAGGTGTTTTTCATATTAGGTGCCATTCCTTCTGTAATACGTGAACCTCCCTGATGGAAAACAAATTTGGTTCGTCCTTTGTTTAAATTAGGACGATTTTCAGGATTTACGCGGTCAATATAGCGGTCATCAAATGGAAATACTTTATATTTTTCGGCTTCTTCCATAAAAGCAGTTTGCATTTCTTTTAGTTTTTCGGGATTTTTTGCTGCAATATCATTGGTCTGGCTATAATCTTTTGTGAGATCGTACAATTCCCATTTATAATCTTTTACAGGATCTTCTGATGGTATTGGGTGTCCCTGCCACGGAAGGTTTCTTGGCGTTGTACTTGCCATCCAGCCATCTTTATAAAAAGCTCTGTTGGCAATAACTTCAAAATACTGTGTTTTATGTGTTTCCGGCGCATTTGCATTATCAAAAGAATAAACCAAGCTTTTTCCTGCTATTGGAGTCTGCTCAAAACCATCTACTTTTTTAGGCTGCGGAATATTGGCTGCTTCCAAAATTGTAGGTACAATATCAGTTATGTGAGCAAACTGGCTGCGGGTTTGTCCTACTTGTTTGATTTTTGCCGGCCATGAAATTACCATTCCGGTACGGCTTCCGCCTAAATGAGAAGCAATTTTTTTATCCCATTGAAAAGGAGTATTCATAGCATGAGCCCAGCTTTGAGAATAATGTTCTGCCATCCACGGACCGCCAAAATCATCCAGATGTTTCAGCATAAATTCTTCGCTGTCAACTTCTCCATTTACCATGATTCCAATTTCGCTCGTTAGTCCTTGTCCTGTAGGATCTTCGGCACTGGCACCGTTATCTCCCATAATAAAAATAATCATGGTATTATCTAATTCACCTAAATCTTTAATTGTCTGAATTATTCTTCCAATTTGATTATCGCAATATGCCAGCATTCCGGCATACACTTCCATTTCTCGTGCGGCTACTTTTTGCATTCCCGGCGAAAGTTTATCCCATTTTTGATATTCCGGAGGCGTTGGGGCTAAAAGGGCGTCTGGTGGAATTATTCCTAACTTTTTTTGATTTTCGTATGTTGCAATACGTTGTTTATCGAATCCCATATCAAACTTTCCTTTAAACTTTGCAATCCATTCTTTAGGCGCCTGATGTGGGGCGTGTGCGGTTCCGGGTGTATAATACGCAAAGAAAGGTTTGTTTGGAGATACATTTTTTTGAGTCTGAATCCAGTGAATGGCATGGTCCGCCAAATCTCGGTCTAAAATATAATCGTTATCTACTTTCTCATTTTTAAAATAAGGATCAACGGGTTTAGTTCCTTCAAATAAAGCAGGTCTAAATTGATGGGCATCGGCACCAAGAAAACCATAGAAATATTCAAATCCAAGTCCCGTTGGCCATAAATTAAAAGGCCCCGCAGGAGTCGACTGCCAGTCTGGAACATTATGATTTTTACCAAACCATGAAGTTCCGTAGCCGTTATCAGTCAGTATTTTTCCAATCGTAGCCACACTTCGCGGTACTAAACTGTTGTATCCAGGATAAGGAGTTGAAAATTCCATAATAATACCTGTAGCGGCAGTATGGTGGTTTCGGCCTGTAATTAAAGCAGCTCTTGAAGGCGAACAAACGGCTGTGGTATGGAAACGATTGTATTTTAATCCATTTTTAGCAAGTGCATCAAAATTTGGGGTTGGAATAGGACCTCCAAAAGTAGAAGAGGCGCCAAAACCAACATCATCAATCATAATCAGTAAAACATTAGGAGCACCTTCCGGAGCGCTGATTTCTTTTGGCCATTCAATGGGGTCAGAACCTTTAATTGTTGGAGCCACTTTGCCTACTTTTTGATACGGTTCGATAGGTAAAACGGTTCTATCTGGCCAATTTGAAGAAGAAGAATTCTCCTGAGCATTTACAAAACCAAAGGCAAGAAGTGTAATCAATCCTGTGAGTAAAAAAATATTTTTCATAATTAAATTGGTTATTATTGATTAGAAAAAATAGATTGCATTTTGTAAAGAAATTGTAATTCAGTTAATTATAATATAAATGTACGTTTTTTATAGTTATAAAACGTTATTAAAATTATAGAAAAATAGTACAAAACAAATAAAAGCTAAAACCTCCAAAATCAAAGAAGTTGGAGGTTTTAGCTTTTATTGATTACGCAGAATTACATTCCCGGCCAATATAAAAAATTGAATTTATGCCCGTCAGGATCAGAAAATCCAAAGGTATAGCCTGCTTCAAAATTTTCTGGTTCAGAAAAAACAGTACCGCCGGCAGCTTTTACTTTTTCAAGCCATTGGTCTACTTCTTCCCTGCTGTCTGCAGATAACGAAAAGATGATTTCGTTTTCAGATTTAGTATCTATTATTTCGCCTTTTAGCGCCCATTCGAATCTTTTTGGGACGAAAAAATTAATGATGAAATTATTTTCTGCAAAAGAAATACTGACTAATTCTTCGGTTTCTTTTCCGTTTTGTTTGAAACCTAAAGCAGTATAAAATTGAATTGTTCGCTGCAAATCATGCGTAACCAAGTTGGCCCATATCATTCTAGTTTTCATAAACTTTAGTTTTAAAAATTGATTGAAACTAAGTTAATGATTTAATTTTGAACTTGTTCCAGATACTATTTTAAGTTTTACCTAAAAATAATTATTACAGAGAATTTAAAAAGCTTAAATACGGCGTTATACTTTTCTCGATCCATTCAACAGAAGAATCTTGTTCTATTCCGTAATAGGCAAAGAGAGGTTGATAATCTGATTTTATGTAGTTAAAAGTAACTTCAAAAGGTCTGGTTAATTCTTCAAGTGTATATTTGTATTTCCCCGTCGCTGTATAATCCTCTTCATCAATTCCGACTGAAATGGCCAATGCGATCTTCTTTCCTGACATTTTGTAATTGCTTTTGCTTCCGTAAGCCCAGCCGTAGGTTAAAACCTGATCAAGCCATTTTTTATATAAAGGAGGCGAGTTAAACCAATAAAAAGGAAACTGAAAAACGATTTTATCATGTTCTTCCAGTAATTTTTGTTCTGCCAGAACGTCAATTTTTTCATCTGGATATAATTGATGTAAATTATGAATTGTAAAATTTTCAGGATATTTATTAAGTTCTTCAATCCATCTTTTATTAATTACAGACTCTTCAATGTTGGCATGTATTACAACTACTAATGTTTTCATCTTCTATAAAAATTTATATTATTAGAGTGCAAAGATAATTTGAATGCATAAATTTTGTAGGTTAGCAGCTAATTGTATGGTACTATAAAAAAGGTAAGTAATGTCTAAAATAAAGGAAACTTCGACTAATTTTGCTAATAAACAAGCCTTGTCTAATGAATGTTTAGAGGTTTATGCATCGAATATTATGGGCGGTCAATGGTCATTGGCTATTTGCTGCTATTTAATTAATGGAAAGCTGCGTTTTGGAGAATTAAAAAAATGCATGCCCACTATAACAGAAAGAATGCTTACGCTGCAACTCCGGAAATTGGAAGAAAACAAAATCATCATCCGAAAGGTATATGCCGAAGTACCGCCAAGAGTGGAATACGAACTAACGGAAATTGGATATGAACTAAAAACCATAATCGAAGAACTTGAAAAATGGGGAAAAAAACATAGAGAATTAAATATACAAAAAAGCTCCTTAAGAAATTAAGGAGCTTTTTTTATGAATTTTAGAAAACTATAAACTATTTTCTAAGTTGAAATTATTTAAAATCAACCGCCTCCGCTTCTTTTTTCAGAGCTAAGAACTTTTAATTTTTCCTGAACATTTTTAAACATTAAAAAGTCAGAAATAGTTGTTGGTCCAGGGTACAAGTTACTTTGTACAGTATGCGGCGGATATTTTTCATACGATTTAACGAAATCACCAATTATGTTTTGAATCGTTGGCAGGAACCACGTCTTTTCGGTAAAGTTGTTCATAAACAAATCGTATCGTTCTTGCGGATCTGCCCATAAATCGAATATCTGCGGAGCCAAGGCTACGTAGCTTTTAGCACCTTTCCATCCTAAATTGGCATCAACAGCTAAACCTCCAGTTGCCATACCGCCATCTCCTCTTAAATTAAAGACAGCTTTAAATTTACCAACTCTAATTGCGCCCGGTGTTAGCTCGTCTTCGGTAAAGAAAAACCACATATTTCTTTTAGATTTTCCGGTTCCAAATAAAACAGGCGACATGTCGTAGCTGTCAAAAATAGTTGGTTTTCCTTCTCTGTCTACAGTTGGTAATTCCTGACCTGTTAAAGCAGCAAATGTAGCCATAAAGTCAAGTGTACCTAAAATATCATGGTTTTGAGTTCCCGGTTTAATTTTTCCAGGCCACCAAGCCAAAGTTGGAATACGGCTTCCTCCTTCGCGAACGGTTCCTTTTGTTCCTCTAAACGGAGTATAACCGCAATCTGGGTAAACATCCTGCCAGGTACCATTATCTACAGTGTAAATAATTAAGGTATTTTCTGCAATTCCCAATTTGCGAACCTCGTCCATAATGCGTCCTACTCTTGTATCTAACTCTACAATACAATCAGCGTATTTATTTTGACCAGCAGATTTGCCTTCAAAATCAGGATGCGGCAGATTGGGCTGATGGTTTTTTGCAAAAGAGATTTCCATAAAAAACGGCTTGTCTTTTTTAGCATTTTCTTTCAGCCATTTAAGAGATTCTTCTTCAGTATATTGATCGATAAACGGAATTACTTTTCCATCTATTTTTCTAACTTCTCTATATGGTTTTCCTGCCTCGCCATCAAGTGCCCCTTTTGTTCCTTTTGCCCATGTTGCTCTAATATCAGCAGGCATATCCTGATTCCATAATGGATCAGCGTATGTATAAGCATTTAAGTGATATAACGTTACATTTTTCATTACATCAAACCCTTGTGCAATTGGCATAGAATAATCTTCTTCGCCAAGGTGCCATTTTCCAGCAAAAAAGGTGTTGTAGTTTTTACGTTTTAACAATGAAGCCAATGTCCATTCGGCTTTTGGCAAACCGCCTCCATCTCCAGGAAATGCTACGGTTGTCATTCCGCTTCTATTAGGTATTCTACCTGTTATTAAGGCAGCTCTTCCCGGTGTACAGCTAGGCTGACCATAAAAAGACCAGAATTGAATACCTTCTTTGGCCATTCGGTCAAAATTTGGAGTTGCTGCTCCGCGGCCTTCCCCTCCTCCATAAGGACCTAAATCGCCCCATCCGGTGTCATCTGAAAGCAGAATAATAATATTTGGATTCTTTTGAGAATATCCAAATACGGTTACAAATAAAAAACAGAGTAAAGCAAAAGCTTTAACAATGTTGGGTTTGTTGAGTACTTTGTTTGTTTTCATAGTTATCGGGATAAATTATTAAACTCAATGATATTGGTCTGATTTTCTGATGAAAACGGAATGTCTTTAAAATGTTTCAATCACTTTAAAAATCAGATAAGGCAATGTGAGGCTGATATTGAAAAATATTCTTTTATAAGGAGGAGAATTTTTGAAAGAATCAAAACTATGAAATTTAAAAAGCAGCTTCATACTATTTTAGCTGCAAAATTGTTGCAAATTATAAGATGCAACCATTTTAGATTTAGTAATAAAGCCTTAAAACAAAGAAAATGGAATAAAATATGTTAAATATTGATTTACAATAGAATTCAATATGAAAGATGATTGATAGGTGAAAATCAGGCATAAAAAAAACTCCAAAATCATTTGATTTTGGAGTTTTTGAATTTGTTACAAAACAACTGTTAGCTTCCGTTTTTCTCGTAATTATTGAGTACTTCTTTACTGATGTATTCTTCGACTTTATTTTTAGATAACATACCAATTAAACGATGATCTGAATCTAATACAGGAAGGTATGTATCTTCTTCAGTTTCTATTTTTTGTGTGTCACTCATTAGTTTACGATAAGCATCCAGTACACTCTCACTTTTATTCACGAACGAAGTGATAGCTCCGGGAAAACTTGAATTAAGAGTTGCTTTATTAATTTGGGCAATAAAATCCTCTATTACAATTGGCAGTATATTATTGTTACTCTTAAATTTATGAATTGGAATTAAAAACTGAAATTTATATTGTGCATCAATTATTTCGACATATTTTAGTTTTTTTAAATGTCGGAAATATTCACCAACAACATATGGTTCGTAGCCCTTACGATTGTAAATAAAGCGAATACGAGAAATATTTTCCAGTTCTTGCTTAGTTAACCTTTCAAGATCATTTATGGCTTTTTTCTCTATTTTTTGTGTATCTACAATTGTGTTTTGGGTAATTGATAAAATCAAATTATCTGGCAGCTCTTTATTTAATGACGCTTCTATTTCAAGGCCTAAACCTTTAAAGGTTTTTATGTATCCTCCCAAAAAAAGTCCTATAATAATAGGGATTCCTGAAACAAAAAGCCATTTTTCTTCTAATTGTAATCCTGAAAAATCAAAGCATTTTAGTGTTATAAAAATTATTAAAAATAAAACCGATATAAGAGAAAAAACTCCCAGTATCTTATGTCTTTTGCCTATTTTTATTTCCATCTTAATCCTGATTAAAATTGCAGTTAATTTGTGTTAAATATACAAGTAAAAATTTACAATATTACATTAAAAATGAATACTAAAAATGTGGTTTCCCGTAAATTGAGATTTATTTTTTAAGAATTACAGAAGTTTACTTTTTTAATTGGATGTTCTGTTTTTTTGATTTAATATTGATCTTATAACCACTTAAAATTATCATTTTGCAAAAAGTCTACAAAAGGTTTCTTATTGTTTTAATCCATATTCTTTTTATCACTATCTCTTTCGCGCAGAAGCAATCGAAGAATACTTATAATCAAACTGATTTTGATAAAAACAAGGTATTCAATGAAGTATATAGTTTTTGGGATAAAAATCAAAGCAATTGGTTTAGTCTTTCAAAAGATTCTATTGCAGCTTCTTGCTTTGTAGATGCCAGAAAATATAAAGGAATCATTAATTATGGAGTAACTTTTCGAAGCAAAACGTATAGGAATTTTCATTTTATAGAAAACCTATCGATGTGTTTTTTAAAAGTTGAAATTACGAAATGTACTTATAATTCAGAAAACAATAATATTGACATTGAGGGTTTTGTGAGTGGAAATGCGGATTGGGGAAGCAATACTTTTATTAAAACTAAAAAAGAGAAAAAATATGTAGAGATCTTTTTAGGCGAAAAGACAGATGCATCGAGAATTTGTTATTTGGGAAGAATTGTAAATAAAGATTCTGTAGATGTAAAACTCAACAACAAAGAAACAAATGAGTTTACTGCACTAGATACATTTCCTGCATTTTATTTTAAAAAATACGCTTATTCTAAAACTTTAATGGCAGATAAGCAGCCATTTAAAATAAGCGGTAAAGTCAGCCGAAACACGCTGCTTGCCTTTGGTTCAAGTTATTCTGAAATATTTGATATAGGCGCAATGATATATGATTCTGAAAAGAATAACCGCAATAGAATAATAAAAAGAGAAAACTACGATTGTGTTCCGTTAATTACATCGAATAAATTAATAGCCGATATTAAAAAAGAAGAAGCAGAAAAAAAAGAAATTACGTATTACACTTATACCAAAAGTGCCGAAAATTATATCTTGGGCAGACAGTTTGCTAAGGCAAAAGATGAATACAATATTTTAGCTCAAAAATATCCGGTTCTTTTTGCAAGGGATATTCATAACGCTGTACGCTGTGCTGTTTTATCAAGAGATTTAAAAGCAGCTTTTTCGTGGAGTGAAAAATTGGCTTATAAAGGCATTGATCTCCCATATTTTAATGCTAAGATTTTTAACGGTCTGCGAAAAAATGTAGAATGGAAAAACTTTAGTGTTAAATATGACTCAATTTCTAAAGCAGCAAAAGCAAAGTGGAATCTACCCTTAAAAAAAGAATTAGATAATCTGCTTAATGAAGATCAGGCTGACTATGGACTGGAAAACCGAAAAAGCCAAAAGGTTTTATATGAAACTACAGAAAAGGTAACCGATAAATTGATTGATTTGCTAAAAAGAGAAGGTTTTCCGTCTGAAGAAAAAATAGGCAGTCTTGTAATTAAAGATACAGTATTGATTTCGTTTCCTGATTTTAATGTTTTAATCCTGCATGCGATACAAAAAGAGCCAAAAAATCTTAAAGCTTTAAACGAACTATTGGATAAAAGCGGGAATAATTTGGAGTACGATCAAAAACGAAACTTTAATAATACGATGGGAGAAGGTTCTTGTTTCCGAATTTATAAAGGCAATTTATACAATTCAAAAGCCTGTTCGCAAAATAACAGCTTAGAGGTTAGAAAAATAAGTTTCAAATTTAATAACCCTAATGGTTTTTATATGGATTATGGTAATTATATGATTGAGGCAAATGATTCTAAAGATCCAAAAGCAGTAGATGATTATTATAGAGATAATTATGTTTTAGTTATGAAGCTGATAGACGACTGGGAGTTTTATGAAAAATATTAGTCTGAATCTGCATTATGCAGCAATTAAAAAGCTCCAAAATCGTATGACTTTGGAGCTTTTTTAGTTTATGTTCGTTGCAAGGTTATAATCCCATTTTTAAGATTGGATAGGCTTTTCCTTGTCCGTCAAGTTCTGTTCGTTCTAAAACCTGAAACCCTATATACTTATAGAAATCGGCTGCTTGTGTGTTTTGTTCGTTTACGTCTACTTTGGTTACGTTTAAATGTTCGATTCCGTGTAAAATCAGCTTTTTCCCAACTCCTTTGCTTCGAAAGTCATTGTGAATAAATAACATTTCAAGATTTTCTTCGGCAACTCCCATAAATCCAACTAAAATTCCGTTTTCTTCATATCCTAATAACTCAACGTGCTCAAAATACATAGGAATATGCTCTTTGTAGTATAAAAAATCTTCTTCTTTCAGGAAATCGTGTGTGTTCAATACAGCGCTTTCCCATATTTCAATTAAACGAGGGTAGTCTGCTGGTTGTATTTTTGTAATCATTATTGTGAAATTTTAAAAAGCAAAAATGGGAATTATTTGGATTTAATATTTATCCGAAGTTGAAAAATACGTTTATCTATAAAGGATTTAGTTTTGGGTAATATTGCTTCTAAATTGATCAGTTTCTGTTGTCATAGTTACTGTTTTTGCCTTTCCTTTAACCATTGTCTCAGCTACAAAAACGATTTGTCCTTTTTTATTAGTAAAATAATCTGACTGGAGTAATCTAAAATGCCCTTTCCTAAAATGTGGTATTTTTGACAGTTGTAAATTTTCGCTATCTCTAATCTTTTCAGATAATTGGAATGTAAAATTTTTTGCCAACTTATCTTCACTTCTTTCAAGTAAATTCTTTGGTACTCCATCAGTAACGCAATCTGGGAAGCAATTCATATAGGCAATTGTATTAATTGCAAGCCGAAACATTTTTAAAATGGTTATCGAAATTTCATCAACTTTCTTGTTTGTTTCTGCGTAAAATTTATCCGACATACGGCCTCCATTCTCGCCTAGTGAAAAGAACAGCTCGACACTACCATCATTCTCGATGTTTAAAGAAAAGGCATATCCTTCCGATTCATAGGGTAAATGTAGTGCAAATCTATAAACCACATGCTTGCTTTGTTCATTTGAATACAAATGAATAACATCATTGCTTTGACCATTTTCATATAAGAATTTTTTAATCCCTTCTAAATCTGATAACGGAGTATTTTCGAGGAACTCTCGTAATTGTTTATCCAAAAAGAAAATATGTAATAATTCTCCTCTCGAGTCTTCTCTCCATAATTCCAATCCAGATATTATCAAACCTCTCGACTCGGGAGTTTCGAAGCTTCTAATTGGAGCTGCTAAAATGTTTTGACGAAGTAGTGCAAATATCTGATCATCTGTAAAACTCGGAGTAAGTTTTTTTTGAGTTCCATAAAGATGATGCCAAAAATATTTTAAAGGTTTGCTGTAATATACTTTTCTAGCCATATCAATTTATTTTTAAATACGTTAGTGTGGCGAGTAATTGATATTTACCTGATACTTTGTGATGTGTATCTATTTAATTAGAAATACTTATACGATACTAATTATTAAGGTTTTACAATATTACACAAAAAATTGACAATACGATTAGTGCTTGTTGACAAAATTTTAAGAAAAGCTATACCGATAGCGCGGATTTGCAATCCGTGCCCACAACACTAAATCAAAAAATAAAGACATAAAAAAAACTCCTTAATTTCTTAAGGAGTTTCTTGGTGGGCGATGAGGGGTTCGAACCCCCGACCCCCTCGGTGTAAACGAGGTGCTCTGAACCAGCTGAGCTAATCGCCCTATTTTACTAGGCTGCTATCGTTCGTGATTGCGAGTGCAAATATACAACTGCAATTTGTATTTGCAAGCATATTTAGAAAAAAAATTGAACTTTTTTTTAAGTTTTTCTTTACTGTTCTATTTTTCAGCTTCTTAAAAAACGAAGAAATTTTACGGTTTTCTTATAATTTAGTTAAAAAACAAAATCTGGATCTCTAAATCTTAATATCGCTTTGTATTGATTTGCTAGAATCATACATTTGTATACCTAAAATAGTATACTCTAATGGCAAGATTTAAAGAAAATGATTTACCAAAATCGAAAATAACTGCTACTTCACTAAACAAAGCAAAAACAATATTTACATACGCAGGAAACCATAAATGGAAATTCTTCATAGGTTTAATCTTCCTGCTGCTTACAGGAGCTACTGCCCTCGCCTTTCCTAAATTAATGGGAATGCTCGTAGACTGCGTTAAAAACAAAGATAACGGCGAAGCAAACCAAATTGCTTTAGGATTAATTGTAATTCTGTTTTTACAATCCTTCTTCTCTTTTTTCAGATTGTCTTTATTTGTCAATTTTACCGAAAACACACTAGCAAACCTTCGTTTGGCATTGTACACTAATTTGGTAAAACTGCCAATGACATTCTTCTCTCAAAAAAGAGTCGGCGAATTAAATAGCCGTATCAGTGCCGATATTACCCAGATTCAAGATACGCTGACCACTACAATTGCTGAATTTTTACGTCAGTTTATTTTAATTATTGGAGGTGTTATTTTATTAGCAACCGAAAGTTTAAAACTGACTTTATTAATGCTTTCTGTAGTGCCTTTGGTTGCTATTGCAGCGGTTGTTTTTGGAAGATTTATTAGAAAATATTCTAAAAAAGTGCAAGATCAGGTTGCCGAAAGTCAGGTTATTGTAGAAGAAACCATGCAGGGAATCAGTATTGTAAAAGCTTTTGCTAACGAATGGTACGAAATTGCCCGTTATAAAGGCAAAATAAGCGATGTTGTAAAACTGGCTATTAAAGGAGGTCAATACCGTGGTTATTTTGCCTCGTTTATTATATTCTGTTTATTTGGCGCCATTGTAGCTGTAGTTTGGTTTGGTGTACGTTTGAGTATTGCCGGCGAAATGAGCGTAGGTCAATTAATCTCTTTTGTATTGTATTCTACTTTTGTTGGGGCTTCTTTTGGCGGTATTGCTGAATTATATGCGCAAATTCAAAAAGCAATTGGAGCAACAGAACGAGTTTTTGAATTATTAGACGAAAATCCGGAGAAAATCAATTCTGATGCCAATAGAAAACAAGAAAAAATAAAAGGAAATGTAACCTTTAATAATGTTGCTTTTAGTTACCCTACGCGTCAGGAAATTGAGGTCTTGAAAAATGTAAATTTTACTGCAGAATTTGGTCAAAAAATAGCGATTGTAGGGCCAAGCGGTGCCGGAAAATCTACTATTTCTTCGCTGTTGCTGCGATTCTACGATATTACTTCGGGAGAAATTACGGTTGACGGAAAAAATATTTACGACTACGACTTAGAAGATCTTCGTGGCAATATGAGTATTGTACCGCAGGATGTTATTCTTTTTGGAGGAACTATCAGAGAAAACATTGCGTATGGAAAACCAGATGCTTCTGATGAAGAAATAATCCTGGCAGCCAAACAAGCAAATGCTTTCAATTTCATTGAAGGTTTCCCGGAAAAATTCGAAACGCTGGTTGGAGAACGCGGCGTGAAATTATCAGGCGGACAGCGTCAGCGTATTGCCATTGCGAGAGCATTGCTTAAAAACCCAAGTATATTGATTTTAGACGAAGCCACTTCATCTTTAGACAGCGAAAGCGAAAAACTAGTTCAGGAAGCTTTAGAAGTATTAATGGAAGGAAGAACCAGCATAATCATTGCTCACCGACTTTCGACTATTAGAAATGCTGATAAAATTTTAGTTTTGGATAATGGAAAAATTTCTGAAGAAGGAACACATCAGGAATTAATTAATTTAGAAAACGGAATCTATAAAAACCTAAGCAATCTACAGTTTAGTAACTCTTAAAAAGTAAAAGCCTATAATCAATTTTAAATAAAAATAAATGCCACATTTAAGACTCGCCTTAATTTTAATATTCATTATTTTAAATACAATTACAGTTCTTGCACAAGAAAAACCCTTTAACGTTGTAAATATTAGCCCTGACGGTACTAAATACATCAAATTTGGGATGAATCTTCAAATTTGGGGAAGATATTCAGAATTAAATCCAAATAGTAAAATTGGTACGACAGAAGTTAATGATGCCTACGATATTGTCATCAGGCGTCTGCGTTTGCAAGCAATGGGAATGCTTACGGATAATATCTTTTTTCATCTCCAGTTAGGACAAAATAACATCAATTTTACTCAAAATAACGGTCCTTCAAACGCACCTATTTCTGTTATGGATGCTTTGGGAGAATATCATTTTAGCGATAAATTGCATATTGGCGGCGGACTAACAAGCTGGGGATCCGGAACTACACGTTATTCATCCAACAGTTCAGCAGCACAATTGAGTTTAGACACGCCAATGTATCAGCAAATTGCGAACATATCTTCTACTTTTGGTAATCGAAATTTAAGTATTTATGCAAAAGGTTATTTAGGGGATTTAAGTTACAGAGTAGCGGTTACCAATCCATACAGAAATACAAACACATATATTGGTTTTAATTCTACGGTAAGTCCGGAAACTCCAAGAGCCCAATTTTCTGGGATTTTAACCTACCATTTTTTAGAAAAAGAGCAAAATCTTGAAGCGTATAACAGAGGAACTTATTTAGGAACCAAAAAAGTATTTAATCTTGGATTAGGCTATATGACGCAGGCCAATGCAATGTGGCGTTTAGATACTGATGGTTCAGGCTTGGTTCATCATGATGATATGAAAGTTCTTGGTTTGGATGTTTTTTATGATAGTCCAATTGGTGATAACGGTTCGGCAATTACGGCTTATGCAGCTTATAATAATGCTCAGTACGGAAAAAACTATACTCAGTTTATCTCTATTCCAAATCCTGCCATAGCTGACCCTGCCTTATTAAATGGCTCAGGAACTGGTTTTATTGGCGTTGGAACAGGAAATATTTATTATGCTCAGGTTGGATATTTATTCAAAAACCCAGAAAACGCTGCAAAAAAAGGACGTTTTCAGCCTTATCTGGCCACTCAAATCGCCGATCTGGAAGCTTTAAACACACCAATGGCGATGTATGAAATTGGAGCTAATTATTACACGACAGGAACTTTTGGTCCAAAATTCAGCTTAAATTATCAAAACAGACCTGTTTATGATAAATCACTTTTGAATCCTAAATACATTCAAACGGATCGCTTAGGAATGGTTGTTTTACAATGCCAGGTTTCGTTCTAAAAAATTTAAAAAATTTCAATAAAAAAAAATCCAAATTCCAGTGTTATAATTGGAATTTGGATTTTTTTATAAGTTCAAACTGTAAACTTGATACTGAGACTGAAAACTATTTTCCCTTTCTACGTTTACGTTCTGCTTTAATCATCGATAATTCGCGGCTTGTTTGTCCGGCTACAGAAGTATTTTCTTCGGCACGACGAATCAAGTACGGCATAACATCTTTAACTGGTCCAAACGGAAGATATTTAGCAACGTTATACCCATTTTCGGCTAAGTTGTAGCTGATATTATCGCTCATTCCGTATAATTGCCCAAACCAGATTCTATGATCGTTTTTAGCAATTCCTTTTTGAGCCATCATTTCCATCAATTTGTATGAACTTAATTCGTTATGAGTTCCTGCAAAAATTGACATTGTTTCTAAATGATCCAGCATGTAGTTTACCGCTGCATCATAATTATCGTCAGTAGCTTGTTTAGAAACGCAAATTGGCGAAACATATCCTTTTTCTTCTGCACGTTTATTTTCTTTCTCCATATAAGCACCGCGAACCAGTTTCATTCCAATAAAGAAACCTTCTTTTTTCGCAATATCATGCAGATTTTTCAAATAATCCAAACGATCCCAACGGTACATTTGCAGCGTATTAAATACAATCGCTTTTTCTTTGTTGTATTTACGCATCATATCCGTAACCAAATCATCGGCAGCATCCTGCATCCAGCTTTCTTCACCATCAATTAATAATGCCACATCTTTTTTGTGAGCTTCGCTGCAAACTTGATCAAAACGAGCCACTACCCTATCCCATTCTGCTTGTTCAGCCGGGTTTAAAGTTTGTTTTTCGCCTAATTTCTCATACAATTCAAAACGTCCTAAACCAGTTGGTTTAAATACTGCAAACGGAATCGCTAAACGTTCTTTTGCAAATTCAATAGTTTTTAAGGTCATTTCTAAAGCAGCATCAAATTGTGCTTCTTCTTCTTTTCCTTCAACTGAATAATCTAATACAGATGAAACGCCTTTGGTAAACATTTTATCTACTACAGTTAAACAGTCGTTTTCGTTTACACCACCGCAAAAATGGTCAAAAACAGTTGCACGAATTAATCCTTCAACCGGAAGATGCGCTTTGATAGCAAAGTTAGTAACCGCAGTACCAATTCGTACCAGAGGTTCACTGTCTATCATTTTAAAAAGAAAATAAGCCCTGTCAAGTTCGGTATCACTTTTAAGTGAAAAAGCAACTTGAGTGTTATCGAATATTTTTTCCATTAAGTTTAGTTTTTGTGCAAAGATATAGAGTGTTTTGAATATTATTTACTAAATGATGCCATATTTTTTCAAATCGTTAATAAGTTTATGCGAAATATTAAATTAAGAAGTAAAAGTTTGCAGTTTAGTAAATCGACTCTTTCAAAAAACAGAAACCTTTCCTTACTTATTACTTAGAATCATTCGTTTTAAAACAAATAAGGCTTAAAGTTTGAATATTATTTGTTGAAAAATCCCTTATTTTGCGGTTTCAATTAACCGAGGAATTATGCAATCTATCCAAGCAAACAATTATCTAGTACATTTTAATGAGAATGCTTACGAAGCTTTAAATAAACATTTAAAAGAAAATAAATATTCTAATTTATTTATTATTGTTGATACTGAGACAAATGAGCATTGTCTTCCAAAATTACTTCCTGTTCTTGAAACCGATTTGAATATCGAAATTATTGAATTTGAAGCCGGTGAAGCCAATAAAAATATAGAAACTTGTATCCAGATCTGGCATGTTTTAACAGAGCTTGGTGCTGACAGAAAATCGCTTATCATTAATTTGGGCGGAGGTGTTGTAACAGATTTGGGCGGATTTGTAGCTTCGACCTTTAAAAGAGGTGTAGATTTTATAAATATTCCAACTACTCTATTATCTATGGTTGATGCCTCTGTTGGAGGAAAAACCGGAGTTGATTTAGGAAACTTAAAAAACCAGATTGGGGTTATCAATGTACCGCAAATGGTTTTAATTGATACACAATACCTTGAAACTTTACCGCAAACCGAAATGCGTTCCGGATTGGCAGAAATGCTAAAACACGGTTTAATTTACGACGCTGCTTACTGGAAAGAGTTTCTTGATCTGGGGGCTATTGACTATAATGCATTAGATCAACTGATTTACCGTTCGGTAGAAATTAAAAACGAAATCGTAATTCAGGACCCAACAGAAAAAAACATTCGTAAAGCGTTAAATTTTGGACATACATTGGGCCACGCTATCGAAAGTTACTTTTTAGAAAGCGAAAACAAAACAACTTTACTGCATGGTGAAGCGATTGCTGTAGGAATGATACTTGAAAGCTACATTTCGCTGCATAAAAATTTAATTACTCCTACAGAATATTCTGAAATAAAAACCGCGATTCAGGCTATCTACGATCAGATCGAATTTGAAGAAAATGACATCGATCCTATTCTTGAATTGCTTGTTCATGACAAAAAAAATGAATACGGTTTAATTCAATTTGCTTTAATCGAAGGAATCGGGAAAATAAAAATTAACCAATCCGTTGAAAATAAATTAATTCTAGAAGCGTTTCAAGATTATAAATCTTAAATATTTTTTAATAAAAACCATTGCTTTTGGTATATATTATTTTTTACATTTGCCACGATGAAAACAAACAGTAAACAAAGACAATTCAGCTCTTACAGAAACCGTCTCAACAGTTCTTTACTTAGAATGTTGAACCGTTTTTACAATAGTAAAAGTCCGTTTTGTTTTGATGTTTTCCAATGCTCAAAAGCAGAACACGAAAAACTGCAGATTATATTTGCCAATATTAGAGTTTGAATATTAGATTTAGCATAAAATCACTAAATTTAATACACAAAATAACAAACTTAAAATATTGACATATAAATGAATACAAAATATTCTGATCTAATTAATCAAACATATTACTTTCCACAAGAAGAGTTCAAATTAAATAAAGACAACCTGCAGTTTCACAACATCGATTTGATGAAATTGGTTGAGCAATATGGTACGCCATTAAAATTTACTTATTTGCCTCAAATTTCTGAAAACATTAATAAGGCAAAAGCCTGGTTCAGAAAATCAATGGAAAAGAATAAGTACGAAGCAAAATATTACTATTGCTATTGTACAAAAAGTTCTCATTTTGAATACATTATGAATGAGGCTTTCAAGAATAACATTCACATCGAAACATCATCAGCATTTGATGTTAATATTGTTGAGAATTTATTAGAAAACGGTAAAATCAACAAAAGCACCTATGTTATTTGTAATGGTTTTAAAAGAGACGAATATATTGCTAACATTGCGAGATTAATCAATAACGGACACAAGAATACTATTCCAATTATTGACAATTACGAAGAACTTGATTTGCTTCAGGGAGAAATCAAAGGAAAATTCAAAATTGGAATCCGTATTGCTGCCGAAGAAGAACCTAAATTTGAGTTCTATACTTCAAGATTAGGAATTGGTTATAAAAACATTGTTTCGTTCTATAAAAAACAAATTCAGGAAAATGATAAGTTAGAGCTTAAAATGCTTCACTTCTTTATCAATACCGGAATTAACGATACATCATATTACTGGAATGAGCTTGTAAAATGTATTAAAGTATACATTGCACTTAAAAAGGAATGCCCTACTCTGGATGGTTTGAACATCGGCGGCGGTTTCCCAATTAAGAACTCATTGGCTTTTGAATATGATTATCAATATATGATTGATGAAATTATCAATCAGATTAAAATTGCTTGTGATGAAGCTGAAGTTGATGTTCCAAATATTTTTACTGAATTTGGTTCATTTACAGTAGGCGAAAGCGGCGGTGCAATCTATCAGATTTTGTATCAAAAACAACAAAACGATAGAGAGAAATGGAACATGATCGATTCATCGTTCATTACCACTTTGCCAGATACTTGGGCGATAAATAAACGTTTTATTATGCTGGCAATTAATCGCTGGAATGATACATACGAGCGGGTTTTATTAGGAGGTTTAACTTGTGATAGTGACGATTATTACAATTCAGAACAAAATATGAACGCAATTTACCTGCCTAAATACAACAAAGAAAAACCGCTTTATATTGGTTTCTTTAATACTGGTGCGTATCAGGAAACTATTGGAGGTTACGGAGGGTTACACCACTGTTTAATTCCACAGCCTAAACATATTTTAATAGATCGTGACGAAAACGGAATTCTGGCAACAGAAGTTTTCTCAGAACAGCAAACTTCTGATGATGTATTGAAGATTTTAGGGTACAAGAAAAAATTGTAAAAAAAGAACTGCAAATTAAAAGTTAATATCTAGAAATTTATTAATTTGCATACACAGTAAAAAGGTTAAAACTTTTAATTCAAAAAAAACAAAAAAACAAAAACAAAATGAAAGGACCAATCAGTCAGTTTATTGAAAAACATTATTTGCACTTTAATTCTGCTTCATTAGTAGATGCAGCCAAAGAATATGAGCAACAATTAGCAAATGGTGCTAAAATGTTAGTGAGTATGGCTGGAGCTATGAGTACAGCTGAAATAGGTAAAATTTTTGCTGAAATAATTAGACAAGATAAAGTACAAATTATTTCATGTACTGGAGCCAATCTAGAAGAAGATATCATGAATTTAGTTGCGCACTCTCACTACGAAAGAGTTCCTAACTACCGTGATTTGACACCAGAAGACGAATGGGCTTTACTTGAAAGAGGACTAAACCGTGTTACAGATACTTGTATCCCTGAGCATGAAGCTTTTAGACGTTTGCAAAAACACATCTATAAAATCTGGAAAGATGCCGATGATAAAGGAGAGCGTTATTTCCCGCATGAATTCATGTATAAAATGCTTTTATCAGGTGTTTTAGAAGAATACTACGAAATTGACTTAAAAGACAGCTGGATGTATGCTGCTGCTGAGAAAAACCTGCCAATTATCGTTCCAGGATGGGAAGATAGTACAATGGGTAACATCTTCGCTTCTTATGTAATTAAAGGAGAATTGAAAGCATCAACAATGAAATCTGGTATCGAATACATGACTTTCCTTGCTGACTGGTATTCTAAAAACAGCCAAAACGGTATTGGATTTTTTCAAATTGGTGGTGGTATCGCAGGAGATTTCCCAATTTGTGTTGTACCAATGTTGTATCAGGATATGGAAATGCATGATGTTCCTTTCTGGAGCTATTTCTGCCAAATCTCTGATTCAACAACTAGTTACGGTTCTTATTCCGGAGCAGTTCCAAATGAGAAAATCACATGGGGTAAATTAGATATCAAGACCCCTAAATTCATTATAGAATCGGATGCTACGATTGTTGCACCGTTAATTTTTGCATATTTATTAGATTTATAGGATATTTTTATGAAAAGAGTTATAGTAGACTACGCCAAACTGACAAACGAAATTTTAAACCTTTTGGTTGAAAAATTTCCTGATGGTTATGATGATTCGGATGTTATCCGTTTTAGAAACGCTAAAAACGAATTAGTAGAAGCTGTTGAAGTTCGTACTGAAGACACTATTTATTTAGTAAAAATTAGTACTAAACTTGCTGACAGAATCGAAAATTATGATGAAGATGATGATATCGATCTTGATGTTGATACAATCGAGCCAGTTAAAGGTCTTGATCTTGATGACGATGCAGATGATGACGATGATGATGACAACCAGGATAAACCAGACGCTGACGGTGGAGACGATGATGATGATGAAGACAGAGACCCAGATGATATAGCTGACGAAGATGAGGATGAAGACGATGAAGATTAATCATTTTCTTGTAAAATAAAGACAAAGGAACTCTATTTGGAGTTCCTTTTTTTATTGCAGACAAAGAATTAAATTATAAGAAAATTACTATTTTTACAGTTTCAAAATAGTATTAAAAAGCATAAGATGTTCGCCGTATGAATTCAGAATTACTACACGCCAAACTGAAAGAAAATTTCGGATTTGAAAAGTTCAGACCTAATCAGGAAACCATTATTACCACAATCTTGTCAGGTCAGGATACATTAGCTATTATGCCTACAGGTGGCGGAAAATCTATTTGCTTTCAGTTACCGGCCTTAATATTACCCGGAATTACAATTGTAATTTCACCTTTAATTGCGTTGATGAAAGATCAGGTTGACAGTTTAAAAACCAACGGAATTTCAGCTTGTTACATCAACAGCAGCCAATCGTCTGAAGAACAGCAGTATTATATCGATAATTTAAAATCGAATACTTTTAAACTCGTTTATATCGCTCCCGAAAGTTTATCTTATTTAGATAATATCTTTAATCAATTGACTATTAGTTTAATTGCAATCGACGAAGCGCACTGTATTTCGTCTTGGGGTCATGATTTTAGACCAGCTTACACCAATTTAGGATATTTAAAAAACCGCTTCCCTTCTACTCCGGTTCTGGCTTTAACAGCAACTGCAGACAAAGCAACGCGTACCGATATTACGAAACAATTAAACTTAAAGAACCCAAAAACATTTGTAGCTTCTTTTGATCGTAAAAATTTAAGTTTAGAAGTGCGGCCGGCATTAGATCGTGTAAAACAAATTGTTGATTTTATTTCGAATAAACCAAATGAATCCGGAATTGTTTACTGCTTAAGCAGAAAAACTACAGAGGAATTGGCCGAAAAGCTGTCTAAAAGCGGTATTTCTGCAAAAGCATATCACGCAGGTTTAGACAATAACACTCGTGCAAAAACGCAGGATCAGTTTATAAATGATGATTGTCAGGTAGTTTGTGCGACGATTGCCTTTGGAATGGGAATCGACAAATCGAATGTACGCTGGGTAATTCATTACAATCTTCCAAAAAATATCGAAGGATACTATCAGGAAATTGGACGTGCAGGACGAGACGGACTTCCGGCAGAAACTGTTTTGTTTGAAAGTTATGCTGATGTAATTCAGCTTCAAAAATTTGCATCTGAGGGATTAAACGCCGATGTTCAGTTAGCCAAATTAGAACGCATGAAACAATACGCCGATGCATTAAGCTGCCGACGTAAAATTTTGCTTTCTTATTTTGGTGAACTAGTAGATGAAAATTGCGGTAACTGCGATATTTGCAAAAAACCGCCGATATTTTTCGATGGGACGATTCTCGCGCAAAAAGCACTGTCGGCCGTTAAGAGATTACAAGAATCTGAGCCTTTGGCCGTAATTGTAGATTTTTTAAGAGGCTCGAGAAACGCGTATATCTACGAAAAAAATTATCAGGAGCTAAAAACGTACGGAATTGGCGCTGACATTTCCTGGTACGACTGGAATCAATATCTTATTCAGCTTATCAATTTAGGGTATTGTGAAATTGCCTTTCATCAGCATAATAAAATTTTACTGACACCTTTCGCCAAGAAAGTTTTATTTGAAGGTGAAAAAGTAAAGCTGACAACCGTTGTTAAGAAAGTAATTGATAAAAACGAAATTAAACAAGAAAAAGCAAAAGCAACCAAAAATTCTCTTTTTGAAACACTTCGAAAACTGCGTTACGAAATTGCTCAGGAAGAAGAAGTTCCGGCTTATGTCATTTTTAGTGATGCCTCATTACGTCAAATGGAAGTTTTAAGACCCATGACCGATGAAGAATTCCTTGCCGTAGAAGGTGTTGGAAAAGCAAAACTCGAAAAATACGGAACAGATTTTATCAATGCTATTATTGAGTTTCACAGAAATAAATCAGTCAAGAAAGAGAAAAAAGAAAACACCTATAAAAAAACGCTGGAATTGTTTCAAAGCGGATTTTCTATCGAAGAAATAGCCGGACAGCGAAATCTGGGTGAAACCACCATTGTATCACATTTAGCAAAACTATATGTTGATGGTCACGATTTAGATTTAAGTCCATTTGTTACTGATAAAGAAATCGACGCCATAGAAAAAGCCCAAACAGAATTAGAAAAACCAGCTGCCTTAAGACCATATTTCGAGTATTTTGAAGAAAAAATGTCTTATGATAAAATAAGATTTGGTTTGGCTTTTATTGAGAGAAAGCATCAAACTATTCAATAAATACTTATTTTGTCATTTCGGGAAACAATTGGGTTCTAATATAGAACGCGGATGACGCGGATTTACACGGATCTCACCTCAATCTTGTCATTTCGAGGAACGAGAAATCTTCGCAAGTAACTCGCCAAAGTTTGTCAAATTTCTTGGTGGAATTTCTTGCGAAGATTTCTCGTTCCTCGAAATGACAAACAGTTCGTATACGTAAAACAACAAACCCGACAGGTTTTAAAAACCTGTCGGGTTTACTAAACGCAAAATCAATAAAAAATCCCAAACTCCAACGAAATTGGAATTTGGAATTTGGGATTTTAAATTTTTAAGTCTTCAAGCTTTACAAATATCTTTCTTCAAAAACTTTTTGATGATGCTTTTGATGTCCAATTAGAACAAAACCTAAAGCACGAACCGAAATTTGATTTCCAGAAGCTGTTCCTATTCTTTTTAATTGTTCATCGGACAAACTTTTGTAGAACAACAAAGTAGAATGTCTTAATGCTGAGAACTCAGTCAGCAAATCTTGAATACTTCTACCGTTTGAATTGGTGTTATTTGCATAATCATCTTCTTCAAAACTTGGTAAAGGCGTTAAATCGTTTCTTGAAAATCTCAAGGCACGATAAGCAAAAATTCGCTCAGAATCCATTATATGCTGGATAATGTCTTTAATTGTCCATTTACCTTCGGCATAATGGTAATCAAACTTATCCATTGGTATGTTCTGAACAAACCTAATAAACTCATGAAGTGAAATTTCTAATTCTTCAATCAGTTTTCCGTCTCCGGCTTGTTTTATATAATTGCCAAAATGACCAGAATATTCCTTTTCTAATAATTCGCTTGCGTTCATTTTTTATAAAATTAAAGTGATAAACTCGGTTTTAAGCCGAGTTTCTACTTGCATTTGTATTTCCAAAAAGAGATCTGGTTACGATTTTTTCATAAACCTTAATAAGCTCTTCGTTTGGTGCCTCTTCTTTGTTTAATTCATTGATTTTTAACAAAGCATATTGTTGTATTGTCAACAATGGCAGTACAATACGTTCTCTTACCTGAATAGAAGCTATACCATCAGGATAATTTTCCATTAAGGTTTTATGACCTGCAATTTTCAATAAAAGACGTTTTGTTTCAGAGAACTCATCGTAGATAATCTGCCAGAATTCACCAAACTCAGGATCCTTTCTCATGTAAGCTGTTAAAGGTAAAAATGATTTTGCCAATGACATCATACTGTTTTCCAATAGCGTTTTAAAGAACAAAGAATTATGATACAAATCTTGCATTTTATCCCATTGTCCGTTGTCTTCAAAATATTTTAAAGCAGTTCCTACTCCAAAGAATCCCGGTACATTCTGCTTCAACTGACTCCATGAACCCACAAAAGGAATGGCTCTTAAATCAGCAAAGTCTAACGATTCAGATTTACTTCTTTTTGAAGGACGGCTTCCTATATTCGTTTTAGAATAATATTTCAACGTACTCATCTTCTCTAAATAAGGAATAAATTTAGGATGATTTTTAAAGCTTAAATATTTATCATAACCTAATCCGGCCAATTGAGTTAAAATTTGCGTTTCTTCGGTGCTTAATTCGTTTTTTCCTTTGCTGAATACCTGATTGGTAACACCGGCACTCAATAAATTTTCGATATTATAACGGCAAGAATCTAAAGTTCCAAAATTAGAGCTGATCGTTTGACCTTGAACTGTAATTTGAATTTCGTTGTTTTCGATTTTTGGACCTAAAGACGCATAGAATTTATGTGTTTTTCCGCCGCCACGAGCCGGAGGTCCGCCGCGTCCGTCAAAGAAAATGGCTTTAATTCCGTATTTTCTTGAAATTTCAGTTAATGAAATTTTTGCCTGATAAATACTCCAGTTTGCCATTAAATAACCACCGTCTTTTGTACCATCAGAGAAACCAAGCATAATAGTTTGTTTGTTTCCTCTTGCTTGTAAATGCTTAGAATACTCCGGATTAGTGTATAACTGCTCCATAATAGCATGGGCATTTTGTAAATCGTCAACCGATTCAAAAAGCGGAATAATATCAACCGTAGGATTTTCCCAATTATTCAAGCGAATCATGGCAAAAGTCTCCATAACGTTCAGTGCGCTTTCGTTATTACTAATAATATAACGATTAGCCCCTTCTTCCCCATTATTTTGCTGAATGGTTTTAATTGCCTGAACAGATTCTAAAGTAGATCTGGTAATTTCGTCTTCAAAATCAGCAGGATTTAAATTCCCCTGTACTTTTGATAAAACATCAATTTTTTGATCTTCTGTCAAGTCATAGTAATTTTTCGGAAAAATATCAGATCCTGAATTCAGGTAAAAGTTCACCACATCTTTGAAAACCGCATTATGAATTTTACTATTCTGACGAATATCTAAAGTGGCAAAATGGAATCCGAATAAGTTGATTTTTACTAAAAACGCTTCTAATTCATCCAAATATAAAGACTGGTGTTTCTCAATAATTATAGTTCTAATTTTATCCAGCTGCGTCAATAATTCTTCTAAAGTGATGAAAATTTCACCTTTAGAATAAAAAACAGAACGATAAAGTTTATGTTCAAGTTCTGATACTAAAGTATCTACACCTGAGAAAGTTAGCTTACGTTTTAAGTTTCTCATTTCAACATAATAGCACTTTAAAATTGAGGTACGCAAACGATCTGCAACTTTAAGGGTAATTTCTGTTGTAACGAATGGATTTCCGTCACGGTCACCTCCCGGCCAGAATCCCAATTTTATCAATTGGTTTTTAATGGCATTGTCTTCTAGAATATTTTTTTGAAGATAATGTACAATTTCTCCCGCTGTTGCATAGAATACATTTTCCAGATACCAGATCAAACTAACCGCTTCGTCGTAAGGATTTGGTTTTTCGTTCTGAATAAAAGGAGTTTTTCCCAGCTGCGCCAGTAATTGTTTAATCTGTAATAAATCGTTCTGACGAATTGCTTCGGTCAAATCGTTTATAATTCCTAAAACCGGTCCAGGATAAAATTGCGTCGGATGCGCCGTTAAAACGGTACGAACATTGAAATTTTCTAAAAATTCGATTAATTCATCGTCTTTTTCTTTTGCGTCTGATTTCTCTTTAATATCGCGCAGAGAGCCGCGTCCTTCCATATTATTTACTTCAGGGAAGGCTGCATCTTCAATTGCATCAAATAATACAATCTGACGTTCTATATATTGAATAAAACGAAACATAAGATCGATTTTCTCTGTTTCTGAAGCATTATTTAGGAACTTATTCGAAAAGAAATCAAAAATTTCTTTAGGAGTTTCCTGTTTTTTAAAACCCGTTTCGCACGTTTCTGTAAATAAAGGCAGTAAAACCCCTGTGTTATCTATAGAATCAAATGGTAATGTTATGAAAACACTATTGTAAATGTGGTATTTAGAAAGAACGTCTTTGTTAAAACGCTCTATTTTAGGCAACGTGTACATAATTGTGTTATAGTTGGTTGGTTAATTAGTCATAAAAAAACCCCAAGAATAAACTTGAGGTATATTTTAATATAGCATTCAAGAGGAATTATTACATATTTTTGAAAATAGTATGCATCAAACGCTTCTTATCGTTAATACTTTCCTCTAATGAAATCATAGTTTCAGTTCTGTAAACACCATCGATATCATCAATCATGAAGATAACTTCTTTTGCATGCTTAGTATCTTTTGCTCTAATTTTACAAAAGATATTAAATTTTCCTGTCGTTACAGAAGCCACTGTTACGAATGGAATTTGATTGATACGCTCTAATACAAATTTAGTTTGTGATGTATTGTTAAGGAAAACCCCAACATAAGCAATAAATGAATAACCTAATTTATCGTAATCTAAGGCTAATGAAGACCCCATGATGATACCGGCATCCTCCATCTTTTTTACTCTAACATGTACTGTACCAGCAGAAATCAATAGTTTTTTTGCAATGTCAGTAAACGGAACTCTCGTATTGTCTATTAACATATCTAAAATCTGGTGATCTACTTCATCTAAACGAAATTTACTCATAATTCTTTAATTAATATTACTAATTGCTATTACAAAGTATAAAAATATATATAAAAAATAACAAATTCACATAAAAATTAACTTTTTATCAACCCGTTAACAAATTTGATATTTTTATTTAAATAAAAATCTGCTTTTTGGTTCATTTTCGGAATATTAGAATAATCATCAGAATAAACAGCTTCTTTTCCGTCGTATTCGTAATGACCAAAAAAATTTTCCAATTCGCCCGCTTCTACAATATAGGCGTTAAAATGAATCTTATTTTCAATCAATTCTTCTTTGTATTGTGCGACAAAATTCGTAATAATTTCGATACCATCATAATTTATTTTGATATTTTTATACATAAAATCATAAAAAACGACTTTATTTTGTGAAATATTCAAATAATCATAATTTCTATTGACAACTAAATCGTTTTCGCTTATAAGTTCGAAGCTTGAAATTAGTGAGAAAAATATGTATTTTCTTGTAATTTCTCTTTCGTAGTCGTTAGGGAAATGTCCTGCTTCGAATAGTATAGTAGGTACTCCTAAAAACTGAAAAGTATCCCCTATACAGTTTATATTGAATGAATCGTCAAATCTGCCTACCTGACCGGGAATATATTTTTGTAAAACATCGTTAATTCCGGCGATTAAATTGATTGCTTTTTGCCTGTTTTCATTCACTTCTCTTTCTTCATTATAAGAAGGTGCTAAAAAAGAAACAGTTGCAGGCTTTCCTGTATCACCAGCACCAAAAATAGTTCGCTGATCATGAAGATTAAAACAAAAATCAGGCTTAAAAGACTCAAATACTTCTCTTAGCACATTACTTTCGGGCTGTGTCAGGTTTTGAGAATCACGATTTAGATCGACTTTATTGGCATTTTCGCGTGTGTAAAGTCTCGCACCATCCGGATTTAAGATTGGTATACAATAAAAAGTAAAGGTATTAAGCATTTTTTCGGCAAAATCAGATTTGCTGTTTAATACATTAATAAAGTCAAAAAGCGCTTTAGTCGTTGTGCTTTCGTTTCCGTGCATTTGAGACCATAAATAAATACGGGTTTTTCCTGTACCAATTTCGTAACTATATATAGGTTCGCCCAGAACAGATTTACCTATAACCTTAACTTGATTATTCGTATTTAGTTTGTCTAATAAAGGCTGAATATGATCTAAAGTTAAGTAACGACCTTCTATCGACTGCTCTTTGTATTGGTTAAATAATTCTTCTAAATTCATTGTGTTTTGATTAGTTTACAAAAGTAAACATCTTTATTTTTACAATTGTAAACATTGAAAAAGATTAGAAATTTAGAAATGTAAACAGATTTAAAGTTTGATTTTTAGCTTTTAAAGCAAATACAATTAACAATTGTTATTACTTTAAGTATTAAAATTCAATTAATTATATTTCAATAAGTTATATGTCTCTATATGAAGTTTAAGTTAAATAAAATGAACTTTATTTGAGTGATTTACAACTGTAAAATTGTATTATCAAATCTTTTTAGTTACATTTGTAAACAAGGCTGATTTAAAATAGAATTTACAATGGTAAACATAGATGATTTTGTAAAACGCTTAGAAATAATACTCGATTATTATGGTTTAAATGCTTCTTCTTTTGCAGATAAAATTGGCGTGCAGCGTTCTAGTATGTCTCACCTGCTCTCTGGAAGAAACAAACCAAGTCTCGATTTTGTCATGAAAATTTCGGAAGTTTTTCCGGAAGTAGATTTGTATTGGATTCTAATGGGAAAAGGAAATTTCCCTAAAGTTGAAGAAGAAGAAAACATTCCGGCTTTTAAAACGACAGACTCTCCTATTCTATCAAATGAAAATCCTGGAACAGATTTATTTTCTCCATTAAATTACAACGAAAAAAAACCATCCGTCAAAAATTTGACAGAAACAAAAAAAGCAAATTTAAGTTTCGAAGAAGACGAAATTGAGAAAATTGTATTTTTCTACAAAAACGGAACTTTTAAAGTATATATACCCTGATTCGAAATTTTCGCGTATTTGAAAATTTTTAAAATTATTTTTCATTTAAGGGATTCTCACGAATCAGAAAAAATATCGAAAATTTAGACTTGAATTCCGTTTTCCGGAATTTTACCTAAAACACCTATATAATGTTGTTTTAAAATTTCCCAGTCGGCATTATAATCTCCTGTCGGGAAAAATGGTTTTCCAAAACTAACTTCTTTTTTACCCCAGTCAAAAGCTACAGGCACAATTGGCACATTCGCTTTAAGCGCGATATAATAAAAACCAGTTTTAATTTCCTTTACTCCTTTTCTGGTTCCTTCTGGCGCAACGGCCAAACGAAAAACTTCTTTGCGGTCAAAAATCGAAGCAATCGAGTCTACTTTATTTAAGCCGCCGGTACGATCGAGTGGTTCGCCGCCAACATTTCTAAAATAATAGCCAAACGGAAATTTGAATAATTCTTTCTTTCCAACCCAGTTCATTTGTAATCCCGAAATACCTCGGGTAAAAATCCCTAAATAAAAATCATGATTGCTCGTATGAGGCATAACCATTAAAATACATTTTTTTACTTCAGCATTTTCCATTCCCACTATCTTCCAGCCCATTAGCTTAAAAAAGATGAATTTGTATAGTCGTTTCTTCATTAAAATTTGATATTTCTTGCAAAATAAAAGATTTAAAATGGTATTTTTGAGTAAAAGCATTACAAAATGATTCAAAAATTATTCAGTTATCTGTATCCAATTAAAATCTTCAAGAAAAATTCGGCCAGAAGCAAAACAATCGAAGTTACCTGGACAAATGGAGAGTTAGTTCTAGATTCTGAAAACACAAATTATTCATACGGAAGTTTGCAGCGTATATTAAGGTATGGTCTTCGAAATATTGGATATGATAGAGTTCTTAAGATGAATCATATTCTGGTATTGGGCGTTGCCGGTGGCAGTGTAATTAAGACCTTAGTAGACGAAATAGAATATAAAGGTAAAATTACAGGTGTTGAAATTGACCCTGATATGATTCAGATTGCGAATCAATATTTTAGCCTAAATAAGATAAAACAGCTTCAAATTGTAATTGATGATGCTTTTGAGTTTGTTTTAAAAACAAAAGATAGGTATGATTTAATAATTATTGATATTTTTGAAGATACCAATATGCCTAACTTTTTGTTTGAAAAGTTTTTTAGCGAGAGAGTCTGCTTTCTTTTAAAAGATCAGGGTTTTGTTTTATTCAACACCATGATTTTAGACGAAGCGCACAATGTTCGAAACAGAAAGTATATATCTGAAATAAATCCAGAATTATTTACTTCAAAAATGCTGCCCCGCATTGAAGTTCATAATGAATTAATAATAATCGAAAAGCAGTTAAAAATTTAGTCTTATGAAATCCCTTGTATCTATCCTAAACGCCTTACCACCTACTAAAATTATCGATGCCTCTATTGAATTTTCAAAATACCTTCCTTTAGATTTATCTGTAACCAATACTGAATTGGTAGAAAGCAAACCCGAAACTTCTGCAGAATTTGAAGAGTTTATCTCTAATTATCTTCAGGAAAACAACGCTCAAATTGCTTATGGCGGTTATATTGAAGGCCGTACGTTATATAAAAGAAGCACCATTTTTAAAAACGATTCTGTCCCGGAACGAAATATTCACATTGGCCTTGATCTTTGGACAAAAGCCGGAACTGCAGTCCTGGCTCCGCTTGACGGAAAAGTACACAGCTTTAAAAACAACGAAGGTTTAGGCGATTACGGCCCTACTATTATTTTAGAACATGAAGCCGAAAATGAAATTTTTTATACTTTATACGGACATTTATCGTTAGAAAGTATAGAAAACCTTACCGTTGGGACAACTTTTAAGAAAGGCCAGCAAATTGCAACTTTAGGAAATTCAGCTGTTAACGGAGATTACGCACCGCATGTGCACTTTCAAATAATAAAAAATTTGGAAGACAAATGGGGTGATTATCCCGGAGTATGCAGCACAAATGATTTGAATTTTTATATCGAAAACTGTCCCAACCCTAACTTATTATTAAAAATAACTTAAATGATTATGAAGAAAGCGGGATTGATTATATGTTTGTTGTTATTATTGATTGGATGTAAATCGAAAACTGTAAGCCGAGATACTGAAGATTTAAAAATAAAGAAAGTTTCCAGCGCCGATATTAGCTCAGAGCAGCAAAGAAAAGCTTATGAATTAGGAAAGCGAGTTTTAGAAACCTGTAATACATCAAAATTTAAACCTTTTAATGAAACCGAAGTTACTCAGTCTGTAAGAGAAAACACAACTGAAGATCGATTGACTAAAACCTGTACCAGATTTAGACAATATTACGGAAGTTTTATAGATTTGAAATTAGATGGCGTTTACAAAACCAAACACGAAGTTATTTACCGCTATCATGCTTTATACAGCAAAAAAGTGGCCAACAAAGAACTTCGCATTTTTGTAAATGAAGAGAATCTAATATCTGCCATTAAATCAATGGATTGGGATGAAAAGTTTGATGCTAAAATAGCCGAACAATAAAGTACAATTATATGAAATTAAAAATGCCTCTGCTTTTATTACTGTTTATGTCAGCCTTTGCTAATGCTCAGGAAACAATGAGTGTAAAAGGTTCTCAGCCCTTTCCGGCCACACAGCATTATACTTTTATCTGCGAAAAATATGCTTTTACAGGCGAAACAGATATTCAGATTGCAAAAACAGATAAAGGCGGCATTTTAAAAATTACAATTGCGACTTCAAACGATAAGGCTCGAATTGCCGGAGGTCTTTATGTAGATTTGGCTAACGCCGATGTTATTGCCTGCGTGGACAAAAACGTAAAAGAATCTGCCGATGGGAAAACAACGGCTTACTACTATTTTACTCCAGCAGAATTTGCCAAACTGAAAAAAAATGACATTTACGCTGTTCGATTTATTATAAACGGAGGCTCGAATACTTTTGGAAACGAAACCGGATACTTTACCGCTCACAACAAAAAGAATTATTTTTCAACGGCTTACGATAAATCTAAGAAAAGTTACGACACCGCAAAAGAAATTAGTGTTTTATAAATAAAACTTTTTATAAAATAAACCTTATATTTATAATCTAATTTCAAATTTATTATGACTCCTAACGAAGCTTTAATTACAAAGTTCTATACTGCTTTTGCCAATTCTGATGCTAAAACAATGGCAGAATGTTATCATCCAAAAGTTCATTTTATCGATCCGGCGTTTGGTTTATTAAAAGAAGAACAGGTTTCTAAAATGTGGGAAATGCTGCTTATTAAAAGCAAAGGAAACATAAAAATTGAATTTTCTGATGTAAAAGCAGATGAATCTACAGGTTCTGCAAAATGGGTGGCCACTTATAATTTCAGTAAAACAAATCGCAGAGTCGTAAATAAAATTTATGCCGAATTTATTTTTCAGGACGGCTTAATCATCAAACATACAGATAGTTTTGATGTTTGGAAATGGTCGAAACAAGCTTTTGGACCAACCGGATATTTATTAGGATGGACAGGATTTTTCCACAACAAAATTCAGGAGCAGGCATTACTGTCTCTTAAGAAATTTCAGGAATCCAAATAATTTGCGTAACTTCAATATATTAATACCACATTAACTAAAAATATATTTTAGTTTACATTTAATATATCTGCCTTCTGTAAAGATTATAATTACTTGCTGCTGAGTTAATCGTGTTATAATAATAAAAAACATGAAAGAAATAATACACAAAAAGTTAAATCAATTACAGGCAACGGCAATTTGCGGCAACGATATTAGTTCTTCCTGTCTTTACGTTTCGGCACTAACCATTTTATACGCAGGTCAATACGCCTGGATTTCTCTTTTAATAGTAGCCGTAGTTTTATTTTTGTTCCGAAAAATTTATGGCGAAGTCGTTGGTGCAATTCCGTTAAACGGAGGAGCTTACAATGTATTGTTAAACACCTCTACAAAACGTCTGGCATCACTCGCCGCCACATTAACCGTTTTGTCTTATATGGCAACCGCCGTAATTTCGGCATCAGAAGGAATGCATTACCTGCACGGAATTTTCGAAGGATTAAACGTAACCATTGCTACGGTCGTCGTTTTAGTATTATTTACTTTTTTGGCAATACTCGGAATCGGCGAATCGGCATTTGTGGCCGTTATTATATTCGTAACTCATATTACAACCCTAACTTTATTAGTTCTGGCCTCGCTTTGGTTTATACTCAATAACGGACTAGATGTTTTTCATATCAATTGGCAAACCCCTATTGCTTACGGAAATATCAAAACAGCACTTTTTCTGGGTTTCTCAGCTGCAATGCTCGGAATTTCAGGTTTCGAAAGTTCAGCCAATTTTGTAGAAGAACAGCAGCCGGGCGTTTTCCCAAAAACACTGCGTAATATGTGGGCGCTTGTTAGTTTTTTCAATCCCGTAATTGCCATTTTGTTAATCAGTATTATTCCGCTTACGCAAGTTGGCGAAAATAAAGAATCACTTTTGGCACATTTAGGAGCAACCACCGGAGGTTCCTGGCTTGCGTGGCTTATTTCTATCGACGCCGTTTTAGTTTTATGCGGAGCCGTATTAACTTCATTTGTTGGTGTTTCAGGATTATTAAACCGAATGACTTTAGATAGAATTCTTCCCAACTATTTTCTAAAAACAAATAATAGAGGCTCACATTACAGAATCGTAATCAGCTTTTTAATTCTCTGTATCTCCGTTCTTTTTGCTACAAACGGACATTTAGAATCTCTGGCAGGAGTTTATACTTTTTCATTTCTGGCTGTAATGGCCCTTTTCGGAATCGGGAATTTACTCCTCAAATTTAAACGACGAAAATTACCAAGACCCGAGCGAGCGCACGGTTTGGCCGTTTTTGCCGCTGTTTCCTTTATTATAATAGCCTTTATTGGAAACATGAAATTAAACATTCGTGCTTTTTATACCTTTTTGCAATACATGGTTCCTGCACTTATTTTTATCGGAATAATGCTCAACCGCGTTATCCTAATAAAAGTATTAATCGAAATTTTAGAATATTTCTATCAGCCGCTTCGTAAAATGGTCATACTCAGCAATAGATATTTACAAAATTTAAGCACCGAAATTAATTCTCAGGAATTTGTCTTTTTTACCAAAGGCGATAATATTGCCATTTTAAACAAAGTATTGCAATATGTCGAAGGCAATGAAACGACCAAAAAACTTAAAATAGTTTATGTAAAAAAAGACGAACAAACCAATGAAGCCCTAATAAAAGACCTTGAAGTTCTGGATCGAGCTTACGACAATATCGACATTGAATACCTTGAAATTCAAGGTGTTTTCGGACCGGAAATTATAGACGAATTATCTAAAAAATGGAAAATCCCTAAAAACTTCATGTTTATAGGCTCACCCGGAAATAAATTCTCCTACCGTGTTTCTGATCTTGGCGGTGTACGATTAATTATGTAATTTTTTAGCAGCAGAAAATATTCGTTTTTTTTAGACCTATAGTCCCGCTATCCGTTTCAATTTTTTGTCTCTCGTTAAAGAAACGAGAGACAAAAAGATTTCCACTTCTATCGGGGCTAAGCCAGAAATATCATTTTCATAAAAACAACAAAATTATTCTCTTAGAAGACCTTTTTCAAAGTTCAAAACCAAGACTGTAAGGAACTTTAATTTTACACAAAAACCACACAATCATTGTTATTTCAATGTAAACTGTAACTTAATTTAATTCCTATCTTAAAACATAGCCCGTGGTTTCAACCACGGGGATGCAATATTATCACGCCTTGTATTGTGTTCCCGTGGTTGAAACCACGGGCTATCTTTGAAAAGTTTACGAGTAAAAATAACAAACCCGACAGGTTTTAAAAACCTGTCGGGTTTACTTTTATAATTGATTATTCTAAAAACGAAACTTTACGATCTTTAAAAATATTTCTATAATATAAAACTTCGCGAACTTTGCGTTCCCGATAGCTATCGGGATAGCGCACTTTGCGGTTAAATCAACGCAGCAATAAAAAGTTAAGATTTAAACCAGCTCTCTACCAATTCATCTTCAAACGAAGTAGCATTTTCATGCACAAACTCATTGGTATCTTTATTGTAAGAATATTCTAAAGCCCAGTTTTTATGATTTTTAGCCAAGTCTTTAATACTTTCGCAAACAAAAGCAATCTCCTCGTCAGTTGTCGTTGGGTGAATCGACATTCTAATCCATCCCGGTTTTTTGATTAAATCACCAATCGTAATTTCGTTAACCAGTTTATTCGAAGTTTCCTGATCTACGTGTAATAAATAATGTCCGTAAGTTCCCGCACAGCTGCATCCGCCTCGAGTCTGAATCCCGAATTTGTCATTTAATAATTTTACACCAAGATTAAAATGTAAATCTTCAATAAAAAATGAAATTACGCCCAAACGGTTTTTATGCTGTCCGGCTAAAATTTTGATATTCTCAACAGGATCTAATTGACTGAAAACAAAATCAACAATTTCATGTTCACGCTGTAAGATATTTTCAATTCCCATTTCTTCCTTCAGCTCAATAGCCAAAGCCGTTTTAATAACCTGAAGAAATCCAGGAGTTCCTCCATCTTCACGATCTTCAATATTATCAATATATTTATGTTCACCCCAAGGATTTGTCCAGCTCACCGTTCCTCCTCCCGGACAATCCGGAATCATATTATTATATAATTTCTTGTTGAAAATTAAAACCCCCGAAGTTCCTGGGCCGCCAAGGAATTTATGCGGCGAAAAGAAAATAGCATCCAGATAAGCCTCAGGATCATTTGGGTGCATATTGATTTCAACATAAGGACCAGAACAGGCAAAATCTACAAAGCACACCCCATGATATTGATGCATTAATTTAGCCGCTTCATGAAAAGGCGTTTTTATCCCCGTAACATTCGAACAAGAAGTAATCGAAGCAATTTTTATCGTTCTGTCACTGTATTTCTGTAATAACAACTCCAGATTATCCAAACAAAAAAGACCTTTCTCGCAAGACGGAATAATTTCAACATCGGCAATAGTTTCTAACCACGAAGTCTGATTAGAATGATGTTCCATGTGCGAAATAAAAACAATAGGTTTCTTTTCTGCCGGAACTGTAGTGAAATTTTTAAGGTTTTCAGGAATTTTCAAACCTAAAATACGCTGAAACTTATTAATTACACCAGTCATTCCTGTTCCGTCGGTAATTAAAACATCATCTTCATTTGCATTGGTATGACGTTTAATAATATGTCTGGCATGATGATATGCCTTTGTCATGGCAGTACCTGACACAGTAGTTTCAGTATGCGTATTGGCTACAAAAGGCCCAAACTGATTCAAAAGTTTCTCTTCAATTGGTCGATACAGCCTGCCGCTGGCAGTCCAATCAGTATAAACGATGTTTTTTTTGCCAAATGGAGAAGTAAATTCCTGATCTATGCCAACAATATGTTGTCTGAAATCTTGAAAATAAGTTTCAAGACTGATGGTACTATTTTTGCTATTCATTAGGTGTGCCTTTTGTTTGACTGCAAATATATTGCTTTTTTATAATATTGAGAATTTATCAATTATAAACTTCAAACATTGAATAAACTTTTGGTATCTTTAGTTAAAAAGGTATTTTTTAATTAAATTATCATAATATTCTATCGGATTAATAGGGCATGTAAACTTTAAACAATTACATTTATGGAAAATTTATCAACAGCTACTTTTGGTGGTGGATGTTTTTGGTGTGTAGAAGCTGTAATTCAGCGTTTAAAAGGGGTAGAAACAATAAAATCTGGCTATTCAGATGGTTTTATAAAGAATCCGGCGTATCGAGAAGTATGCACAGGACGAACAGGACATGCAGAAGTTATTCAGGTTACTTTTAATCCTGACATAATTTCATATCATGATCTAATCACGGTATTTATGACAAGTCATGATCCAACAACATTAAATCGTCAGGGCGGCGACAGCGGTACACAATATCGTTCTATCGTTTTATATCACGATGAATCGCAAAAAGAAATTGCGATACAAGTCTTTGCCGAAGTACAGTCCGTTTATGCAGACCCAATTGTAACGCAGTTAAAACCTTTTGAAGTATTTTATGAAGCCGAGGATTATCATCAAAATTATTACAACAACAATCAGGAAGCTGGATATTGTCAGGTTGTAATCGATCCTAAAGTTCAAAAACTTAAAAAAATGTACGCTGATAAATTGATCAGCTAAAAAAAATAGGCCGCGGATTACACAGATTAAAGATTAGAATTATTTATAAATTAGAATTATTTATAAATTAGATTGTCACCCTGAGCGAAGTCGAAGGGCGTTCCAATTGGACTTTGGCTTCGACTTCGCTCAGCCTGACAAATACTGGAATAGAAAACTTTTTAATCCGTTTAATCTGTGAAATCTGTGGCTAAACATTAAATCACAAATGAAAAATTTAAAAATAAATAATCGATTTACTACCGAATTACCCGCAGATCCTGACTTAACGAATGAAATTCGCCAGGTTAAGAACACCTCGTTTTCGTATGTAAATCCAACAAAACCTTCAAATCCAAAACTAATTCACGCTTCTGAAGAAGTGGCAGAATTGGTTGGGATTTCAAAAGACGAAATTCAGTCTGAGGAATTTTTGAATGTTTTTTCAGGAAAAGAAATTCTTCCTGGAACACAGCCGTATGCGATGTGTTATGCCGGACATCAGTTTGGAAACTGGGCCGGACAATTGGGCGATGGCCGCGCAATCAATTTAACAGAAGTAGAAAATAACAATCAGTTTTTTACGCTTCAGTTAAAAGGTGCCGGAAAAACGCCTTATTCCAGAACTGCCGACGGTTTAGCCGTTTTACGATCTTCCATCAGGGAATATCTATGTGCCGAAGCCATGTTTCATTTGGGAGTTCCCACTACCCGATCGCTTTCGTTAATACTGTCCGGAGATCAGGTTTTGCGTGATGTTTTATACAACGGAAATCCCGCTTACGAAAAAGGCGCTGTGGTTTGCCGCGTGGCTCCTTCCTTTATTCGTTTTGGAAGTTTTGAAATGCTGGCTGCCAGAAACGAGCTTAAAAATTTGAAACAATTTGTAGAGTACAATATCAAATATTATTTCCCGGAAATTACAGGTGAACCCAAAGAACAATATTTACAGTTCTTTAAAAAAGCAGCCGATACAACTCGCGAAATGATTTTGAACTGGCAGCGCGTGGGTTTTGTTCACGGCGTAATGAATACAGATAATATGTCGATTCATGGTCTTACAATAGATTATGGTCCTTACGGCTGGCTCGAAAATTACGATCCAAACTGGACACCCAATACAACTGACAGTCAAAACAGAAGATATCGTTTTGGCAATCAGCCGCAAATTGCACATTGGAATTTGTATCAATTGGCCAATGCAATTTACCCTTTAATTAACGAAACAGAACAGCTGGAAAAAATCTTAGAATCGTTTATGGATGATTTTATTGTAGATTATAAACAAATGTTTTTAAGTAAATTAGGGATATTTACTTCAACTGAAACTGATAATGACTTAATCGACAATCTAGAAGCTGTTTTACAATTAACAGAAACTGATATGACGATCTTTTTTAGAAACTTAAGCTTGGTTAAAAAATCTGATTCAGTTGAAAAAGCTATCGAAAAGATTCAGTTTGCATTTTATAAAACAGAAGAAGTTTCGGGAGAAATTTTAGAGGCTTGGCAAAAATGGTTTGCTGTCTATCTTGAAAGATTAAAAGCCGAAGAATTGCTGGATGAAGACCGTTCTCAAAAAATGAACGGGATTAATCCTAAATATGTTCTTCGAAATTATATGGCGCAATTAGCGATTGATGCTGCAGACAAAGAAGATTATTCGTTAATAGACGAACTTTATACATTACTGCAAAAACCGTATGACGAACAGCCGGAATACGAAAAATGGTTCGCAAAACGACCAGATTGGGCACGATCTAAGGTAGGCTGCTCCATGCTTTCCTGCAGTTCTTAGATTTTACAGTTCTGCTTAAAAATATAAAAAGAGGAATTTCTAAAAAAAGAGATTCCTCTTTTTTTGTTTATTATCTTCAAAGCAATAGATTCTTATACTGAATCAAAATACAATTTTCTATCGCTGATTTTTTCGACGTTTTTATAGTTCCAATTTTGATACTAAAAAAACGTATTGTGGCTGTTTTTATTTTTCTTATCATTTACTTTTATAAGAATTATAACACATGAAATTATGTCTAAAAAACTATTGTATTTGGCTGGAATTACGGTAACTATAATTATAGGAACAATATTGTATCTACGATTTTGTTGTAATTGCTGCACAGCCACGCAAACATTTGATCATAAAACTGCAGTTTCAAGATCAAAAGGAAATCCAAATCCTTTTATCCTTTTTGGTCCGGGAATAAATTATCATTGCAGTGATAATTTTAACTTCTTAGAAAACAGTCCATCATTAATCACGCCCATAAGTGACTCTATTGAAATTGGACTCGAAAATCTAAAAACTGTTTTGATCAAAAATCCAAAACAAAAAATTACAATTACAGGATACGCATTGGCAAATGAGAAAAACACAACTTCATTTGACAACCTTGCAGTAGCACGTGCAAATGACATTAAAACGTTTTTAATCTCTAAAGGATTACCAGAATCTCAACTTGACATAAATGATGAAATAACAGATTCATGGAAAACCTCTGGAGATACTCTTTTTGGTCCTCTTAAATTTCAATTTAATGAACTTGAAGCTGTTGCTGCCCCTACTAACGACTGGAATGCTTTCAAAGAGAAAATAAATGCTGATCCGCTTGTTTTGTATTTTAATACGAATCAATCAAGCGATAATTTAAGTAAAGAAGAACATCAAAAGGTTTTGACTATCGCCAAGTATGTAAATCATGTTCGAGATTCAAAAGTTTTGGTTACCGGACATTCTGATAATACTGGTGATCGTGAGGCAAATATTGCTCTGGCCAGAAAAAGAGCCAATTTTACTAAAAATTATTTAGTAAAAAATGGAATAAAAACTTGGAATATAGAAGTAGTATCAAAAGGTCCTGATGAACCTGTTTCTGAAAATGAATCTGCCGATGGAAGAGCTAAAAACAGAAGAACTGTAGTTACAATAAAATAAAAATAAAAATAAAAAAAATATTATGAATATACCTTGTATTTTAATACCTGCTTTAGTAGGTATAATTTGTGGAATTTTGGGATACTTAATTGGAAAAATGAATTCAAAAAACAATGAAAATTCTCCTTATTTAAGTTTAGAATCTGACTTAGATAATTGCAGATCAAATACGCAAAAATTAAATGCCAGAATAAATTCACTTGAAGAAGATTTAGAAATCTGCCGTAAAAATAACGTAAAATTTAAATCTAAAATCGATGAATTAGAAAAGGGAACAGCAAATAAAATTCTATCTTTTTCTGAAAATGCACCCTCAGGAATCCTTTTTAATAGTGAAGCAGCTTTTGGAGTTTTTGGGAAAAAATTCAAAGAAAATGATCTAAAAGTAGTGGAAGGAATTGGTCCAAAAATAGAAGAATTGTTTAAAAATGCCGGAATTGATACCTGGCTTAAATTATCTCAAACTTCTGTTGAAAAATGTCAGCTGATTTTAGATAACGGCGGAGACAATTTTACTATACACAATCCGGGAACATGGTCTAAACAAGCAGATTTAGCTTATAAAGGAAAATGGCAGGATCTTAAAGACTGGCAGGATATTCTCGATGGAGGAAAAGAATAAAACTTAAATTATAAAGCTGGCTAAAAGCCAGCTTTATTTATTTTTTAGATGAAATATAATCCACAATCATATTGGCATGGATTCTTGAGTTTTCTATAAACCACTTATGCGTCTGCATGCCACCGCAGACAACGCCAGCAAGAAATAAACCTTCTACATTTGTTTCCATTGTTTCCGGATTATAAGTTGGAATTTTTAAATCATCATCAGAAAGATGAATTCCGGTATTTTCAAGAAATTTTAGATCTGGTTTGTATCCTGTCAAAGCCAGGACAAAATCATTCTCGATTGTAACTTTTCCATCTGGAGTTGTAATATCAACTTCATTATTTCGGATTTCAGAAATATTCGACTCAAAATAAGCTTTGATGCTTCCTTCAGCAATTCGGTTTTCAATATCGGGTTTAACCCAATATTTTACTCTGCTGTTGATTTCGTTTTTACGAATTACCATGGTTACATTGGCTCCTTTTCGCCAGCATTCCAGCGCAGCATCTACAGAAGAATTATTTGCTCCAACAACCAAGATATTTCTAAAAGCGTATTCGTGCGCTTCTTTATAATAGTGACGAACTTTAGGAAGCTCCTCGCCTTTTACATTCATTAAAATAGGAATATCATAAAAACCAGTTGCCATGATGACATTTTTGGTTTTGTATAAACGTTTATCAGTAGAAACTACAAAAACAGCATCTTCTACTTTTTTAATTTCGGTTACTTTCTCAAATAAATTGATATTGAAATTAAAGTAGCGGTGAATATTTCGATAATATTCTAAGGCTTCCTGACGTCCTGGTTTTGGTGCTAAACAATTAAACGGAATATCTCCAATTTCCAGTCTTTCAGCAGTGGAAAAAAAAGTCATATACAAGGGATAATTGAAAATACTATTTACAATCGCACCTTTTTCTATAATTAAATAACGTAGGTTTTTCTTTTGAGCTTCGATTGCGCAGGCCAGTCCAATTGGGCCGCCTCCTACAATAATTACATCATATTGGTCTGTCATAAATTATTCTTTTTCCCAATTTTTAAAAGGATTTTTACTCAAATAAGCGTTGTAGTATCTTTCGTCATTTGTAACTTCTTTTCCCAGCCAATCCGGTTTCTCAAAGCTTTCCGTTTCAGACTGCAGTTCAATTTCGGCCATAGTCAGTCCTTCATTTTCTCCATAAAACTCGTCTACTTCATATACATGATTACCTGACTTAATTTCATAACGGGTTTTCTCAATTTTGCCTTTTTCGCATAATTTCAACAGTTCAACAGCTTCATCAAGAGGAATTTGATTTTCCCATTCAAAACGCGACATGCCGCCTTGATGCCCAATTCCTTTTATGGTTAAAAACGCTTTATCGCCTTTAATTCTAACCCGAACCGTTCTCTCTGGAATCGAACTCAAATAACCCTGTGCAATTTTATTTTTTGCAAATGCCTGTTCTTTAAAATCATCTGATTTTACAAGAAATTTTCTTTCTATTTCGAGCATTTTAGTTTTAATTTATTTTACTGCAAGTTACTTAATTTAATTCAGCCATGAAATCAGCTTTTTAAAATTCTGATCATTTTAATTCGTTTCAATTTAAACTTTTAGCGGTCTAAAATGCAACCAATTTAACTGATTATTAATATGTTGTGCATTTTTATTTTCGTTAAATTTGATTGAATCTTAATTTCTATACTTATGTCTAAAAAAGCACTTTACCTATTAGGCATTGCGATAACCATAATTTTAGGTACTTTTTTGTACGTAAAGTTGTGCTGTAATTGCGGTGTGACTGAACCGGCGGCTGATACCGAAAAAGTACCGCCAACGGCAATTAAGAGCGATAATTTTGTCCCTTTTGTATTGAATGGCTCTGGATTTGAATATCAAACCCATGATAATTTGAAATTCCTGAAAAACAATTCGGCCTTAATTCAGCCAGTAAGCGACTCTGTAGCAATTGGAATTGAAAATCTTAAAACCTTTTTAGTTTCAAATCCAAAACAGAAAATAACCATTACGGGTTATGCCACTTCTGATGAAACGAATACGACCAAATTTGAAAATCTTGGTTTGGCAAGGGCAAATGATGTTAAGAACTTCTTTGTTTCTAAAGGATTAGCTTCTTCTCAGTTTGATACCAAAGGAGAGATTATCAATAGCTGGAAAACAAGCGCTGATACGCTTCTAGGCCCAGTAGAATATAACTTTGAAGCTGCTGATACAAGTCCCCCCGCTAATGACGAATGGTCTGCGTTAAAAGAAAAAATCAATGCGAATCCTTTAACCCTTCATTTTAATACGAATAAATCGAGTTTAAATTTAAATGAAGAAGACAAACAAAAGATAGCTGATATTATTAAATATTTAGGTGCTGTAAAAGATGCTTCTGTCTTGATAGTTGGTCATAGTGATAACGTAGGAAATCGAGAGCCTAACATCGTTCTGGCACAAAAACGAGCTGAATTTTCTAAAAACTATTTAATTAAAAATGGCATTGAGGCTTCGAGAATAGAAACAGAATCTAAAGGTCCTGACGAGCCAGTTGGTGACAATGCGACGGCCGAAGGAAAAGCCAGCAATAGACGAACAGTAATTACAATCAAATAATTAAAAAATACTTATTATGAATATACCATGTATCTTAATACCGATTTTAGTGGGGTTAATCTGTGGAATTTTGGGTTACTTACTAGGAAAATTAAATTCAAAAGGAGATGATTCACTTGCAGCATCATTACAAGCAGATTTAGATGCCTGCAAAGCCAATACGAAGAATTTGAATGCCAAAATATCTTCTTTGGAGGCAGATTTGGTTTCAGCCAATCTTAAAGCTAAAGCTTCAGCATCGGCTCCTAAATCATTTGTAGCAGAAGCTCCTGCATTTGTATTCGACAGTGCGCTGGCAGCAACTGTATTGGGCAAGAAAATAAAACAAGACGATTTGAAAATTGTGGAAGGAATTGGACCAAAAATCGAAGCTTTGTTTAACGATGCGGGAATTAAAAGCTGGTACGATTTATCACAATCTTCTACCGAAAGACTACAATCCATTCTGGATTCGGGCGGAGAAAACTATGCGATTCATAATCCAAGCACCTGGGCAAAACAAGCTTTGTTTGCTTATGAAGGAAAATGGAAAGAGCTAAAAGAATGGCAGGAAAACCTGATTGGTGGAAAAGAGTAAAGAGATAGGCTCAAAGATGCAGAGTTGCAAAGGTTCAAAGTTTTTACTTTGTTCTTTTGCAACTTTTTTATTTCCCTTAACCTTTTTTCCAAGAGCTTTTTGATTTAAAAACTACAAAAACTGCGTAAAATCAACATTTATTTCATTGAAATTTGATTATTTAAATAAAAAATGCTCCAACGGAGCATAATATTTATAGCAATTATGTATAACGTGATTTCAAGCTCCAGAGGAGCGAAACATGTATTCTTTAAAAATATGTCGCTCCTCTGGAGCTTTTTCGTGCATGGAAATAAATTACGCTATAAATATACAGCTCCTCTGGAGCTTTCACAGCAAATAGAAAATGTGGAAATAGCTAATATAGAATTAAAATCTCAACTTAATTAAAAATTGCCCTTTCTACTTTGTCTCTCTGAACCTTTGAACCTTTGAGCCTTTGAACCTTTGAGCCTTTGAACCTTTGCCCCTCAAACAAAACCTTTTGAATCCCAGTTCTCGCTTGTATCGTACCGCAGTTGTCCTTTTAAAACTTTTAGCGGACAATCGAAATTATTGGTATAAAGCGCTCCGGTTCCTAATCCCTGAGGCATTTTTGAGTTTTGAAGGAATGTCCATTGCGCAATCGCATTTAATCCGATGTTGCTTTCTAAAGCAGAAGTAATCCACCAGCCAATATTGTATTTTTCTGCCAATGTAATCCATTCTTGAGTTCCTCTGAAACCTCCTATGAAACTTGGTTTTAAAATGATGTATTGCGGCTTGATTTCCTGCAGTAGTTTTTCTTTTTCTTCGAATGAAAAAACGCCTATTAATTCCTCGTCTAATGCGATTGGAAACGGCGTAATTTTACATAAATCAGCCATTACGGAAACGTTTCCTTTTTTTATGGGCTGCTCAATACTATGCAGCTGAAATTTACTTAATTGATTGAGTTTATCTAAAGCTTCGTTTAAAGGAAACGCACCATTGGCATCAACGCGGATTTCTATTTCATCTGCTGAAAAATGACTGCGGATAAAAGCTAATAATTCGAGTTCTTTTTGAAAATCGATTGCACCAATTTTAAGTTTGATACAGCTAAAACCATCGGCTAATTTTTCTTCAATCTGCTCTTTCATAAAAGCCGGTTCGCCCATCCAGACCAAACCGTTTATTTCGATAGATTGTGTATTTTTAGTAAAATCAGATGGAAAAAGTAAATACGGATTTTCGCTTTTTAAGGATAAAAAAGCCATTTCGATTCCGAATTGTATGGAAGGAAATTCTAATAAAGATTCCCAAAGTGCTTTTTCTCCTAAATGAATATTATCGCATACCCACTTTAGTTTGTCTTCATAATCGTCACGATCGTCGGCACTCAAGCCACGCAGAATACCACACTCGCCTATTCCTTTTTTACCGTTTTCTTCAAGAATGATAAACCAGGTTTCTTTTTCGGTCATAACACCTCGAGACGTTCCAGAAGGACGCTTAAACTCGAGCATGTATTTGTGATAAGATGCGTTCATTTTTTTTTAAGGTGCTAAGGTACTAAGGTGCTGAGAGACTAAGGTGTCAAAAAACTAAAACTTAGTACCTTAGTATCTCAGCACCTTAGCACCTCAATTATATAATTTTAAAACTTTCTCGAAGTCTTTTGAAGGTAATCCTGCTTTTTCGAACAGCACAAAATCAGATTTTGTTTTGTCTTTCCAGCTTAAAATGTCAGTAACATTTTGGTTTTGATATTTTTTATAAATTGCTTTAGCATCGCTGTAATTATCGCTCACCAGATAAACGTGTGCTAAATTTAGTTTGATCAGCAATTCTGTATTATCTAATTTTTCGCCTTCCTGAAGGAACTTCAATGCTTTTGCGTATTGCTTGGTCAAAATATAGCAGAAACCAATAGAATTGTAATCTAATGCACTAGCTTTTCCGTCGTTAATAATGGTATTTAATTTAGGAATTGCTTCGTTGTATTTTTGCTGTTTTATTAAGCCGGAAACCTGATTTCTTAAGTCGTTATAAACGTTTTTCGAGATATCGGCATCTTTATAACAAGCGTTTCCGAAGTCCTTGTAAACTTTTGTTTTTTCGACCGCTAATAATTTTTGAAATTCGGTATAACGGTATTGTTTCATGATTTTCTCCAGAATACAAACGCAAAAATCATCAGAATTGGCCATTTTTTGAGCCATTGTAGATGTTTTACATAAACTGATAATTTCATTTTTGTTGTCCTGATTCCAACCGCGATTCAATTTGATATCGACCCACGGCACCACTTCTAAAACTACTTTTTGACTCAAAAACCAGTTCTTGCTTTCAAAGCCAAACCAAATGTTGGTCGTATTTTGTTTTAAACAAGAGTTTTTATCTAGTGAAATACGTTTAGCATCTTTGCTTACAGGTTCTTTTTGAGAATAGCAGGCATCGTCAACTTTTCCGTCGGTGATGTATTTTTTAGTGCTTTCGCTTGAAGTAAAAAGCGAATAAGTACATTGATCATCTCCGGAAATGTTAGACATTAAGAAAACTGCTCCTGCAGAACCCTGTCCTATTCCGTAAGGATCTGGAATAGATTTTAGTACCGAAACCAAACTGTTGGCCATTTGCTGATTTTTGTCCAGAAGTGTAATTCTGTACACAATTTCGGTTGTTCCTACTGGTAAATCTTCTGTTTTTACAACAATACGATCGCCGGCAGAAACCTGAATTTCTTTTGTAGTAGCGCGTTCTTTATCCCAATAACCATCTTTTTGAGCAAAAGAATGGCAGGCTGAACTAAGTAATAGGATTAAAAATATTCTTTTAAGATTCATATATGTTTTAAATCTTTTGCTACTAATTTTCACTAATTTTTTATTTGCCACAGATTGCATAGATTAAAGTGATTCACTGCTTCATTCTATGACATATATTATGCCATTTTTTTTTAATGAAACCGAATGCCCTAGCCCCGATAGAAGTGATATCCTTTTACGGCGGCGTTCGCCGTAAAAGATATAGCGGATAGCGGGATTAGCTCCTTATTTTGATTATGTTCAGGATACTATTATAATTCTATAGACTCTCCAACATTTAAAAGCATCAAATCTTTTCCTTTATCAAAGAATTTACGAATTGCATCTTCGTGGTCGATTTCGATGTAACCAAAGGTATCAAAGTGATATCCGAGGATTTTATCACATTCTACAAAGTCAGATGCGATGATGGCATCTTCGACATCCATTGTGAAATTATTTCCAATTGGAAAAACAGCTAAATCTAATTCTGTTCTTAACGGAATTAATTTCATGTCCATTGTAAGGGCTGTATCGCCGGCAATGTAGATGTTTTTGTGTTCGCCTTCGATTACAAATCCGCCTGGATTTCCGCCATACGAACCGTCAGAAAAAGAACTTGAATGAATTGCGTTTACATATTTTACTTTTCCAAAATCGAAATTCCAGCTTCCGCCATGATTCATTGGATGTGAGTTAAACCCTTTTTTTGCGTAATGGCTCGTAATCTCGGCATTTGAAACAATTACTGCATTGGTGTTTTTTGCAATAGTTTCAACGTCTAAAACGTGATCGCTGTGTGCGTGGGTTAGTAAAATATAATCTGCTTTTAATGTATTTATATCAATTGATGCCGCTCTTGGATTTCCAGAAATAAAGGGATCAACAATGATGTGTTTTCCTCCAACTTCGATGCCTAAAGATGCGTGTCCGTAAAATGTAATTTTCATTTTTAAAAGATTTTAAAAGTTGAACTTAAGTTTATCTTCCGCCCAGGAAAAGGTTAACAATAATGTCTGAAATCAAGGAAATCATACATACTGTTAAAAGGATTGAAAGTAAAAAAGTGCTAAGTGCCAGTTTTTTTAATTCCGGATCTAAAAGCTTAGGGTTTTGATTTTTATAAACAGTAATTAAATGTTTAGTTAAAGGTATGTAAGCCAATAAAAACAAATACTGATCGAAATTATAATCGCTTAAAACAGCAAAAATGACAACCAAAAGCATAGCTGTTATAATGATCGTAAAATGATAAATCTTAGCTTTTGCACCTCCCATTTGCACTACGATGGTATTTTTACCTGATTTTCTATCTGATTCTTCATCGCGCATATTATTTAGGTTTAATACTCCAACGCTTAATAAACCAATTGAAACGGCCGGAAGGATTAAAAGCGGATCTACTTCTTTTGAATATAAAAAGTTAACACCCAATGTACTTACTAATCCGAAGAAAATGAAAACGAATACGTCTCCAAATCCTCTATATCCGTAAGCTGAATTTCCTACTGTATAACGAATTGCTGAAATAATAGCTGCGATTCCTAATAACAGGAAAAAGATTGAATAACCGAAATTGTCTTGTCCAAAAGCAAAATAAATCAGGATAATAGCTGACAATAATGTCAATACCGATGTGATTATAATGGCTTTTTTCATGGCTTGCGGCGTGATAATACCACTTTGTATGGCACGCTGCGGGCCTACTCTGTCTGCATTATCTGTACCTTTTACTCCGTCTCCGTAATCGTTGGCAAAATTGGATAAAACCTGCAAACCAAGTGTTGTTAAAAGTGCGAATCCAAAAATTTTCCAGCTGAAAACTTCGGTTGGTGTATTGATGGTTTCTGTTGGGTTTGAAAGTGCATAGATACTTCCAACTATAATTCCGGAAACTGATAAAGGTAATGTGCGCAGTCTGGCGGCTTCAATCCAATGTTTCATGTTTTAATTTTAGATTTTAGAATTTAGATTTTAGATTGTTGGATTCTTTTATTTTTAAAAATCTAAAATCTGTAATCTAAATAAATATTGTTTTTTTAATCTAGAGTTGAGATGCCAGTTTGAGATTTAAAAAATCTAAAATCAGCAATCTAAAATCTAAAATATTTATGGCAGCCATTTATTTTCGCCAAAATTTGGTTTTCTTTTTTCTAAAAAGGCATTTCTTCCTTCTTTTGCTTCTTCGGTCATGTAGGCTAAACGAGTGGCTTCTCCGGCAAAAACCTGCTGTCCTACCATTCCGTCGTCGGTTAAATTCATGGCGAATTTTAGCATTTTGATAGAAGTTGGTGATTTTTGAAGAATTTCCTGTGCCCATTCGTAAGCTGTTGCTTCTAACTCGTCATGAGGAATTACAGCATTTACCATTCCCATGTCCATAGCTTCCTGAGCAGAATAATTTCTTCCTAAAAAGAATATTTCGCGTGCTTTTTTCTGTCCTACCATTTTAGCAAGATAAGCAGATCCGTAACCACCGTCAAAGCTGGTAACATCAGCATCTGTCTGCTTAAAAATAGCGTGTTCTTTACTGGCCAAAGTCATATCGCAGACTACGTGCAAACTATGTCCGCCGCCTACAGCCCATCCCGGAACTACTGCAATAACTACTTTTGGCATGAAACGAATTAATCGTTGTACTTCTAAAATATTTAAACGGTGCTGACCGTCTTCGCCCACATATCCCTGGTGGCCGCGTGCGTTTTGATCGCCTCCGCTGCAAAATGAATAAACACCATCTTTTGTCGAAGGACCTTCTGCAGAAAGCAATACTACTCCAATTGAAGTATCTTCTTGTGCATCGTAAAAAGCCTGGTATAATTCTGAAGTTGTTTTGGGTCTGAAAGCATTTCTAACATTTGGTCTGTTAAAGGCTATTCTCGCAACTCCGTTACATTTTTTATAGGTTATATCTTCAAATTCTCTGGCAGTAATCCAATCCATTTCTATTTGTTTTATTTTAAAAAATTATAGTGTAAAAATAAAGCATTTTTTACATTTTTACCTATTGATTTTTGTTTAAGTGCCTGCTAATTTTTGTTTCAATGTTAACAAATGGGGTGCCCTGACAAAAAATAACACTTTTTAACATTGGTTTTAGAAAATAATGAGTAATTTTACACCCTAGAAATCAATTAGATACAAGTTATTTAGTTGATACTAAGATTGATTTTCTTTCACTGATTTATTAACCTAAAAAATGATTTTTTTGAGAAAATTTAAAAAATTTGTCGCTCATTTTTTTAAGGTTTTAAATAGTAAACCTTCTATGAATGAGCAAATGATTTATTCGTTTGTCAAGACTTCAAAGAGGAGATAGTAACACCTAAGGTTAAACGCTAGAATTGTTTAGTAATTAGTATCAAAATGATTACGAAAAGAGGAAAAAATGCTAACTAAAACTTCTATAAGTTATTTTATTAAACCAAATGGATTAGCCGTGAAATCAAATTTTTGATTTTAAGATAAACGCATCAATTGTTAAAGACATACCATAAAGAAAGTAGTTTCAAAAATTCGTAAGGCTATTACTTTCAATATGAATTCGAATTATTTTATTTCTGTTTTTTTTTAATTACAATTTTTTTTAAAACTAGAATAAAAAGAGAAAGGCTGCTTGTAATGAGCAGCCTTTCTTGTTACAACGTGTTTGAATTTTCAATATTTAAATACCAAATTCCAAAGGTTAAATTCTAAAGTTTTAAAATCCCAAATTCCAATATATAAGCATTACATTGGAATTTGGGATTTTAGAATATTGGATTTTAAAAAAAATTATTCTTTTACCAGATATATTCCATCTTCTTTAATCTCAATGAGTTTCTCTTTGTACAAGGCTCCTACAGCCTTTTTAAAGGTCTTTTTACTCATTTTTAATACTGTTTTAATATCTTCAGGATGCGAATTATCATTTAAACGTAAAAAACCTCTATTAGCTCTTAATTCGTCTAAAATTTTTTCGGCATTTGGTTCTATACTCTGGTAACCTTGAATTTGCAAAGCAACGTCTATTTTATTATCAGGACGAATGGTTTTAATATAACCACGCATTCTGTCTCCGGTTCTAATAGCATCGTCATACACTTCATCTTTGTACAAAAGTCCTTTGTGCTGCTCGTTGATGATCACATTAATTCCAATTTCTGTAATATGCGATACGATCAAATCGACTTCTTCGCCTTTTTCTACAGTTAAATGATCATTACTCAAAAATTGATTGGTTTTACTTGAAGCCACCAAACGATTGGTTTTTTCGTCTTTATAAAGGTAAACTAAATAACGTTTTCCTTTTTCCATTGGGCGTGCCTGTTCTTTAAACGGCACCAGAATGTCTTTCTCCATTCCCCAATCCATAAAAGCACCAACCTGATTGATGTAATTTACTCTTAAAAGTGCAAATTCATTCAATAAGATATAAGGTTCAAGCGTAGTGGCAACCGGACGTTGTTCGTGGTCTAAGTAAACAAAAACAACCAGTTCTTCGCCTATTTCAAATTCGTTTGGAACGTATTTATTTGGTAATAATACATCGTGAATCCCGTCTGGATCTTTTTCAGGATTTCCTAAAAAAAGACCAACTTTGGTATCACGTAATATAGTAAGTGTATTGTATTTTCCTATTTCAAGCATATTCTTTAAGGTTCTAAGCTGATAAGCAACTAAGTTTCTAAGGCGCAAATGTACGAAGTTTGAAAATGGTAAACAGAAAAATGTTTTAAAGATGGGCTATAAAAGCAAAAAGCGTCCTATTTCTATGACGCTTTTAGTTTTTTGTTATTTATTATAAACACTTTCTTTTTTAAAATGAACTGTTAAAAGGTAATATACAACGGCTCTGTATTTGTGTTTATTAGATTTACCGTATTTCTCTAAAACTTCGTGAATAGCATCATGTAAAGCTGGAGTATCGGCTAAACCTAATTTCTTAATTAAAAAATTATTTTTAACGGTATGAATCTCTGAATCCTGTGTTCCTGCTACTGTAGACGCATCTGCATTATAAATTGATGGTCCGCACCCAATGGTTACTTTTTTCAACAAATCCATGTTTGGAGTTACTCCGCATTTCTCTTTTAAATCTGCTGCATACTTTTGAATTAACTCGTCTCTTTTACTCATAATAAATTTAATATTGGTTACTATTTATGCAGCCAAATCTAAATAATAAAATGAGGTAAAACTAATTTTTAACACTATTTAACTTACAATAATTTAAACAAGCTCTTTAAAGTATTGTTTTAGAATAATGTCATTCTCTAAAGTAGGTGTAAAAACTTCTAAGATTCCAGGTGCTTCGTTTGAGTTGTACAGCAATTCTAAGCTTTCATTTAACGAATTAGTATCATCTGCCTTAAAATAATTGCATTGATACATTTTGGCTAAATGTTCTGCTGTTAAATGATGTGAGGTTTCAAAATAGGTATTAAAAACAGGTTTCTCTTCATGTCCCGGTAAAATCCTGAAAATCCCTCCTCCTCCATTGTTAATTAAAACAATTTTGAAATTTTTAGGAATGTAAGCGTTCCATAAGGCATTGCTGTCGTATAAAAAGCTGATATCGCCCGTAATAAAAATGGTTTGTTTATCGCTTGCTACGGCTGCGCCTACAGCTGTTGATGTGCTGCCGTCAATTCCACTTGTTCCGCGGTTGCAATATACTTCGATTGAAGGATCTATTTCTATTAATTGTGCATAACGAATCGCCGAACTATTGCTGATTTGCAGCTGACTGTTTTTAGGAAGTGATTCTATTACTTTTTCGAATACTTTAAAATCTGAGAAAGTAATTTTACGTAAATATTCTTCTTTTTTTATTTTTCTTAAATCGTAAATTTTATCAATTTTTGAGAAATATTTACTCGAAACAAATGCTGTTTTTGGAAGCAGTTCTTTGAAAAAATCATTAGGCTCCATTACAAAATGTTTACTTAAAGCATTGAATGTGTTATAAGCACGTAAAGTATCTATATGCCAGTGATGTACAGGTTTGTATTTACGCAAAAAAGCTTTGATACGTTTCGATACTATCATACCTCCAAAAGTGATTAAAACTTCTGGTTCTAATTCTTTAAAATCAGAATCGTCAAAAGGTGTAATTAAACTGTCTATACTATTAATAAAGCTTGGATGATGTAAATTTGATGTGGTCTCTGTAAGCACTACAATTGACGGATCTTTGGCGAAGTTTTCCAGAATTTCCTGATCAACAGAATTAGCTTCGTTTATGCCGCCAATAAGGATTAATTTTCTTTTTGAAGTATTCCAAATAGAAACAGCTTCGGCTTCGTTATCTATGATTTTTGTTCCGAGAGTTTCCTCTGAATTAGTAATTTTTGGTTCAACAGAAAGTTCTGAAACGGTTTCGTATAAAGGCTCTTCAAAAGGTGCATTAATATGAACTGGTCCTTTTTGAAGAATGGCGGTTTCAATGGCTTGATTGATTTTTAAATCATTTTCAACAGAAGCATCTTCGGTTAAATTAGCATTAAAAACAGAATGATTTAAAAAGACATTTTCCTGACGAATGGTTTGTCCGTCGCCAATATCAATTTTACTCTGCGGACGATCTGCAGAAATAACAATTAAAGGAATCTGGCTGTAAAAAGCCTCGGCTACAGCCGGATAATAATTTAATAAGGCGGAACCAGATGTACACACGACGGCAGTTGGCTTTTTTGTCTGCTGGGCAATTCCCAACGCAAAAAAAGCGGCGCAGCGTTCATCGGCAATACTATAACATGTAAAATTGGGATTTTGCGCGAAACCTATAGTTAAAGGCGCATTTCGTGAACCTGGAGAAATTATAATATTGTGAATTCCTTTTGCTGAACAAATCTCGATAATGCTTTGTGCAAGCGCTATTTTGGGGTAAATCATTCTAAATAGTGTATAATATTCTAAGAAAATTTATACTTCAAAATTTTCTTTTACAATTACAAAGTTACAAACTTCGCGTCTCATTTAACTTATATATTAGGAAGATATTAAGACTGTTTTTAGAAAAAGGGGATATATTTGTAAAACAGAATTTTCTTTATTAAAATAAACCGTTTATGCGTTTCTTATATTTATTTTTTCTTTTCGTTTCGCTGCAAGCTGTACAATCTCAAAATCAATTTTCTGTTGACGGAATATCATACAAAACTGCACTGGAAAATGCTAAAACACAAGGCAAACCTGTTTTTGTTATGCTTTATGCCGATTGGTGTCCGCATTGTAATTTAATGAAAAAAGAAGTTTTCAGCGATCCTAAAGTGATGGATTTCTTGAACAGCCATTATATCTGTATTTGGAAAAATATTGAAAAAGAAGAAGGAATGGCGCTTAAAGACAAGTTTAAAACCACTTCACTTCCGGCATTTTTGTTTTTAGATTCGAATGAAACGCTTTTATATGCTTTAAAAGGCGAAATGAAAACGGCTGATTTTTTAGCCGAAGCCAATTATGCTTTGAATCCTAAATTTCAGCTGCCTTATTTAGAAAAAGAATTTTTGGCTGATCCGAGTAATTCTAACAAGTATTTTAATTATTTGAATACTTTAAAGAAAGGAAGAGACAGAACGGCATTATCGATTCCAACGCATATTTATCTGGAGACACAATCTGATGCGCAATTGGTAAGCGAAACCAACTGGCGTGTTATTGCAAATGGCGTTACTGATATCAATTCGAGAGAGTTTCAATATGTTTTAAGCCATCAAAAAGAATTTGCTGCCGTGGCTTCGCAAAATCGTGTAGATCGCAAGGTAGAAAGTATTGTAAACGAATTGCTTCGTCCTTTGGTTGATAATTTAGATACCATAAACTATTATAAACAGAGAGAAGTAGCAAAATCTATCCGACTGCAAAAAACGGATTCTCTTGTTTTTAAATTTGATTTAACGCTGGCTGAACGTACTGAAAAATGGAATTTCTATAAAAAGGTAACCCTTGAAGACACTGAAAAATTGGTCTGGAATGATGCCAGCTTCTTAAAAGATATCGGTCAGACATATTTAAAACATATTAATGATACCGAAAGTTTAAAAAAGTCTATTTCGTGGGTGAAACATTCTTTAGAATTAAATGATTCTTACGATGGAAATTTACTCGTTTCGAAACTTTACAATAAAATAAAAGATAAAAAACTGGCATTAAAATATGCCAAAGACGCTAAAGCAATTGGTAAAGAAATGGGCTGGAACACCAAAGATGTCGATACTTTACTTGCCGAATTAAACTCCAAATAAACCTAAAAACACGAATTTCACGAATTAGCACTAATTTTTTTGTGATGTGCATTTGTGACAAAAAACAAAACTATGAGCCTTATTCTTAGACCTGCAACTGTAAATGATTTAGAAAAAATTCTTGAAATTGTAAATCATTCTATTCTGCATACAACTGCAAATTATAGTTATGATATTCAAACTCTTGAAGTACAAACAAAATGGTTTGAGGATAAAAAAGCAAAAAACTTACCAGTTGTAGTTGCCGATTTAGATGGTGAAGTGGTTGGTTTTGGAAGTTATGGGCAATTCAGGGAAAAAATTGGTTACCAATATACCGTAGAACATTCTGTTTATGTGGTTGATAATATAATTGGAAAAGGTATTGGATCGAAATTATTAACGGAATTAATCCGCTTGGCAAAAGAGCAGGGATTTCATGTTATGATTGGCGCAATAGACGCTGATAATGCCGGAAGTATTGCATTTCATGAAAAGTTTGGTTTTGCAGCAACAGGAACAATCCGTGAAGTTGGTTATAAATTTGATCACTGGCTTGATCTGGTTTTTATGCAGCTTATTTTGACTTAACTTTTATTGGCTGATGCGCATTGGCACACGGATGACACGGATTCGCTAAAGCGAAAACACGGATTGACGCGGATTTTGTCATTGCGAGGAACGAAGCAATCTCATTTTGCAATTATAACCAGCACTTACGACAGTGTGATTGCTTCGTTCCTCGCAATGACAACCTTTGCCCCTCTGCAACTCTATCTCTTTGAACCTAAAAAAAATCCCCAAATTTGAAATTCAAATTTGGGGATTTATATTTTTAGAAAGTTCTAATTAGCTTTTAATCCAGTTAATAACTTCTGGTTCTGTTACTAATGTTTTAGGTTTGATTACTTTTACCAGCTCCCCTTTTTCGTTGATTAAGTATTTTTGGAAATTCCATTCTACTTCTGAATCCTGTAAACCGTTTTTAGATTTTTGTGTAAGGAATTTATAAACATCACACATATCATCTCCTTTTACAGAAACTTTATTCATCATTGGGAACGTTACGCCGTAATTTTGCTGGCAGAAAGTTTCGATTTCTTTATTGGTTCCAGGCTCCTGAGAAGCGAAATTGTTTGCCGGAAAACCTACAATTACAAATCCTTTGTCTTTGTATTGTTTGTAAACTGCTTCAAGATCTTTGTACTGAGGTGTTAAACCGCATTTTGATGCTGTGTTTACAATCAGGATTTTTTTGCCTTTTAAAGACGCAAAATCAAAAGTGTCACCTGATAAATCTTCAACCTTAAACTGATAAATTGTTTCTTTTGTCATAGCCTTATCTGATTTAGATAATTTGTTTTTGCTTGTTTGAGCCTGAGACTGTGCGCTTAGAAAAAAGACCGCACTGCAAGCTATAAATAGTAATTTTTTCATTGGATAATTTTTTATAAAATTAGTTAAAATCTGATTTACTGTGCTTCATTATTTTTATTAATTATAAGTTAAATAAATGAAGCCCGGCGTTAATCAGACGCCGGGCTTCCCCCCATACAAACAAATCAAACCATGAATTAATCTTTGTTTCTTTTATATTTTTTAAATTATAGTTGATGCCCCGGTTATATTTGAAAATTTTACTTCATCTCAATCACACTATTTCTATCTTTCAATGGCGTTTATAAGTGGAAATTTCTGTTCTTTTATACTGCGTGATCAAACATAATATTAAATAATTTTCGATTGGAAGTCCGAGGACATCAACTAATCAATTTCTTTATTGTTCTTTCTTTATAAAACTACTTCTACTTTATTTTGAGTTATTTCTTTTTTAAAATCACTTGCATTAAAATTTATAAGTGACAAAACGGAGGTTAACCCTACAATTAAAATTTTTATTTTTTCTATTCCAGTCATAAATACGTTATTCTAAAAAAATATTTTTTAATTAATTCTCTAAAGCGTTTTGCTTCTTCATTTTCTTTTATAATGTTATATACGTAAGCAGTTTGCTTTTGGATTTAAAAAAAGTAAAAAAAATTGCACTTTTTTATGCTTTTTTCTGTCAACCCTTTATTTTCCTAAGGTTTGGACTACTAAAAAAAATATTATTTTTCACAAAAAAATAAATTATCTTTATCTCAGGTTATAAAATAATGTTTATAATTTTTTGTTTAAGCTTTAAATCCAAATCTATGAGTCAAGAAGAATTATTAGTTTTAATTTACAAAAAAGACGAAAGAGCTTTTACCCATTTGTACGATATGTACTCAAAGAGTTTATTTTCGGTGATAAACGTTCTAATAAAAAATCGAGAAGAAGCCGAAGATGTTTTGCAGGAAGTTTTTGTAAAAATCTGGAAAAACATCGATTCTTATAACGAAAGTAAAGGCCGATTTTATACCTGGATCCTTAATATAGCTAGGAATACATCAATTGATAAGCTGAGATCAAAAAATTTTAATAACAGCCAAAAAAACCTTTCCTCGGATAATTTCGTAAATCTGTTAGATGACAGTAATAAATTAATTAATAGAATTGATACAATTGGAATTCAGGAGTTCGTTAAGAAGTTGAAACCAAAATGTATAGAAATTATTGATTTGTTATTTTTTAAAGGATATACCCAACAAGAAGCTTCAGAAGAATTGGCATTGCCACTGGGAACTATCAAAACTCAAAACAGAAACTGTATTAACGATTTAAGAAATTATCTAAAAATATAATGGAAGCACAAGAATATATTGAATCAGGAACTCTAGAACTTTATGTTTACGGTTTATTAACCGAAAAGGAGAATATAGAAATAGCCGAACTGGCGAAGAATAATCCAGAAGTAGACAAGGAAATTATTGCGATCGAAAAAGCTATTGTAGCATTATCATCAAGCTTTGCTCCTTTCCACTCTGTTGAAAACTTCGAAAAAATTAAAGCCCGTTTAGAACTTAAACATGGTAAAGTTGTCGAATTACAACCTAAGTCAAACTGGACCCAATATGTGGGCTGGGCAGCTGCGGTATTATTACTGTTAGGTTTTGGATATCAGACTTTAGAATTGACGAAATCAAAAGAAGCTATTTCTACTGTTGGAACTGAAAAAAATAAAATCCAAAGAGAATATGCATTCTTAGATCAGCAGAATAAACAAACCGAGAAAAACCTTAGCATTGTTAGAGATATTAAAAATACAGGTGTAACACTTGGCGGTCAGGCCGTTTCTCCAACATCGTTTGCAAAAGTGTACTGGAATAAAGAAACTAAAACGACTTATATTGATGCTGCAGGTTTACCAACGCCTCCAAAAGGAATGGTGTATCAGGTTTGGTCTTTAAAATTAAGCCCGGTTCTTACGCCAACAAGTATTGGTTTACTGGATAACTTTGAAGGAAATACTCAAAAAATATTCGCTGTAAGCCAGACAGATTCGGCTGAGGCATTTGGTATTACTTTAGAGCCAGCCGGAGGAAGTTTAACACCTACAATGGAACAACTGTATACTTTAGGAAAAGTTTAAAAACTAAATTACTATTAAATATAAAGCGCATATTAACTACTTTTAATATGCGCTTTTTTTATATCAGCTAAAACTATGAACGGAAATTTACTTTTAAGAATTGCTACTGCCATAATTTTACTGACTCATTCTGTTTTTGGAATGTTTGACAACGGAGTAAATGATTTTGGGAATTTGTATTTAAATCAAATTGGCTTTGCTCCTTTTGGCGTTTTTTTGGCTTGGTCTATTAAACTTTCGCATGTTGTGGCCGCTGTATTATTATTGATAAATAAATACGTTAAGCCAGCTGGTTTTGTAACCATTTTTGTATTGATTATGGGCATTATCTTGGTTCACTTTCAGGAAGGATGGTTTGTTGTGGGCGGCGGAAGAAACGGTGTTGAATACAATTTTTTATTAATTTTCGTTTTATTAGCCATTATGTATCCAAATGGTTTTACCGCTAAAACGAATTGATGACGATTGCTTTAAAGTATGGAAATAATTTGCAAAAACTGTCGGCATTCTTTTAAAGGAAATTATTGCAATAATTGCGGTCAAAGTGCTGATACGCATAAAATAAACGTGCACTTTTTATGGCATGACATTCAGCATGGGTTATTGCATTTTGATAAAGGCATATTGTATTCTTTAAAGCAATTATTTACAAGGCCTGGACATTCTATTCGTGAATTTATTGAAGGCAAACGAGTTAATCATTTTAAACCGCTTTCGCTGGTTGTAGTTTTGGCCACCTTGTACGGATTTTTATACCATTATTTCCATATCAATTTATATTCTGAAACCAAAGATGTGAGCGGTATAGATTATTTGAAGTTTAACGAATGGACATCAACTCATTTTTCGTGGATTACAATTGGCACGATACCTCTTTATACTGTTGGAACTTTTATCTGCTTTAAAAAACAAGGCTATAATTTTGTTGAGTTTTTTGTTTTAAATACGTTCAAAGCTTCTCAACGATTATTTGCTCATATTCTTACCTTTCCGCTTTTGTATTATTTTAATGGAACGCCCGAAATCTCACTTCTTGTTAAAATTTTATATGCATTTGACGTTGTGCTTATTTTTTGGACCAATATTCAATTTTTTGATCGAATTAAAAAAAGTAAGGCATTTTTATTATCTCTATTGAGTCATTTTATTTTTTTGATTCTCTTTTACCTTATTGTAATTTTCGTTATTCTATTGATCGGAAAATGATATAACTTATTTTTTTTGAAAAAATACTGTTAAAAAATATATTCGGATTTATTTATATCGTAATATTGCAATATAAAAATAACACAATGGGAGCAACTAAATCAGATCACTTTACAGAAAGCCAAAATGAATTGGCAGTTTTAACTAAAGCACTTGGGCATCCTGCCCGAATTGCGATTATAGAATATCTATTAAAAGTAAATACTTGTATTTGCGGAGATATCGTAAATGAACTTCCTCTTTCGCAGCCTACAATTTCACAGCATTTAAAAGAATTAAAAAATGCAGGATTAATTAAAGGTAATGTCGAAGGAAATGCCATTTGTTATTGCATTAACGAAAAAGGCTTTGAAAAAATAAAAGGTTTTCTGGGTGTTGTATCGCTTCATCTAGAAAAACGAAATAACGAATGCTGTTAATTATTAAATAGAATATTATGAAACTTTCAGAAATTAAAGAAATTCTAACTACAGTTGAAGCCGTAAATTTTCAGCTTCCTAACGGAAATTTTGTTCCGGAACATTTTCATGTAACCGAGGTTGGTTTAATAACCAAAAACTTTATTGACTGCGGCGGTGTTGTGCGCAATGAAACAGTTGTAAACTTTCAGCTTTGGGACGCCAACGATTTTGAACATAGATTGAAACCTAAAAAACTAATTCATATTATTGAACTTTCTGAAAAGGTTTTAGGAATAAAAGATTTTGAAATTGAAGTTGAATACCAAGACACTACAATTGGTAAATACGATTTAGCCTTTAACGGAAAAGATTTTCTTCTTTTAAATAAAATGACAGCTTGTCTGGCACAAGAACAATGCGGGATTCCTACTGAAAAGACAAAATTAAATCTAACACAATTGAGCCCTGATAGCGGTAATTCCTGTACGCCAGGCGGTTCTTGCTGCTAATAACTAATTTTAAAATCTAATTATGAATACTGTATTCCCTGAGATTAAAGAAGTAGTTTCATTCTTTAATTTTGAAACCATTACCATTGAACGTAAAAACATTCTGCAGCCTCTAATCGATTTTATCCAATCTAAAAGTGATGCTGCTTTAGCAATACGATTAAATCTAATTTGCACTCATAATTCAAGAAGAAGTCATTTATCGCAGGTTTGGGCACAAACGGCGGCTTATTATTATAATGTAAAAAATGTAAGCTGCTATTCTGGAGGTACCGAAGCTACAGCATTATTCCCGAAAGTGGCTGAAACGCTTTCGAAATCAGGATTTAGAATTAAAAAAATAGCTGAAGGAGAAAATCCGGTATATGCCATAAAATTTGCATCAAATGAAAATCCGGTAATTGGTTTTTCTAAAACTTATGACGATGCTTTTAATCCTGAAACTGGTTTTGCTGCTATAATGACTTGTTCGCAGGCAGATGGCGGCTGTCCGTTTATAGCTGGAGCTGAAAAGCGCATTCCAATTACATTTGAGGATCCAAAAGCATTTGATAATTCACCAGAACAAGACAAAAAATATACAGAAAGAAGTCTGCAGATAGCAGCTGAAATGTTTTACGTCTTTTCTCAAATAAAGAAATAATCATGTCTGCAGCTAATTGTTTTCCGGCAAATAAACCCAAAAAGCTCGGGTTTCTGGATCGTTATTTAACCATTTGGATTTTTCTTGCCATGGCTGTTGGGGTTTCAATTGGATATTTCATTCCGTCGAGCAAAAACTTCATAAACTCCTTTTCTTCTGGAACGACAAATGTTCCGCTGGCCATTGGGTTAATTTTGATGATGTATCCTCCTTTGGCAAAAGTAAAATACGAACGCCTTAAAACTGTTTTTACGAACGTAAAAGTTCTGGGGGTCTCTTTATTTTTAAACTGGATAATAGGCCCGGTTTTAATGTTTGCATTAGCATTGCTTTTTCTGAACGAATATCCGGAATATATGATTGGGCTCATTTTAATTGGATTAGCGCGCTGCATTGCTATGGTTGTAGTTTGGAACGATCTAGCCGATGGAAACAGAGAATATGCCGCAGGATTAATTGCGTTGAACAGTATCTTTCAGGTTTTTCTTTATAGTTTTTATGCATACTTATTTATAACTGTTTTGCCTCCCGTTTTTGGTTATACAGGTTTTAATGTAAACATAAGTATTGGCCAAATTGCAGAAAGTGTTGGCATTTATCTGGGAATTCCGTTTGCACTTGGTATAATTACACGATATGGATTAATAAAAGTAAAAGACAAAGAATGGTTTGAACAAAAATATATTCCGTTCATCTCTCCTATTACTTTAATTGCATTGTTGTTTACCATTATCATAATGTTCAGTTTAAAAGGAGAATTGATTGTTACGATTCCTTTGGATGTTTTTCGCATTGCTATTCCTCTCGTTATTTATTTTGCTTTTATGTTTGTTTTGAGCTTTTTCATAGGGAAATATTTTGGTGCCGATTATTCTAAAAGCACCGCAATTGCTTTTACTGCTACGGGAAACAATTTCGAATTGGCTATTGCAGTTTCAATTGGAGTATTCGGAATCAACAGCGGACAGGCATTTGCAGGAGTAATTGGCCCGTTAGTTGAAGTTCCTGCTTTAATTGCATTGGTAAACGTTGCATTTTGGTTTCGGAAAAAATATTTCTCTAAAACATAGAAAGGTAAAACAAAATATTCATTCATAAAAAAAGGTTCAACAATTACGTTGAACCTTTTTTGTATCTAAAATCAAAGATTATTTGTTTTTATAGTATTTACGGTATTTAGGATAAGTTACAGCTCCAATTAGTGTAATTACTCCTAATGAATAATAAATCCAGTTTAATGAATGTGCTTCTCCACTTGCGTACGAGTGTAAACCTACTAAGTGGAAGTTTACTCCATAATAAGTAAACAAAATCGAAACGAAAGCAAACATACTCATCAAGTTAAAGAACCATTTTCCTCTCAAAGCAGGAACAAAACGAGCGTGAATTACAAAAGCATAAAACATTATCGAGATTAAAGCCCAAGTTTCTTTTGGATCCCATCCCCAGTAGCGTCCCCAGCTTTCGTTGGCCCATTGTCCTCCAAGGAAGTTACCAATTGTAAGCATAATTAAACCAATTGTTAAAGCCATTTCGTTGATATACGTAATCTCTTTTATATTTAAGCTCATTTTAGCTTTGTTCTTTTCCGTAGTAAAGAAAATCAATACTAAAGCCACAAAACCTAAAATCATTCCTAATGCAGTTGGACCGTAACTTGCTACAATTACTGCAACGTGAATCATTAACCAATACGAATTAAGAACTGGCTGTAAGTTTGCAATTTCCGGATCGATCCAGTTCATATACGCTGCCATTAAAATCATAGCCGTTACGAAAGCAGATGATGCAACGGTAAGTTTAGATTTTCTATCAAAAGCCAGTCCGAAGAACATTGTAGACCAGGCTACATATACAATCGATTCGTAAGCATTACTCCACGGCGCGTGGCCCGAGATGTACCAGCGTGCCACTAATCCTAATGTATGAAGGGCAAATAATAGTCCTATAATAATATGGAAACCGTTTACGGTAATTCGAAGCCATTTTTTCTCAAAAAAGATATTGATGATGGTAAACATCAACATCAGGATAGAAGCGGTAATGTACCAATATGGCAATACTTTAAAAACGTCGTATTTATTATAGGCAATTTCGGCATCAATTTTTTGCTCGCTTGGACGAACTTTAGCTCCAAATTTCTTCTGAAAACCATTAATACTTTCTACTAATTGATCTGCTGTATCCCAGTTTTTAGAAATAGAAGCGTTGTTTAAAGCGCTGAAATATAAAGGAAGAATTTGTTTTACATAAGTTGAATCCATTCCTTTAAAACTATTATTATCACGTTCTAAATACGAAACCCATTTATGATTTGGATCATTTGGAATAGGGAAAATTTTCAGGATACTGCCGCTTAAAGCAGATTCCATTAAGTTTACTCTTTTATCTGTTTCAACAAAATCTTTCTCAAACTGATTTGGGTTTGCTGCTTTATAAGCGGCATCTAAATAAGGAGATAGTTTATAATTTCCGTTAGCATCAAAGAAATTTACAAATGGAGCACGCTTAGCCTCTTTATCCACTCCTATTATTTTACGAATACTATCGTTTCCAGATCTTAAATGTATAAGCGGCACCTGAATCCAAACCTGCGCATATTGTGTCATAGACAAAAATACCTGATCAGAGTTCATTCCGTTGTATGTATCGCTTTGGCTTACTTTTCTAAGTAATTCAGAAGAAAATGTATTAACAGGTTTCATTCTTCCTCCGGCATCCTGAATAATCAAACGTCCAAATTTGGCTGCATGAGATTCCGGAGCTTTATAAATTGTCAATAACGAATCTAATTGTTTTTGACTTGGCGGTGCCGTAACGTGATTAGCATGATCGTCTGGATCTGCCGTATGATTGTGATCATGATCGTGAGTATGAACATGTGGTGCCTGAGCAAAACCATTTAAACTTAAAAGTAAAACCAAAAGTGTAATTAGTTTTTCTTTTTTCTTTTTAACAACATCCAATTTTCTTTTTAAATCACCAAAACGAGAATGTTTTGTAAACATAATTGCCATTAAACCAATGTACAGCATAAAATACCCTAAATACGTTATGTTAGTTCCCCAAAAATCGTGGTTTACAGATAATACAGTTCCTTTTTCATCCGGATCAAATGAAGATTGAAAGAAACGATATCCTTTATGATCTAAAACGTGGTTCATATAAATATCGGCATTAAAAGTTTCTGTAGAATCCAAAACGGTTACTTTACTCTCAAAAGCCGAATAACTTTTTTCTGTTCCTGGGTATTTTGTAGCAATAAAATCATTCAGTTTCACTTTGAAAGGCAAAACATAAGCTTTACTTCCAAAGAATAAAGAATATTCAATATTACCAATTTTAACAGTTTTAGGTTCTCCAACACTTCCTTTGGAGCCCATAACCATTACTTCTTTTTCCTGTCCTTCTGCTTTTACTTTTACAATTAAAGCGTCTGTATGCGATTTTGCTTTAAAATCGTTATTCGATTCATAATCAATTTTTCCTTTCATTGCAGGATCAGGGAAAACGATTCTAATGTCTCCAATACTATATAAAGAACGCATCATTAAAGGCTGTACGTTATCTTTCGTAACTTTTCCTTTTAACTGATCTGCCATTCGCATAAACTCTCCTTCAAAAGGAGTCTGGATTGTATATTTTTCTCCCGTTGTATTGATATTAATCGCGCCTTCGGTAGGTTTATTTAAAGCAAATAAAACGTTGTGAATGTTTTGAACTTCACCTTCTTTTAGGTAATGTTCTTCACGTCCGCCAGAACCGGCTTCCACTAATTTAAGGTATAAAGCTCCGTTAGGATCTGCTTTAACTACTTCTTTTGCTCCCATTATATAATTAGAATAGGTAACTTCAAAAGGAGTTTGGTCGAATTTTCCTGAAATAGAAAAATCGTTGTTTGTAACCGGAGAAAGTAAAAGATTTTTTTCAAAAACTCTACGTTTCATTTCTCCTTTATATTCACCGTCAACAAAAACGGTTAAAAAAGTTTTATCTGAATAAATTTGGTTTTCTGCCGCTCCTTCACGAATTGGCATCATTCCTTCATAACTCATATAACGTGTAATAAATGCTCCTAAAAGGATAAAAACAAAAGCAAGGTGAAGTAATAATGTGGCCCATTTTTCTTTTTTAAGCAATTGGTAACGTTTGATATTTCCGAAGAAATTAAGCATAAACACAAACATTATTGCTTCAAACCACTTCGTATTGTAAATTAAAATTCTGGCTGTGTCGGTATTGTATTTACTTTCGATAAAAGTTCCAATACCCATTGCAACTGCGAATGCTATAAAAAGAACGGCCATTAATCGTGTAGAAAACAAAAAAGAGAATATTTTTTTATCCATTATTAAGGAATTACATTGTATAAAAGTGCCACAAAAATACTTAAAAATGTTGATTAGAGATAGGCACAATTTGTTAATAAAAACCAAATATAACGATGTAGGATATAGGCCGCAGATTACACCGATTAAACGGATTATTTTTTATTCAGTTTTTATTTATTTGAACTAAAATAGTAAAGACGTATAAATCCGTTTAATCTTGATATCTGTGGGCAAACTTTTCTACGCCTAATTATAATAAGTATTCTTATTTCTAAAAATTATTTTACCTTTTGTTCAATTCTTGAAAGTCTTTCTGAAAGTGTTTTAAACGATTTGTTTTCTTCTTTTAATGCCTCAATTTCTTTTGATTGCTGAATAGAATACAAAGTCAGCTCTTCAATTTTCTGTAACAGTTTAGCATTCATTTCGCCTAAATTAATACCGTTTTTAAGGACTTCTTCTTCACTTGGGATATTTTCTAAATGCCCTTTTTCTTTAATATGATTTTCGACTTCTGCCAATGTTGGTAAATTATATTCTTTTTTAAATACAAAATCCGACCAGCCTGTCATATCCACTTTTACTTCTTTGGAATGGATTGTACCATTTACATCGAGTTTGTTTTTTGGATTTGTAATTCCAATACCGACATTACCAGTTAATCCAGCAATTGAAAAATAAGGCTTTAATATGGTATTAGTAGCATTTTTTGCAGTAATAGTAAATAAGCCTGGATTATTAATTTCTTCGGGAAAAACTAAATTTAAATTGTTACTTGTAAAATTATCAATATAAAATCCCATTTTTGTACCTGATAGTTCCGATGTAGAATCATCATTGTAAACAAGAAATTTAGCTCCATTGACACCATACCCAGATCCTAAATCTAATCTTGAATTTGGATTTGATTTGCCAATACCGACATTACCGCTCTCATTTGCAATAATTAATTGTTTCCATCCTCCCCATTGTCCATCTGTTGGAAATGCATTTCTATAAAAAATACCTCCATCATTAAAATTTAATTGATGGTTCTTATTACCTGTATTATCAATCCATGGAGCTAAAGTTAAATTAGTAGAATAATATCCTTCCCCCGGAACGTTAATAACACTTCTTTCCTTAAAATCAGCTCTCATATTTAATAAGCTAAAATTTGGCATATCATTTACTGCCCTTGTATCGTTTATTAATAAGGAATTCGCAGTTTGTGCATTTATATTGGTTATATTCAAACATAAAAGTAGTATTGATAGTATTTTTTTTATCATAATTTTATTTATTTTCAAGTTTTGTTAGTCTGTTTTTCATTTCAACATTTTCTTTTTTCATCGCTGCATTCTCTTTTTTCATTTCAATCATATACAAGGTCAATTCTTCAATTTTCTGCAAAAGTTTAGCATTCATTTCGCCTAAATTTATACCGTTTTTAAGAACTTCTTCTTCGCTTGGGATATTTTCTAAATGCCCTTTTTCTTTAATATGATTTTCGACTTCTGCTAATGTTGGCAGATTATATTCTTTTTTAAATACAAAATCTGACCAGCCTGTCATATCCACTTTTACTTCTTTGGAATGGATAGTACCGTTAACGTCTAATTTATTCTTTGGACTTAAAGTACCAATCCCAACATTACCAAAATAATCAATTCTCATTTGCTCTGTATTGTTATTAGTGCTAAAAGATATACCGCCGCCACTAGTACTACCACCTCTAAAAAAATTAATAGAACTGTTTGTAATATTATAAAAGCTGTGCTCAATTGAGAACGATTTCCCATCTACAACTGTTGTATTATACCCTCTTACTCCAAGAAAAGTTCCATCACCAATATTATCACCTTCAGGTAATCTAGCAAATACAGTCGATAAAATCCCATTTCCAGTATTTTTCGTTATATCTAAAACCGCTCTTGGAGCAATAGTTCCAATTCCTACATTTCCGTTAATAATTTGATTTCCCGTAAAAGTATTGGTTCCTCTCGTTGCTAACTCCATCCAGGCAGGATTTCCTTGATCTGTGGTTTTTCTAAAAAACAATCGATCATTTTCTGTATATGATGAAGAAATTTGCAGTTGAAAAACGTTATTAGGATTACCATGTCTAATTACAAAAAGATGATTCCAGCTATAACTCGTATCCGGAATTCCACCAATAGGATTAAATCCACTGTATACACCTGAATTAATAGCGCCTGTATAATTACTTATACCAGGTGCCAATCCATCGCCAATTTGTTGAGCTGATGCCGTTATTGTTAAGATGAGCGTAATAAATAGTAATGTATTTTTTTTCATGGTTTTATTTATTTTCAAGTTTTATTAATCTGTTTTTCATTTCGATGTTTTCCTTTTTCATCTCAATCATGTATAAGGTCAGCTCTTCAATTTTCTGTAAAAGTTTAGCATTCATTTCGCCTAAATTGATACCGTTTTTAAGCACTTCTTCTTCACTTGGGATGTTTTCTAAATGTCCTTTTTCTTTTATATGATTTTCGACTTCTGCCAATGTTGGTAAGTTATATTCTTTTTTAAATACAAAATCTGACCAGCCTGTCATATCCACTTTTACTTCTTTAGAATGAATTGTACCATTTACATCCAGTTTGTTTTTTGGATTTGATGTACCAATACCTACATTACCAATACCATTAATTTGCATTTGTTCACTCCAAAAATCATTAGTACCACCTCTAGTAGCAAAGATCATTGCTGCTGATGGTTTTGAACTTGTCGAACTATCTTCTGTTCTCATAGCTACAAAACCTGCCCCTTTAAAATTTGAAGTTGTATTAGGTAATGCCCATGTTAGGGTTCCTATAGAACTATTAGCAAGATTTGCTCCTGTAGATAAAACAATGTGTGCTTGAGAATGTTGAGTTGTGCTTGGATTACTCAACTCCAAAAACCTATTATTTCCTCCGTGTTCGTAAGAAGATGGTGTCACAGTCCAAACACCTACATTACCATTAATAATTTGGTTTCCTGCATAAGTATTTGCTCCTCTGGTTGCAAGCTCTATCCAAGTTGTATTTTTTGGAGACAAATCCCAATTATTTGCAATTTTTCTAAAAAACAATCTATCGTTTTCTGTATAAGAAGAAGCTATTTGTAACTGATAGTTATTAGTTTGATTACTATGTCTAATTACAAATAAATGACTCCAATCATGAGTTAGATCGGGAATTGTCCCACGGCTAACTAAACCACTGTAAACACCAGATTTCAAAGGTGTGGCGAAATCATTTATAATAGGTGAAAATCCATCACCAATTTGCTGCGAAAAACCAACTGCTGCGATAAATAAAGAAATAATCAATATTATTTTTTTCATTAGGTAAATTATTAAAATTAGTTTTGACAAAACTATAATTTTAAGTGAAATATTAACAACTTATTTTTTACAAAAATGATCTATTTCACTAATTAAAAAGTAAAATTTAAATTATCAACAAAATCAACTAATTCGATACTTCACTTGCTTTAAAAAAAATAATACTAATTTTGTCCTTATGATTCGAATAACAATAATTGGTTCCGGAAATGTCGCGCAGCATTTAATAAAAGCATTTTCTGCAAGTTCTCTTGTCGAAATTGTACAGGCGTTTTCGAGAAAAAAAGAAGCTCTTATTCATCTTCTTGATCCAGAGAAAATTGTAACTGAATTTTCGGCTTTAAAAGAAGCAGATTTATATATTATTTCGGTTTCAGATAATGCTATTTCCGAAGTTTCAAGTCAATTACCTTTTGATAATCAACTTGTTGTTCATACTTCAGGAACTACTTCAATTGATGTTTTAGATCCTAAAAACAGAAAAGGCGTTTTTTATCCTTTACAAACTTTTTCTAAAAGTAAAGCCGTAGATTTTTCTATAATACCGATTTGTTTAGAAACTGAAAATCAGGAAGATTATGCGATTTTAGAAACTACAGCAAAAAGTATTTCCAATGCTGTTTTTGCTATAAGTTCTGAGCAAAGAAAGGCGCTGCACGTTGCAGCCGTTTTTGTAAACAACTTTACCAATCATTTATACCAGATTGGCCAGGAAATATGCGAAGAGCATCAGGTTCCTTTTGAAGTTTTAAGGCCTTTAATTCAGGAAACTGCCGAAAAAATAAAAACATTAGATCCAATCGATGCGCAAACGGGGCCGGCAAAACGGCATGATTCGGTTACCACAAACGCCCATTTGGATTTTATTACCAACGAAAATCAAAAAAATATTTATAAAATACTAACACAATCTATACAGAATAATGGCAAAAAGTTATAAAGAAATGATGAATGACATTACAACATTTATTTTTGATGTTGATGGCGTACTTACAGACAGTTCGGTTTTTGTAACCACAGAAGGAGAAATTCTTCGTACGATGAATATTCGTGACGGTTATGCACTAAAAGCAGCTGTAGAAAGCGGATACAATGTCTGCATTATTTCTGGTGGCAGCAACGAAGGCGTTCGAGTGAGACTTCGTAATTTAGGAATTTCCGATATTCATTTAGGAACTCCTGACAAAGTTAAAACATTTAAAGAGTATACAGAAAGTAACAATATTAAACCAGAACAGGTTTTATACATGGGAGACGATATTCCAGACTACCACGTAATGAAATTAGTAGGTTTACCAGCTTCTCCGCAGGATGCCGTTCCAGAAATTAAAAACATCTGTCGTTATATTTCACACGTAAAAGGCGGAAAAGGCGCTGCACGAGACGTTATCGAACAAGTTATGAAAGTACAAGGAAAATGGATGGAACATTTTAATGGACAACATGATTAAATTTAATTGTGAATTGTTAATTATAAATTGTTAATTAAAAAACTCAGTCCCTTAGCAACTTAGCAACTCAGAACCTTAAAAAAAACCTTTGCATCTCTGCCCCTTTGAACCTTTGCAACTTAAAAAAAATGAAATACCTAAAACTAATTCGATATAAAAATCTACTCATGCTTGCTTTTATGCAGCTCTTGTTTCGTTATGCTTTTTTAAAACAGCAGGATATTCCGCTGGCATTAGCCGACTGGCAATACGGACTTTTGGTTTTAAGTACTGTTTTATTGGCTGCTGCAGGTTATGTTATCAATAATATATATGATGTTGCCACAGATACGATTAACAAACCACAGGATGTTGTAGTGGGTAAAAAAATTTCAGAAACGGCTGCCTTTAATATTTACATAGGGCTTAACGTTACTGGAGTTGCACTCGGATTTGTTTTGGCTAATATTATTTTGCGTCCAACATTTGCTTCACTTTTTATTTTAATTGCATCGCTGCTTTATTTTTATGCCACAACATTAAAATCAATTATGATTGTGGGAAATTTTGTTGTTGCAGCATTGCTTTCTATAAGTGTTTTGATAATTGGTGTTTTTGATCTTTTCCCGGCCACTACAATAGAGAATAAAGCACAGATGGCAAGTCTTTTTTCTATTTTAACAGATTATGCATTGTTTGCTTTTATGATCAATTTTATTCGTGAAATTGTAAAAGATATTGAAGACATGGACGGCGATTACAATCAGGGAATGAATACGCTGCCTATTGCAATTGGAAAAAGCAGAACCGCAAAAATCGCTTTAGGATTTGCTGTAATTCCGTTTATTTTATCATTGCTGTACATCAACAAATATTTCTTCGAAAACAATCTTTTCATCGTGACGTTTTATACGTTTATTTTTGTTTTGGCTCCCTTATTATATTTTATTGTAAAAATATTTAGTGCCAAAACCAAAAAAGATTTTCATCATTTAAGTTCTATTTTAAAGTTGATTTTATTCTTCGGAATCCTGTCAATATTGGTCATCAGCTTAAACATCAAATACAATGCTTAAAGAAAAATTAAAAAAATATAAAATCATCCTGGCGTCGGGATCGCCTCGCAGACAACAGTTTTTTAAGGATTTGGATCTTGATTTCGAAATACGTTTAAAAGATGTAGAAGAAATCTATCCACCAGAATTAAAAGCGGTTGAAATAACTGATTTTCTATCGCAATTAAAGGCTGATGCTTTTAAAGACGAATTGAAAGAAAATGAGATCTTAATAACAAGCGATACCATTGTATGGCATAAAAACAAAGCATTAGGCAAACCAAAAAATGCCCAAGAAGCTTTTGAAATGATCAAATCAATGTCAAACGATACTCACGAAGTGATTACTTCGGTATGCTTTCAAACCAATACTGCTTCTACCCTTTTGCATGATATTACTAAAGTTACTTTCAAAGATTTATCAGACGAAAGTATTTTGTATTATATCGAAAACTATAAACCTTACGATAAAGCGGGTGCTTATGGCATTCAGGAATGGTTTGGTTTTATGGCTGTTACAAAAGTTGAAGGCTCTTATACCAATGTTATGGGACTTCCAACGGCCAAAGTTTACGAATATTTGACTACATTAGTGTAAAAATTAAATTTATGTTTTCTTTTAAAGAATATAGCCAGGAAATTTTAACTACTATAATTCTCCTTTTAGTATTAGCAGCGCTAAGAGTTATTATTGCACAATTAGTTCGTCGTTATGCTAAAACAAGTCACTTATTAGAACACCGAACTAATTTGGTAATCAAATACATTCATATTTTAATGAATATTTTGGTAACCATTAGTTTGATTATAATTTGGGGAGTTGAAACACAGGATATTTTTATTACCGTTTCGTCAATAGCAACAGTTATTGGCGTGGCGATGTTTGCGCAATGGTCTATTTTGAGTAACATTACCTCAGGTATGATTTTATTCTTTTCATTCCCTTTTCGAATTGGAGATACGATAAAAATACATGATAAAGATTTCCCTATAGAAGCTGAAATAGAAGATATTAGTGCCTTTCATGTAAACCTAAGAACTAAAGAAGGCGAAAAAATCATTTTCCCCAATAACCTTCTTTTACAAAAAGGAATTTCGATTATGCCTGCACAATACGAAGAGAAAGAATTTTTTGATTAATTTTTTGAATGGGAATTTTATAAAGTATATACAAAAAGCTGGAACGTTATAATTTAATTATATTATAATATTTGCTTAACTAATTGTATATTTTCTAAAATTCAACCAAAATGATTCAACCTCTAAAGTTGCCGTTTTATGCAAAACTTGCTTGTATATTAGTGAGTTTAATTTCATTTGCTTATATATTCTGCGTTACCAAAGATATTTTAACACCTGTTTTATTAGCTTTTCTATTTGCAGTTTTACTGCTTCCTGTTTTTACCTTTTTAAAAACAAAATTTAAGTTCCCCAGACATCTTGCGGCAATTGTCTGCATATTAATATTTCTATCCTTTATTGTGGGTATTTTGGTCTTTATATCCTTTCAGGTTACCAATATGGCCAACGATTTTGATACTATAAAGAAAAACGCCAATTCGTTTATTATTGAAATTCATAAGTTTATTAGAGAAAACTTCCAAGTTAGTATTGGCGAACAAAAAAAATACATTGATACGGTTACCAAAGATTCCGTAAAAAACGGAAATGCCACTTTAGGTTCGGCCATCATATCCATAAGCGATGTTCTTTTAGACAGTACTATTATTGTAATTTATACGTTCTTGTTCTTAATCTATAAGGAACATTTCAAACTGTTTTTGGCCAAATTAATCAATAAAGAAAACCACGCGGTTTTAAAAGATATCCTTTCGCAGATTAAAGTTTCCATCAACAATTATATTGTGAGTTTAATAATCGAAATGATTGTTGTAGCTGTATTAACAAGTTTAGGATTGTGGATTATTGGTATTAAATATTTCATTTTATTAGGGCTGATTACCGGAATTTTAAACTTAGTTCCTTATATCGGAATATTGGTTGCCGGAATCATCACTGTTTTAGCTTCTTTAACAGGTTCTGCCGAAACCTCTATGCTTTTAGGAATTTTAATTGTCAATGTAATTGTTCAGTTTATCGACAATAATTTGCTTGTACCGTTGATTATTAATTCAAAAGTAGAAATCAATGCTTTTGTTTCGATTATGGGAATTATTGTAGGCGGTGCTGCCGCTGGAATCGCAGGAATGTTTCTCGCAATTCCGCTTCTGGCAATTCTAAAAATCATTTTTGACAGAATTGAATCACTCGAACCGTGGGGCTATTTAATGGGAAATCACATGCCCAGAAAATTTAATTGGAGAGTTCGCAGAGCAAAAGTGCAAGAGTAAAATAATCTGCTGATTTGTAAAATATTTGTGTTATTTATCTTAAATTCATAGAATAATCAGCCTTTAAAATAAGTTTAAAATTATCTGAATGTTACTAAATAAAAAAATAATTGTTTTTATAATCTTGTGTCTTTGTTTTCAAAGCATTAGTGCTCAGACAGATAATACTAAAAAAGAGAAAACTCCGAAAAAGGACAGTACTGAGATTTATACTAAAATTAAAAATTACTCCAAAAAAAACAAGTTCACGCAAACCCTTCATAAACTGCTTTTTAGAACTAAAAGACCTAAAAAGAGAGAAATTATCGAACCAATTGATAATGAAAGTTTCAACGGAAAAATCATTCGAAAAATAAATATTGTTACCCTTGATCCGTTTGGACATTCTGTTACAGATACAACCGTAAAACCAAGAAATTGGGGAGAACGAACCGGAAACAGACTGCATTTAAAAACAAAAAAGTTTGCCATTTACAATCTTCTTTTGTTTAAAAGAAACACACCTTACGACTCTTATAAAGTACAAGAGAGTGAACGTTTAATTCGTGCACAGCGATACGTTACAGCCGTAAGGATCACAAATGAACTGGCCAGTCCGGCTTCAGATTCTGTTGATGTTACCATTAGGGTTTTAGATTCCTGGAGTACAATTCCAAGGTTTTCTATATCCAGCAGCAGAGTTTCTGCAGGATTCAAAGAAAAAGATTTTTTTGGAACAGGACAGCAGCTTGAATATCGTTTCACCAATCGGTTTGATGATGGCCGTAATGGTAATGATGTAACCTACACTGTTCCTAATATCAAAAATACTTATATTTCGACGGTACTGCATTATAATAAAGATCTAGATCATAATTATACCAAAAGCATCGATATCGAAAGAGATTTCTACTCTCCTCTAACCAAATGGGCCGGTGGTGTTTTTGTTGGACAGAATTTTAGAAGAGACAGTTTACAGGCTCCAGATTTATCGTATTCGTTCCAGCCGTTTAAGAATAATTTTCAGGATTTATGGGTAGGAAAAGCAACTAAAGTGTATGAAGATGATAATGAAGCGATCACGAACTTAATTACTTCTGCACGCTTTTTAAATGTCAATTACAGCGAAACGCCTGATTCTATATACGATCCAACACATTTTTATTCGGATGAAAAACTTATGTTAATGGGAGTTGGACTTAACAGACGTAAATTTATAAAAGACAACTATATTTTTAGAAACGGACAAACGGAAGATGTACCAATAGGAAGAATTTACGGTATTACTTTCGGATATCAATATAAAAATAAAATTTGGAGACCTTATGCGGGTGCACAGTTTTCTTTTGGAAATTATTACCGTTTAGGATTCTTAAGTATGAATTTTGAAGCGGGAACGTATTTTCATCAATCCAAAACCTATCAAACAGCCTATTTATTCGAATCAAATTATTTCACGAAATTATTCAATCTCGGAAGCTGGAAACTGCGTCAATTCGTAAACCCAAAAGTCGTTATTGGAGCTAATCATGAAGATATTATTGGAGATCAATTAAATATAAACGAACAAAATGGTTTAGCCGGATTTAACAGCGCTTTATACGGAACTAGTAAAACAGTTCTGTCGCTGCAAACGCAGACTTATTCGCCATACGCGCTTTGGGGATTCCGTTTAAATCCGTTTTTTAATTATACCGTTGCCTATTTAGGAACTCCGGATAGAGCGATGTTCAACAGCAAACCTTATTCAAAAATTACTTTAGGCTTATTAATCAGCAATGACTATTTAGTTTTTAGTTCCTTTCAGCTGTCACTGTCTTATTATCCAAGTATTCCTCTTCAGGGAGATAACGTGTACAAAACCAATACTTTTGAAACCACTGATTATGGTTTGCAAAGTTTTGAACTTGCAAAACCAAGAACTGTTGAATACAAATAATCGAAAAATAATTGCATATTTTTTTTATTATTTAAAACTCATAAAACGCTTTAAAAATCAATATTTTACAGAAAAACTAACTAAAATTCACTCGTCAAACTACATATTTTATCCGACGAAATGCAATTGCTTTTTATTTTTGGCACGGTATATGAAATTCCTTAAACAAGAATTAACATTAAAACTTTAGAAAAGATGAAAACAATAAAAATAGCAATCGCCGGATTATTTCTTTTGATTGCAAATGCCACACAAGCTCAGGTATCAATTAACGTTAATATTGGAAATCCGCCAGCTTGGGGACCTGCAGGATATACCGAAATGGAATATTACTATCTTCCAGATATTGAAGCTTATTATGATGTACGTGCATCGCAATTCATCTATTTTGGAGGCGGAAGATGGGTAAGAACCACTTATTTACCAAGACAATACAGAAATTATGATTTATACGGAGGATATAAAGTAGTATTAACAGATTACCACGGAAGAACTCCTTATACTTACTTTGATCGTCATAGAGTAAAATATTACAGAGGATATCATGGGCCTGCTCAAAGACCTTACCAACCAAGACCGGTTTATGGTTACAACGAGCGTCGTTATGATCGTAGAGACTACAAGCATTACGACAAACATGATAAACACCACGATAAACATGACAGACATGACCATGATGATGATCACGGACATGGTCACGGAAGAAGATAACAAACAAAAACAACGAGAGCGTATTAGTAAATACGCTCTTTTTCTATTTTAAAACTAACCCAAACAGCATTCAAAAATCACCATTAACATTTCATTTAAATACTGTTTCATAATTTTATTAGTATTTTTGAAGCTATTACAAAACCATCTAACTACACCATGCAAAAAATACAGGTTCAAATACTTCTTTTATTTTTTATAGGTTTTCAAATCTCATTTGCGCAACAGCCGCAAAAACCAAACACAATCGAAATTTACAATCAAATCAAGAAATTAAACTTTCTGGGGTCTGTATTGTATGTTGCTGCGCATCCGGATGACGAAAATACCCGAATGATATCCTATTTAGCTAATGAAATGAACGCCAGAACCGGTTATTTGTCGTTAACGCGAGGCGATGGGGGTCAAAACCTAATTGGTCCTCAATTGCGCGAATTACTGGGTGTAATTAGAACTCAGGAATTAATTGAAGCCCGCAAAATTGATGGTGGAGAACAATTTTTCTCACGTGCAAATGACTTTGGTTTTTCCAAAAATCCAACAGAGACATTAGAAATCTGGGATAAAGATAAAGTCCTTGCCGATGTGGTTTGGACCATAAGAAAATTTCAGCCGGACATTATTATTAACCGATTTGATCACCGTTCGCCGGGTACAACACACGGTCATCATACTTCATCGGCAATGCTGAGTGTTGAGAGTTTTAAGCTTACAAACGATCCTAAAATTTATCCTGAACAATTAAAATTCGTTTCGCTTTGGCAGGTAAAACGCCAGTTTTTTAATCCGTCCTGGTGGTTTTACGGAAGCCAGGAAAAATTCGATGCAGCCAATAAATCCAAATTTACAAAACTGGAAACGGGAGTTTACTATACCGGAATTGGAAAATCGAATCAGGAAATCGCTGCTTTAAGCCGAAGCCGTCATCAATCTCAAGGATTTGGGAGCACGGGCGTTCGTGGTTTAGAAACTGAATATTTAGAATTAATTAATGGTGATACGCCAAAAGACCGTGATGATTTATTTGATGGAATCGACACGAGCTGGAACCGCGTTAAAAACGGAAAACCAATTGGGGATTTAATTTCAAGCATTATTTCAAAATACGATTTCAGTAAACCATCTGCAAGTATTCCAGATCTGGTAAAAGTATATACCATGATCGAAGCTTTAGACGATGAACATTGGAAAACGGTAAAAGCTGCAGCTGTAAAAAACATCATTGCATCTTGCTCTGGTCTATACCTTGAAGCCGTTGCCAGCGAGCAGGAAGCAACTCCCGGAAGTACTATCAAATTAAGCTTAGAAGCCATTAACAGATGCGCTGTTGAAATGCAATTGACAAGTGTAACCACATTGCCAGACAATAAAACAACGGATCAAAACAGCATTTTAAAAGACAACAACGATCAAAGGATTAATCTGCAAATGCAGCTTCCAAACAATATCGAATACACACAGCCCTATTGGTTAAAGGAAAAAGCAACTGTTGGAATGTATACCGTTTCTAATCAGGAAAATATTGGAATTCCGGATATTATCAGAGAAGTAAAAGTTGTTTTCAACGTTAAAATCAATGGAGTTGAAATTCCCTTTGATCGAACAGTTGTATACAAATACAATGATGGCGTAAAAGGCGAAATGTATAATTTTCTGGATATAGTTCCAGAAGTTACCACTTCAATTCTGGAAAAAGTACTAGTTTTTAGAGATACAAAAAGCAAAATGATTCCGGTAAAAGTTCGTGCTGGAAAAGACGATGTAAACGGAAATCTGCAATTGGATCTTCCTAAAAGCTGGAGTGTTTCTCCCAAACAAATTCCGTTTTCTTTAGATAAAAAAGGAAACGAACAGATATTTTATTTTGAAGTTACACCGCCGGTAAATCCGGAAGAAGTCGTGGCAAAAAGTATTGCGGTTGTCGACAATAAACGTTTTGACAGAGATCAGACTATTATTGATTTCAATCATATTACCAAACAAATGGTTTTAAAACCAGCCGAATCAAAATGCATTAGAATAGATTTAAAAACTTCCGGCGATGCTATTGCTTATATTATGGGTGCCGGCGATGAAGTTCCCGAAAGTTTAGCTCAAATGGGATACAAAGTTTCTATTTTAAAACCAGAAGAAATTACGCCCGAAAAACTGGATTCTTTCAGTACTGTTATAACAGGAATCCGCGCTTATAATACCGTAAATGCTTTAGCAAATAAGCAGAATATTTTATTCAATTTTGTAAAAAGCGGTAAAAATATGATTGTTCAATACAATACATACGGAAAATTAGTAACCGACAAAATTGCTCCTTATCCTTTAAAATTATCAAATGATCGTGTAACTGAAGAAAATGCAAAAATTACTTTTCTGGCACCAAATCATCCTGTTTTAAATACGCCAAATAAAATCTCAGCTAAGGATTTTGAAGGCTGGACACAAGAACAAGGCTTGTATTATCCAGACGAATACGACCCTGCCTTCACTCCTATCATTTCATCTCATGACAAAGGAGAATCGCCTAAGAATGGTGCTTTATTAGTCGCTCCGTACGGAAAAGGATACTATATTTACACCGGTTTAAGCTTCTTTAGAGAATTACCAGAAGGAGTTGCTGGTGCATACAGACTGTTGTCGAATATCATTTCGCTAAAGCAGCCTATAGAAGCTCCTAAACAAGATATAAAGCAATAAATTTTAAAAAATGGAAGCTAAAAAAACAAAAAGATGGAAAAAAAGCTACACCTATGTTTTGGTGGCTAACGCTATTTACATTCTGATTTTTTTCTTAATCATGCAATTTTATTCTTAACCTATGCAGCTATTTGACTGGATCGTACTTATTGTAACACTTTTATTCATTGTTGGATATGGTTCATGGAAAACCAAAGGAAGTAAAAACGTTGAAGATTTCATTTTAGGAAACAACGAAACACCTTGGTATACCGTTGGCCTTTCGGTTATGGCAACACAGGCCAGCGCTATTACCTTCTTGTCTACACCCGGGCAGGCTTACCATGACGGAATGGGTTTTGTGCAGTTCTATTTTGGACTGCCTATTGCCATGATTGTGATTTGTTTGACCTTTATTCCGCTTTATCATAAAAATAAAGTTTTTACCGCTTACGAATTTCTCGAAAAACGATTCGATGTAAAAACACGTTCTCTTGCCGCCATTTTGTTTTTGGTTCAAAGAGGTTTAGGAACCGGACTTACCATTTATGCTCCAGCGATTATTTTATCAGCACTTTTAGGATGGAACCTTACAGGTATGAATATCATAATTGGTGTTTTGGTCATTATTTATACCTTTTCAGGAGGAACAAAAGCCGTAAACGTAACGCAGAAACAGCAAATGTTTGTAATCATGTCAGGGATGCTGATTACATTTTTCCTGATTTTGCATTACCTGCCAAACGATATGACCTTTACAAGCGCACTACATATTGCTGGTGCCAATGATAAAATGAACATTGTAGATTTTTCATTTGATCCTGAAGAAAAATATACTTTTTGGAGTGGTATTACAGGAGGTTTTTTCCTGGCCCTTGCCTATTTTGGAACAGATCAATCGCAGGTTGGAAGATATTTATCCGGAAAATCGGTTAAAGAAAGTCAGATGGGCTTAATCATGAACGGACTTTTAAAAGTACCCATGCAGTTCTTTATTCTGTTAACAGGAGTTATGGTTTTTGTCTTTTTTCAATTCAATCCAGTTCCGTTAAATTTTAATCCAAATAATAAAATTGTAATCGAAAAATCGGCTTATAAAGAAGAATATCATACTTTAGAAAAAAAGCTCGACAAATTATCCGAAGACAAAAAAGTAATCAATTTATTGTATATCGATCAGTTAAATCAAGATTATGATAATCCGATTCTGCGCAAAGAATTAGTGAATTTATCGAATAAAGAAAAAGATTTACGAGACCGCGCTAAAGAAATCATTTCAAAAGCCGACAGCAACAGCGAGACCAATGATAAAGATTATGTCTTTTTCCATTTCATTCTGCATTATCTGCCAAAAGGTTTAATAGGATTATTGCTTGCTGTTATTCTTTCAGCTGCTATGTCGTCAACAGCTTCCGGATTAACTGCTTTGGCCTCGACAACCGCTATTGATATTTACAAACGTAATCTCAAAACCGAAAAATCAGAGAAACATTATCTTAATGCGACTAAATTTTTCACCTTGTTTTGGGGAATTGTAGCGATACTTTTTGCATGCGTAGGAACTTTGTTTGAAAATTTAATTCAGCTTGTCAATATTATTGGTTCGATCTTTTACGGAACCGTTTTAGGAATTTTCCTTGTTGGTTTTTATCTTAAAAGAGTTCAGGCAAAGCCAATGTTTATCAGCGCTATCATAAGTCAGTTAACGATTTTTGTAATCTACTATTATATGATTTATAGTCAGGAAAAATTAGGTTATTTATGGCTGAATTTCATTGGAGCGATTTTAACTATTGTATTGTCATTAGTTATGCAGTTTTTGTTTTTCAGAGGAAAACCTAATGATAATGAGTTGATTGTAGAAGAATAAAATGATTCCAATTTGTATATCATAAATGCAAACACCGTTTGTAATTTAGGCTGAAAGGAAACTCGAGCGATAGCGAACAGACGAAGTAAATTGTACAAACATATCGGTAAAGATTGACGACTCTCTTTGCGTAGACGCACTGCAGTGCGTCTCTACGATTTAGATCATCTATAAATCAATAACAATTTTAATGTAGAGATGCACTGCAGTGCATCTAACCAAAGATTGGTTACTCTGCTCGTGCATTTATGTGCGCGATTGCTGTTAAGTTTAAACAAATCTCTATCTTTGAGAAAAGTTACTTCTTAAAAAAAGCAATATGAAAGACCAAAAAAAATACAGCAACAAAACCAAAGCCGCTTTTATACTGCTTATTGTAATGCTTATTATTTTATTGGGAAACTTTAATACACTGCTAAATTCTAAAAATGTAAACGAAAACATCAATGCTATTTATAAAGACAGATTGGTTGTGGCGCATTATATTTTTCAATATTCGAAACAGCTTCATTTTATAAAAGCCGAAGCTGAAAAACTGGATCTAAGCGATAATATCAAAAAAGACGAAATCATCCATACTTTGAATATCATTCATAATATAGATGATTTGTACGCTAAAACTGTTTTGACGAATAAAGAGAAACAGTATTTTGATAACTTTTTGCTTTCGTGTAAAGAAATCAACAAACAAGTCGAGAATAAAAACTGGAATAAAATCGCAATTTCAAGTGGTCAAGCTTTAAAAACGTTAGAATCACTTTCGCAAATTCAAATTCAGGAAGGAAAATCGAAATTAGCGAGTGCCAATGCCTTGTACAGCAAAAACAATAGTTTAGGACAGTTTCAAATTGCTTTATTGATCATTTTAGGCGGTATTACTTTTTATCTTTTGATTGTAAAGAAAATCAAGCGAAAAATTAAAATTCCGGAGCCGCCAAGCATGAATTAATTCTGTTTTTATTTAAATTTCCTGTCTTCTTCTGAAATTTGAAGGTCGTTTATACTGGCAAATCTTTTCTGCATTAAACCATTTGCATCAAATTCCCAGTTTTCGTTTCCGTAAGCTCGAAACCAGTTTCCGTTAATGTCTTGATATTCATATTCAAATCGTACCGCGATTCTGTTTTCGGTATGCGCCCAATATTCCTTTTTTAATTTGTAGTTTTTCTCTTTTTTCCATTTTTCGGTCAAAAAAAGAATAATTTCATCACGTCCGTTTACAAATTTATCCCTGTTTCTCCATTCGCTGTTTGCGGTATAAGCTTTTGAAACTCTTTCCGGATCTTGACTATTCCACGCATCTTCTGCCAATTGAATTTTCTCTATTGCCGTTTCTAAAGTGAAAGGAGGCAATGGTAATTTCTGTTCCATTATTTTAAAATTAAAGTTTGAATTATTTTTTTTGATTGTTCGATTAACTGGTTTGATTTAAATAACTGACTTTCAACTATACAGCTTTCAAATAATAAATAGATGTGATCTGACAGCAAATCATCTTTTAGAATCTCCTCAAAATAAGTCCTTAAATCCCTTTTATGACTCTGAATTACACTGAGTATCTTAGTATTATCAGACGGAATCTCTGAAAGTATATTTAAGAAGCTGCAACCTCTAAAATTTTCTTTTTTATTCATAAAAATCAAAAAGTCAAAAGATGCGAGAACCTTTACATTTGAATCTTCGGTATTTGCAGTAAATTTCAGCAATTCATTGAACCAAAATGAATGACGCTGTTCTAAAAAAGCGACACACAAATCTTCTTTCGATTTAAAATGCTGATAAAAGCTGGCCTTTGCCACCTTGGCTTCTTCAATAATCTGATTTATTCCCGTAGCATTATACCCTTGCTTATGAAATAAAGTAAAAGTCTTTTCTAAAATTCGTTCTTTAGGCTGCATTCTCAAATGTATTATTTGTACAAATGTAATAATTATTTCAATATACAGACAAGTCTGTCTGTATTTGAATCAAAAAAAAATTCCAAAACTTATAAAGCTTTGGAATTTGTATTTTTAATTTGAATTTAAGAGAAATTATCTACTCCACTCAGAGATACTGTCTTTATTCATTTTAACGTAATCTTGGTTGTTTGCAGCTTCGGCAGCAGCTAATGAAGCTTTTGCTGTTTCGATCGCTCCTTTTTTGTCACCTTGTTTTGCCTGGATTAACGATTTTAACCTAGAAACAAAATAAGGTTTATCTGTGCTCATATCTAGAGCTTTATCTACATAAACTCTTGCTGTTTCGATATTTCCGTTTGAAGAAAATAAATATTGGGCAGATGCAAAATAGTCGTTCCAAGTTGGTCCGGCTAAAGTTTTTTCGATACTTGCTGTTGCTGTTTTAGCTGTTGGAACTTCAAATTTTAAAGCTACATGAGAGTTTTCCCAAGCCATTTCTAAATATGCAAAATTAGGATCCAAACCATTGATTCCAATTGTAAAACTTTCAACTGGAGTTGGCAATGCATTTTCTTTAACTGTTGTTTTTAACACAACATACGACTCATTCCAGTTTTCAGGTAATCCCCAGTTGTCTGTAGAAAGATAAAAAATAACTTCCCAGCTCTCGATTTTAGGAATAGTATAAATAGCATATTTTCCTTTTTTCAAAGTTTTACCATCGATTACTACATCGTCGCTAAAATTAATAACTGTATTTTCGTTAGCCCCGGTTCTCCAAAGTTTACCAAACGGAACTAAATTTCCAAAAACAGCTCTTCCTCTGGCGCCTGGTCTAGAATAGGTAACTTCAACGTCAGTTAAACCAACTGTTTGTTTAATATATGCTTTTGGACTCGCTTGCGGCGTTTTTACCTGTGCTTCAACAGCAAAAGGAGCCAAAATAATGGCTAATGCAATAAGTAGTTTTTTCATTATGTGAGTTTATTTGTTTTATTCAAATTTACAAATTCAATTACCGAACAAATGTTAAATTTTATATAATTCAAGCTTTAAGCTGTGATATTTTTTCGGCACTTAATTCGTTGAAATGGTTGATGATAATATCGGCATCACTAAGATCCTGCAGGTACGAATGATCGCTCTTGTAGCCTACGCAATAGATGCCTGCTGCCTTTGCTGCTTTTACCCCATTCGTGCTGTCTTCAATGATAATGCATTCCTCTTTTGGAGCAATTGACAATGAAGCCGCATGAATAAATATAGCAGGATTTGGTTTTGACTGCGGAAAATCTTCACCGCTTACCGTATGCGTAAAATATTGATGCAGATTAAATCTTGTAAACACACGCTCGATCGTAACTTTTGAAGCCGATGAAGCCAAAATTAACTGAATTCCGTTTGCGTATAAATCTTTTATCAAATCTTCAACGCCGTCCAGTAAATACAAATCTTCTTTAGTATCGAAGGCATCATTAAAAATATTTCTTTTTCTCTGAATCAAATCTTCTACTTCATGCTCGATTGTTGGGAAAAATCCTTTTAAAGACTGAAATGTATTTCGAGTCGAAAATCCGGTAAAGGAAGTGTACATTTCCTCCGAAACTTCAATGTTTAATTCTGAAAATTGTTTGTAATAAGCATAACGATGAACGGGTTCTGTATCGACAATTACGCCGTCCATATCAAAAATTACTGTTTTTATCATTTTTTCTTTTTAAGGTTCTGAGGCTCTAAGGTACTGAGGGACCAAGTTTTTCTGCTTTGGTTTTCTTTGAGATAACTTTGTCAAAGTTCTAAACTTTGACAAAGCTGCTTTGAGTCTGCTAAAATATTTCAGATAAAATCTTAGCCACTCAGCACCTTAGCATCTTAGCCGCTTTATTCAAAGCTTCAAAGGTTTTTCTCTGAAAACTGTAACTGTAAACTGAGACTATTCTTCTTTCTTTAATAAATATCGAATAACCGTTTCTGCAGCGTGAAGTCCAAATAATCCCGGCATATAGCTGTTTGTTCCGTAGAACGATTTTTTGAAGTTTTTCCCGTCGGTTAATTTTAAGCTGTTTTCATTTTGAATTTCTGATGAAAAAACCACCTTCAATTTATTAATTTTTACAGCTTTTAATCTCTTACGGATTGCTTTAGAGAAATAACAATTGATTGTTTTAGAAATATCGGCCACTTTAACTTTAGAAGCCAGCATCTTTCCTCCTGCTCCCATACTGCTGATGATTTTAACTCTTTTGCGTTTTGCAGCAATAATTAAATTCAGTTTTGGTGTAATGCTGTCAATGCAATCTAAAACATAATCAAACTCCGGCGAAACGATTTCAAAAGCCCTTTCCGGCGATAAAAATTCCTGAACACGAGTCAGTTTCAATTCCGGATTAATATCCAGTAAACGATCGCCTACAATTTTAATTTTTGGTTCTCCAACCGTAGAATGCAAAGCGGGTAATTGTCTGTTAATATTGGTAATATCTACGACATCACCATCTACAATAGTCATATTTCCTACTCCTGCTCTTGCTAAAAATTCAGCAGCAAACGAGCCAACGCCGCCTAAACCTACCACTAAAACATTTGCATTACGCAAGTTTTCTAATCCTTCTTTTGTAAATAAAAGCTCGGCTCTTTCTGTCCACTCTGCCATATAGTATTCTTTGTTTTTTTTAGTTTTTATTTTTTTTGTTTCATGTTTCAGGTTTTACCGTCTGTCAGGCTGAGCGAAGTCGAAGCCCACGTCCAATTGGAGCGCCCTTCGACTTCGCTCAGGGTGACAACGTCTAAAATCTCACAATTAACCATTAACCATTAACAATTAACAATTAACAATTAACCATTAACAATTAACCATTAACAATTAACCATTAATAATTAACCATTAATAATTCACTTCAAACACATTTCTATAATTACTTGAAATAATATCCTGTAAGTCTTTAATTGTTATTTCTTTATATTCTGATGCGATTTGATAAACCTGCTTAATATTTTCTTCAATTGTATCGGTTTCGAGAAAGAAACGATCGTTTGGAATATACTGAAAAACGGTTTTTAAATCCGGATTTTTCAATAGATATTTCCCAAACGAAAGATAAAATCCTTCTTTAATTAATTGTTCCGCAAGTTGTTTGTTTTTTGCAAAACCATGAATAATCATCGGAACAGAAACTTTTAATTTCTTTTTAATTGCTGTAATTTCCTGAAAAGCGGCAACGCAATGAATTACAACGGGTTTTCGATATTTTTCGGCCAAAACCAATTGTTTTTCAAAAACTGTGATTTGCTGCTCTAGCGGAATTTCGATTCGTTTATCTAAACCACATTCGCCAATGGCAAGACAATTTTCAGTTTGCAGTTTGCCTTCCATAATTTTCAGTTCTAAATCAATTTGATCTTCTTTAATATGCCACGGATGAATTCCTATGGAATAAAACGGAATAGATTCCTCAAATTCCTGCGGATATTGATTTACCAATTCTAATATATTAGATTGATTTGTAAATTGATGGGTATGAAAATTAAAGAATTCCATTAATGAAACGTTTTCACTCCAGCTTTGATTTCTACTTTTAAATCATTCTCCAAAGGCACAAGCGGACAAGAATATTTATGGTTATAAGCACAATACGGATTATAAGCCTGATTAAAATCGATTGCCATTGTATCGCCTTTTGGAACTTTTAGATCGATATACCTGCCGCCAATGTAACTTTCTTTTCCGCATGTTAAATCAGAGAAAGGAAGGAACAAATGGTCTTTATATTCTTTTTGTTTAGAAAGCTCGATGTTTCTGTAAACATTCAACTGCATTTCTACGCCATCTAAAGTAAAAAATATAGTGCCGTATTTTATATATTTTGGAGTTCTGGTTCCTGTAGTTTTCATTTCGAAAACCTTTTCATTCTTTGCCTTTTCAAATTTTGCATTAACAAAGTATTTTCCATTAATTGGATAAAAATCTAAACTTTTAAACGTTTTTAAATCTTCTTCCATTAACGGACTTGTCTTAGCATCAGCATATTCTGAATTAATCTGCTTTTGAAACCTTTCAGCTTCAATCTGACTGAATTTATTTTGGCTGAAGCCGAAATTGAAAGCTAAAAATAAAATTAGGACAACGCTGTTTTTCATCTTAGAAATTTTCTGCAAAAATAGTTTAAAAGTAACAAAGCAACAACGGTTCTGCGTGACAAAGTTTCCTAACTTTGTGGCAAATACGACAATTATAATGCTCAAAACCGCTTTTCACCACTACATTAACAATTTTAAAGGATTTACAAGAGAGATTTGGATACTTACTTTAATTACTTTTATAAACAGAGCAGGTACTATGGTACTGCCTTTTTTATCTAAATATTTAAAAGAAGATCTTCAGTTTACTTATAACCAGGTTGGATGGATCATGGTTGCATTTGGTTTGGGCTCTATGCTGGGTTCTTGGCTGGGCGGCAAACTTTCTGATAAAATAGGATTCTACAAAATCATGATTTTCAGCTTGTTTACTACTGGAATCTCCATGTTTTTGGTGCAATATATCACCACTTTTTGGGGATTATGTATTGGTATGTTTGTTTTAATGACCATTGCCGATATGTTTCGTCCCGCGATGTTTGTGTCTCTAGGCGCTTATGCTAAACCCGAAAACAGAACACGCGCCTTAACCCTTGTTCGTCTTGCTGTAAATTTAGGTTTTGCTGCAGGCCCTGCTCTTGGCGGTATAATTATTATGGGAATTGGCTATTCAGGTTTATTTTGGGTTGATGGTGCTTCCTGCATTCTTTCGATTTCTATCTTCGCACTTTTGGTTAAGGAGAAGAAAAAAGTCGAACATGACGATAAATCAGAAAGTGCATCTGATACAAAATCAGTATTTCATGATAAAATATTCTGGGTTTTCTTGTTCGTGAGTTTTATTACGGCTATGATTTTTTTCCAGTTATTTACCACTTTACCTTTATATCATAATGAGAAATACGGATTAAGTGAATTACAAACTGGGCTTTTAATGACTTTAAATGGGCTTTTGATTTTTGCTTTAGAAATGCCAACCGTTGGTTTTATGGAACGAAAAGCATTTCCTAAAATCAGAATCATTATACTAGGATCACTTGTTATGGCAACGAGTTTCCTTTTATTATTAATTAATATTTGGGCAGGAATACTTGTCATTGCTATGATTTGTATTTCGATTGGCGAAATCCTGACATTCCCTTTTTCGAATGCTTTTGCGCTGAGTCGTGCGCCACGCGGCCAGGAAGGTCGTTATATGGCTTTATATACCATGAGTTTTAGTCTGGCTCATATTGTAAGCTCAAAAGTTGGTTTCGAAATTATCTCTGATTTTGGTTATCAAATCAACTGGTTGTTTATGGCCAGTATCGGAATCTTTGCTACACTCTGCTGTGTGTGGATTAAAAAAGCCTTGCTTCAGGAAAAAATTAAATAAAACTCTTTTTTTTATATAAAACATTATAATTCAAATCATTAACTTTGATTCTGAATCGATTTTCTATGCTGTAAACTTACCTAAAAACTAAAAATTTAGTTAAATAACTATTTTTATAGTTGCGTAACTAAAAAAATAGTTGTAGGTTTGAATTAAAATTAGAAAACATGCAAAAGTTAACCAACAAAGAAGAAGAGATAATGCAGATTTTATGGAAACTTAAAAAAGCATTCGTAAAAGAAATTCAGGCAGAAATTACTGAAGACCAGCCGCATTATAATACACTTTCGACTATTGTTCGCAATCTGGAAGAAAAAGGTTTTGCAGCGCACAATGCATTTGGAAATACACATCAATATTATCCAATTGTAACTCTTGAAGCCTACAGCAAAAAATACATGAAAACGGCCATTGATAATTATTTCAACAGCTCTTATAAAAATATGGTTTCGTTTTTTGCCAAAGAGGAAAAAATCTCTGCGGCTGAATTACGCGAAATCCTGGACATGATCGAGAATCCTAAAGAAGAAAAATAATAGTTATGGAAGCACTTTTTATTTATATCGCAAAATCGACCGGTTTAATTCTTTTATTTTATTGTGCTTATTATTTTTTACTTCGAAAAGAAACCTTCTTTACTAGTAATCGATGGTTCTTATTAACAGGTTTAATTACTTCGGTTGTATTGCCGCTTGTAGTGTATACCAAAGTAATCTGGGTAAATCCTGATCCTGTTACAAACTTAGATTTACCAAATGTCGTTCTTAATCAAAACACAGAAAATAATCTATTAGAAATCAACTGGATATATGTAACTCTTTTTGTTTATTCTATTGGACTTTTGGTTCTTCTGATAAAATTTGCAATGGATTATTATAATCTAAATTCCATTTTAAAAGGTAAAAAGATTCACCAGCAAGCCGATTTTAAGTTTATTGATATAAACGAAAACATTGCTCCTTTCTCCTATTTCGAATATATCGTATACAATTCATCGATGTTTACTGAAACGGAATTAGAAAATATTATAGAGCATGAAAAAGTACACAGCGACCAGAACCATACAATTGATGTATTAATTTCTCGTGCTTTTTGTATGCTTTTTTGGTTCAATCCGATTGTCTGGCTTTATAAAAAAGCGATTGCTCAAAACTTAGAATTTATTGCAGATAAAGAAGCCGCCAAAAAATTATCCGACAAAAAAGCGTATCAATACACGCTTTTAAAAATAACAACACATGAAAGCTGTGTTGCCATTACTAATCATTTTTATCAATCATTAATCAAAAAACGAATTATTATGTTAAACAAAAATCAATCAAAAAAGAGAAATTTAGTAAAGTATTGTGTTGTAGTTCCGGTACTAGCGGCGTTTGTATTATTATTTCAAGTTGAAGTTATTGCAAAAGAGAAACAGCAGGTAACAAAAGTAAAAGTAAATTCTGGAGAAATTGAATCTGTACATGTTTACAAAATCAATAAAAACTCTACAGATGCAGAGTTAAATAAAATCAAAGAAAGCTTGAAAAAAGAGCATAATATTGATTTCGAAATCTCTGATGTAAAAAGAAATTCTGATAACGTTTTAACATCAATCAAAATTGATATTAAAAACGGAAAACAACAAGCACAATCTATTCAAACTGCAAGCGATAAGGCTATTAAAGATTTTGGCGTAATTGTTACAACAGAAAAAGATGGCACTAAGAAAATTGGTATCCAGACTTCTGACGAAAAAAATAATACTAAAAAAGAAAAGAATACAAAAATCGTAACCAGCACTAAACTAAAAAATAAAGTAAATAACGATGACAACACTAATTCTAACGTTAGTACAAAAACTAATACTAATAGTGACACAAATATTAGCACTTCTGTAACGGTAAGCACCGACGATAAAACAGTTACTAAAAATGGCGTTACAATCTTAAAATCAAGTAAAACTAAAGTAAAAGCAGGATCTCAGCTTATAATTGTTGATGGTACTGAAATGCCAAGTTCATTTGATGTTGAAGATATTGATCCTAAAGACATTAAAAGTGTAAATATTTATAAAGGAGCTGATGCACTTACTAAATATGGTGAACGTGGAGAAAAAGGTGTTATTGAAATCGAAACTCGCAAGTAAACGACTTCACATTTAACTCAAAAAACCAAAAAAATGCAAAAACTAACCAATAAAGAAGAAGAGATAATGCACATTTTATGGAGGCTTAAAAAAGCATTCGTAAAAGAAATTCAGGCAGAAATCACTGAAGACCAGCCGCATTATAACACACTTTCTACAATTGTTAGAAATTTGGAAGAAAAAGGTTTTGTCTCGCATAACGCTTTTGGAAACACACATCAATACTATCCGGCTGTAACGCAGGAAGCTTACAGCAAAAAGTATATGCATACGGCAATTGATAATTATTTCAACAGCTCTTATAAAAACATGGTTTCGTTTTTTGCCAAAGAGGAAAAAATCTCTGCGGCCGAATTACGCGAAATCCTGGCTATGATCGAAAATCCAAAAGAAGAGAAATAATGGTTATGGAAGCACTTTTCATTTTTATTGTTAAATCAAGCAGCTTAATTGCTTTGTTTTATTTTGCTTACTTTTTTTTACTGCGAAAAGAAACGTTCTTCAATAGCAGCAGATGGTTTTTACTGGCGGGTCTGGCGACCTCAATTATACTGCCTTTGGTTGTTTATACCAAGGTAGTCTGGATTGATCCTATACCCGCTCCAGTTGATTATAGTCCTGTCGCAAATTATCATTATGTGCCAAATTACAGTCAGCATGTTACAGCGCCCGAAGAATCTTTTGAAATAAACTGGTACTTGGTTTCTCTTGGTGTTTATGCTATTGGTTTTGCTGCTTTTATGATAAAATTCGGAATCGATTTTTACAGTTTAAATTCTGTTTTAAAAGGAAAAAAAGTAGAACAGCAGGCTGATTTCAAATTTGTAGATGTAAACGAAAACATTGCGCCATTTTCTTATTTCGATTATATCGTGTACAACTCATCAATGTTCAGCGAGAAAGAGTTAGAAAGCATTTTAGAACACGAAAAAGTGCACAGTGATCAATATCATACTATTGATGTAATTGTTTCAAGGATCTTCTGTATTTTATTCTGGTTCAATCCGTTAATCTGGCTGTATAAAAAAGCAATTCTTCAAAATCTGGAGTTCATCGCCGATAGTGAAGCTGCTAAAAAAATATCAGACAAAAAAGTGTATCAATACACGCTTTTAAAAATCACAACACATGAAACTTGTGTTGCAATCACCAATCATTTTTATCAATCATTAATCAAAAAACGAATTGTCATGTTAAACAAAAATCAATCAAAAAAATGGAATTACTGGAAATACTATGCCGTGCTGCCAGCTCTTGCATTATTTGTATTGTCATTTCAGATTAAAACCATTTCGCAAGAAAAGAAAATCCATAAAGGGAAAACCGCTTTTATTTCTAAAACTCAAGGAACAGAGGTTTTAAAAATCACAAAATCGACTACAGATCAAGAACTTAAAGAATTAACTGCAAAACTGAAAGCGGAGCATAATATTGATCTTGAAATTTCGAATGTTAAAAGAAACAAGAATAACGAACTTACAAGCATTACAATCAAGGTTGTAAAAGAAAACGGTAAAGTACAAATTATTGATATGAACAGCACTGAAGCTTTAAAAGACTGTTCTGTTGTAATTAATATAGATGATAATGGTTCTAAAAGCGTTACATTAGTTGCTGCTGACCAAGTTGAACACCCTATTGTAATTAAAAGAGATGTTGCAATAAAAAACTATAATGGCTCAGATGATGACGATAACGATGATGTTGTTCCTGCTCCTCCTGCACCACCGGTTGCTCCTCCTTTTCCAGCAGGACCATTACCTCCGGCACCCGCTATGGCTAAAATGCCAAAAGCGCCTAAGGCTCCAAAAGACATAAACGATAAAGCGGCGTGGGGCAAATTCGAAAAAGATATGGCTGAGTTTGAAAAGAAAATGAAAGCTATGGAACCGGAATTTGAAGCTTACGGAAAACAAGTTGATGCTATTATGTCTCAAAGAGAAGCCATTTTTGAAAAAGAAATGGAAAAGTATCAGGTTGCAATGCAAAAATTCAATATTGATATGGAAAAATTCGGTCAAAATATTGAACTTAAATTTGGCAAAGATTCAAAAGAATATGAAAACAGCATGAAGGAATATGAAAATGACATGAAACAACATGAAATCGACATGAGACAGCATGAAATAGATATGAAGCAGCATGCCAAAGACATGAAACAACATGCCAAAGACATAAAAGAACATGAAAAAGACATGAAGAGAATGGAAAAAGAATCTAGGAAATCTTAGATAAAAACACCAAATAGTTTTCTTTATTACTACACAATCGACATCAGAAAAGACTTTGCCACTCGCAAAGTCTTTTTTTATATCTTTGAAAAAACAAATCTGCCATGTATAAAATTTTAGCCAAACTAAATAAAATTCTTCTGCCAAGTTTTACGAAACAAGGCTTAGACATTTCGAAAGCAAAAAAATGGCAAATGGCAATCATTGGTTATCGTGCTTATGTTACTAAACGCGCTTTAGGATAATCAATTAAAGTACATTTTGTTTGATACAGCAGAAGATATTCTTTTATTTTCTGCAATATTATTTTTATGAAAAACAAAGAAATCAACCTCCCTCCTGTTCCAGCAGTATTATTAGCTATAATAAGTGTACAATGCGGTGCTGCAATAGCTAAAACACTTTTCCCTGCAATTGGAGCAGCAGGAACAGCATCAATGCGTATTGGTGTTTCGGCACTCATTTTATTATTAGCCTACAGACCCAATTTAAGAGCTATCACAGCAGACCAATGGAAAATTGTAATTCCATACGGAATGGCTTTAGGAGCAATGAATTTAATTTTTTATCTGGCTATCGAAAGAATTCATATTGGTTTAGCCGTTACTTTAGAATTTATAGGCCCGCTACTGGTTGCCATTATTGGATCAAAGCGTTTAATTGATTATTGCTGGGTTTTACTTGCAGCATTGGGAATTATTTTAATCGCGCCGTGGACAAATGACCGCTTGGATATTCTGGGAGTTATATTTGCTCTTTTGGCTGGTGCTTTATGGGCTGCTTATATTGTTTTGGGTGGCAAAATATCCAAAATAATGAACGGAGGTCAGGCCGTATCAACCGGAATGTTATTTGCTGCAATCTTGATCCTTCCATTCGGGTTTTTCGAAAACGGACTTACTAATTTAACTCCAAAACTATTCGGAATGGGTGTTGCGTTGGCGCTTTTATCAAGTGCGATTCCGTTTACGTTAGAAATGAAAGCGCTGGGTCAGCTTCCTCCTCGCACCTTTAGCATTTTAATGAGTTTAGAGCCTGCAGCAGCTTCTGTTTGTGCTTTTATATTTCTGCAAGAGAATCTTAGTTTATATGAAGTTTTGGCTGTAATATGTGTTGTAATCGCTTCGGCTGGAAGTACTTTAACCGCTAAGAAATAAAAAAAGCCTCGCATCTTCAGCAAGGCTTCTTCATTGTAGGCATTCTGTTTTTGGAGATCTTAATTATTTTTTTGGTAACAAAACAGCATCCACAACATGAATCACACCATTTGACTGGTTAACATCTGCGATCGTTACCTTAGATTTATTACCATTTTCATCAGTAATGTATAAATCTTTTCCTTTCATCCAAGCTGTAAGAGTGCCGCCGCTAACTGTTTTTAGAGTAGCTTTCCCTTTTCCTGCTTTTATTGCTTTTGCAATGTCAGACGCATTCATTTTACCTGCAACCACATGATAGGTTAAGATCGTTTGAAGCATTTTTTTGTTTTCAGGTTTTAGTAATGACTCAACAGTACCTTTTGGTAATTTATCAAAAGCAGCATTTGTTGGGGCAAAAACTGTAAATGGTCCAGGACCTTGCAACGTTTCAACTAATCCCGCCGCTTTTACAGCTGCAACAAGTGTTGTGTGATCTTTTGAATTTACGGCATTTTCAATAATATTTTTATTTGGATACATGGCTGCTCCACCAACCATAACTGATTTCTGAGCGTAAGAAGTAAATCCGAATGTCAAAGCTAAAATTGCTGTTGCTAAAAAATTTCTAGTTTTCATAATAAATGTTTTAAGTTATAAGCTCATTTACGGGGATATATTTGTTTTGGTTTTATTAAATTTTCAAAAAAGGTTAATAAACATTAAAAAATCTTCAAATAAGACTGTAAAACAAGGACTTAATACTTAAAATTATTTTTAATTATTTTTAATTATTTTTAATTATTTTTAATTATTTTTAAATTTGACTTTGTTGATATGTTAATTTTATTGTTAACTTTAGTAAAAAAAATCATCTTCTATGGAAAATCTGCCTAAAAAAATCAGAAGTAAAAAGTTAAATTCACGAGTTGATTTAACCGCAATGGTCAGCGTTTCGTTTTTGCTGATTATATTTTTTATGCTTGTTGGAGAGTTATCAAAGCCTAAAGTTATAGATTTGAGTCTGCCTGAGAGATATTGTGATGAGAAATGGGGACACGTTATACAATGTGGTTTAGGGGCAGATAATCGTACAATTACTGTTTTATTAGATGAAAATGACAAGATAATTACTTATTCTGGTCTTTTGTTTGCTCCAACAGAAAAACCTAAGAAATTAGATTATGGTAAAAATGGAATTCGCCAGGAACTTTTTAATCAAAGGAAAAAAATTCTGGAATATGCAGCGTCAATTGGGAAAACCAAATATGGCCCAATTGTAATCATAAAACCAAGCAAAAAATCGAATTTTAAAAATCTAGTTGATATTTTAGATGAAATGGCAATTATAGGAATTGAAACTTATGCAATTGTACCACAATATACTCCAGAAGAATCAAATTTATTAGCAATGAAATAAAAGATCTTTTAAAAACGATGGCCCTAGCCCTGATCGAAGCGGCATCCTTTTTCTGGCTTCTTTAGCCAGGAAAAGATACAGCGGAGAGCAGGAATAGCTCCTTAAATTTAAAAAGTCTTCTACTTCAGTCAAACAAAAGCCCCGCAATAATTGCGGGGCTTTTTGCTTTAAAAAAGTATTTTAATTTTTGAGAAACTTCATACTTGAACTTCCTTTATCTGATTTTACTTTTATAAAGTAATTACCCGGATTCAATTTCGAAACATCGATATTTGAAACGGCTTTTGCATTTGGAACCGCAATAACCAATTGTCCTAAAATATCATAAATTGCTATTGACTGTATTTCTATACTTTCCCTAGAATTGATATTCAATACATTATTCGCCGGATTTGGATATAAAGTAACATAATTAGAAAACTCAAAATCTTTGGTTCCCAGTGTTGTAAATGTTGAAGCTGCTTTATTGGTTAAGATTGGAAAATTGTAATCGAAGTAAATATTGGCTTCATTAGTAAATGTATCTCCAACTTGCAACGTAGATTTTGTTTTGATTTTAAAAGCAATATAACCATCATTATTTGCATCATCAAAAGGAAGATTGATGCCCTCAAAAATAAACTCTACTTTGTTAGTTTCTGATATTTTAATTACAAAGGAATGGCTTGAACTGGTTGGAATTAAACTTGAAATATCAAATTTAGATAAATCAATCATGTCTTTTACAACGATGTTTTGTGCAGCATAGGTTCCTGTATTCTCAAAGCGGATCATGTAATGTACATATTCACCAATTAAACTTGGTGTAACAACTGTTCCTTCTAAGCAGGTTTTATCGTTTGGATCATAAGAACCAACAACAGTTTGGTTTAAAACAAATGTATTATCAAGTGGAGTTTCGTCTGTTACAGCGCCTGCTATTGTTGTTTTAAATTTTAATATATCCCCAATATTTAATGCTGGTTTTTCTATTGGAGAATTTGCATTTACAGTAAATTTAATTTCGCGAGTTTCATATGGCAATAAATTAACAAAATTCCAAGATAAATTATTAAAGGAATTAGTCACCGGTATAGGTTTTGCTGTAACGAAATCTAAGACAGCATCATCAAAACTTAAATTTACTGAACCAGATTGCGTAGTATTTCCTTTATTTTTGTAAATAATTTTATATGTAGCATTAAAACCCGGTCTCGCAGGTTCTAATGGTAATAAAACAACTTCTAAATCTGGATGAACACCGTTTGCAGTAATACAAAAATCTTGAGTAAATGGACTGGATTCTGTTGGAAAAGTAACTTTAACTGTTGTTGGATAAACATTAAAATACGCTGGGTTTTCTAGTATTGGGGTAACATCATAAGATCCCGATTTAACATAATAATTGTAATCACCATTTTCATCAGATGCAGAACTGTTTGTTATAGTTTGATTTACAATATTAACTTTCATATTTTGAAATTTAATATCTCCATTGTCGCATCCATTATTATTTAAATCTAATCTATTATTCCCTTTAATTGCATAAAACTTACCTCCTGGTTTAAATGTACAATACGAATTGACATTACAATCTTTAATATTTGCTGCTAAAAGTTGTGCCTGTATAGCTGGAATTTGAGATTCGTCAGCACAAATATATTTTAAATTAGGATTGGGAGTGAGATAAAGTCTATCTTCATTTATTCCATTTTTTATTATTAATGATGACAATTGGTTTGCTGAGCAGTTAAGATGCGTTAGTTCGGTTAAATTGCTAAGATCCAAAGATGTTAAATTATTTGAAGAACAACTAAGCTCTTGAATTTTTGTTAAACCACTTATATTTAATGAAGTTAAACCATTGAGGTGGCATTGAAAATAAGCTAATTTGGATAAATTACTAACATTAAGCGATTTAATCTTATTAAGATAACAATCTAATACTCCCACATTTACAAAATACTCAATTCCAAGCAAAGAAGAAATGTTGCTTTCATTTAAAGTCAAAGAATAAACATTAAACGCTTCGCTTATTTGTATTTCTTTATCATTATTTGCATCAATTTTAAAATAAGAACCAGATAAATTCCTTGCCACATAATTTTGATTAGTTGCAGATAATAATTTTGCTTTAAAAATTGGATCTGGGAAATTAATAATTGCATCACTGCAAGCACCTACACAGCTACAACTAGAATCTAATAAAACATTATTTAAACCACTTAAATCTATACTTTTTTGAATAACATTAAAATCTATAATATCTGCACAAATATGTTTAAGATTTAAATTTCCACTTATGTCTAATTTTATCAAATCCTGATTAGGATTATTATTTTTAATAAAAATATCAGTTAAAATATTATTATATCCACAATTTAATTCTTTTAAATTAGGTAAATAAGAAACATCTAATTTTGAAAGCTTTGCACTTTGGCATTCAAGTTTTTGCAAATTATTTAGCCCTGTTAAATCAAAAATTGATATTGGATTTGCAGAAAAATTAAGCGTTTGCAAATTTACAAATGGTAAAAAAGTAAAAGAGGTAATTTTATTTCCGGAAAAATTTAAATCAATTAAATTTGTTGTAGATCCAGTGTTTAAATAAGTTATATTATTATTACTGCATTTAATGGATTTTATGTTTGTACCGTTTGATAAATCTAAAGATGTAATAGCATTATTTGAACAATCTATATTTACTAAACTAGAGGCGTTTTTCATTTGAAAAACAGATAAGTATCGATTAATATTACATTTAACACTGCTAAGATTTGTAAGTCCATTTGCATACAAACTGGACAAATTATCATTATTATTAATATTTAAAGTCTGTAAGTTAGCTAAATTGTCAATTTTTAATGTCGAAAAAATACTGTTCCATTGTACAGTCAAATCTTCTAAATTAACCAAACTAGTTAAATCTACTGTTCCTCCAATTTGAGTGCTAACAATAGTTAAACTTTTTAAGTTGGTAAAATACTTAATTGTATTAATTGACTTCACATTTGAAGTTATGTTCATTTTAGTTACTTGTAATGCTTCAGAAAATTGAATTTCACCATCAAAGTTTAAATCAATAGTTGTATTATTTAAAATAGAATTTTTAAAATTTTCATCATCAAAACAGATGGTTCCTGCTGCACATGGAGGTAAAGCGCAAGAATTTACTACTGTAACATTAGAAATTCCATATTCTGCTAATTTATTTTGAATTAATGAAATATCACTTTGATATGCACAAATAGAGTTTAAATTTAAATTATTATTAAACTCTAGAGAACTAAAAACGTTATATAGACGATTTAAAAATAAAGTTGAAATGTTATTATTTGAACAGTTTAAATTAGTTAATGCGTTTGTGTCTGAAAAATATAGTGTAGTCAAATTATTATAACTACAATTAACGTTAGCGATATTATTGGTATAATCTCTTTTAATATAATTCAATTGATTATTAGAGCAATCAAGAGTTGACAAAGAAGTCAGATAAGTTAAAAGCAGAGATTTTAATTGTGAATTATTATTTATTTTTAAAATCTTTAATGAACCAAAATAGGAAAGGCTTATTTTATTTAAAGAAGTATTTTTAATACTCAAGTTTTTCAATCCTGAAAAAATATTAGAATCAAAACCTTCTAAAGAGCTAATATTTCCATCCAAATATAGATTGTTAATTACACTAGCTTCATTATAATCAATCTCATTATCATTATTTGTATCAGCATCGCTATCGGCTATACCATCATTATCTTTGTCGACACAATTTGTAGAAATCAAAATATTTTTTAAAACTGCATCAGGAAAATTAATAACCTGCGCACTCAAACCGTTAAAAAAGCATAAAGCTGTAACTAAAAAGTAAAGTTTCTTCATATGTGATATTTTCATACAAAAATAACTTTTTAACAGAATAACACAACTTTATTTGTTAAAATATCTTAAAACAAAAAGTGTAAAGCAAAAAAAAGTCCCACATTGCTGTGGGACCTTTATATGGATGTAAAGACGCACTGCTGTGCGTCTCTACTAAGAATTATTTTTTCTCAGTTTTTTCCATTTTAGCTTTTAATGCAGCTAATACATCATTGTTATCTCCTAAAGTTGCAGCTGGTGCATTAGTAGTAGAGTTAGATGAAGTATTTTCAGTTGCAGCTTTCACGTTTTTCTCTTCTTCTTCACGGAAGATAGCAGTGTGAGAAGCAACTACTCTTTTGAATTCTTTGTTAAATTCGATTACTTTGAAATCAGCAGTATCACCTTTTTTCAATTTCTTTCCGTCTTCTTTTTCAAGGTGACGAGTAGGAATGAAAGCAACGATATCATCTCCGAATTCTACAGTAGCTCCTTTGTCAACGATTTCAGAAATTTCACCATTGTGGATAGTTCCTACAGCGAAAGAATCTTCGTATTGATCCCAAGGATTAGCAGTAGTTTGTTTGTGACCTAAAGATAATTTACGTCCTTCAACATCTAATTCTAATACAACTACATCAAGTTTTTCACCAACATTTACAAATTCAGATGGGTGTTTGATTTTCTTAGTCCAAGAAAGGTCAGAAATGTAGATTAATCCATCAATTCCTTCTTCTAATTCTACGAAAATACCAAAGTTTGTAAAGTTTCTAACGATACCTGTATGTTTAGAACCTACTGGGTATTTAGAAGTAATATCAGTCCATGGATCTTGAGTTAATTGTTTGATACCTAATGACATCTTACGGTCATCTCTATCTAAAGTTAAGATAACAGCTTCAACAACATCTCCAACTTTTACGAAATCTTGTGCAGAACGTAAATGAGTTGACCATGACATTTCAGAAACGTGGATTAAACCTTCAACACCTTCTGCAACTTCGATAAATGCACCGTAATCAGCGATTACAACTACTTTACCTTTAACTTTATCACCAATTGTTAAATTAGCATCTAAAGCATCCCATGGGTGAGCATTTAATTGTTTCAATCCTAATTGAATTCTTGTTTTCTCATCATCGAAATCAAGGATTACAACGTTTAATTTTTGGTCTAATTCAAGAACTTCACTTGGGTGATTGATTCTGCTCCAAGAAAGGTCAGTAATGTGAATTAATCCGTCAACACCACCTAAGTCAATGAACACACCATAAGAAGTAATGTTTTTAACAACACCTTCTAATACTTGTCCTTTTTGTAATTGACCGATGATTTCTTTTTTCTGTACTTCAATATCAGCCTCGATAAGAGCTTTGTGAGATACAACAACGTTTTTGAATTCGTGGTTAATTTTTACCACTTTGAATTCCATCATTTTGTTTACATATACATCGTAGTCTCTAATTGGCTTAACGTCAATTTGAGATCCTGGTAAGAACGCCTCGATACCGAATACGTCAACGATCATACCTCCTTTAGTTCTACATTTAACAAAACCGTTAACGATTTCTCCAGTTTCATTAGCTGCAATAACTCTATCCCAAGATTTGATAGTACGTGCTTTTCTGTGAGATAATACTAATTGACCTGTTTTGTCCTCACGGATGTCGATTAATACTTCTACTTTGTCACCTACTTTTAAGTTTGGGTTGTAACGGAATTCGTTTAAAGAAATAACACCTTCAGATTTAGCATTGATATCAACGATAACGTCTCTATCTGTAATTCTAACAACAACTCCTTCAACTACTTCTTCTTGATCTGTAGCGATGAAAGTTTTTGATACTAGTTCTTCAAACTCTTGTAAGTTTTTCTCATCAACTGCATCAATTCCTTCTTGGAAGTTATGCCAGTTAAAATTTGCTAAAAACTCTTCTTGTGATTTTAATTGTTCAGACATGCTGATAAAAAATTTGTATTCTGTTTTTCTCGAGTTTCATAAAGCAGTAGAAAATACAGAAGTTGTTTTACATAAATGGTTGATACCTAAAGGAAACTCTTCTTTGCCAAAAGGTCTGCAAAATTACTACAAATATTTGTACTTACAAAATATTTTCAAATGATTATCAATCCATTATTCAGAAGCAGAACTATTCTTGTTTTATAAGACCTTCCCTCCCGCTTTCGCTCTTATCTTTTATGCCGAACACCAGCATAAAAGGATAACCGCTCTATCGGGGCTAGATTAGAACTTTTTAAGTTTTTTAAAACGTTTTACGGCAAACCCGACACATTTTTAAAACCTGTCGGGTTTGCTATTTAATATCTTCTCAATAAAAATATTATAATTTACTCCCTTGTTTACCATCCTTACTAATTTGTTTCCAAACTTCAGCATTTGAAAATACTTGCTTTTTAAAAAACAATTGTACATTAGGAAACTTATCATAAAAACGTTCAGATCCCATATCAAAACTTATTGTAAAATAAGATGAAGAGAAAGCTCTATCATAATCTGATGACCAAGATAAAGTAAGTGTTGAAAAGTGAATTTCTTTAATTTTCTTCAAGATGCTTTTTTCAACAAATACTCTTTTATTTTTATATAGTATACTAATTGAAGTCCAATTTTCATCATTAAATTTAGCGTTTATTACTTCGCCCGTTTTGTAAGTCACATATACTTCAGTCAATTTCCTTTTCCCAGAAATTATTTCATCACATATATTTTTTAATTTATAATCATCATAACTTAAGACCAGAACCTCTTTATCGACAAAAATAAATTTAATGCTTTTTGGGTACTCACCTCTATCTTTGTGAGCATAAATACTACCAAAAGTAAGCAACGAAAAAATCAGAAAAAACAACTTCAAATCTCTCATAAATATTTTAATATTTATATTTCTACATTCCTCAAACTAACAAAGCGAATTTATAACATAAGTTTCAATTAAAAATCAAAGCAATAATAGAAAAAGTTTTAATTCCCTATTTTTACATTATGACCATAGCATTCGAAGATATAAAACAAAAAATAGAAACGTTTCACAAAAACGGACAGGTTATTAATGCCGTTTATTGGCTTTTAAAAAAGTACAATCTCAAAAACAAAAACTTAAAAGGATTTGAATTTAGAGAAAAAGCCAAACCCGACTTTATATTAATGACTACCGAGGGCGACTTTGGCGAACCGCAAATTATCCGTATTCCCGAAAACACATTCGAATTTCCGCTTGAATTGATGCTTATTCTTATTGTACACGAAATGGTTCACGTGAATCAGAAAACAGTAAAGCCGTATGTTATAGACAAAAACGAACGCGAATGGCAAGCCTATTACGAAATGAACTTCAACAAACTTTTTCCGCAAGTTCCTGAAATTTCTAATTTTCACAAAAAATTCTTTGCTAATAAAGGTTTAGAATATTACAACCGAATGGGCGAAGGATCTGAACTGCAGCAAAAATATGCACAGCAAAAAAAACAAGTTGAAGATTTAATTGCTTTATTAGGTAAACTTTAAAACAACAAACCCGACAGGTTTTTAAAAACTGTCGGGTTTGTGTTATGTAAAACTTTTATATCTTAATGATTCAAGCCTTCTAAATCCTTAGGATCATGTTTATGTTTAAACAACACAGCAAACGCAATTGCAATAACCAAAGCATAAATTGCAAACGAAAGCCAGATGGTATGCCAGTCTTTCATTAAAATAGGATTTGTAAAAACACCATCAGCAGAAATTGAATTCCCCTGGCTTTTTACAAACTCGGCCATTTTTTCATTAGAAGCATCAGTTTGCAAAAAACTTGCCAATTCTGTAGTAGAATTAAAAGATTTAGTAAAGAAACGATCAATTGCCCATCCAGAAGTTAAACTTCCTAAAACTGCTCCTACTCCGTTTGTCATCATCATAAATAATCCTTGTGCTGATGAACGTATCTTAGAATCGGTATTACTTTCTACGAATAATGAACCTGAAATATTAAAGAAGTCAAATGCCATTCCGTAAACAATACAAGACATAATAATCATCCAAAGACCATTTACAGGATCTCCAAAAGCAAATAATCCAAAACGCAATACCCAAGCCAGCATACTAATAAGCATTACTTGTTTGATACCAAAACGTCTTAAGAAAAACGGAATTGCCAAAATAAACAAAGTTTCAGAAACCTGAGAAATTGACATAATAATAGTAGAATACTGAATTACAAAAGAATCAGCATATTTTGGAAAATGTTTGAATTCATCTAAGAAAACATCACCATAAGCATTTGTTAACTGAAGCGCTCCTCCCAAAAACATAGAGAAAACAAAAAACAAAGCCATTTTGTAATTACCAAATAATTTAAAAGCTTCTAAACCAAAAGTTTCTACCCACGAAGCTTTTTCTTTAATTAAACGCTGCGGTTCACATTTTGGTAATGTAAAGGCATAAATACCTAAAATTAAAGCGCCGGCTCCAGCAATATAAAACTGATATTCTGTTGCTTTACTTCCGGTTAAATTGGTAATCCACATCGCAACAATAAAACCAATTGTCCCCCAAACACGAATTGGCGGGAAATCCTTAACGATATTTTTATTGTTTAATTTTAACGAAGTATAGGATATCGAATTACTTAAAGCAATTGTTGGCATATAACAGCACATTGCCAAAAGCATAACATAAATAAAATTATCCGGAGTAGTAACATGCGCAATTCCAAATAAAACGGCCGCATAAAGAATATGCAAAATTCCATAAAGCTTTTCAGCGTTTACCCATCTATCGGCAATAATTCCGGTTAATGTAGGCATAAATAAAGAAGCAATTCCCATGGTTCCAAATACTAAACCAAATTGTGTTCCTTCCCAATTTTTGGTTCCAAACCAATAATTTCCAATTGTAATAAGCCAAGCTCCCCAAACAAAAAACTGAAGAAAGCTCATCACGATTAACCTGTTTTTAATTCCCATATAATGAAATTGTCTTTTTAGTAAAAATGAAGCGGTAAAACTACCATTAAAAATAATATCTACAAAAAATTAATCTATTTTAACAACATCATTTACCAATTCTAAAACAGCAGCAAATTGTTCCTCTCTATTTAAGTACGAATTATCGATCTCGACAGCATCATCTGCAATTACCAAAGGAGAATCTTCGCGGTGTGTGTCGATATAATCTCTTTCGACAACATTTTTTAAAACATCTTCATAAGAAACATTATCCCCTTTTTGCTGTAATTCGTCAAAACGTCTTTGTGCACGGGTTTCCGGACTGGCTGTCATGAATATTTTAAGTTCGGCATTGGGGAAAACTACGGTTCCAATGTCTCGCCCATCCATCACTATTGCTTTATTCTTTCCCATTTCCTGCTGCTGTTCCACTAATTTTGCACGCACTTCAGAAACTTCGGCTACTTTACTCACAAAGTTAGAAACCTCAATTGTTCTAATTTGTTTTTCGACATTTTCATTATTTAAGTACATCTCGGCAAAACCCAAATCAGCATTAAATTTAAATTCTAATTGAATTTTAGGCAAAGCTTCAATCAAAACTTCTTTATTAAAAAAGTCAGCTCCTATAAAGTCATGCTGCATAGCAAAATAAGTTACTGCACGATACATTGCGCCAGTATCAACATATACATATTCCAGTTCTTTTGCCAGTTGTTTTGCCAAAGTGCTTTTTCCTGTTGATGAAAATCCGTCGATAGCAATAGTAATTTTTTTCAATTTCTTATTTTTTAATTTTTATTCTTCAAACCTTAATAATAAATGCTCAACAAAATATTCGATTTCGAATTGTCTATTATTTTAGCTATTTTTTCAAAATACCTTTTGCTGACCATTGGGCAGCCAAAGCTGTTGCAAATGTAACCATCTTTCTCCTCATATGGAACATCATAATAGTAATGAAAGACAATATCTCGTTTAAACGCATTACTGTTTGTTTCATCTAAACCATACATTCTATAGGCTTTTCCGAATTTCCCATAATACGAATTACCAATGTAATAATTACCTAACGAAGTACTTAGCGAGTTTGGTACATTACTGAATTTAAGTTTTCCTTTAACACCTGTTTCTGATCCTGAACCATGTGCAACTATCCCTTTATCAATAATTTTATTATTCTTTAAATCATAAATAAAGAACCTGTTTTTTCCGGAAGGAATTTTCATATCTACCAAAAAAGCAATATCCTTATTGAACCTGGAATCGTTTTTAATTACCTTTTTTACCTTATCAGCTTGAGAATCGATTCGGGAAATAGTTTCATGATTGACACTTTCTGTTCTCCAAATGGCTTTATAGGCAATAAAAGCTATTAGAATAAAAAGTAAAATAAAGGCTGTTTTTTTCATAAAATTTTTGGCAGAAAAAAACCTTTTATAATCTAAAAACAAGATTGCTTTTTGACCATAAAAGGTTTGAAATTTTTAATATTCCCGAATTGTTCCGAATGAAATATTAATAATATATATCTAAGATGATGTTCGACTTAGAACTATCAATTATCTTCTCTATTCTTTTAAAAAATTGTTCGCTTACCATTGGACAGCCTTGACTGTGGCTAATATAGTAATCCTGTTCTTCGGCAGGGACTGCAGAATAACAGTGCAGCACAATAGCTCTTTTTAAAGCATTGTTATTGGTTTCTTCTAAACCAGCTAATCTGTATGCTTTTCCAAAAATTCCTTTGTAGGTTTTGCCTATTACATATCTGCCAAGAGAAGTACATTTAGAATTAGGCTCATTGCTAAATTTAAGCATTCCTTTAATTCCGGTTTCAGAACCGGATCCGTGCGCCACAAGACCTTGATCTATAATTTCATTTTTTTCTAAATCGTAAACAAAAAAACGATTTTTACCTGAAGGTACTTTCATATCAACTAAAAATGCAATCTTTTGATTGTATTTGTGATCGATATTAATCATGTTTCTAATGTCGCCCAACCTGCTGTTGATTCTTTCCATCTCTACAGTGGTAATGGTTTCTTCTTCGAAGTAGTGTTTTGAACCCGTAAAAAACCCTACAGTCATAACCAAAAATAAGCTGATTAATTTCATATAAATTACTGTAAATTTAAAATTAGACCAAAAAGACTTGTATTTGCTGCCAATGTGTATCTGGAATAAGAATAGTTAAATTTTAATTTATTCATCTTTAATCCAAATCCTAATGAAATTCCTGAAAAATTACGTTTTTCTTCAACTCGTAACTCTTCCCCTCTCCTAAAATTATATCCTAAATGCAGATTGAATGCTCTTTGCGGGAAAAGCTCCACGCCAAATATAACATGTCTCAAAGCGTTATTAACAAACGAAACTTTTTCACTACTTGTTGATCCATCAATATTGGTTTCTCCGCGAACGGGGTTCGAAAAAGAAATATTCCATTGCTGCAAATTCTCTAAAGTAAGATGCCAGCGAAGCGGAATATGTTCCAGTTCTTGCGAAGCTCCAGCAGTGATTTCAAAGGGCAAATTTTCTTTTATTCCTGAATACGTAGTAAACTGCGTACCAATATTTCGAAATACCAGAGCCAAATTTACATTATTTTTTTCAATTTGATACATAATTCCCACATCAATTGCACCGCCAATTGAATTATAACTTTCTAAAGTCGAAGTTATTAGCTTGGCATTTGCCCCAATATGTAAATCTGTAAAAGGAACATTGTATGCATATCCCAATGATAATGCGCCTTCACTCCCTGTAAAATCTGATGTTTTCTGACCGTTCTCATCGTAACCTTCAAAAGATCCGTAGTTTACATAATTAACTCCGGCATAAAAAGTTTGTACGTGACGATCGTAAGTATAAGCGTACGAAGCCGTTCCGTAAGAAGCTTCTCCGTAATAATTTCCATAATTCAAGGCTAAATGGTTATCCATATCTCCGTTTAAAGCTGCTGGGTTAGACATGGCCTGGTTAACATCTTCATCATAAATCGTAATCGTTTTTCCGCCCAATGCTGCCTGACGCGGAGATGTTGTTAAATTTAGAAATTGATAGGTGTAGCGCCCGCCAACTTGCCCGAAGGAAACCGAACAAATTAGTATCATTAAAAGTAAAACGAATCGTTTCAACATGCTTTTGGGGCGAATCCTATATGGGAATAACGCAAATACAAAGATAAAATTATATAACACCAAAAATAAAATTAAATTTTAAATAAATTCCAATAAAAAATTCCAAATCCCAAACCTTTATAAAAGTTTGAAACTTGGAATTTGGATTTTAAAAAATTGGAATTTAAACCTTAAGTTTATTTCAATGTTTTAGCATTTTTTACATTTTGATCCGTCAAAGCCAGAGCTAAAACTTCACTCATTTCTTTTACATAATGAAAAGAAAGTCCTTCTAAGTATTCAGGTTTAATTTCATCAATATCACTTTTGTTTTCGTGACATAAAATGATTTCTTTTATTCCTGCTCTTTTTGCAGCCAGAATTTTTTCCTTAATCCCGCCAACAGGTAAAACTTTCCCACGTAAAGTAATCTCTCCTGTCATAGCAAGACTTTTCTTTACTTTCTTTTGTGTCAATAAAGAAACTAAAGAAGTAAGCATTGCAATACCGGCACTTGGTCCGTCTTTTGGAGTAGCTCCTTCCGGTACGTGCAGGTGAATGTTGTATTTTTGAAACAATTCGATACCTAATCCTAGTTTCTTAGCATTGGCTTTAATGTACTCAAGAGCAATCGTAGCCGATTCTTTCATTACATTTCCAAGGTTTCCGGTAATCGTCAACGCTCCTTTTCCTTCAGAAATTAACGATTCGATAAATAAAATATCGCCGCCAACACTTGTCCAGGCTAAACCTGTTACAACTCCGGCTACATCGTTATTTTCGTATTTATCACGCTCTAATCTCGGAACTCCCAGAACTTTTACGATATCTTCGTCAGTTACTTTTTTATTGTACTCCTCTTCCATCGCAACGGCTTTTGCAGCATTACGAATAACCTGAGCTATTTTAGTTTCTAAATTACGAACTCCGGATTCTCTTGTATATCCTTCAACAATTTTTTCTAATTGTTTTTTACCAATTGTCAGGTCTTTAGATGTTAATCCGTGTGCTTCTAATTGTTTTGGAAACAAATGTCTTTTTGCAATTTCTACTTTTTCTTCAATAGTATAACCTGACATCTTGATTACTTCCATTCTGTCACGTAAAGCAGGCTGAATTGCTGCCATATTATTTGAAGTCGCAATAAACATTACTTTAGATAAATCGTACCCCATTTCAAGGAAGTTATCATAAAAAGCATTGTTTTGCTCCGGATCTAAAACCTCTAACAAAGCAGAAGAAGGATCGCCGCTGTTTCCGTTTGACAATTTATCAATCTCATCTAAAATAAAAACCGGATTTGAGGTTCCTGCTTTCTTTAAACTTTGAATGATTCTTCCCGGCATAGCTCCAATATACGTTTTTCTGTGTCCGCGAATTTCTGCTTCATCACGCAAACCACCTAATGAAATACGCACATATTCGCGCCCCAAAGCCTCGGCAACAGAACGACCAATTGAAGTTTTACCAACTCCCGGAGGTCCTGTTAAACATATAATAGGAGATTTCATGTCATTTCGCAATTTTAAAACTGCCAAATGTTCAATCATTCTTTTCTTTACTTCATCAAGACCAAAATGATCTTTATCTAATATTTTTTGAGCATGTTTTAAATCGAATTTATCCTTAGAATATTCGCCCCAAGGCAATTCTAAAAATAACTCTAAATAGTTACGCTGAATTCCAAAATCTGGTGACTGCGGATTCATACGACGCATTTTAGATAATTCTTTCTCGAAATGTTTCTGCGTTTTTTCGTCCCATTTTTTAGTTTTCGCTTTCAATCCCATTTCGTCCATTTCTTCTTCCTGCGAAACGCCTCCCAATTCTTCCTGAATGGTTTTCATTTGCTGGTGAAGAAAATATTCTCTTTGCTGCTGATCTAAATCAAAACGTACTTTTGACTGAATGTCATTCTTCAATTCTAATTTTTGAAGTTCAACATTCATATAACGTAACGTTTCTAAAGCGCGGTCTTTTAAACCATTTATCGATAAAAGTCCTTGTTTTTCTTTTACAGATAAATTCATGTTTGAAGAAACAAAATTGATTAAAAACGATTGACTTTCAATGTTTTTAATAGCAAAAGTTGCTTCAGATGGAATGTTTGGACTTTCTTTAATGATTTGAATAGCCAATTCTTTAACAGAATCTAAAATAGCCGTAAATTCAGTATCGTTTTCATCTGGACGCTCTTCTGATACCTCTTTGATAGTGGCTGTCATATAAGGGTCTTCTGAAACTACTTCGTCTATTTCAAAACGTTTTTTTCCTTGTAAAATAACGGTTACATTTCCGTCAGGCATCTTTAAAACACGCAAAATACGTGCTACAGTACCTATTTTATGAATGTCATCTTTTGACGGATCTTCATCTTCTTCATTAATTTGAGAAACTACACCAATAATTTTTCCGCCGGCATTGGCATCATTAATTAATTTGATTGATTTATCTCTTCCCGCAGAAATTGGAATTACAACTCCCGGAAATAAAACCGTATTTCTTAAAGGCAAAATTGGCAGAGAAATAGGAAGTTCTTCATTGTTCATTTCCTCTTCGTCCTCCGGAGTTAATAATGGAATTAATTCTGCTTCCGAATCAAATTCTTGAAGTGACAGATTGTCAATAGTGAGTATTTTATGATTTGACATAATAATATATAAGTCGTTTTGTCATTAAAAGTTTTATACTATCTGCAAATCGTTCCTTAAAAGCTATAGTTTCTAATAAGTGTTTAGTTTACAAGACAGGCCATAAAAATAGACAATCATTATGCCAAATACAAAATAGTCAGCTTTGAAATTTAGATTTTTAATTTCTTTTTAAAAATTACAGTGCATAAAAAAAGCCGAAACTAATTTCGGCTTTTAAATTTTATCTAATAACTATTTTAATTCAGTTTATAAGAAACCAATTCAGAAGATGTGCCTTCAAATCCAAACTTAATAATACCTACACCTTTAGCAATCCAGTACTCTGCCTCTGTTGAACCAGCAGATTGGCCTTCAAGCGAAGTTTCCAGTTTTAATTTAAATCGGATTACATCTTTATGACTTACCCCTTTTACAGTAACAGTTAAGCCTTTTTCTACAATAGTTCCTGTATATTTTGTAGTTGTTTTAATAGATCCTAAACCTGTATAGGTAGTTTCTTGTACATAAGTTCCTGTCCAGGTTTTATTTGCATCTAAATAATCTTTAAAGAAAACAAACTCATAACCACTGATTTTTCCACCGAAACCATTAGCAGTAATGTTAATATCATCCAGTTTAATAAAATAATCTCCTTTTACTTTTTTAATATATGCCGAAGCTGAACCTGCAACAGGGCTGGAAGATGATATAAGAAACTTATCAAATTTAAAATAAGTTTCCCCTTTTATATTTTCTGCACTTAAAATTTTCATGGTAGTTTCAGCACCGCCTTGGTTCAAAACCCACTGATTTCCAACTGCTGTAGGCCAATAATCTCCTTGTAAATCTCCAGAGGATTGATCATCGTTTCCAGAATCGCTTGAACATGATGTAAATAATGATGCTGACACAAATAATGTCATTAGCGCCAGGCTCTTTAGTTTTTTCATAGTTTTAGATTTTTTAATGGTATATTTTAGGTAAATTTCTGACCAAAAATAAACCGACCATTTTATTTTTCCTTACGACTTTACGTAAAAGAGAAAAAAAATATAAAAACTGTAACATATTAAAAAAGACAAAGTCATTATATAAAACTAGCAACCATTACTTGAGTATAACAAATCAAAATATCGAAGAATTAATCGCGCTTTGTAAAAACAATAATCAAAAGGCACAATTCGAAGTTTACAATCGCTATTGTAAAGCTATGTACAACGTGGCTTACAGAATTGTAAAAGACGAGCATTTTGCACAAGACGTCATGCAGGAAGGTTTTTTGAAAGCTTTTACAAAGATCAACGATTACAAGCAGGAAGTCGCGTTTGGTGCCTGGCTTAAACGAATCGTTATTAATTACAGCATCGATTTCTATAAGAAAAACAATGCTTTCCAGATGGAAGACCTAAATAAAACGCTTTATAAAATGGAAGAAAATGATTCTATTTTATCTGACAGCATCGATTTGAATTCACTTAAAGTGAAACAGGTTTTAGATACCATTTCGGGCTTAAAAGATAATTACAGAATGGTTTTAACACTGTTTTACATTGAAGGTTATGATCAGGAAGAAATCTGCGAAATATTAAACATCAGCTATGCCAATTGCAGAACAACGCTGAGCAGAGCTAAAGAAAGTTTACGTAAAAAATTAGAGGATATATGAAAAAGGAAAATGACGAATTAGATCAGTTATTTAACAAGTTTGAAAATCAATGGGATATTCATGAAATGGATCCGGATCATCAGGTTGATTTTCTAAATAAATTAAATAAAAAAACACCTAAAAAGAAAAATTATGCCGGCTGGGCCATTGCTGCATCTATAGCGGTGCTTTTAGGAATATCTGTATTTTATAATAATACCGAGAAACCTAATGAATTCAAATTTGCTTCGCAGGAAACCAAACGTACGGATTCTATCTTTAATATTTTGATTGAGAATGAGCTAGTTAAATTAAAAGAAAAAAGTACTCCGGAAAACGAACAGATTATAAATGATGCACTAAAGCAAATGAAAGTCTTTGATGCCGATTATGAAAAAATCATTAAAGAGGTTCAGAAAAACGGCGAAAACAAGCAAATTATTTACGCGATGATAAGCAATCTGCAAACTAGAATTTCTTTTTTGCAGACGGTTTTAAAGCGAATTGAAGAAAACGAAAAACTAAACAACACAACAACTCATGAAAAAACATTATAACATACTAATCTTATTTCTTTTGATTCCTTTATTGGGATTTTCAAACGATGATACTTACATCACTAAACAAAAAACAATTAAAAAAACATACATCGTAAATTCTAACGCCGGAATTGACATTGATAATAAATACGGAAACATCACTGTATCTACCTGGGATGAAGATAAAATTGATCTCGATATTACCATTAAAGTAAACGGTGCCAACGAAAATTGGGTAAATGAGAGATTAAATAGTATTGATGTGCAAATTACGGCACTTAAAAGCTTAGTTACCGCTGTAACTTCAATTGGAAATTCGTCTTTTAAAAGCAGAGGAAGCAATAACAGTTTCGAAATTAATTATGTTATTAAAATTCCTAAAAACGGTTCGGTAAAACTGGTCAACAAATATGGAAATATTTCAACGCTTAATCTGGAATCGACAACAGATATAAGCTGCCGATACGGAAAAGTGAATCTGGGCAAATTAAACGGTTCAAGCAATAAAGTTGATATTGCCTACTGCCAAAACTCAACTATTGAGTATATCAAAAACGCAAACATTGAAGCACGCTATTCTGGTTTAAAAATCAATGATTCAGGAAACTTAAATCTTGATGCCAGTTATACAGATGTAACGCTTAATGACGGACAAAATATTAAATACGACTCTAATTATGGGAATTTAAAATTTAATAAAATAAACTCCTTAACCGGATCTGGTAATTATTTAACGGTTTCAATTGCAGAAGTCTCAGGCAGCTTTAGCGTAGATACAAACTACAGCAAAATAAGCATTGGATCTATGAATGAAAAAGCCGGAAACATAAGCATAAACTCTGGATATACAGATATTTCTATTGGATATGAAACAAATTATGCCTTTGATTTTGATATCTCAGCCAGATATGCCAATATCAAACATGACAATGCATTAGACATTTCAGTTTCAGAAAGTAAAAGCAACACAAAAAGAATAAGCGGCTTTTACAAGAAAAAAGGGCAAAACAAAGTAAATATTAACACTAATTACGGAAACGTATCGCTATTAAAAAATTAATAATCTTAAAAAACCATAAAAAATGAAAAAATCAATCTTATTGTTAGTCTGCACCGTTTTTTTAGCAAGTTTTACCAGCAGCGCCCAATCGAATAAAATAAATGGAAATGGAAATGTTGTCACTCAAACCCGTACAACTGGAGACTATGACGGTATTAAAATTGGAGGTTCTTTTGATGTTGACTTAGTTGCAGGAAAAGAAGGAAAAATTACTATCAAAGGAGAAGAAAACCTTTTGGCTGTAATTAAAGTTGAAGTTGAAGAAAATACACTGAAAATTTATGTAGAAAGAAACACGAATATTCGCCCGAGTGCAGGAAAAGGTATCCAAATTACAGTTCCTTTTGAAAAAATTTCTGAAGTAAGTCTGGCTGGTTCAGGATCTGTTGAAACTAAAGATGCCATTAAAAGTGATAAATTTTCAGCCAATTTATCAGGTTCTGGAAACTTTAACCTAGCTGTTGATTCAAACGATTTTGAACTTAGTTTAAGTGGTTCTGGAAATGCACATTTGAAAGGAACAGCAGATAATTTTACAGTAAAATTAGCAGGTTCTGGAGATATTGATGCCACTAATTTGAAATCTAAAAATGTTACGGCAAATGTTTCGGGTTCCGGAAACAGTAAAGTAAACTGTAACGGAAGTTTAACGGCAAGAGTGGCAGGTTCAGGAAATATTAAATACGGAGGAAATCCTGAAAAACGAGATGTAAAAGTTTCTGGATCAGGAAATATTACAAAAGCATAATATTATAAAAAGAAATATCACGAATTTCAAAATTATCATCAATCAAAACAATAACCTGCAATTCGTGATACTATTAAGAGAGACGTTTCATTAATTTGAAACGTCTTTTTTATGTACTCTTCTTAAAAGGAAAATAGAAGTAACAAAGAAAACAGCTAAAATTACAATTGCCGCACGCGGACTTCCTGTAATCTGATCTATAATACCATAAACACACATTCCTATTACAATCCCTACTTTTTCTGCCACATCATAAAAGCTGAAAAATGAAGCTGTATCTTCAGTTTCTGGTAATAATTTTGAGTATGTAGAGCGCGAAAGTGCCTGGATTCCTCCCATTACAAATCCTGCAACGGTTGCCATCACGTAAAAATGCATTGGCAATGTTATAAAATAAGCCAAAGCACAAAAAACAGCCCAGATACCGTTAATGAAGATTAAAGTTGGAACATTTCCCCATTTAGCAGAAGCTCTTGAAGTTAAAACCGCTCCAACAACAGCAACTAATTGTATAATTAAAATACAGATTATTAGACCAATCGTACTTTCTTCTTTAGATGACCATTGAATTTCCTGTGCTCCAAAATAAGTAGCAACAAGCATTACGGTTTGCACTGCCATACTTGAAACAAAAAATCCACCTAAATACCGTCGCAATGGAACATTATCTTTCAATAAAGCCCAAACCTTCTTCAATTCTTTAAAACCATTAAAAACGACTGATCGTGTTAGTTTCTCTCCTTTTTCCTTACTCCCTTTTGGCAGGTAATAATAAGTGTACTGGCTGAATAATATCCACCAAACTCCCACCATTATAAAAGAGTAACGCATCGCTTTCATCGCCGCTTCGCCATCTGTTCCTGTAATTCCAAAAAGTTTTGGTTTCATGATCATCGCCAGATTGATAATAAGCAGAATAACACTTCCAATATATCCTAAAGAATATCCTTTTGCACTTATTTTATCCTGCTGTTCCTCAAAAGCAATATCCGGAAGATAAGAGTTGTAGAAAACCAAACTTCCCCAATATCCTAATAATCCCAAGAAATAAAACAATAATCCAACATAAATATTATCCAGATCAAACCAGTATAATCCCATACAGGATAAAGCTCCCAAATAGCAGAAAAATTTCATAAAAGCCTTTTTATTCCCAACATAATCTGCAATCCCGGATAAAAAAGGTGAAATAAAAGAAACCACCAAGAAAGCCGCAGCAGTAATAAAACTTATTAAAGCAGAGTTTTTTAAGTGAAGCCCAAATACATCAATGTAATGATCACGGTCTGAGAATAATGCTTCGTAAAAAATTGGAAATACGGCAGAGGCTATGGTAAGAGTATAAACTGAATTTGCCCAATCGTAAAATGCCCAGGCGTTTAATAGTTTTTTATCTCCTTTTTGTAGGTTTTTCATTGAAATGATTTTGTTAATGCGGTACGAATTTATTCAATTTTTATGATAATCAAATAGAATTTTACTAATTCATATATTATTAAATTATAAAGGTTTGAAAAAAAAAGAGCCGTCAGGCTCGATCTGTATTGTAGGACTGGATTTCAATCCAGTTCAGGCAAAAGAAAAAAAAGAACCGTAGGTTCGGCTCATTTTACAAAGTTATAAAAAGCACAATCTTCCAACACCAAAATCAATTGGTATATGAATCGTTCCTACGAAACTCTAATATATATCGCATAATTTTTCAACGGATTAAAATCCGTTGCTACAATATGTAATGTTCCTACGGAACTCGAGGATATAACGTATAATTTCCCAACGGATTAATCCCGAAGCCTCAGGATGCTGCTGCAATATATATTGTTCCTGCGAACTTTTACCTGTTGAATTTTATTCGCAAAAAAAAAGCTAATCGTAATCCGAATAGCTTTTTTAATATTTTAAAAATGATTTCTTATTTAATAACACCAACTTTTAATGCTGTTGCTTTTGCTGACGGAATTAAAGATCGAATATTTGCAATTCTCGTAGCGTCGGACGGGTGCGTACTCATAAACTCTGGTTGAGATGCTCCTCCTGATTTAGCCGACATTCTAGTCCAGAATGCAATGGCATCATCCGGATTATATCCTGCAATAGCCATTAAAGTCAAACCTATTTTATCTGCTTCGCTTTCGTTGCTTCGGCTAAATGGCAGCATTACTCCTACTTCTGAGCCTATTCCGTAAGCTTGTGCAAAAATTTGCTGTGTTGCTTCAGATTTTCCGCTTGTTGCCGCTCCTAAAGCCGCACCTCCAATTTGCTGTAATTGTGCCGCCGACATTCTTTGTGCACCATGATTGGCCAATGCGTGCGAAACTTCGTGCCCCATCACAGTCGCTAAACCTGCTTCATCCTGCGTTATAGGCAAAATTCCAGAATACACTACAATTTTTCCTCCTGGCATACACCACGCATTAACCTCTTTATTATCAACTAATTTATATTCCCAGCGATAATCTTTTAGATATTGTGACTGTCCTAAATAAGTTAAATATTTTTCGGCTGCAGCTTTTATTTTTAATCCAACAGTTTCTACACGTTTTGCATCTGCTGTTCCTGTAATCACTTTATTTTCAGACAAAAACTGACTATACTGCTGGAAAGAAGATGGAAATAATTCACTGTTAGAAACAAAATTTAAACTTTGTTTCCCAGTAATTGGATTTGTCGCACAAGCCACTACAAGTGCACCAAAAATTCCTAAAAACAAATATTTTTTCATAATTCACGCTATTTTCAAACAAAAATACAATTATTAAAAATTAATATTTTACACAATACGTCAAAAAAATATCAGAATTATACTTATTCCCCAACAATATGAAGTTCATTAAACTCTTTATCAACGATTAAGAAATTATTCAATTCGAAGGCCGTCTTATCAAATTCGATTTTTTCATTGTCGATTTCAATTTCAGTTACTTTAAACGGTAATCCAATTAAATTAATTTTGTATTTGCTATATGGTGTATCGTATTTCCCTTCTTTATGAAGCTGAATAATAAGTTCTTTTTCTTTACCAATTGTTCTGAAAGATAAAAAGCTGTAACGTCCTTTTTTATAATCGTAACCATCCTGAGCATCTTCATAAACAACAGATTTTTCTTTTCCGTTTTTAAAGTAAACATCAAGCATTAATTCATCAAATTCTAATTCGCCAACATATTGCTGCACGGGATATTTTGGTATAATAGCACCTGCTTTTACAAAAACCGGAATTTCATCAAATTTAGTGTCAACCCAAATTTCCCTGCCACCAACAAATAAATCATTTGTCCAGTAGTTATACCACTCACCTCTTGGAATATACATACGTCTACCTACAGCATTAGGTTCAAGGATTGGGCATACTAAAATTTGATTTCCAAAGATAAATTCGTCATTGCGATAATGCGTTTGCGTATCATCCTGATCGTAATAAACCAAAGGTTTTAACATAGGAAGTCCTTCTTCAATATACTGCCAGAACATGGTATATAAATAAGGTAATAACTGATAACGAAGGCTGACAAATTTTCTGGTAATATTGATTACTTCTTCGTCAAAAGCCCAAGGTTCCTGATTTCCATGATCTCCTGAAGAATGCGTTCTGCAAAACGGATGAAAAACACCCAGCTGAATCCAACGTGCATATAATTCGCCTGTTGGCTGCTCAGCAAATCCGCCAATATCAGAACCTGTGAATCCCATTCCTGAAATCGACATTCTTTGCACCTGAATATTCGCAATCCATAAATGTTCCCAAGTTGCTACGTTATCGCCTGTCCACGACGATGTGTAACGCTGTGCTCCTGAATAAGCAGATCTTGTAATGACAAAGGGACGTTTTGGGTAAACAAATCTTTTTACCCCATGATAGGTTGCCCTTGCCATTTGCGTTCCGTAAATATTATGCGCCTTTCTATGGCTGCAAGGATTTCCGTCGTAAAAGTGACGAACATCCATTGGGAATGTTTTATTGGGCACCTCCATAACGGCAGGTTCGTTCATATCATTCCAAACTCCTTTTACGCCTATTTCTGAAACTAATTCTTTAAATAATCCAGCCCACCATTCTCTAACTGCAGGGTTTGTATAATCTGGAAAATTACATTCTCCCGGCCAGACTTTACCCTTCATATAAGGCCCATCGGCTCTTTTGCAGAAATAATCTTTTTCTAAGGCTTCTTTATAAACCCAGTAATCTTTATCAATTTTAATTCCCGGATCGATGATTACAACAGTTTTGAAACCGTCTTCCGCTAATTCAGCCACCATTCTTTTTGGATCTGGAAAATAGTTTTTATTCCATGTAAAACATCGAAATCCTTCCATATAATCAATATCCAGATAAATGGCATCACACGGAATTTTAAGTTCTCTAAATTTTGAAGTAATTTCTTTGACCTTACTTTCGGGATAATAACTCCATTTACATTGATGATATCCTAAAACCCAAAGCGGCGGTAATTCTGGTTTTCCCGTTAAATCAGTATAAGTAGTGACAACATCCTGCATTTGCGGACCGTAAATGAAATAATAATTCATTTCTCCTCCTTCTGCCCAAAAACTTGTTACATTTCGTCTTTCCTGACAAAAATCAAAAAAAGTCCTAAAGGTATTATCAAAGAAAATTCCATAAGATTGTTTGTTATGTAAACCAATGTAAAACGGAACTACTTTATAAAGAGGATCTTGTTCTTTTTGATAAGCATATTGATCTGTAGCAAAATTTTCGACTCTCTTGCCTTTAAGGTTCATTTGAGTCGCTTTATCTCCAAGACCGTAATAACATTCGCCATCTTTAGAAAATTTACTCATTTTTACGATGTTCCCGCCATATTCGTAGCTTTCCTCCCAATGAAAACCAAGTTCATCTTCGAGAATCAAAAAATCGTTTAAATCGTAAATGGCCAGACGAAGATCGGCTTTCTGAATTTTACATTTTACTTTACTGGTTCTGATCTGGAAAAAAGTTTCTTCTTCAGTAAGTTCCAAAAAATTATATCCGTGAAGCTGGGTTTTATCAATTGCATACGAAAAATCATTGCTGAAATATCCCTTCGTAGTAAAACGAAATCGAATTAAACTGTCTCGAAGTATAGTGACTTTTAAGATTACTTTGTTATCTGTATTAAAAAAAATCGAATCGCCTTCATGCTCATAAGAGACAATTTTTGATGGATATAAATCGCCCTTGTATTCTAATGATGTGTTTGTAATCATATCGCTAAATGAATTAATTATATAACGCTAATCTCTATTTCAAACATACGAAAAAAGTTAGTAAAGCCCTATGAATAAAAGGTTTATTCACGAAAACGTTTTTTCTGAACGAGTTTTTAATTACAGCTCAAAAAAACAAGAAATCAATAATTTAATACCTTTAAAATGACAAAACAGCACTTTAAAAATGGCGTATAGGATTTTTTCTAACTAAAAGAATATACGGTTACACTTAAAGGCGGTAAAATTAATTCAACCGAAAAATCGCGACCGTCATAAGGTACCGCTTCAACCTTTACTGATTTTCCGTTTCCAACTCCGCCTCCGCCGTAAATCGCAGCATCGCTATTAAATATTTCTTCTAGTTTTCCTTTTTTCGGAATCCCAATTCTATATTTTTCTCTCACAACTTGTGTAAAATTGCAAACTACAATTAGATTTTCATCTTCATTATTTCCTTTTCGGATATAAGATAAAACCGCATTTTGATGATCGGAATAATTTATCCATTCAAAACCATCTCCCGTAAATTGCTTTTCATATAAGGCGGGACGTGTTTTATAAAGCTGATTTAAATCTGTAATTAATCTCTTTATGCCTGAATGAAAATCGTATTGTAGTAAATGCCAGTCTAAACTTTGTTCGAAATTCCATTCATTCGTTTGACCAAATTCAGCCCCCATAAACAATAGTTTTGTTCCGGGATGCGTAAACATATATCCGTAAAGCAATCTTAAATTAGCAAATCGCTGCCATTCATCGCCCGGCATTTTATAAATAAGAGATTTTTTGCCATACACTACTTCATCATGAGAAAACGGAAGCATGAAATTTTCGGTAAAAGCATACGTCATCGAAAAAGTCAAATCGTTTTGATGGTATTTTCTATAAACCGTTTCTTTTTGAAAGTATTTTAAAGTATCGTGCATCCAGCCCATCATCCATTTCATTCCGAAACCTAAACCGCCTGTAAAAGTAGGTCTTGAAACCATAGGGAATGAAGTGCTTTCTTCTGCAATAGTTTGAACTCCATCAAAATTAGCATAGATTACTTCATTAAATTCTTTAAGAAAACTTATACTGTCTAGATTTTCTCTTCCACCAAAAATATTAGCTTCCCACTCGCCTTCTTTTCTTGAATAATCAAGATATAACATCGAAGCTACTGCATCAACTCGTAATCCGTCGATATGATAATGTTGCAGCCAAAAAACAGCATTACTGATTAAAAAAGCACGAACTTCATTTCTTCCATAATTAAAAACCAAACTTTTCCAATCCGGATGGTAGCCTTTTCTTCTATCCGGATGTTCGTATAAATGCGAGCCGTCAAAATACCCCAAACCGTGTGCATCATCAGGAAAATGTGACGGAACCCAGTCTAAAATGACGCCAATTCCTTCCTGATGTAATCTGTCGACCAAAACCATAAAATCCTGAGGTTTCCCAAAACGTGATGTCGGCGCAAAATATCCCGTAAGCTGATATCCCCACGAAGGATCATAAGGATATTCCATAACCGGCATAAATTCTACGTGCGTAAAACCTGTTTCTTTAACGTATTGAACCAAATCATCGGCCAGTTCTAAATAGCTTAGAAATCGGTTATGTTCAGCTCGTTTCCAGGAACCCAAATGTACTTCGTAAACAGAATAAGGCTTATCTAAGCCATTAAACTGATGGCGGTTCTGCATCCAGTTTTCATCTTTCCATTTATAATCTAAATCCCAGACTACAGATGCTGTATGAGGCGGTTTTTCGCAATATAAAGCAAAAGGATCTGCTTTTTCGGTTATAATACCATCAATATTCGATTGAATTTTATATTTATAAAGTTCACCTCTTGAAATATCAGGAATAAAGCCTTCCCAAATTCCTGAAGAATCCCAGCGGACATTCAAAAGATGTTCTCCCTGTGTCCAATAATTAAAATCGCCCACAACCGAAACAGAATGTGCTGTAGGTGCCCAAACGGCAAAATAAACACCTTTAACTCCATCAACTTCAATTAAATGTGCTCCTAATTTTTCATACAATTTGAAGTGTTTTCCGGCTTTGAATAAATCTATATCAAAATCAGTAAATAGAGAATGTGTAATTACTTTTGTCATATTTGGTTTTATAATTGGAATTTATATTTTTTGGAATTTTTAAATTTTATTCAATTCTAAAGTTATCTGATAATGTAACTCCTTTTTTAATAACCACAATTCCGTCTTTTATGCTGTATAATTCATTGGTAAAATTATCCAGGTGTTTACCGCCGCTAATATGAACATTGTTTCCTATTCGAACATTTTTATCTACTAATGCATTTTGTATGAAGCAATTTTCGCCAATACCAACATGAATTTTATTAATGCTGCTTTCGTAATTTAGTTCATCCAAATCCTGATAAAAATCGTTACCCATAACATAACAGTTCTCTAAAACTGTACCTACGCCAATTCTGGAGCGAATACCAATTACTGAGCTTTTTATTTCTTTGGCATTAATAATACAGCCTTCGGAAATCAAGGATTGATTGATAACTGAATTTCTAAATTTGGATGGAGGCAGTAATCTTGGTCTTGTAAAAATCTTATTCTCGTCATCAAACAAATTAAATTCCGGAATATCTGCAGTTAAACCAATATTAGCTTCAAAAAACGATTCAATATTTCCAATATCTGTCCAATATCCTTCGTATTGGTAACTTAAAATTTTATGTTTTCCAACGGCTTGCGGAATGATTTCTTTTCCGAAATCTTTTGTTTCCTGATTGGCCATTAATTCTTCCAATAATGATTTATTGAAAATATAGATTCCCATTGAAGCCAGGTATTTTTTCCCCTTTTCCTGCATTTGTTCACTTACTTCAGATTCCCATTCAGGCAGTAATGAAGCATCAGGTTTTTCTATAAAAGCGTGAATATTATTTTCATGATCCGTTTTAAGAATTCCAAACTCTGGTGCATCTTTGGCATTCACAGGTAAAGTGGCAATCGAAATTTCGGCGTCAGCGGCAATATGCGCTTCCAGCATTTCGTTAAAATCCATCTGATACAATTGATCGCCCGAAAGAATTAAAGCATGATCGAAATCGTGTTTTAAAAAGTGCGACATACATTGTCTAACAGCATCTGCCGTTCCCTGAAACCATGTTGGGTTATCCGGAGTTTGTTCTGCAGCCAAAATATCAACAAAAGACTGACTGAATATACTAAAGTTAAAAGTGTTTTTGATATGTGCATTTAAGGATGCGGAGTTAAACTGTGTCAAAACAAATATTTTAAAAATATCAGAATTGATACAATTAGAAATTGGAATATCGACCAAACGATATTTTCCTCCAATTGGAACAGCTGGTTTTGATCTCGTCTCTGTTAACGGAAACAAACGTGATCCTTGTCCTCCTCCTAAAATAATAGCAACTACGTTTTTCTTCTTAAATTTCATTTTTCTCAATTATTAGGTTGTATATCTCGATATATTCTTGGCAAACACTTTCCCAGGAATGGTCAGCTTCCATTCCTCTTTTTAAAACTTTATTGAAATTTATTTTATCGGCGTACAGCTTAACCGCACGATTTATTGAATAACAGATATCTCCAACCGAAGCCTGATCGTGGCAGATTCCGTTTCCTTCATCACCAAAATCAATTACAGTATCTCGCAAGCCTCCAGTTCTCCTAACAATTGGAATTGTTCCATAACGCATGGCATACATTTGATTTAAACCGCAGGGTTCTACTCGTGACGGCATTAAAATATAATCTGATCCTGCATAAATCAAATGCGCTAATTCTTCATTATAACCAATAAATACATTGTAATTTCCTTTATAATCATTACGCAATTGAGTTAACTGCGATTCAATTTCTGAATTTCCCGAACCTAGAATCAAAATATTAATATCTTCAAAATGCTCTGATAATGCTAAAGCAGAAGCCTGAGGCAGTAAATCCCCTCCTTTTTCTTCAAACAAGCGTCCAATAAAACTAAACAAAGGTTTTGAAGGATCAAGTTCAAACTGTTCGCACAATTTTTCTTTATTTCTCTGTTTTCCAATTTCAAAGTTCTCTATCGAATAATTCTCTGCAATCATTTGATCTTTCAACGGATTCCAAACTTCAATGTCGATTCCGTTTAAAATTCCTTTCGATTTATTCCGAACAGAATTAAATAGAGATTCTAATCCGTTCGCATTATAATTAATTTCGTTTAAATAACTTGGAGAAACTGTAGTAACCGCCTGAGCGCATTTTATACCAACAGCCAAAGAATTAATTGAATTATTCCACTCTAAAAATCCTACATGTTTTAAATCAAATTCTGGCAGATAATATAATTTATCAAATCCAAACCAGCCCTGATACAAGCCATTATGAATGGTTATGACGGTTTTTAAATCCTTTAAAATTTGGTATTTATAAGCAAACTGCGTTAGAAACGGAATTAATCCGGTATGATGATCGTGACAGTTAATTATATCCGGAACTTCAGTTCTGGCCATAATCCAATCTAAAGCTGCAATCTGAAAAGATAAAAATCGCTCAATATCATCTTCATAGCCATATATATTCGGGCGATTAAATAATTCATTTATTTCTATAAGATACAATTCGTAACCTAACTTATCTGTACTTTCTTTTAAAACACTAAAAGGAAAATTGAAATTGCCCAACTTCACCGTACCCCAATGAACACAATCAAAATTATTCTCTTTTTTAAATTTTGTATCATAAGCCGGAACTACCACTCTAACTTTATGTCCTACATTATTTTGGTATTTTGGCAAAGCGCCAACTACATCGGCCAGACCGCCAACTTTTGCCATTGGATAACATTCTGCACTAATATGAAATATTTCCATTCAGAAATTTATTTGTGATTATTTTCTAAGAAACAATCATTAATATGCTATTTTTATGTTTTTTAAATTTAGCAAAAAATAAGCAAAGTTCTGCTTCAAAATAAGTTTTATTGAAATGGCAAAAAAGGCAATTAATCCTACTAAATCATTAAAAATACCACAGATAATTATTATATCTGCCAAAATTTGCGCTTTTATCTCCACAAAGCTGGTTACAAAATTTGCTGCAAGATTATTTACAAGCCCTATAAAACATAAAGTTCCAAAACGCGAATTTGAAATGGACCGTAAAAGCATACAAAAAAATGTGTACGTTCCTGAAATTGATAAAAGTGTTGTAACCTACGAATATGGCACCAGCAATCGTAAAATATTATTAGTTCACGGATGGTCTGGCCGAGGAACACAACTATTTAAAATAGCCGATGAACTTTTGTTAAACGGTTATTCTACGATTAGTTTTGATGCACCCGCACACGGAAAATCTGAAGAAAAAACAACTATAATGTCTGAATTTATTGCCTCAATTCTGGAAATTGAAAAACAATTTGGACCTTTTGAATTTGCAATTGGACATTCTTTAGGCGGAATGTCTGTTTTAAATGCAATCAAAGACGGACTAAAAGTAAATAAGGCTGTAATAATTGGAAGCGGAGATATTGTACAGGATATTTTAGATGAATTTATTTTTAAATTAGGATTGAAGAAAGAGATCAGCAATCATCTAAGAGATTTTTTTGAAGATAAGTATCAGGTCAAAATGGACGATTTTTCGGCTTATCGTGCAGCACAAAAAATTGAAATTCCAGTTTTAGTCATACACGATCAAGACGATCCTGAAGTTTTGGTTAAAGCTGGAATTCATATTCATGAGAATTTAAAAAATGGCAGTTTATTTTTAACCGAAGGACTTGGACACAGAAAAATTCTGGGAAATCAAAATGTGATCAAAAAAACTTTAGAATTCATTAAAAACGATTAACTTTATAATAGTTAACTATTTAAATATCAATATCAAAGAAACTAAAAATGGATTTATTTGGAGAAACATCAGATTGGGAAACTAAACTAAAACCCATTTTAAAAAAATACAAAGGCAAAAGGCATCCTCTGGATTATCAAAATACCTATCAGTTATTGGTTATGGTTGTGCTCTCTGCACAAGATTCTGATGCCAATATTAATAAGATTGCTCCAGCTTTATTTGAAAAATATCCAACTTTAAAAAGTCTTTCTAAAACAGATATTGAAACCTTTATTCCTTATATAAGTAAAGTACGTAACTATCCTACTAAAGCGCAATGGCTCTTAGAAATTGCACAAACCATTCAAAACGATAATGATATTCCTTTAACAATGTCCGGTTTAACTGCTTTAAAAGGTATTGGAAGAAAATCTGCCAACGTCATATTAAGAGAAACAAATAAACCAGCAGAAGGAATTATTGCCGATTTACACGTTATAAGAGTAGCTCCGAGAATTGGAATTATAAAAGAAAGTAAAGACGGTACAAAAGTCGAAAAAGATTTAATGCAGGCTTTACCAAAAAATATCTGGTCAGAAATAGGAATGGCTATTTCATTTTTAGGAAGAGAAACATGCAGACCTAAACCAAAATGTGAAGAATGCCTTTTGACTGATATTTGTCTGTATTACAATACTGAAATTCAAAGAAATTAAACTATTTTCTTCTGGTATCGATTAAATAAATAATTTTCCAGGAATCTTTTTCTTTAAACAAAGTAAAAGTATTTACTCCAGTATGACTTAATTTCTCATTGATATAAAACTCATAAGAAGCCCAAACGTGAGCCATTACACCATCAACCTGAATATTACAACTCAATATTTTTTCTTCAAACTTCATATTTGAAGGAATTGATGTAATAGATTTGTAGAATGCATTTGCACTCTCATTATTTAGTTTATTTCCTTTTAATGCGCTTTCACTTATTGACTGTAAAATCATTTTATCTGCGCAAACTGATTTTATTTTTACCGAATCTCTTTGATGAAAACCTTCAAAGAAAATTTCGATAGTCTTTTGAACTTCTCGCTTTTGTGCATTAGAAGTTAATCCTAAACACAGAAAAAACAGAATAAAATAAATTTTCATACCAATGTTTAATTAAACGCCAAATTGTCTAAAATGATGATCTAAATGTTTTGCAAACATATTATTCCATTCTTTAGAAGTTAGTTTTCCAAAAGAAAGAGATTCTTTGCCTTCAAACTCATTTTCTCCTAATTCTTGTGTTTTTTGAATATAAGAAATCAGTCTGCTTTTTTCCAGTTCAAAATTACAATCACCTTTAATAATAAATTGTGGGGCTGTACTAAGATTTCTTGGATAAGGTGTTTCGCTTACAACTTTATTTTTAGCCAATAACTTCAACAGAAGTTTCACGAAAGCATTTGGTTTGGAGTGAATATTATCATAAACCATTTCATACGTAACATTGCAGTGAGCCAGCATTTGATCAACAGACATTTTACCCCAAAGTGGCTGCGTATCTGTTTTAAGCTCATTAATTCTAGTAATAAATTGATCACAATCTTCTTTAAGAAAAACGTTTTGCATAGCCAAAAATGATATTTAAGATTAAATAGAGGAGTAAAAATATAAAATTTCTGATTAAAAGAGCTTTTGAAGTCTAATATTTTAGCATATTGATAAAGAGATAAACAATTTCAGTTTAGATCAAAAAAAAACTTCAATTAGCAAAGCCAATTGAAGTTTTTAGTACTCAGAGCGGGACTTGAACCCGCACGAACATTGCTGTTCACTGGATTTTAAGTCCAGCGTGTCTACCAAT